>NZ_FYDH01000022.1:0-85748 GCF_900187475.1 Pseudomonas sp. Irchel s3h9 | reverse complement strand
ATTACTACTACGACACCCGGGGGCAATTGCTGTCGATCCGCTACCCGGACAGCAGCCGGCATCGGCTGGTCTGGAATAGCCTCGGCCAGTTGACCGAGGAAACCCTGCCCGACGGTGGCGTGCGGCGCTTTTCCTACGACGTACTGGGGCGGCGGACCACGACCGCAGACGAACACGGTGCGGTCACCCGCCAGCATTGGGACGCGCTTGGCCGACTGATTCAGACGACTTTTCCTACCGGCAGCACCCGCGCCTACAGCTACGGCGCCTACGGTCAGGTCACTGCCGAACGGGATGAACTGGGGCGCATTACCCGTTATGAATATGACGACGATCTGCACTTGGTTTCGCGCCGAATCAACCCTGACGGCACGCGGGTGCAGTACCGCTACGACCATGCGCAACTGCTGCTCACCGAGATCGAAAACGAATCAGGGGAAAAGTACCGGCTGGACTACACGCCGACCGGGCTGATTCGTCAGGAAAGCGGTTTTGATGGTCGGCGTACCACGTACGCCTATGACCTCAATGGGCATCTGCTGGAAAAGACCGAGTTCGGTGATGACGGCTCTTGTTTGCTCACTGCGTATGAGCGCGATGCGGCCGGGCGCCTGCTGGTCAAAACCCTGCCCGACGGCATCAAGGTCACCTACCAATACGACCGTCTCGGCCGTTTGATTGGGGTCGACGACGGTCAGCAACACCCGCTGGCCTTCGAGTACGACCGTCAGGACCGGCTGATCACCGAGCATCAGGGCTGGGGCACCCTGCGTTACCGCTACGACGCCTGCGGCCAGCTCAAACGCATGCGTCTGCCGGACAACAGCGTGCTCGACTACCGCCACGCCAAGGGCGGCGCGCTGAACGGGATTGACCTCAACGGCACGCCGTTGACCCGCCATGTCTATCAGTCCGGTCGCGAACAACAACGTCAGCAGGGCCTGCTGCTCAGCGAATATACCTACGACGATCAAGGACGATTACTCGCCCACGCCGTAGGCCATCAGCGTGATGCGCTGTACCGCCGGGATTATGCCTACAGCGCCAACGGCAATCTCGCGCACATTGCCGACACCCGTCACGGCCAGCGCACCTACGGCTACGACGCCCTCGACCGCTTGATCCGCGTACGTCACTCGCGCGACGAACTGCCGGAAAGCTTCGCCCACGACCCGGCCGGCAACCTGCTGATGCAGGACCGCCCCGGTCCCAGCCAGATCAAGGGCAACCGCCTGCTGATGCAGGGCGACCGCCACTACGACTACGACGCCTTCGGCAACCTGATCCGTGAACGGCGAGGCCGCGCACAGACACTCGTCACTGAATACCGCTACGACTGCCAGCACCGCCTGATCGGCCTGACCCGCCCGGACGGACAAACCGCGTCTTACAAGTACGACGCTTTCGGCCGGCGTATCCGCAAAACCGTCAACGGCGAAACCACCGAATTCTTCTGGCAAGGCGACCACCTCGTCGCCGAAAGCAGCGAAAACGAATACCGCAGCTACGTCTACGAACCCGGCACCTTCCGCCCGCTGGCGCTGCTCGACGGTAAAGGCCCGAAAAAGGCCTGCCCGTTCTACTACCAACTCGACCACCTCGGCACCCCGCAGGAACTCACCGACTACAGCGGCGACATCGTCTGGTCCGCGCAATACGACGCCTACGGCAAAGTCGCCGCGCTGACCCTGGCTGGCGACGACTACCTGAACCAGCCGCTGCGTTTTCAGGGGCAGTACTTCGATGCGGAAAGTGGCCTGCATTACAACCGCCATCGGTATTACGACCCGCGGCTGGGGCGGTATCTGACGCCGGACCCAATCAAGTTGGCGGGTGGGCTGAATCAGTACCAGTACGTGCCGAATCCGACGGGGTGGGTGGATCCGTTGGGTTTGAACTCCAACTGCCCGCCGCCGAATAAGCCTGGGTGTGAGGTGCCGGGTGGAAGTGATGGGGCTCAGGTTGATGAGAATGAGCCGAAACTACCGGAAATTGCTCACAATATAGATCCAAAAACTTTGAAGCGAATACATACAATAGAGGGAAAGACCTCAACCAAGACAGTCGAGGATTATAAAAATAAAATGCGCAACGGGTACGATCCAGTAGATCCCATCGATGTCATAGAACATGACGGCAACCTGTATATTCTTGACGGACACCATCGCGCAGCAGCCGCACGGCAAACCTCAACAAATGTGACAATCAAACTCATAACCGACCTTATAAAATACGACAGAACTCTAAACAGTATTGAAGATGTAATAGAGTCAGCAAACAACGTAGGTTTAGACAGATTGGAGCATCGGAGAAGAAGATGAGCGATCAAAATGAAACTTTGGACATCCTGATAAATGACTTCATCTCCATGGTGGAGTCCAGCACGCTGATATTTGAGCGCAAATTTGGCACTCGAGACATTCGAAGGCTTTGGCGCACCAAGGTAATCAAGCGATGCGGGAGAGTTACTCGAGGCGTTAAATATGAATTACATGGTATTGGCTGCCGCATCAATTTATCGACAGGAAGCGTAGATTTCGACTATGGCCCTAACGGTGAAATCAATGGATTTGATACTTGGCGCCTATACAACTTTGCCCGTGAAAGACCCTCTAAACATAGAAAATATTGCGATGAAGAAACCATTAAAAAAGAACTCAAAGAATATATAGAGCTAAAAAAAATCAAAAAAATGTCAGGCATAAGTAACCTGTATGTATTGGCTGACTCAAAAGATACCGATTAGACACGACCACAAAAAGGGCCTGCTCACTCAGGCCCTTAAAACCAATTCCAGACTTTCAACCCAACCTATTCCCCTCACTGCTCATCCTCATCCTCTTCATACTCCATATCCGCCTCATCCGAATCATTCAACGGCACCGTCGCATCATCCATCAACGATCCCGGGTCCTCATTCCCCGGGTCATTGATAAATGGCAGTCCACTCGAACCTTTCTCTTCCTTGCCTTCGGTTTCAGGAGTCATGGCAACCTCGTCATTTCAGGGAGTGTATGACGTTCGAAAAGCCCTACAGCCAATCGTTCCAGAGTCTGACGAGCAAATACAAAAAACCCGGCAAAATGCCGGGTTTCCGTTTAACCCCCCATCAATGATGGCGGTTTTTATGTTTGTTCTTGTGTTTGTGGCCACCACCCGAATGAGAGCCACCATCGTCACCCAGGTTATTACCGACCGCACCACCCGCCGCGCCGCCCAAACCTGCGCCAATGGTCGAACCCGTTGAGCCGCCGAGGCTGTTGCCGACAACCGAACCGCCCGCCGCGCCGAGACCACCGCCAATGGCGGCTTCGGTTCGGTTGCGTTTATTCGCCCCGACGGCACTCCCGGCCGCGCCGCCAACACCCGCACCTACGGCCGCGCCAGTACTGCCACCGAGTTGTCCACCGACCACATTGCCGAGCGCGCCGCCCAAGCCGCCACCCACAGCAGCGGTGCCATCACCAGCGGCCATCGCCCCTTGTGCTACCAGCAAACCGAAAAACAGTGCAGATAATGACAAGCGCATATGAACCTCACAGTTCCCGAAGTGGGACAGTCCGCCCAGACATGGGCCTATGTGAGATTGGAGACGCAAACGGGAAAAACGTTCAGCCATGAAAAAGCCCGACATCGAGCCGGGCTTTTTCTGACAAGGGATTAGTCTCAGTGACGCTTGTGACCTTTGGACAAGTTACTGCCCACTGCGCCGCCCGCCGCACCGCCCAGGCCTGCACCAATGGTCGCACCGGTCTTGCCGCCCAGGCTGTTGCCGATCACCGAACCACCCGCTGCGCCAACACCGCCGCCAATCGCCGCTTTGGTCCGGCTCCCCTTGCGCGCCGCCACTGCGCTGCCCGCCGCGCCTGCTACGCCAGCACCGATTGCCGCGCCAGTGCTGCCGCCCATTTTCTGGCCGACGACATTACCCAGTGCGCCACCCAGACCACCGCCCAGCGCCGCGGTGCCATCACCGGCAGCCATTGCACCTTGAGCAACCAGAAGCCCCAGAACCAGAGCAGGCAGTGTTAAACGCATGACGAAAACCTCAAAAATTGGGATGACAAAAAGGGCCGGGATTTAATGCCGTCGCCGCGCAAAAGTCCAGCCGAAATCAGAGGCTTCGCGTACTCGGCGCCGATTGGACAGCGATTCTGCAAAAGGTTTTATGACAGGCAAAAAAAAGCCCGCTGGGGAGACGGGCTGGAGACTTGCTTTCTAACGGATGGCTTCACCCTACCGCGGTAGACGTGAAAAGTTTGTGAAAGCCCCCCCGCATTTGCCACCGAAGTGCGTAGGACATTTCTCTCACTCAATCAGCCATAAAAAACCCCGTTCAATGACGGGGTTATGCAGTGACAGATTATTTTCTGGATCGCGCGCTGACCTTGGGTAGAAATTTTGCCTTCGGTCCTTTCGGTGCTGTGGATTTGATCTTGCCGGTCTGCACCCGGTCCTCGCCAAAGCCTGACTGGTACTCGGTCTGACCGCACCGTACACAGTTATTGAAGGAAAATTCAGCGCCATCGTCTTCGATATACGGATCAGTCATACCATCGCCCCTTCGCCACCGGTCGACACCGGCAAAAACCCATTCGCCTGAAAAAATATCGACCTCCAACGCTTTTGAGACTAGCTGGTCATTCCTGGACTTGTTATTCAGATCTCCTGATGCCCGACGAATGGCCTACAAAAACTCAACGCGATGAAGTGCCATTGGTCCTGCACCGCTAAAGAATTGCAGAGACAGGCCGTTGACCTTTTTCATACAAATGAATCTCAAGGAGAGAACATGCAAATCAACGGATTCCCGAATATGCCTGTCGTAAAACTCACGGACGAACAGATCGCAGCCGGCAAGGCTGGCGCTGAAAAACTCAAGGAAAAGATCGCTTCCGGTGAAATCACCATCAAGTCTCCGGGTCCGGATACACCGGTTCTGCAACCAGGGGTCATTTACCATCCCAGCAAGCCAGTCGAACCCAACCCGCCTTCTGATACACCCCCTCTGGTCGCCATTGATACACCACTGACCTATGACGAAAGAGGCACCGTGATCCTCAAGCCACAAGGCTGATTGCACCGCAAGATTGAGCCCATTCAGCCTCTGAATGGGCTTACACACCCGTCAAACAAACTCAGCGCAACTTCACCGCCGTACCCGTCGCAAACACCACAACCATCCCGCCCTTCCCGCCGGGCATACTGATCTCAAAGTCCACCCCGACTACCGCATCAGCCTGCAGAGCGCGCGCACGCTCCCGTATTTCTTCGGTCGCCTGAATACGCGCCTCCTTCAAAGCCCGCTCCAGCGTCTGCGAACGCCCACCGAAAAAATCACGCATACCGGCAAACATGTCACGGATCACATTGACCCCCTGCACCGACTCGGCACTGACGATGTCCAGATATGCAGTGATCTGCCGGCCTTCAATGGCGTGAGTGGTGGAAATGATCATGGAGTGTCGTCCCTACAAGGATGAATAAATTCGCGATTGTAATGGCTCAAAGCAGACTTCACGCCGCTGCCAATAAAATCCAGACGCCAGAAACCACAAAACCCCTGACTTCTTTCGAAATCAGGGGTTTTGTGTACTGAATATGGCGGTGAAGGAGAGATTCGAACTCTCGATACAGTTTCCTGTATACACACTTTCCAGGCGTGCTCCTTAAGCCACTCGGACACTTCACCGTATCTCTTCAAACATGTTCTGTCTGTCGAGGCGCGCTAATGTAGTCGAAAGCTTTTCCGATGGCAAACTTTTTTTCAGAATTTTCATGCGGTTAAGAGAAAAAGTCGTTTTGCTCGCTGGTAGGCCATGGCAAACCGGCCAATCTTCGGTGGAGGTGACCCTTCTATATAGAAGCAGAATGCCTCGCCGCGCTGGCTACGCCGTGAAACGGTGACTGGCGAGTCAGTCACGGCGCTTTACCTGGCCTGCGGCGGTGGGTAACGTCTGCCCATCTTTCTTACAAGGAATAGCGTCATGAGTGAGTTGATTTCCTACCACCTCGAAGACGGTATCGCGACCCTGACCTTGAGCAACGGCAAGGTCAATGCCATTTCTCCGGACGTGATTGCGGCATTCAACGCGGCGCTGGATCAGGCGGTGACTGATCGTGCCATCGTGATCATCACCGGTCAGCCAGGGATTCTGTCCGGCGGCTATGACCTGAAAGTCATGACCGCCGGCCCTAAGGAAGCCGTATCGCTGGTAACCGCGGGTTCGACCTTGGCGCGTCGCCTGCTCTCTCACCCGTTCCCGGTCATCGTCGCATGCCCAGGTCACGCGGTGGCGAAAGGCGCTTTCATTCTGTTGTCTGCTGATTACCGCATCGGTGTCGATGGCCCGTTCAGCATCGGTTTGAACGAAGTGCAGATCGGCATGACAATGCATAACGCAGGTATCGAGTTGGCGCGTGATCGTCTGCGTCGCTCGGCGTTCCACCGCTCGGTGATCAACGGCGAGATGTTCGATCCGAAAAGCGCCGTGGATGCCGGCTTCCTCGACAAGGTGGTTGCCGCCGAAGAGCTGCAAGGTGCCGCCCTCGCCGCTGCGCGTCAGTTGAAGAAGATCAACATGCTCGCGCACAAGAACACCAAGTTGAAGGTGCGTAAAGCGCTGCTGGAAGCTCTGGATAACGCGATCATCCAGGATCAGGAGCATCTGGGCTAAGCCCGGCTGATGCGCAAAAGAAGCCCGACCGTCGTGTCGGGCTTTTTCTTGCACGCATGGTTTAAAAGTCTGCGACCGCTCTAGGACAGGTCTGACCCTCCATTCTGAAACATGCGCTTAAACATCGGCTATCTCCGCACTCTATAGCGGCAATTGCCGAAAACAGTGCACATCCGTACACTGCGCCACCTTTTGTCCCGGTGGGGCCTGAAAATGCTGTTCGTGTTTCGTATGTTATTGATGGGCCTGCACTTTATTCTGGCCGGCGTGCTCGGGGTGATTCTCGGGATCTGCCGCCCGTTCAATCCGGACAACAGCCGTCTGTGCGCCCGCCTCTATGCGCTACCAGCGATGTGTATTTTGCGTTTACGGGTGAATTCCGATGTCAGCGGTTTGCTGAACAAACCCGATAGCTGCGTGATCATCGCCAACCACCAGTCCAACTATGACCTGTTCGTGTTCGGAAACGTCGTGCCGCGCCGTACCGTGTGCATCGGCAAGAAGAGCCTCAAGTGGGTGCCACTGTTCGGGCAACTGTTCTGGCTGGCCGGCAATGTGTTGATCGACCGTGGCAATGCGCACAAGGCGCGTCAATCGATGCTCACCACCACCAACACCCTGCAGAACAAAGACACCTCGATCTGGGTGTTCCCGGAAGGCACACGCAACCTCGGCGAAGAATTGCTGCCCTTCAAGAAAGGTGCGTTCCAGATGGCAATTGCCGCTGGTGTACCGATCGTTCCGGTTTGCGTCAGCAGTTACATCAAGCACATGCGTCTGAATCGCTGGCGCAGCGGGAAAATCCTCATACGCTCGTTGCCGGCGATTCCTACAGCCGGATTGACCATGGACGACATGCCCATGCTCATCAATCAGTGTCGCGAGCAGATGCGCGAGTGCATTGAATCGATGGATCGGCAACTGCAAGCTGCCTGAAAAGACAACCCGCCCTGTGCGGGTTTTCTTTTACCCGGTGAACTGTACAGATTTCACTGACTCTCAAGCAGCGACACGGCTAAGCTGAAGCCTTGAATTCCCTGCCACCTGCCAAGAAGAAGTGAATCACCACCATGGGTCGAGTTGTTGCTGCTGCGGTGTACAGCGCAGGCAAGAAAGTCACCAATATTACCCTCGACGAAGGCGCTGCCTGGGCTGCGAAAACCGGTCACTTTGTGTGGATCGGTCTGGAAGAGCCGGACGCTCAAGAGCTGTCCAACCTGCAACGTCAGTTCAACCTGCACGAACTGGCCATTGAAGACGCCCTGGAAAAACACAGTCGACCGAAGCTCGAAACCTTTGGCGACGCTTTGTTTATCGTCACCTACTCCCCCATCCGCGAGAACGGCGTTCTGCAATTTATCGAGACGCACATCTTTGCGGGCAAGGGCTACATCATCACCGCGCGTAATGGCCACTCGGCGTCCTACGCCCATGTACGCCAACGTTGTGAGGCACGTCCACTGCTGCTGGAGCACGGGGAAGATTTCGTACTTTATGCGTTGCTCGATTTTGTCATCGAGAACTATCAGCCAGTCGGCGAAGCGATCCATGCCGAGATCGATGAGCTGGAGCGCAACGTGTTGTGCAGCGCGTTGAATGAGCATGACATTCAGAGGCTGCATGGCTTGCGCCGCGATGTCGTACGCCTGCGTCGGTACGCGGCGCCGATGGTGGAGATTGGCGAGGAACTGCAGAAGCTGAGTTTCCCGTTTATCGACAAGAACATGCGCCCGTACTTCCGTGATGTGCAGATTCACGTCACGCGGCAAATGGAAGACCTGACCACCCTGGCCGACATTGCCAGCCAGACCATCGAGATTGGTGTGTTGCTCGAGGCATCACGGCAAAGCGTGGTGCAACGCAAGTTTGCTGCCTGGGCGGCGATTCTGGCGTTTCCGACGGCGGTTGCGGGGATTTACGGGATGAATTTCCAGAACATGCCGGAGTTGAGCTGGCACTACGGCTATTTCGGTGTGCTGGGGTTTATTACGGTGGGGTGTGTGAGTTTGTGGGCAAGTTTCAAGAAGTCTGGTTGGTTGTAGAGCAAACCGAGTTGTCTGGAACATTCGCGAGCAGGCTCGCTCCCACATTGATCGGTGGCGCACCGGAAATCCAATGTGGGCGCGAGCCTGCTCGCGAAGCTTTTGGCCTTAGACAGTTTCTGGTTTGTGCGCCACAAAACGCATCATCCACTCCGCAACCGTAGCGCCATGGTGTTCCTGCTCCAGGCTCGCCACACCTTTGCTGTAGATTTGCGAACCCAGCGCTTCCTGACGCAGATCCAGCAGCGCCCGCGAATAATCATGGATGAACTCCGGGTGCCCCTGGAAGCACAGCACCTGATCGTTGATGTGATACGCCGCAAACGGGCAGAAATCACTCGAAGCAATGACGGTGGCGTTTTCCGGTAGCGCAGTGACCTGATCCTGGTGACTGATCAGTAGCGTCAGCTCTTCGCGTACCGGGTTCATCCACGGCGCCTTGGCCGCGAGTTTGTAGTTGTGGGTACCGACACCCCAACCCTGGGTCGCGCGCTCGCTCTTGCCGCCGAGCAGCAGCGCCAGCAGTTGATGGCCGAAGCACACGCCGAGCAGTTTGTCGCCGCGCTCGTAGCGGCTCAGCAGGTATTCCTTGAGGGTTTGAATCCACGGGTCAGTGCCGAACGAATCGGCCTTGCTGCCGGTGACCAGGTACGCGTCGAAGGTCTGGTCGTCGCTTGGGTATTCGCCCTGCATCACGTTGTAGACGGTGAACTCGGCGGCAATCGGTTGCTGTGAGAACAGGCGCTGGAACATCTGCCCGTAACCCTGATATTGATCGACCAGTTCTGGACGCAGGATGTCGGTTTCCAGAATGCAGATGCGTAGCGACATAAAAAATACCTGACACGTGATGGGAATAATGAACACCCCAGAGCCTGCCTTGAAACCCCCTGGCAAGGCAAGCCCCGGAATGCGCGTTGTCCTTAGAACATTTCACCTTTTGCCGCTTTGTCCAGCAGCAGCGCGGGCGGTGCGAAACGCTCGCCATACTGCTCAGCCAGATACTGCGCGCGGGCGACGAAATCTTTCACTCCGTATTGGTTGATGAACTGCAACGCACCGCCGGTCCACGGCGCAAAACCGATACCGAAGATCGAGCCGACGTTGGCATCCGCCGTCGAGGTCAGCACGCCCTCTTCCACACAACGCACCGTTTCAATGGCCTGCACGAACAACAGCCGATCACGCACGTCTTTAGGCGAAATCTGCCCGTCGGGCTTCTCGAAGCGCGGCTTCAGCTCGGGCCACAAATGTTTCTGCGCGCCGACCGGATAATCATAGAAGCCGCCACCCGCCGCTTTGCCCGAACGCTTGTACTCGTGAAGCAGCAAGTCAATCACGGCGAAGGCCGGGTGTTCAATCAGCGGTTTCCCTTCTGCCTGTAGGTCCTTGGCGGTTTGCTGACGGATATGGCTCATCAGGCTGAGGGAAACTTCGTCAGAGATCGCCAGAGGCCCGACCGGCATCCCGGCCTTGCGCGCTTCGGTCTCGATCATCGGCGCGCTCACGCCTTCGCCGAGCATGGCGATACCTTCGTTGGTGAAGGTGCCGAAGACGCGTGAAGTAAAGAAGCCGCGACTATCGTTGACGACGATCGGGGTTTTCTTGATTTGCAGGACGAAATCAAAACCTCGGGCAAGCGTTTCATCGGTGGTCTGTGCACCTTTGATGATTTCCACCAGCGGCATTTTTTCCACCGGACTGAAGAAATGCAGGCCGATGAATTTGCCAGGATCAGGCACAGCCTTTGCCAGCCCGGTAATAGGCAACGTCGATGTATTCGAAGCGATGACCGCTTCGGCGCCGACAACTTGCTGGGCGGCAGAGGAAACCCTGGCCTTGAGATCGCGATCCTCAAACACCGCTTCGATGATCAGATCGCAACCCGCGAGATCCGCATCACTTTCGGATGGGGTGATCCGCGCCAACACCTCATCACGCTTCAAAGCATCCATCTGCCCACGGGCGACTTTCTTGTCCAGCAACGCCGCAGAATGTGCTTTGCCTTTCTCGGCGGCAACCAGATTGACATCCTTAAGCACCACTTCAATGCCCGCCGAAGCACTGACAAAGGCAATACCCGCGCCCATCATCCCTGCGCCAAGCACGCCGACCTTACGCGTGACATACGGCGCAAAACCCTGCGGCCGCGAACCACCAGCATTGATCTCGTTGAGTTGAAACCAGAACGTGCCAATCAGGTTTTTCGAGATCTGCCCGGTGGTCAGTTCGGTGAAGTAACGGGTTTCGATCAAGTGCGCGGTGTCGAAATCGACCTGAGCGCCCTCGACTACCGCGCAGAGGATTTTCTCCGGCGCCGGCATTGTCCCTTGGGTCTTGCTACGCAGAATCGACGGCGCAATCGCCAGCATCTGCGCGACTTTCGGATTCGACGGCGTACCGCCCGGAATCTGATAACCCTTCACATCCCAGCGCTGCACTGCCGTCGGATTGGCAACGATCCAGGCGCGCGCCTTGGCCAGCAACTCATCGCGATCCGCCGCCAGCTCATCAATCAAACCCGCCTGCAACGCCTGTTGCGAACGCACTTTCTTGCCTTCGAGTAAATACGGCAGCGCTTTTTCGATGCCAAGCATACGCACCATGCGCACCACCCCGCCGCCGCCCGGCAACAGGCCGAGAGTTACTTCCGGCAGACCGAGTTGCACTGATGCATCGTCCAGCGCCACGCGGTGGTGACAGGCGAGGCAGATTTCCCAACCGCCACCCAGCGCCGCGCCGTTGATCGCCGCGACCACCGGTTTGCCGAGGGTCTCTAGGGTGCGTAACTGCGCTTTGAGGGTCAGCACCATGTCGTAGAAGGCTTTGGCTTCGGGCTTGCCGATCTTGATCAGCTCCTTAAGGTCGCCGCCGGCAAAGAAGGTTTTCTTCGCCGAGGTGATGATGACCCCGGCAATCTGGTCTTTTTCAGTCACTAGACGGGCAACGCAAGCGGCAATGGCCTCGCGGTAAACGGCGTTCATGGTGTTGGCGCTCTGGCCCGGCATGTCGATGGTCAGCACGACGATCGCGTCCTGGCCTTTTTCGTAACGAATGGCTTCGCTCATAACAAGGTTCCTTGAATTCGGGGCTCAGAGGCGTTCGATGATGGTGGCAATGCCCATGCCGCCGCCGACGCACAGCGTCGCCAGGCCATAGCGCAGACGCCGCGCTTCCAGCTCATCGAGCAAGGTGCCGAGGATCGCGCAACCGGTCGCGCCCAGCGGGTGGCCCATAGCGATGGAACCGCCGTTGACGTTGACCTTGTCCGGGTCGACCGCCATGTCCTTGATGAACTTCAGCACCACCGAGGCAAACGCTTCGTTGACCTCGAACAGGTCGATGTCTTCAACGCGCAGCCCGGCCTTTGCCAGTGCCTTGCGCGTTGCCGGCGCCGGGCCGGTGAGCATGATGGTCGGATCGGTGCTGGTGACCGCCGTGGCGACAATGCGCGCCCGAGGTTGAAGGCCCAGCGCACGCCCCTTGGATTCGGAGCCGATCAGCATCAGTGCTGCACCGTCGACGATCCCTGAGCTGTTGCCCGGGGTGTGCACGTGATTGATGCGTTCGACATGGCTGTAGACCCGCAGCGCCGTGGCGTCAAAACCCATCTGGCCGATCATTTCGAAACTCGGCTTGAGCTTGCCCAAGCCTTCCAGAGTCGACTCGGCACGAATGAACTCATCGTGATCGAGCAGAATGATGCCGTTCTGGTCCTGCACCGGCACCAGCGACTTGTTGAACGAGCCGTCAGCCCGGGCCCGCGCGGCCTTCTGTTGCGAGTGCAGCGCATAGGCATCGACGTCCTGACGGCTGAAGCCTTCCAGCGTGGCGATAAGGTCCGCGCCAACACCTTGCGGAGTGAAATGGCTGTGCAGGTTGGTTTGCGGGTCCAGCGCCCAGGCGCCACCGTCGCTGCCCATCGGCACCCGCGACATCGACTCGACGCCACCGACCACCACCAGGTCTTCGAAGCCCGAACGCACTTTCATTGCGCCAAGGTTGACCGCTTCGAGTCCCGATGCGCAGAAACGGTTGATCTGCACACCCGCGACACTGACGTCCCAATCGGCCACTTGCACTGCGGTTTTGGCGATGTCCGAGCCGTGATCGCCAATCGGCGTCACGCAGCCAATGACCACGTCATCGACCTGACTGGTGTCCAGCGCGGTGCGCGCTTGCAGCGCGGCCAGCAGACCGGCCAGCAGATTCACCGGTTTGACGCTGTGCAGGGCGCCATCGGCCTTGCCTCTGCCACGGGGCGTGCGTAACGCATCGAATATCAAAGCTTGGGTCATGACGTCCTCGAACCTGTGCGGGGAGTGATTGCTTGTGACTCCACTCTTGACCCGTGCGGCCATGGATTCAATGACCACAGCGCTCAATGCGGTTGACGCACACGCTCAGACGGACGGTCATCGGCAGCTGGGTGAACCGGTTCAGGTCGGCGAGTTGTCTAGCCAGCGGCCGGCAAAGAAGCTGGCAATAAGCCTCATGCCTTTTTTATCGCATCTGGCAAGCATTCCATATGAAATGGATCTAAGCCAAGCGTGACGCGGCCCCTAATGTAGAACATGTACGTCAGGGTCGTCGGGTTTTGCCGAGGCAGACGTTCTTCAACAGGAAGTGCAGCGCTTGCCGTCATGGATATGCAGGCAGGCATCAGGAAATAACAATAAAGGCGGTCAAGCCATGTTCAAACAACCGAAAGTTCGTCAAGCAGGGCTCATTCTTTTCGCCACGACGCTGTTGTTGATTTTGCCGAATCTGACCAAGGTCATCGGCTGAGTCGAGCGGCAGGCGCTGTTCATCGCCACTGAAAATGTGACTGGCCCGCTACCCGGGCCAGCGTGGCTGTGCCAACCTTGGCGCACTCTCACGACATGGACGGCGATCATTTGAAAGCGCTCATTGTGTTCGGGGCCATGCTGCTGAGCATGCCCTTGTCTGCCGCCCAGTTGGATCTGCAACTGGGCGCAAGCAGCCGCACCTGGCAGACCGAGGAATTGCTCAAGCATCCTCAAGTGCAAACCCTGACGATCAAAAACGATGTGTCCTACAAGAAGGACATGACTTATCGCGCCGTGCCTGTGGCCGCATTACTGACAGGGATCAAACCGCAGGATCACCTGCAAGCGGTGGCACTGGACGGCTTTGCCGCCGAGTTGTCAGCTGCGCCGTTGCTTAATACAACAGGTGCGCGAGCATGGCTGGCCATCGAAGATCCGGCGCAGCCGTGGCCACCGCTGTCGGAAGGCAAGCACAGCGCCGGGCCGTTCTACCTGGTCTGGACCGATCCGCAGGCCGGCAATATCAGCCCGGAGCAGTGGCCGTTCGAAGTCGCGAGCATCAAGCGCATGGCGCCGGTGGCCGAACGCTTCCCTGCCCTGCTGCCGGATCCTGCGTTGAAGGCAGATGACCCGGTGAATCAAGGGTTTGCGCTGTTTCAGAAAAACTGTCTGGCGTGTCACCGGTTGAACGGTGCGGGTGATGCGCAATTCGGGCCGGATCTGAATATTCCTTACAGCCCGACCGAGTATTTCGGCGCGGATTTCCTCAAGCGCTACATTCGTGATCCGCAGAGTTTGCGTCAGTGGCCGCAGGCGAAGATGCCAGGGTTTTCGGTGGAGGTGTTACCGGAGGGGGATCTGGAAATGCTGGTGGGATATCTCAAGCACATGGCCGGGCGCAAGGTTAAGCCCTGAGCACATTTCCTTAAAGGAGTGAGCCTGCTCGCGATAGCGGTGTATCAGTCAGCACATTTGTAACTGACAGACCGCTATCGCGAGCAGGCTCGCTCCCACAGGGGTACGGCGTTTACTGTTGTTGCACCGAGATGATCGGAGTTGGCGAGACGAACACTTTCGCATGCATCTGCTCACACCCACCGCCCCGGCGCATACCGCGCACCGGGCAGGCATCCAGATAATCCAGACCTACCGCCAGTTTCAGATGGCGCTCGGGCCGCGCCAGTTCATTGGTCACATCAAAGCTGTACCAGGCGTCATCCAGCCACGCTTCAGCCCAGGCGTGGCTGGCCAGATGCTCGCAATCCTCGCTGTACAGATACCCCGACACATAACGCGACGGAATCCCGAGACTGCGTGCGCAAGCCAGAAACGCGTGAGCATGATCCTGGCAAACACCCGCACGCCCGGCGAAGGCCTCGGCGGCGCTGGTGTCGACCTCGGTGGACCCCGGCGTGTAGGTCATGTGCTGATTCAAGCCGTGCATCAGATCGATCAGCGCTGTGCGATCACGCCGCTGCTTGCAGGATTTCTCGGCGAACGCGCGTAACGCCTCATCCGCCTCGGTCAAACGGGTAAAGCGCAGGAACGGCAGCGCCGACTGGCTCTCATGCTCGGCCTCGCGCAGTTCGTCGATATCGACCTGCCCGCGCGCACCAATGATGATCGCTTCGTGCGGCTCGTCCATGGTCAGCACATGCAGGATATTGCCGAACGGATCGAGTTGCGCACGCACCGGGCGCGGCAGATCGAGCTGCCAGCTCAACACGTGTTGACGTTCGCTATCGTGTGGGGTCAGTCGCAGGTACTGGATGCTCGCCCGCACCTGATCCTCGTAGTGATAGGTGGTCTCGTGGCTTATGGAAAGTCTCATGCAGCCTCCAGGTAGGAACTGTGAATGGCGTTGCCCAACTGGCGCACCAGCGGGATGAATTCGGTCAGCCACGCGTGCAGGCCTTCCTCGAGAATTTCGTTGATGCCGGTGTAGCGCAGGCGCGCGTCCATCTCTGCCGCCAGACGCTGGGCCGGACGGCCATTGGCACCGGGCAGTTGCGCGAGAATCTGATCGATCTCTTCGGTGCAGGCACGCAGTGAACGCGGTACATCGGCACGCAACAGCAACAACTCGGCAACATGCCGGGCGCCGGGCGCATCGCGGTAGATTTCGGTGTAGGCCTCGAATGACGACAAGGCGCGCAGCAAGGCGCTCCACTGGTAGTAGGCGTGGGCCGTACCGTCGCTGACTGCTTCAGCCTGATCGCCAGCCATTTCATAGCGCGCATCGAGCAATCGCAGGGTGTTGTCCGCGCGTTCGATGAACGTACCGAGGCGAATGAAACGAAACGCATCATTACGCATGATCGTGCCGTACGACGCACCACGGAACAGGTGCGAACGTTCCTTGATCCATTCGCAGAAACGGCTCATGCCATAGCGACTGAGGCCCTGTTCGGCGATGCCGCGAATTTCCAGCCACGTCGAATTGATGTTCTCCCACATGTCCGCCGTGATGCGCCCACGCACCGCATGGGCACTGGCCCGCGCCGCGCCGAGGCAGCTGTAAATGCTCGCCGGGTTAGCCGCATCGAGGGCAAAAAAATGCAGCAGACGCTCAGCATGTAGCGCGCCATGGCGCTCGAGGTAATCGTCAAGGGTACCGGTGATCAGCAACGGCATGGCCAATTCGTGCAAACCATCGCCACGACCGTCCTGCGGCATCAGCGACAGCGAATAACTGATGTCGAGCATCCGGGCGAGGTTTTCCGCCCGCTCCAGGTAACGCGACATCCAATACAGATCCGAGGCAGTTCTACTTAACATGGCAAGCTTCCTTCAATCCTCGACCACCCAGGTGTCCTTGGTTCCGCCACCCTGGGAGGAATTCACCACCAAGGAGCCTTCGCGCAGCGCCACGCGGGTCAAACCGCCGGGAACCACCCGGGTTTCGCGCCCGGACAAGACAAACGGACGCAAGTCGATATGGCGCGGCGCGATGCCGTTTTCGACAAAGGTCGGACAGGTCGACAGCGACAGCGTCGGTTGCGCGATGTACGCGTGGGGTTTGGCTTTGATCCGTTCGCGGAAAGCATCGATTTCCGCTTTCGTCGATGCCGGCCCGACCAACATTCCGTAACCGCCTGAGCCTTGGGTTTCCTTGACCACCAGATCTGGAAGATTGGCCAGCACATGAGAAAGTTCAGACGGGTTGCGGCATTGCCAGGTCGGTACGTTCTTCAAAATCGGCTCTTCGTCGAGGTAGAACCGGATCATGTCAGTAACGAACGGATACACCGATTTGTCGTCCGCTACGCCGGTGCCGATGGCGTTGGCCAGCACCACGTTGCCCGAGCGATAAGAGGACAGCAGCCCCGGCACACCGAGCATCGAATCGGGATTGAACGCCAGTGGATCGAGAAACGCGTCGTCGAGCCGACGGTAGATAACGTCCACCGCTTTCGGGCCGTCCGTAGTGCGCATGAAAACTTTGTCGTCGCGAACGAACAGATCCGCGCCTTCCACCAACTCCACGCCCATTTCCCGCGCCAGGAATGCGTGCTCGAAGAACGCACTGTTGAAGCGCCCCGGCGTCAGCACCACCACGCTCGGGTCATCGATCGGACTTGAGCTTTTCAGGGTGTCGAGCAACAGGTTCGGGTAGTGATCGATCGGGGCAATACGCTGCGCGGCGAACAGCTCCGGGAACAGGCGCATCATCATCTTGCGGTCTTCGAGCATGTAGCTGACGCCGCTCGGTGTACGCAGGTTGTCTTCGAGCACGTAATAAGTGCCGTCGCCGTCGCGCACCAGATCGACGCCGGAGATGTGCGAATAGATATCGCGGTGCAGATCCAGGCCTTGCATCGCCAACTGATATTGCTCGTTGGCCAGCACCTGTTCGGCGGGAATGATCCCGGCCTTGATAATGCGCTGCTCGTGATAGAGGTCGGCGAGGAACATGTTCAACGCCTTGACCCGCTGGATGCACCCGCGCTCGACGATTCGCCATTCACTGGCAGGGATGCTGCGCGGGATGGTGTCGAAAGGAATCAGGCGCTCGGTGCCCTGCTCGTCGCCATAGAGCGTGAACGTGATGCCGGCGCGATGGAACAGCAGATCGGCCTCGCGTCGCCGCTGGGCCAACAGCTCATCCGGCGTATCAGCCAGCCATCGGGCGAACTCCCGATAATGCGGGCGAACCTGGCCGCCGGCATCGTACATCTCATCAAAATAGGTGCGGATCATGCCGTACTCCTTGTCACCCGGACATACAGGCCTTCGCAAGGCCCGTGCCATCGGCATAAACGCTTTGATTTCAATCGGTTGGAAATACACGCCGCAGGCACCGCACCATTCCTGTGCGGCAAATGCCCCAACCGGATTGCCCCCGCTTCATTGCGACGCACTGCATCGCCTATCACCAGCATAGTCAGAGTTGATTTCACTGCCCGGCGCTGCCTGCGGATAATCCGCACATTCGCTGCAAATCTTCACCGGCCCCGGCGCCATGAAGCGGCCAGCTCAACTGATTGGGATCGCCTCGGCGGCCCGCCCCGCTGTAACCCTGACCGGTTTCCTCTCCTTATCGGTCTTCCCTTTTAGCCACCCTCTCCGGTGGCTTTTTTTTGCCTCGGTTTCTTGTTTCAGGGTTTTGCCACAGCGTTTTGCTTATGCCGGAAATGACAACGGCCAACCCGAAGGTCAGCCGTTGCTCAACAAATGAAACCAGAGATCAGTTCAAACGGTGGCGGTTGCGCACCTCCTGCTTCACACCCCAGCCTTCGATAATGCCACCCAGAGGTTCAACCACGGCAGAGAATCCCTGCTCGAAGTCGCCGATATCGTCATATGTCGCGTACATCACTTTGCTCAATTCCAGCGCCCACGCACCGTCATCACGCAGGCTGACCTGGGCATTGATGGATTCACCACGAAATTTGCCTGCCGCCCTGCGCGCCCGCTCCTCGTCCGGGAAAATTGCGTAGAACTCGATGGGATGGAATCGGGAAAAATCGAAACCGCCTTCTTTCATGCGGCGCAGAACATTGCTGCTGATGTCTTCTTGATAGGCTGTGCTCATGAATCGTCCCCCTCGCATAGATGGATAGACTTTCCGTATTCCCGCCCCGGGCCTCTGGCCAAAGTACGACGGCAACGTGGTTGCACGCGGGAACAAGCATGTAGCTGACAAGACCAGACCTTAGCGATCCGTTCGCTGATCTCGGTTGCAGAGTAGCCCCAAGATAGAGCTGCTGCCAAGGCCTGGTGTTGAAGGTGACAAGAAGTATTTCAGATTGGGGTGATGCTGCGGATTTCGATGCTGTTCTGGGTTTTCAGGCTTTTGACGCCAGCATCGGCGGTGCGCCCTTCCAGATCGTTCAGATCCAGTTCGGCGGCGACGGGCAGGAGCCGTGCCTTGATCAATCGAGCGGCCTCATCGTCGCTGGGGCATTCCGCGCGCTCGAACACCTCATCGACAATTTCACCATGATCGTCCACGAAAGTGACTTTCCACTTTTGCATCGGTGCCTCCTCGATCAAACCCGCAAATGGGCTTACACCTATCTCGACTGTGTACGCCGAAAGTTGGTTCAAAAGGATTACAACGGGCGAAGATGAAAAAAACGACATCGACTGTAGGAGTGAGCCTGCTCGCGGTAGCGATTTCTCATCCAACGCTGATGTTGGTAGACAAACCGTAATCGCGAGCAGGCTCACTCCTACAAAGACTTGCAGCGATTATTCAGTCGTTGCTTGGCTTGTTGATCGCCTGCAGCACGTACTGCGGCAAGGCGAACGCACCAATGTGGATTTCCGGGTTGTAGTAGCGGGTGACGATGCCGCTGCCGATGAAGCGCTGTTGCAGGGTTTCACGGCTCAGTTTGCGGTACGCCGGATTGGTCGAGCCCCAGGCGAAAGTCATCGAGCCGCCGATGTAGGTCGGCACGGCTGCCTGGTAGAAGTGCCAGTCCGGGAACAGGCTGTTCAGGCGACCGGCAGTGGTTTTCACTTCGTCAATCTGCATGAACGGCGTACCGTTCTGGGTCACGAGGATACCGCCCTCGTTCAGGCAGCGATGGCACGCCTGATAGAAGTTCTCCGAGAACAACACTTCGCCCGGGCCGATCGGGTCGGTGGAGTCGGAGATGATCACGTCGAATTTTTCCGTGGTGGTGGCGACGAAACGCATGCCGTCGTCAATCACCAGGTTCAGGCGCGGATCGTCGTAGGCGCCGCTGGAGTGGTTCGGCAGGAACTCTTTGCACATATCGACCACGGTGCCGTCGATCTCGACCATGGTGATGTGCTCGACACCGGCATGCTTGGTCACTTCACGGAGCATGCCGCCGTCACCGCCACCAATGATCAGCACGCGCTTGGCGCTGCCGTGGGCGAGGATTGGCACGTGGGTGAGCATTTCGTGATAGATGAATTCGTCGGCTTCGGTGGTCTGGATCACGCCGTCCAGCGCCATCACCCGGCCCATGCGCGGGTTCTGGAAAATCACCAGGTGCTGGTGTTCGGTGCGCACTTCGTGCAGCAGTTTTTCCATGCGAAAACGCTGGCCGTAGCCTTCGTAGAGGGTTTCCAGGTACTCGCTGGTTTTGGTGACGGTCATGGTGAAGTGCTCCGATGAATGCGCGGGCGCCAATCGTGGGGACGATTGCCCGGGAAAGGCGCGCATTCTACGTTGCCGAAGATGACAGGTCGAACCTCACAACCACAATCCCCCTGTAGGAGCTGCCGAAGGCTGCGATCTTTTGATCTTGTTTTTTACAATCAACATCAAAAGATCGCAGCCTTCGGCAGCTCCCACAGGGGTATTGCGGTGTTAGCTGATTCAGATCCGCACGTTGCCCCGCGGTCCGGCAATCGCCCAGATGATCAGGCCCAGCACTGGCAGGAGGATGATCAGCAGCACCCAGACGATTTTCATCCCGGTGGTGGCGCCGCTTTTCAGCACATTGATGATGGCCCAGATGTCGAGGGCGAGGATGATCAGGCCAATCAGACCGTTGAACGTGGAACCCATGGTGTCGCTCCAGAATAGTGGCATGCACTTTTAGGATAGACGGTCGCGCGCAGGGTTCCCTTTTATTGCTATCTCGCTCAGACGTGCACGGCGATCTTGAGCGCTTCGAGCGATGGCGCAGCGGCGATACCGACTTCGGCGCACAACTCCAGCACCCGTGACACATCGTTACCGTAGACCAGTACCACCTGCAGTTCGTCGTCGAGCAACTGGCTGAAGTCCATCAGCGTGTAACCGCCGTTTTCCTTGTTCATGCTGCTCATTTGCACCTGGATGCGGTTGAGTGCAGTCAGGGCTTCGGTCTTGGCCAGTTGCTTGGGTTTGAGGTTGAAATCCACGCCCGGGCCGAACGAGGCGACGATCTGTGCAAACAGGTCAACGTAGGTGTCGGCCTGGAACAGCACGGTTTCCGGCAGGCTGCCGACCACGACCCACTCGCCCAACGCAATCGGGAATGTGTCGTCGTAGTTGATGTCCGGATTGGCTGCCAGAAAGGCATCGGCATCGGCGTAGGCTTGCGCGGCTTCGTCAGCCACTTTCACGATCTCGTCCTCGCCCATGCAGCCAGAGCTGATTTTGCTGATGAGTTCGACGAGTGCGGCTTTCATGAGGTCTGATCCTGTGGCGAAGGTGAATTTCGAGGGCGCGGAGGATAGCGCACAAAGCAAAAGATCGCAGCCTTCGGCAGCTCCTACGTTCAGCGCTCATCCACGGAATGGCAGGCCAACGCGTTCAATGTAGGAGCTGCCGCAAGCTGCGATCTTTTGAGGCCCGTCAGGCCAGCAGTTTTTCCAGCTGCGCGGTGGTATCAACCGCCCCCATCGTGCGCGCCGCATCCAGCGCTGTCACGCCATTGGCGTCCTTGGCTTGCGCATTGGCACCCTTGCTGATCAGGTAATCAACGATTTCAACGCGGTTGAACATCGCCGCCATCATCAGCGCCGTACGCCCATCAAACGACGAGCCTTCGATCTCTGCGCCCGCTTCGACCAGCGCCTTGACCACCGGCAGATCGCCTTTGAATGCGGCGCCGGCAATCGGGCTCTGGCCGTTGCCATTGCGCATTTCCGGGTCGGCCTTGTGTTTAAGCAACACCTGCACCGCATCCAGATGGCCGTAATAGCTGGCCAACATCAACAACGTGTCACCCTTGCTGTTCTTCAGGTTGACTGGCAAACCGGCCGTGACCAGGCGATCAAGCATCTCGGCATCACCGTCGCGCGCCTTGTTGAAAACCTGCTCGGTGAATTCGGCAGCTTCTTCAGGGGTCATCTGGCGGCTTTGGTCGGACATGGGGCAACTCCACTTTCGGTCAATCGGAAAGCCGACAGTTTCCCGAGCGAGACGGTGGCTGTCACCCCCTTTTTCTCAAGTCGAGCCATAGCCAGATTCAATAACGATGCTTGCCCTGATGAATTTCCGCCAACACTTCATCGGTGACCCGAACGTAAGTCTGCGTGCCGGGCAGCCATGCGAAGATCGGGTCATCCCCCGTCTGGCCGGGATCGAAGCCTTCGTTCTTGAGTCGGGTTTTCTGGTATTTGAAGGTGCCAGTGGTTTCCATCTTGACCTTCACTCGCAGGAACAACGGCACGGCATAAGCTGGCATGCGCTCCCGGGCAAAAGTCAGCAACTCGGCGAAATCCAGCGTCGCAAGGGATTCCGCCGGGGTGATCGCCGCCATACCGGCGCGGCCGTTGGTATTGCAGATCTCCACGCCATAAGCCACCGCCTCGGAAATATGCGGGTGTTGCAGCAGAAGATTTTCGACTTCGGTGGTCGAGACGTTTTCGCCCTTCCAGCGATAGGTGTCGCCGAGGCGATCGACAAATTGAGCGTGGCCGAAGCCGATGTTGCGTAGCAGGTCGCCGGTGTTGAAAAAACGATCGCCTTTGCTAAACACGTCGTGCAACACGACCTTGGCGGTTTTCTGTGGATCGGTGTAGCCGTCCAATGGAGCTTTTTCATCGATCCGTGCCAGCAAAAGCCCCTGCTCGCCTTTGCCGACCTTGCGCATGAATCCGTCAGGACTGCGGATCGGCTCGCCGCTGTCATGATCGTAGGCGACCAATTCCCAAGCCATCAGGGAGAAACCGATGGTGTTGTCGAAGTTGAGAATGTTGGTGAATCCGATGTTGCCGTCGCTCGCCGCGTACAGCTCACAGATGTGCTCGACGGCAAAACGTGTCTTGAACTCGGCCCAAGCGCCGGGGCGCAAGCCGTTGCCGATCATCTTGCGCACATCGTGACGGCTGTCATCGGCGCTGGCCGGTTGATCGACCAGGTAACGGCACAGCTCGCCGACGTAACCAATGGTGGTTGCACGGTAGCGGCGCACGTCGCTCCAGAACTGACTGGCGCTGAACTTGCGACGGATCGCGAAGCCCGAGGCACCGTTTACCGCCGAACCCCAGCACACGCAAAGACCGGTGGCGTGGTACAGCGGCAAAGTGCAATAGACGACATCGTCTGGACTCATGTTAAGGGCGATCATGCCGAAACTGGCGGAGCTGCGCATCCAGCGCCCATGCTTGAACACCCCGGCCTTGGGCAGGCCGGTGGTGCCGGAGGTATAAATGTAGAAACACGGATCGTCGAAGAAGATCTGCTGGCTGCTCGGCGGATTCTCGCTGGAGGCGTCGGCACTGGCGCTGATCAGATTGACGTACCCGTCGGGCGCAATGCCCGGATGGCTGTAGGTGTCCTGATCGGCGACAAACCAGGTGCGCGGTGCAGTGATCGCTACTTGATCGCGAATCGCCGCATACGCCGCAAGCAGTTCTTCGCCCACAATAATCGCCACCGGCGCCACCAGATTCACACTGTGGACAAGTGTGTCACGCGTCTGCGAGGTGTTGAGCAGCGCGCTGACCGCGCCGACCTTGGCCAGCGCCAGAATGGTCACCAGCAGTTCCGGGCGGTTTTCGATAAACACCGCGACCACGTCGCCCTTGCCGATGCCCTGCCCGTTCAGATAGTGAGCGATGCGGTTGGCCCACTGGTTGACCTGCGCATAGGTCAGCCGCACATCGCCGTGCAATAACGCCGGCCCCTCGGGATTGCGCAGTGTCGCTTGCTCGAATGTCCAGCCAAGGCCACAGCTTTGGGTCGGATCCGTGACGTTGGCCACCTTCATGCCCTTGACCACCCGCGGGATGGCTTTGGCAATCATCGGCAGTTTGCGGAGCATCATGCCCCAGGTAATCGTGTCGCTTGGCGCGTGACTCATGACAACTCCCCGTTCGACCTTGACGTGCAGGTCGATGTTTTTATTTTTCGGGCTTTGACTTGAAGCAACCGGCGCATTCGAGCACAGGTCGAGGTCGAAAATACGTCAGCGCTTCTCGGGCTGTACACGCGGTTTTTGCAATGTTTTGTATCCGCTGCTCTTTAGCGAGCACAGCGGATCTGCGGATCTGCGATTGGTTCAATCGAATCGATATCGATCCCGCAAAATGCAGGATGCACGATGGCCATTCATGCACTTTGCACGACAACCTGAATTTTAATTATTTTTAACTCTTTGATTTATAACGATTATTTTATTTTCAAATGCTGGCACAATCGCTGCAACCTCCTCTGCATGCTTGCCATTCAAGTGCATACGGAGCTGAAAGACATGAGCCTGATCCAAGAAAAATTTACCTCCCTGTTCTCCAACTTCGACGTCACCACTGCGCCACGTCCCGATGGCGGGATCCTGCTGACCCTGCGCAGCAGCGACGGCAAAGTGTTCAAACGCGCACTGACTTATCAACAACTGCATGCCGGCGACCAACTGTCGTGGGCGATCAGTGCAATTCGTCGTGACCTGGCAGAACAAGCCAGTGAGTTGCCGCAAATTGCCATGCTGCAGAGCCAGCAGCGTTTTGCTCTGCCGACATATCACTCGCTGTAATTTTTAAAGCGCATTAAACAAAACAGGCCGTGGAGCTTTCGCTTCACGGCCTGTTTTTTGTGGCTTATGCAAAACCTGTGGGAGCGAGCCTGCTCGCGAATAGGGTGTGTCAGCCACTGAAAATGCTGGCTGAACGCACGCTTTCGCGAGCAGGCTCGCTCCCACACTAGATCGGTGAGGTCAGAAGGCTTCGGGTTCTATTCCGGTGAACGTGTCGACGGTGATATGGCTGCCCAGCTCCCCGCCTTCGCGGGCTAGGCCGCAGGTTTGCAGGCCTGCCGACTGAGCGGCGTCGAGTTCTTCAACAATGTCCGAGAGAAACAGGATCTCCCCCGGTTCAACGCCGATGGCTTTCTGAATATTGGTGTAGGACTGCGCCTCACGCTTGGGCCCTGAAGTCGTGTCGAAATAACCACTGAACAACGGCGTCAGATCCCCCGCCTCCGAGCAGCCGAAAATCAGTTTCTGCGCCTGAATCGAACCCGACGAGTACACAAATAGTTGATAACCGGCAGCATGCCAGCGCTGCAGCGCTTCAACGGCATCCGGGTAAACATGCCCCTTCAATTGCCCGGCGTGATAACCCTGCGCCCAGACCATGCCTTGCAAGGCCTTGAGCGGCGTGGCTTTGCGATCTTCCTCGATCCAGCTCAAGAGAATTTCAACAACCCGTTCAACATCGGCCTGCGGCGCATTGCTGTCACGGCGCACGGCCTCCAGTTGCTCGGCCACATCGGGGCGCTCGGCGTTCTGGCGGACAAATTCCGGCAGGTGTTTAGCGGCAAACGGAAACAGCACGTCGAAGACGAAACTCACCGCGCTGGTAGTGCCTTCGATGTCCGTAACAATGGCTTTGATCGACATCGAATCAGTCCTCCAGACGCGGGAAGCGGCCGGCGATGTCTTCGCCGGTGAAATTGGCAACCCAGCCTTCAGGGTTGTTGAACAGACGGATCGCGACAAAGTGCGGATGCTCGCCCATGTCGAACCAGTGCTTGGTGCCGGCCGGCACCGAGATCAAATCGTTCTTTTCGCAGAGTACGGCGTAGACGTAATCATCGATGTGCAAGGTAAACAACCCACGGCCGGCGACGAAAAATCTGACTTCGTCTTCGCCATGGCGATGCTCTTCGAGAAACTTGGCGCGCAGCTCGGCTTTTTGCGGGTGATCGCTGTTCAGGCTAATCACGTCGACGGTGATGTAACCGCGCTCGGTCATCAGTTGGTCGATCTGCTCTTTATAGACGCTGATCACTTCTTCCTGGGTGGCACCGGGCTGGATCTTTGCGGCGGCTTGCCAGCGGTCGAAGCGCACGCCCTGCTCGGCCAGGGTCGAGGCGATGTCTTCAAAGTGGGTCAGCACCTTGTTCGGAATCTCAGGGCTTGAGACGTGATAGACGGACAGGCTGCTCATTGGGGCAATTCCTCGGTATCGGCCTTGCCGTCCGGTTCTTGCAGACCGGTCGGGCACAGCATTTCATCAGGCAAATGGGCTACTTCTGGTGAAGTCAGCCTTGGCGGTTCATGACGCTGCGGGTTTTCAACTCGCATTCAAACAGAAATTCAAAGGCCTCGATCTGCCGCAGCGCGTCGTTCATCTGCGCGCCCCAGGTGTAGAGGCCGTGGCCGCGAATCAGGTAACCGACACAATCAGGATGGGCGTCGAGCCAAGGCTGCACCTTGGCGGCGAGGCGCGCAATGTCCTGATCGTTGTCGAAAATCGGCACGCGCACCCGCGATTCGTGGGTCGAGATGCCACTGAAGGCTTTTTGCAGCTCGTAGTCTTCGAACTCGATAAAGTCTTGCGGAGTCAGGCGCGACAGCACCGTGGCATTGACCGAATGGGTGTGCAGCACTGCGCCGATCTCCGGCCGCCAGCTATACAGCTGGGTGTGCAGCAGGGTTTCGGCGGACGGCTTTTTGCCCGGTTCCAGGCTATTGCCGGAAAGGTCGGTGGCGAGCACATCGTCCACACTCAACTGGCCCTTGTGCTTGCCCGACACGGTCAGCAGCGCTTCGCTTGGCGAGAGGCGCGTCGAATAGTTGCTGCTGGTGGCCGGCGACCAGCCGCGACCATAAAGAAAGCGCCCGGCATCGACGATTTGCTGGGCGAGTTGTTCACGCGTAAGGCTCATGGCCTGTCCTCTTGCATACGTGTGGCAATGATAACGGCAGCAGCGAGCGCCGCGAGACTGGCAATACTAAAGGTCAATGTCGCGCCGAGGGCATTCCAGCTGTAGCCGGAATACAACGCGCCCATGGCGCCGCCGGTGCCGGCCAGTGCGGCGTACAGCGCCTGGCCCTGCCCTTGCTGGCGCGCGCCGAAGCTACGTTGCACGAAAGCGATGGCAGCGGCGTGAAAACTGCCGAAGGTCGCCGCGTGAAGCACCTGCGCAAACAACAGCACCCACAAGAACTCGGCGAACGAACCTAGCAGCAACCAGCGCAGCGCCGCCAGCAGAAAACTTGCCATCAGCACCCGGCGCAGGGAAAACCGCGCAAGAATCCGGCTCATCGCCATGAACATCAGCACTTCGGCAACGACACCCACGGCCCAGAGCATGCCGATGGTGCCGCGGGTGTAGCCGAGGCGTTCAAGGTGCAAGGTCAGAAAGGTGTAATACGGGCCGTGGCTCAATTGCATCAGCGCCACGCAGCCATAGAACGCCAGCACGCCGGGGTTGCGCAGTTGCTTGAGAAA
The DNA here is from genome assembly GCF_900187475.1 of Pseudomonas sp. Irchel s3h9. Classification (NCBI taxonomy): domain Bacteria; kingdom Pseudomonadati; phylum Pseudomonadota; class Gammaproteobacteria; order Pseudomonadales; family Pseudomonadaceae; genus Pseudomonas; species Pseudomonas sp. Irchel s3h9. Next base: position 58,652 of record NZ_FYDH01000022.1, on the reverse strand, counting down.
GCCCTCCCCGCTCGGCCGATTGCCTTGCGGCGGTTGCGCGTTCGGCACCCACAAGCTGCTGAGGACGATGCCAGCCATGATCAGCACCAGCGCCGCCGGGTAGATATCGAGGCTGAGCCATTCGAACAATCGGCCAAGCGCGACCACGGTGATGATGAAACCGATCGAGCCCCATAAGCGGATTTGGCTGTAGCGCGAGGTCTGCCCCTGCAAATGCGCCAGGGTGATGACTTCGAACTGCGGCAGCACCGCGTGCCAGAAGAACGCGTGCAGCGCCATGACCATCGCCAGCCAGGCGTAGGTTTTGCTGACGAAAATCAACGAAAAAGTCAGCAGCGTACACACCGCGCCGAAGCGCACGATGGCCAGGCGTTTGCCGGTGTAATCGCCGAGCCAGCCCCAGATGTTCGGCGCCACACAGCGCATCAGCATCGGGATCGCGACCAGCTCACCGATCCGCGCGGGACTGAAGCCGAGGTGGTCGAAGTACAGCGCCAGAAACGGCGCTGTCGACCCGAGCAAGGCGAAATAGAACAGATAGAAACTGGACAGCCGCCAGTAAGGGAGCGCCGTCACGGTTATGCCGCGACGGCTTCAGAGCCCGCCATCAAAGCTGGCTCAGCACCGGGGTGCTCACGCGCACATCGGCGTTCTGGCCACGGTGACGCAGCAAGTGATCCATCAGCACGATGGCCATCATCGCTTCGGCAATCGGCGTGGCGCGGATGCCGACGCACGGGTCGTGACGGCCCTTGGTGATCACGTCCACAGGGTTGCCGTGGATATCGATCGAACGGCCCGGGGTGGTGATGCTCGACGTCGGCTTCAAGGCCAGATGCGCAACGATCGGCTGACCGGACGAAATACCACCGAGGATGCCGCCCGCGTTGTTGCTGAGGAAACCTTCCGGGGTCATTTCATCGCGGTGCTCGGTGCCGCGCTGGGCAACCGAGGCAAAACCGGCGCCGATTTCCACGCCTTTCACCGCGTTGATGCTCATCAGTGCGTGGGCCAGTTCAGCATCGAGGCGATCGAAGATCGGCTCGCCCAGACCCGGCATCACGCCTTCGGCAACGACAGTGATCTTCGCCCCAACCGAGTCTTGATCGCGACGCAATTGATCCATGTAGGCCTCAAGCTCCGGCACTTTGTCCGGGTCCGGGCAGAAGAAAGCGTTCTCTTCCACCGAATCCCAGGTCTTGAACGGGATTTCGATCGGGCCGAGCTGGCTCATGTAGCCACGAATGACGATGCCTTGGGTGGCCAGGTATTTCTTCGCAATCGCACCGGCCGCCACGCGCATCGCGGTTTCGCGCGCCGAGCTGCGACCACCGCCACGGTAGTCGCGCTCGCCGTATTTGTGGTGGTAGGTGTAGTCGGCGTGGGCTGGGCGGAACAGATCCTTGATCGCCGAGTAGTCCTTGGACTTCTGGTCGGTGTTGCGGATCAGCAGGCCGATCGAGCAACCGGTGGTGCGGCCTTCGAATACGCCAGAGAGGATTTCGACTTCGTCGGCTTCCTGACGCTGGGTGGTGTGGCGGCTGGTGCCTGGCTTGCGGCGATCGAGGTCGCGCTGCAGGTCTTCGAGGGAGATCTCCAGGCCCGGCGGGCAGCCGTCGACAATGGCGACCAACGCCGGACCATGGCTCTCGCCAGCGGTGGTGACAGTGAACAACTTGCCGTAGGTATTGCCGGACATGCAGGACGCTCCGTGAAATCAAACCCAAATTCGTGATGCGCGCCAGTATACGCAGGCTAACCGAGTAGTTCATCCTCGAACCTTAGTGGTGCTGGCGAGTCCAACCGGCACCTTGGCGAATGATGGCGTGATGATGCTGCGAGTTTTGATCTTGAGTCTTACCCTCTTTGCGGGCTTTGCCCAAGCGACGGTCCTACAACGCCCGGTCACTTTGGATACCGGCACCGGCGAACTTTTCGGTTCGCTGCTGCTGCCAAAATCTGACAACCCGGTGCCGGTTGTCCTGATTATTTCTGGCTCCGGTCCTACGGATCGCGACGGAAACAACCCCGACGGCGGGCGCAACGACAGCCTCAAGCGCCTGGCGTGGGTGCTGGCCAAACACAATATCGCCAGTGTGCGTTACGACAAGCGCGGTGTTGCGACGAGCCTGGCGGCGACGCCGGATGAGCGCAATTTGTCGGTGGAGGCCTACGCGGCGGACGCGGTGGCATGGGGGCAGAAGCTCAAGACTGACCCGCGTTTCGGCAAGCTGATCCTGCTCGGCCACAGTGAAGGCGCGCTGATTGCCAGCCTCGCCGCGCCGAAAGTGGATGCCGCTGCGGTGATTTCTCTGTCCGGCAGCGCGCGCCCGGTCGATCAGGTGATCCGCGAGCAATTGGCTCGCAGCCTCCCACCTCCGTTGATGCTACGCAGCAATGAATTGCTCGACAGCCTCAAGGCCGGCCAGACTGACGACAATGTGCCGCAACCGCTGCAGGTGATTTTCCGTCCGAGCGTGCAGCCGTATCTGATTTCGCTGTTCCGTCAGGATCCCGCGAAAGCCTTCGCGCAATTGAAGATGCCGGCGCTGATCGTCCAGGGCAGCAACGACATGCAGGTCGGCGTTGGCGATGCGCGGGCGCTGAAAGCCGCCAAACCCGACGCCGAACTGGCGGTGATCGACGGCATGAACCACGTCATGCGCATCGTCCACAACGATATGAAGCGGCAATTGGCTTCGTACAAGGATCCGAATTTGCCACTGGCGGCGGAACTTGGCGCGAAGATCATCGAGTTTATTGACGGACTTCGCACCCGTTAAGCGCGGTTTACCCTCTAGTCCTGCAAAAAACGGCCGATAAGCCTTTGTCGCCAGCGCAACGGCTGGCGACAAGCAGGGCTTGGACAGGATCTCGCCGTTATGACTGATACCCCGACTTCACCCGACACCACCGCTGAAAAAGACGCACCGCCAGCGGTCGAGCTGCCGTGGGCGGATGTCCACGTCGAGCACCACAAGATGCTCCGCCTGGCCCCATTGCAGACCGACCGCAACACTGGCGGCCGCCCCTTGCGCTTCGTCGAATTCGGCTATGCCGAGCGCAACAGCAAAGAAAAAAGCCTGATGCGCATGACGATCAAGCTGCCCGGCCAGCGTGTGCGCAAAGAGCAGAATCAGCTGGACGTGTGGGTCGATCACACGACCAAACGTGTGCACTTCGGCCCCGACAGTGGCTTGCAGATCGAACCAATGAACCGTGGCATCGGCCGTTACATGGCCGCGCAAGGCATCAATTGGGCGAAAAAGCGCTGGCCGACCTACACCGTTGACGGCATGGACTTGAACAACAAGGACGCGCTGAACGAAGACACCCGTCTGCGTCGCGATCATTTCCTGCGGGTGCATGGTTTTGATGTGGTGTACGCCGATGCCCAGCACTTGAAGGGCAGCGTCAAGGATGTATTGGTCGGCGATTTGCTCGGCGACTGGAACAGCGAAAAGCTGCAGATCGTCGAGATTCTTGAAGCGGCACAGATGCTGCAGCAGGCCGAACAGAATCTGGCTGAGCAGGAAGTGAAGCTGAAGAAACAGGAAGAGAAGGTCAGCAAGTTCAAGCGTGAAGACGCCGGGCTGCGTTTCACCATTACCTGTCTGGTGGCGTTTGCGGTGTTTCAGGCGGGGCTGTTGATCTGGATTGCTACGCACCGGTAGATCAAAAGATCGCAGCCTTCGGCAGCTCCTACATTGGAATGCGGTAATCCCTGTAGGAGCTGCCGAAGGCTGCGATCTTTTGCTTTTAACGGGTCAGACGCGGGCAGCGAACAGCGCCTGATGATCGCGACACTGCTCCGCCGTCAACATGAACACGCCATGCCCGCCACGCTCGAATTCGAGCCAGGCGAAATCGACTTCCGGGTACAACGCGTCAACGTGTACCTGGCTGTTGCCCACCTCGACAATCAACAACCCCTTCTCGGTCAGATGATCGGCCGCTTCAGCGAGCATGCGTCGCACCAGGTTCAAGCCATCGTCGCCACACGCCAGGCCCAGCTCCGGTTCATGCTGATATTCGTCCGGCATGTCGGCGAAATCTTCCGCATCCACGTAAGGCGGGTTCGACACGATCAGGTCGAAACGCTGGCCCGGCAAGCCATCAAACCCATCGCCCTGCACGGTATAGACGCGCTCATCGACGCCATGGCGCTCGATGTTCTGGTTGGCCACTTCCAGCGCTTCGAACGACAGATCGGCCAGCACCACTTCGGCGTTCTGAAACTCGTAGGCACAGGCGATACCGATGCAACCGGAACCGGTGCACAGGTCGAGAATCCGCGCAGGCTCGCTGCCGATCCACGGGGCGAAACGGTTTTCGATCAGTTCGCCAATCGGCGAGCGCGGGATCAACACACGCTCATCGACGATGAACGACATGCCGCAGAACCATGCCTCACCCAACAGGTAAGCGGTCGGAATGCGCTCTTCGATACGGCGCTTGAGCAAACGCTGCAAATTGACCAGCTCGTCGTCTTCCAGCGCGCAATCGAGGTAGCTGTCGGCGATTTCCCAAGGCAGGTGCAAAGCTCCCAGCACAAGCTGCCGCGCTTCGTCCCAGGCATTGTCGGTGCCATGGCCGAAAAACAGATCCTCCCCATGGAAGCGGCTGACGGCCCAACGAATATGGTCGCGCAGGGTACGAAGTCGGGAAGTGATCACGGGGCAGAACTCCAGAAAAAACGACTGGCGATTCTAGCAGCCAAAACGCGCGACGACGACGCAGGAAAAACATCGCACCGACGGTAGGAGTTTTCTGTTTTTTGCATCGGCTATTGAACAGAACGTGTAACTTGACAAGGCTGCAGGCCAATAACGACGGTGCCTACGATGGTAGCGATTCACAGAACCGCTCAGCCAGAGGACAATGTCGCAAAAGCCCCACCCCAAGGAGCCCCAGAATGTCCGTTCCAAAAACGATGTTTCAACTCAGCGGTCGCGGTTACGCAGCGGCCACACTGAGCCATGCCACCGTGGTCATCATCGATGCCCAGAAAGAATATCTCAGTGGCCCGCTGGCCCTGAGCGGCATGGACGCGGCCGTCGCAAACATCAAGCAAGTGGTTGCCGCAGCCCGTGCAGCCGGTCGGCCGATCGTGCACGTGCGTCACCTCGGCACCGTCGGCGGCCTGTTCGACCCGCAGGGCGAACGCGGCGAATTCATCCCTGGCCTCGAGCCACAGGGCGATGAAACCATTATCGGCAAACTGCTGCCGAGCGCGTTCCACGGCACCGAGTTGCTGGACCGTTTGCAAAACCTTGGCTCACTGGACCTGATCGTCTGCGGTTTCATGAGCCACTCCAGTGTCAGCACCACCGTACGTGCGGCGAAGAATCTGGGTTTCCGCTGCACTCTGGTCGAAGACGCCTGCGCCACCCGCGACCTGCCATTCAAGGGCCGAGTGCTCAGCGCCGCCGTGGTGCAGGAAGCCGAAATGGCGATCATGGCGGACAATTTCGCCACGCTCGCGTTGACTCAAGACCTGATCTGATCGGCTCTGATGGGCGGCTCGCGGCGCCGCTCATCTGCAAAATCCTCTCATTTGCCGCAAATGCCATAGCCTCAGGAACAACCCGGTCAACTCCCGGTCGAAGGGCCGATACCCATTGAGGAAGGTCGGAATGAAGTTATCCGATGGATTTGACGCACGCCGCTTGCGGCCCAAAGGCCAAAGCAACTGGCGTTTTCGATTCGGCGCGGCGATTGCCGCCATTCTGGCGACGTTCGGTGTGCTGCTGGCGATGGCCGGGGCCGCCAGCCTGCTCGGGCGCCCGCCAGCGCTCGGTGATTTGAATGCCACGCCGATGGGTTCGGCGATCATTCTGGCAGTCGGCTTGCTGTTTCTGTATTTCGGTGTCGCCCTGTGGCGTCGTTGCCGGCGTCGCGCCCGGCAATCGCGGGAACTGAACATGTCCCCGCACCTGATGAAAAAACACGACTGAATCACCGGCCTGGCTTTTTGCCGGGCCGTTTTGTTTCGACTTGGGTAAACTGGCCGCCCTTCGCGGAGGCTGACATGCAAGACGACGATTTTTCCCTGTTCAAAAGTGCGATCCAAGGCGTCAAGCCGATCAAGCACGACCGCGCCGACACCGGCAAACCCAAGGCTGACCGCGCACAGATCGCCAAGCTGCGCCAGTCCGCCACCGTGCGCACCGACACTGCTACCGTGGATGGCCTTTCCGACCAGTTCGTGATCGACGTCGGCCCGGAAGACGAGTTGATGTGGTCCCGTGACGGCGTGCAGGAAAGTCAGATGCGCAAGCTCAAGGTCGGCCAGATCCCGTTCGAAGGCAGCCTCGACCTGCACGGCATGAGCGTGGAAAAGGCCCGCGAAACCCTCTGGGCCTTTCTTGCAGAAGCGACTAAATTCGAAATCCGCTGCGTACGCGTCACCCACGGCAAGGCTGTGCGCCTGGACGGCAAGCGGCCGATGATCAAAAGCCACGTCAACACTTGGTTGCGCCAGCATACCCAAGTGCTCGGATTCTGCTCATGCCAGGCGAAACACGGCGGTGCCGGCGCGGTTTACGTGATGCTCAAACGCACCATGATGGAAGGCCGCGACGAATAATCGCGTTACACCGAACTTGCAGGGTTGTGTCCGCCACCGTACCCTTGCCCTTTGCGAAAATCCCCACAGGTAGTTTCATGTCCCTGGAACAGAATTACACCGCGATTCTCGGCCAATTGGGCGAGGACGTGTCCCGCGAGGGCCTGCTCGACACGCCAAAACGTGCCGCCAAAGCCATGCAGTACCTCTGCCGCGGTTATGAACAGACGCTCGAAGAGGTCACCAACGGTGCCCTGTTCAGCTCCGACAACAGCGAAATGGTGCTGGTCAAGGACATCGAGTTGTACTCGTTGTGCGAACACCACCTGCTGCCGTTCATCGGCAAGGCGCATGTTGCGTACATCCCGAGCGGCAAAGTGCTGGGCCTGTCTAAGGTCGCGCGGATCGTCGACATGTACGCCCGTCGCCTGCAGATCCAGGAAAACCTCAGCCGTCAGATCGCCGATGCAGTGATGCAAGTCACCGGCGCGCTGGGCGTAGCCGTGGTGATTGAGGCCAAGCACATGTGCATGATGATGCGCGGTGTCGAGAAGCAGAATTCGTCGATGATCACTTCGGTGATGCTCGGTGAGTTCCGCGAAAACGCAGCGACCCGCAGCGAATTCCTCAGCCTCATCAAGTAATTCGTTGCGCGAAGAAAACCGGCATTCATCGCCGGTTTTTTTTCGTCCGTGAAAAATCGGGTAAGCTGCGCGCCTTTCTCAATTTGCACCGTGAGGCTTTAAACGTGTTCGTCAAAGCGCTTCGTGTCGGCCTCGGCCAACTGGTTATCTTCATCGACTTCATCACCCGCCCGGGCAAGAAACAGCGTCCTGCCGAAACTCAGGCCCAGGTCAACGCCGCCGCACAAGGCCTGACCCTGTATCAGTTCCATGCCTGCCCGTTCTGCGTGAAAACCCGCCGCACACTGCGTCGCCTGAATGTACCGGTGGCGCTGAAGGATGCGAAGAACAACGAGCAGGATCGTCAGACGCTGCTGGATCAGGGTGGCCGGATCAAGGTGCCTTGCCTGCGCATTGAAGAGAATGGCCAGACAACCTGGATGTATGAGTCCAAGGTGATTATTGATTATCTGGATAAGCGGTTTGCCGCTGTCTGATGATTATGTTGTGGGTTGATTGACGCCTTCGCGAGCAGGCTCGCTCCCACCCTTTGGAATGCATTTCCACTGTGGGAGTGAGCCTGCTCGCGAAGGGACCCTCTCAGCCACCGCAAATCCCAGACAAAAATAAACCGGCCCTCGAGCCGGTTTATTGTTTTCAGGCCGCTTTCTCTAGCAGCGCCTGGCGCACCACCGCCGCCAATCGCTTGAGCCCTTCATCCAGTCGCGCCGGATCAATGTGGCTGAAATTCAAGCGCAAATGCCCATGATGGTTATCCGGATCCGGAAAGAACGGCTCCCCCGGCATAAACGCCACGTCATTGGCCAACGCCTCATTGAGCAACGTTCGCGTATCCAGCGGCTGCTTCAACGTCAGCCAAAAAAACAGCCCGCCCTGCGGCATGTTCCAGTCGGCGAGATCAGAAAAGTGCGTTTCCAGCGCCGTTTGGAAGGCATCGCGCCGTTGCCGATAGAAGCCGCGCAACTCACTCAGATGCTGCAGATACTTGTCGCTGCCGATCCATTGCAGGGCCTGCCACTGACCGATGCGGTTGGTATGCAGATCTGCCGATTGCTTGAGTTTGAGCAGATGCGGGAACAGGTCCGGGCTGGCGATCAAGTAACCGACGCGTAAACCGGGCAACAAGGTTTTCGACACGGTGCCGGTGTAGATCCAGCTCGCCTTCTGCAGACGCCCGGCAATCGGCTTGGCGCTGCCGCCATCGAAAGTCAGCTCGCGGTAGGGTTCGTCCTCGATCAGGGTGACGCCGAATTCGTCGAGCAATGCCGCTACGGCTGCACGCTTGGCTTCGCTGTAACGCACGGCGGACGGATTCTGGAACGTCGGGATCAGGTAAATGAACGCTGGCCGGTGCTGTTCGAGACGACTGCGCAATTGCGCCAGATTCGGGCCGTCGGCTTCTTGCGGCACGGTCAGGCAATCGGCGCCGAATAGCTGGAAAATCTGCAATGCGGCGAGATAGGTCGGCGCTTCAAGCAGAATTTCCGTGCCCTTGTCGATGTACAGCTTGGCCGCCAGATCGAGGGTTTGCTGCGAGCCGCTGACCACCAGTACCTGACTTGCGGTGCACTCCAGGCCCAGCGCCCTCGCCTCCGCTGCCAATGCTTCGCGCAATGCCGGTTCGCCTTCGCTCATGCCGTATTGGCCGAGTGACAGCGGCATGTCAGCCCACTCGACCTTCGGCAGCATCGCTTCGGCCGGCAAGCCGCCAGCGAACGACATGACCTCCGGGCGCTGGGCGGCGGCAAGGATTTCACGGATCAAAGAGCTTTTAAGGCGCGCGACACGTTCGGAAAAGGCCATGGAAGTCACCGGTAGCGAGGCATGGGAATAATGAGTCAAACTGGTTGACTGAAATTACGACAGCTTGAGCGAGTACGTCAACATGCTTGACCTTAAAAACCCCGCGAGCCAACAACAGGCGATGGAAGCGTTTTTCTTCGGCTATCAGGCCTTCACTGCCAAGGCTGATGAAATGCTCGAGCGCCGTGGGCTGTCGCGGGTACATCAGCGAATTGTGTTTTTCATCGCTCGATACCCGAATTTGAGCGTGAAGGAATTGCTGGGATTGCTTGGCGTGAGCAAGCAGGCCTTGAACATGCCGTTGCGACAGTTACAGGAAATACATCTGGTCGACAGCGTGGCGTCCGAGGCCGACAAGCGAAAGCGTCTGCTGGAGTTGACGGCCGAAGGCGCGAAGTTTGAACAGGCGCTGCGGCGTGAGCAGGTGAAATTGCTGGAGCGAGTGTTTGCCGAGGCTGGCGAGGCGGCGGTGAATGGCTGGCTGGCGGTGAATATGGCGCTGGGGAAAAGTCAGACGGCTCTCGACTGAATGGGACTGCCTCTTCGCGGGCAAGCTCGCACACAGGGGCACGCATTTCAAACGTGGGAGCGAGCCTGCTCGCGAAGGGGCCAGTGCAGGCGATATATCGCTATCGACGGAACTTTCGTAAACAAAACCAAAAACAATATTTGCTTTATTTGTACACAAAAGCATAATCCACAGCGTGCGAGTTCCTGACCGCATGGTCAACAAATTCGCGTATGCCTCAAAGGGCCGCTGCCACCCCTCATGGGTCCGGCCCTGGAAATAACAATAAAACTCTTGAGGAGTACTCGCTGTGGAAAGCCGCAAATCCGAAGCATCGACGCTGGACCTCTCGCCGCCATTACGCAGTGGCTTGCTGGAACGTCTGTTTAAACTCAGCTTGCACGGCACCACGGTGAAGACCGAGCTGATTGCCGGTCTGACAACCTTCATCACCATGGCTTACATCATCTTCGTCAACCCGAACATCATGGCCGATGCCGGGATCGATCACGGTGCAGCCTTCGTCGCCACCTGTATCGCCGCCGCGCTGGGCTGCCTGTTGATGGGCCTGTACGCCAACTGGCCAGTGGGTCTGGCGCCGGGCATGGGCCTCAACGCATTCTTCACTTACACCGTGGTCGGCACCATGGGCTACAACTGGGAAACTGCACTGGGTGCGGTGTTCGTCTCCGGTGTGCTGTTCATGATCCTGACTTTCTCGCGAATTCGCGAGTGGCTGCTGAACAGCATTCCAGTCAGCCTGCGCTTTGCGATGGGTGCCGGTGTCGGTCTGTTCCTTGGCCTGATCGGCTTGAAAACCGCGGGTATCGTCGTCGATAGCCCGGCCACACTGATCAAACTCGGCTCCCTGCGCGAACCTGGCCCACTGCTCGCGGCCATCTGCTTTCTGATGATCGCGATCCTCAGCTACCACCGAGTCTTCGGCGCAATCCTCATCAGCATCATCACCGTGACCCTGGCCGGTTGGGGCCTGGGCATCGTGCACTACGAAGGGATCATGTCGACCCCGCCAAGCCTGGCTCCGACCTTCATGGCCATGAACGTCGCCGGCGTGTTTAACGTCAGCATGATCAGCGTGGTGCTCGCCTTCCTCTTTGTGCACATGTTCGACACCGCCGGCACGCTGATGGGCGTCGCCCAGCGCGCCAATCTGGTGAATGCTGACGGCCGTATCGAAAACCTCTCCCGCGCGATGAAAGCCGACAGTGCATCCAGCGTGTTCGGTGCCGTGGTCGGTGTTCCGCCAGTCACCAGTTACGTAGAAAGTGCCGCTGGCGTAGCCGCTGGTGGTCGGACTGGTCTTACCGCAGTCACCGTAGGTGTGCTATTTATAGCGGCGATGTTCTTCGCACCGCTGGCCGGCATGATTCCCGCTTACGCCACCGCCGGTGCACTGATCTATGTGGCGATGCTGATGATGGGCGGCATGGCCCACATCGAATGGGACGAAGCCACTGACGCGATCCCGGCCATCGTCACCGCGATCATGATGCCACTGACCTTTTCGGTCGCCGACGGCATCGCGCTGGGCTTCATCACCTACGTGGCGTTGAAGGCTGGTACCGGCAAGTACAAGGAAATTTCCGTGAGCCTGTGGGTGCTCTGCGCGATTTTCATCGCCAAGTTCATCTTCCTGTAAGCGTCACGCGGTTCAAGCTTCAACACAGCCTCACCCAATCGGGTGGGGCTTTTGCACATTCTTGAGTACAACAAAAAAAGGAGGAAAGTGATGAGTCTGGAAACCTGGCTGCTGTTCAGCGGCGCTGCATTGGTGGTGATTCTGATTCCGGGGCCACTGTCGTTGTTGATGATCAGCAACAGTCTGAATTATGGGTTGCGCCGTTCTTATCCGGCATTTCTCGGTGGCGTATTCGCCTCTATCTGCCTGCTCAGTGCTTCGGCGTTGGGGCTGGGTGCCTTGTTGCTGGCATCGGAGCAACTGTTCAGTGCCCTGAAAATCGTCGGCGGACTCTATCTGTTCTATCTGGCCTGGCAGAGCTGGCAGCAATCGCGCCAGCCATCGGTCGGCGCCGTCGTGCCACAAGCTGCCGCCGTTCCACGGTTTCGCGCGTTGTTCGGGCGCGCCTTTGTACTGGGCGCCAGCAACCCGAAAGACATCCTGTTCTTCGCCGCTTTCCTGCCGCAATTCCTCAGCGCCGAACAGCCCTTCCTGCCGCAGTTGCTGGTGATGATCGCCACCTGGACTCTGCTGGATCTGCTGTGCAAACTGGCCTACGGACTCGGAGCCCACGGCGCAGCGCGTTACTTGCGCAGTGGCAAAGGACAGAGCTGGTTCAACCGGATCAGTGCCGGCTTGTTCGGAGGCGCCGGCGCGGCATCGTTGCTCAGCAGTCACTGAGACATTTGGATCACAAACTTTTTATTTATCTGTAGCCATCCCTGACTTGAAAAACTCAAGTCAGGGATGGCATTCGCAGCGACCGCTCGTGTTGCTCGCGACATCTCCCCGCCGCAACAACTGCATCCCTCAAGCGCAATACACAGCAACAACCCGTTGATGTACATCGTTCAAAAGGCGACCGTACTATCACGACTCAAATAAATAAAAACCCGCCAGAACAAGGAAGTTCACATGGCCACCCTGATACGTAAAGCGTCATTGGAAACTGCAGAGATCACCGACGCCGTCGTCATCGCCGACATGCGTTTCGAGCGCAATGAACATCATGTTTCGACCATTGATTTCAAACCCGAAACTGATGAAACAACCAGCATCAAAGTAAAAAGCAAAGTCGATCAATTGAAAATAGTCGACTCCGTATTCGGCCCGCTGCAAATCGGCAATATTTCAATAACACGAGTGTCACTTTATGCCTTGGGCGCCACGTTTGACGGCCAACCACTGAGTGGCAAAAGCACCTTTTTCCGGGTACCCAAGCGATCTTTCATCAACGCGTTGCAGTTCAGTGCTGTCGACATTGAACACCATATGAAATCGTCAACAGGCAAGGACAGTTATTTGTTGACGACACTGCTTTTCGAAATGGCCAGCGAACGCCCACTGACGGCCCCTCACCTGATAAGAGAAAGTTCGCAAGCTTCTACAGACGAAGGTAACTACCGTAGCAAATTGGTAAAACTACTGGATTCCGCACAGAAACTGGATCTGTATCACGCAAACCTGCCCAAACATAATCCTCGCTGGGTGTCCCTGGCGAAAAGTTACGCCGCGCTCGGTTCGAGTGTCGGCATCCAAGCTTTCGGCATATTCATGGGTTTACGCGGTGTGGTGGATGCTATCAAAGCAAACAACACCACCGAAGTCGCCATCAACAGCTTGGGTATTGGTACGGAAGTGGGTTCCATTGTTGTTGACATCGCCGTCAGCAAAATTGCGTCGAATATGCTCTCGGCCGGGCAAGGCGCCCTTATGGATTTTGCCAAAACCCGGTTTGCCCTGAGGCTGGGTCGCTCCGGCGGTTTGATCGGCGGCGCACTGACATTGCCGTTCGATATCTTCACCGCTGTCAGATCGATCAATGCCGCTGAAAATGCCGTCGGAAAAGAAGCCATGGACCATTACGTGAGCGCTGGATTGAGTATTACCAGCGCCGCCATGACGATCATCCTCGGTGCGGCAGCGTTGGCAGGCTTTTCATTTGCAGGCCCGGTCGGGCTTGCAGCTGGAGCAATCCTGGCCATCGGATCGCAAATTTATGGCGCGGTACGCGTGGTCGACGACATTGATGACTACATCGAACTGACGCTGGACGAGCGCTGGCGCACAGGCTGGTTTTCGTTCTGCATGATGGACCCTGACCAGGCCGTGCAAAACCGCTATCTGCTGGCAAAAACCAGGCTCCAACACGCGAAACAATTGAAAGAAACAGCCAGAAAACTGTTGGATGGGCAACTAAAGGACACAACCGAAGCCATCGTTAATGGCAAGTTTGAAGTCCACCTCAAACCCTCCCGAGTGCGCAAGCGTAACTGGTGGACCAAACAGGACCGTTGGGAAACGATCCAGGTTCCCGAGATCAAGGGAGGCGATGACATCATTGACGCCCGTAACGGGGTTTCCAAGGATACGCCTGGTGCAGAGTTGGGTACGGTTGGCGAAAACAAGGGCATTCTCTGGTTCATCAGCGAGGGCCAGGACTCAATCAAGGGCGTTGAAAACAAACCCAACAGCTTTCACTACCGATCGGGAAAAAAACAGCTGACCGGGGGTGAGAAAGACGACCGCTTCGTGTTCGAGGGTGCAGGGGATCTGCTTGTACAGGATGCCCAGTTTTCTGAGTATTCAACACTGAAAGGCGGCGCAGGCAACGACACGCTTGTTCTGGCTGGAAGCAATTACACACGCCGCAACGATAGAAAAGGCTATGACGTCGATCTGCTGGCCCAAACCCTGCAGGTAATCGCAACCGATCCGTCTGTAGAAGAGGGTGAAAAATATACTCTCCACAGCCTTCTGGAAAGTATCGAGAATGTTGAAACGGTCAGCGGGGCCATCAGTGTTGTGACCGGTTCGGATAAACGCAACATCATTAATTCGCGCGGCCAGGACACCATCAATGCGGGGCCCGGAAATGATCAAATCCATCTGACGTATCCCGGAGCAACAGCCTCGGGTGAGGCTGGCATTGACGAATACATCATTGACCACAAACCAGGCCGTATTGCCATCATCGAAGACGGCATAGAAGAAAGTATTGTTTTGCTCAACTGGAAATACGAACTGATCGAAAGCTGGGCAATCGAGAATGGCGCGCTGATCATCAGTTCCCGGTTCGCATTTGCGGACGACCCGAAAAGTGTCGTGATCATTCAAGGCCTGTATAAGAAAGACGCGAACAACTTCGTATTGCAGAATAATAAATTCACGTTCATGACCGGCGACGGCTACTCGTTAAAACTGCCTGACGCCCCAGACCTGCCCGACAGCATCGAAAATGGCCACAACCTCGAAATCGAAGTAGTCGTTGTAAAAAAAGGAACACCCGAAAGACCCCTTATCCTCCACGCTCCCGAGTGCCTGATCGATCATCAGCGTGATGCGAGTTACTACCTGCCAAGGTCCAGGAAAAACACGACAATCCGGTTGGTGAAACGTGCCGAAGCGGTGGTTCGTCTGCATCTTGATTACGACATCAGCGAACTGACACAGGTTGAAGCGCACTTCACCTCGGGAGAGAAGAAGTCAAATGGAGAACTTTTTGCGGGATGCGACCTGATTTATCACTTCGGCCACAACACACTGAAATTTGGCTTGTTCGCCTATGCGGAAGGTGGACTTGCCCCCAGAAACATGATCAGGATCTTGCGAACCATGGCCGCACGTCCCAACTACCGGGTCGTGCTCATTTTTAAAGGTGGCGTCACGGTCAATTTGCAACTGACACCGGAAACCGATGTTTGCCCCCTTGAAAGCCATAATCCGAATGATTTTGATACTTGGACGACGCAGCTCTCACTACCACTGCCACGGCGCACAGATCAGACTCCTTTTGAGTTACCTGAAACCAAACCCTTCAAATTCGACAGGGCGGGATGCGGTTCGCTTTTTTCCTATCCCGAGCAAACCTCGATCCAGAATCTTGAAGGTACTGGTTCCACCTACCTGATTCACCTGGTTGCCGATATAGCGATCAGATTGTCTACCCCGGGAGCACTCGCAAACGCCCCTGCCAGACTGCCTTACTCTTCCACCTGGGACCTCGACGCGACGAAACTCGGCAAGGTCGAGATCAGGCTGGAAAATAACCAGCTGCACATCGGCACCTGCATTATTCATTTGCCGGAGTACGAAAGCGAAGACCTGATCGATCAGGTCCGAGTCATTACCGAGAAAGGGGTTGTCCATACCGTCGATCTCTCTTTCGACAGGGTTTACCTGGATGGTCTGGATGCCCGCTTCTTTGAAGACCCCGGCTCGGCAAAAGACTTGCCCGAGGCTTTTGCAGCAATGGCCAATCAAGAGATCAAAGTGAGAAACATCGTGCTCGCCGACAACCGTCCCGAGGCGCTGAGTTACAACTTTCCCGCACACGGCTGGATCCTGCGCAGAGACAAATCTCGCGTTGAATACTCAGCACTGCAAGTGGTCAATCGGTGCAGCCATCAAGAACTCCCCCTCTTTGCACAGCCGCCGTTGATGACTGCTCCCTCTGCTTGACGCGCGCACCCCCGTCAAAAACCGATAACCACGTGCGCACTCCGAAGTGCAGTAACCGAACGTGTCCACAGGGATGCGGACGAGTGCGCCTGAAAAATGCGCTGAGGCACGTGCCCGCGCATCATCACTCAACGAGTAACTTCACATGGCCAAACCACCCAAAAAAGTTCCTGTGACAGTGGCAGCAGATACCACTGTTACAACCAGACCTGCACAGTCAGGCTCGGGTACTCGCGTCACTGCAAACCTGCCTGAATCAGCACTGCCTGGCGTCGACTCGACCACGGGACCTCCCGGTATCGCCACCACTCGCCCGCCCGTCGTCATCGTCAGTGATATGCCCGATACCTACCGTGCCGCCCGCAGTGCAATCGCCTGGCCACAGGATCGATTGCACGAGCTGATACCAAGCGGAGAAAACACGGGTCTGTTCACCGGCCCGGATCAACGAACCTACGCGCAAATCGGCAACGAAGGCCGGTTTGTCGTCGAACGGGATCTGCAAGGCAACTATTACGTTCCGCTGACCTTTGCACCCGGTGTTCCCGGCCCGGTACTGACCAGGATTGAAGGCCAGGCCAGCTGGCACATCCAGCGCCCTGGCTGGCAATCAACACAGTCTCGACCCGACACCCCTGCCACGCCACCGTCCCTCACCTACCTTGCGCCCGATGACGCAAAAACGCTGACCAGAGCAGAACTCTCAACGGGGGGACTTCGATACAACAAACTCAAACATACCTTCGTCGATACCGCAGACGGCACAGTAATGGTTCGGAAAAACCTGCAAGGTGAATATCAACTGACCTCGGCAACAAGCAGAGACTTGCCCGATGTATTTTTTCAACAGATTCCCGGAACGGTGCTCTGGCGCCGCAAGCATCCGCACTTGCCAACCCCCGACCATCCCGCTGCAGGCAGGTCGCGGCCAATGGCCGAAGCAGACGAACCGCAACCCGGCCCAAGCAAACGCGCGCGGGTCAACGTCCCCGAACAACCACTAGCACCAATAACCTTCGATGCCAGCGCTCCAGCCGAGCAAACACCGTTTTTCTGGCTACCCTGGGGCCATCTGAACAAACCAGCGCAGGTGGAGTCGGTGCAGCTCGGCTGGTTTCATTATCCGGTGGTGCCGAAGGGTTCCACCCCTCACCCCAAAGTCTACTTTGTGCAACATCCTGACTTTGTGCCAACACACTTCGATGCGTTTGAACAAATGCTCCGTACGGCGCCCTCGATGCAGCCTGTTGCAACATTTCGCATCGGTAACGATCCGGGAGAAATACACCCTGGAAAACGTTTCTTCGATGAACCGATCTCGCAGTCGGTAGCCAAGACATTCCCTGATTTCTCTGATGACACGGCACGGGCCGTCGCCAGAAGGCTGTTCGAACTCGCGGACAACACACCGATGATTACCGGCACCGGGCTGGTCAACATTCAGGCAGTCCTGCATCAGTGGAAACAACGGCCATTTCCCACCGCACCTGCGTATGCCGACCCGCTGAACATGCTAGCAGTGGCACCTTCCACCGATTTCCGCGGTAAAAAACTCATCCGTATGCCCTCCCAGGTCGACGGCGAACTGCAACGACTCAGCTTCGATCCCAAGCATTTTCCCGTCGAATGGAACCACTACAAAACCTACCCGACCGACCTGAACCTCAGACGCCTGCTTGGCGCCCTGTTGGTTCGCAGCGGCTATGACATATTTCCCCTGACATACGAACACCGCATGCCAACGCTGGTATTCAGGCGCGGAACCAGTGAGCGGATTTATTTTATGAAACTGGGTGTGGTGGATCATGTCGGCCTGTCCCACACCCCGGGCAATGAACTTGCAGAACCCAGCCTGCCGGCCAGGATAGGCAACGAGGCGTTTCACGCCCTGGCCACCGCGACCATGGAAAACAAAGTGGTCTGGCTCATCGGGGGCGTATTGAAGGTTGAGTCGACTCCGGATTCGGTGTTCGTGCTCAGGGAGCGCTGAGATCCCGCTACGACTCGCACCGGCCCTGCCGGCGCGAGTCGGCATGACTTTCGAACGCCTCGAAACACCCTGCAGCACTTGCCCTCATCGCCATACATATATACCGCACGCCGTGGCGAGTTTTTGCCGAACATCACGCCTTTGAAGCCAATGGGTCGGGCAAACACGATGCCGCGCAATTGCACATCGAATCCGCTTCCCGAATATCCGGCCGCATCACTGATCAGCGATTCATCGGAGCAAGTCCATGGCAAAACCACCCAGGAAAATTCCTCGCACGGCGTCACCGGAGGCGTCTAGCCGAGCAACCAATCCTTTACCTGTTCCAGTTGCAGCACTTCCCGGTGAACCGGGTCATTCCACTCCGCACACCGAAGCCACTTCATCACACGCGTTGCCAGAAGCACCCGCCGACCGCCCCAGCGTCATCGTCGGTCGTCCGTTCACCCGGCATCGCCAATTGAGCGAAGCGCGAACCTCTGATTGGGTGAGGCAGCAATCCATCGAAACCGGACCGTCTGCGCTGGCCGGTGCTTCCAGCAGCGAAAGACCAGCGCATCCGGTCTATATCGACCCCGAATCGGCAACCCGACTGAAGCTGCAACCAGGCACTGAAGAAGGGTTTCGCTACGACAAACGCAAGAAATCCTACGTCGAAATGGTCGGCGGCATGGTCATGGTGAGCAAAACTGCGGAAGGCTGGCGACAGACACATGCCGGGGAATCAACCCCGACGGGACAAAGAGTGGAACAGATTCCGGGGACAACACTCTGGCGTGAAATCGACACGCCGCAGCAAGGCGACCCAGCCGTAATCAATCCACTGTCCACCGAAGCGACCGATGCCATACCCGGCCAGAGCAAGCGCCAACGCCTGGACGAACAGAGCCATGTTGCAACCGGTACCAGCACGCTGGTCGAACATCTGTTAGCCCAGCCGGGCGTCGCCCTGGATCTTTCCGCCGGTCAGTGGAGAAACTGGGGGAAGTCCACAAAACCCGATTCAGGCGAGTCGATAGAGATCGACGGGCAACACTTTCGGATCGTCATGCAAGGTGTCAGTGCCGATACCGAACTGGTCTATTTGCAACACCCGGGATTTGCACCGGACCGCTATGACGCGTTCGAAAACATGCTGCGTCATGAGCCTTCGCGCCAACCGAAATGGGCACTGAAACGCGAAGGCCAATGGAAGGTTCTGGACAACGCTCCACCGTTCGAAATGTCCGCCACCCAATATGTTTCCGCCGCCTGCAACTATCTGTCCGAGCAGTCGACCAGCAACCTCGCGCGGGCGGTATTCGATCGGCTTTCACTGCCTCAGGGCATCAACGCCCATGGACTTTCGGTGATGGCGCTGACCTTCCGCCACTGGCTGGACAGGGTGAATCACGAACCCCCGCTACACGGACTGGTGGACCCTTTGATAATGCTGCCAAAACTGCCGACATCGCCCGGCCATCTGGCAGGCGGCCGCTTGCTCACACTGCCTGCGCACAACTCAGCCGTATTACAGCGCCTGGATTTCGACCCACAACGGTTTCCTCAAGAGTGGGCCCCCTATGCAGCAGCGCCGACGCCAGGAAACCTGCGCGGATTGATGGCGACCATCCTGCAACACAACGGCTACAGCATTAATCCGACCACGCGCCGACTCAGTGAAGGTGCATTGATTTTTTACCGCCCGGGCGTTGCCGCTCTATTCGTGTTGAAGCTGCCACCCATGGCTGGCAATCAGGTTACTCGCACCACACCCGCAGGTACCGAACTCATCGACCCCGCCTATCTGACGAGGCTCAGCGTGTCGCAAAAACAGGCGCTTGAGGTGCAGTTGGCTCACACCGAAGTCATCCATCTGGTGGGGGGTATACAACCCATATCCGCTGATTACCCGACGCTGTTCATTGTGAGAGAGGCCTGAGCCGCTGCTGAACGCCTGAACGGTGCGTCCGCAAGTCCGGACACCTGCACACCCACAATCCAAATCAAGAGATTCAGTTAATGGTCAAACCACCAAAGCGTGTGGCCGGTGTTATTGCGCCTGACACACGTCCAAATGCCGCTGGCATTGTCCCCAGAATCCCCGGCGAAAACACGCAACCCTCTGCAGACCTGCCGAGCAATTCCGTGCGTCAACCGCCGGTGCGGGTCCACGAGGCATCCGCCGTCTACCCCGTGTCGGTAGCGGCCGCTCTGCGCTCCATCAGCTGGCCTGCCGATCAAGTGCACCTGCTACAAAGGCTGGATCCCGACAGCGGATTGTTCACCAGCCCGGAGGGAAAGCTGTACGCCCATGTTGAAAATGCAGGGCATCTGCTGGTCGAAATCCATCACGATGGCCGCTACCAGATTCCCTTCAACTTCACTCCGCATCTGGCGGGTCCTTTCCTGATCAAAACCGAGCGCCAGCCAGTCTGGACCTTCGAACGACCCAGTTGGCTGGCGCACAACCCAGACAATGACGGGCCAGTTGCAGCCGCTGAGCGTATCCCCGGGGAACAGCCGATCTACCTCGCCCCCGATGCCGCCGCCCTGCTCTCCCCCCGCCTGCAAACACCGGACGGCGTTCGCTACGACAAGCACCGAAAAACCTATATCGATACCGCAGAAGGAACCGTCATGGTGCGTAAAAACGCCAACGGTCACTATCAGCAGACCTCCGCGACGGCGCGCAAAGTATCCGCTCTATTGTTCGAACAGATTCCCGGGACGCGACTGTGGCGCCGCAAGACCGGGCTAACCGATTTGGCTACACAACGCCCGCATCAGGAAGAGGGGACAGACGCCACCCGGGCGCTGACCGAAAGCCTGCTCTCGGACAACCCCGACGCGATCAACTTGAGTTTCGGTTTATGGCGAAACTGGGGACACAGTGTCCGACCAGCATTGGGCCAGCATATCGAGATCGACGGGCAGTATTACCGGGTGATGCAACAAGACCTGAATACCAACCCGCGACTGGTTTACCTGCAGCATCCGTTGTTCTCACCCGCCCTGTATGACGCTTTCGAATACATGCTGCGGGACAACCCGTCGCTGCAGCCTAAGTGGGCGGTTAAACAAAACCACCAATGGACGGTCCTCGACAGTGTCGTGCCCTTCGAGATGCCGATCACCCGGTACATCGCCAGAACCTTCAAATACTTGTCGGATCAATCCGTCAATTCACTCGCCCGGGCCATGTTCAATCAGGCGAACCGATCGGAAATCATCATTGCCCCCGGTCTGGCGCTGATGAACCAAGTGTTTCGTTACTGGGCCAACAGGGATCGGCGCAGAGCACCGAATCGAGAGCTGGCCGACCCGCTCCTCATGTTGCGCCCTCTGTCCGGACCGGAACCAACCCTGGCGATTCCTGCCTCGCTGGGTGAAGGCCTGATGCGCCTGGATTTTGATCCCGGGCGCTTCTCTCGCCACTGGAACGAGTACGCCACGACGCCCACTGCGGCCAATCTGCGAAGGCTGTTCAGGCAGATTCTGGAGGATGACGGTTACGTGGTGAGCAACCCGACAAACACGCTTGCGGAAAACGAATTGTTGTTTCACCGCGAGAAAATCGATCACGTGTTCGTACTGAAACTGCCACCTCTTAACGACGGGCGCCTGCAGCGATTTCGGCCTGAGCCTTTTGAGAACAATGAAGTCGTGCTGCAAACATCCAGCAGCGAATCAAAGCCTTTGTCGACTTACCGCACAGAAAAAAAGATCAGCTACCTGCTCGGCGGCACCCAAACAGATGTTCTGGGGCAGACAACGCTGTTCATTTTCAAAGACCAATGACCGCACAGGACAGTCAACCAAAAAACATGAACAGCTAAGAGACACTTCAATGACCAAACCCACAAAGACTACAGTCCGCCCTGCTTCGCCCGACACCTCCGCGATCAACAGATCTACCGCTGGCAATGGCAGCCTCAAAAACACCCAGGGTTCTGACATTTTTGCGCCAGGTACGAAGCAACCGCCCGACACTTCCACTCCCAATACGTCTGGCAGTGAAATGGCAGGCGCCCCACGCGTGGTGGTGAGTTACATAACGGATCCGCTGCTCACCGAAACCAATGCCAGACTGGCCGAGATATCCCTGCCGGTATTACAAACCGCTCTTCTACAGCCGCACATGTCCGTCGACGGGTTATTCGTGACCCCGGGCGGCCAGATTTACGCGCACCTGGAAGACGGCCGGCATTACCGGGTTGAACTCAACACCGCCGGTCACTACCAGATTCCCTGGCCCGCGGCCCCGGGCGTGACACCACCCATTCTGAAAAAAATCCACGGCCAGTCACGTTGGCGCATCGAGGCACAGTGGTACGCGGCTCACTCCAGACAGAGGAGTCTGTCTGCGCAGCAACGGACTGCCGAACCACTACAAGCGATCATCCTCGTCGACCCGCACCTGGCGACCCTTCTCCCTGCCGCGCGGGAGTCCCTGGACGGTATTCGCAAAGGGCCGCGTGGGAAAACCTATGTCGATATCGCCGAAGGAACCGTCCTGGTTCGCAGGAACGAACAAGGCGAATACAAACTGGCTTCAGCAACAACGATCAATGTGCCGGATATAGCGTTCGAGCAGATTCCCGGGCAATTCGTCTGGCGCCGTAAATTGCAGACGACTACAGATACACAACAAGCTCCACAAGCAGGCAGTTCCCGTGCCCTCCCCCGGTCGGAAAAGCCCGGCCCGAGCCCAAGTAAACGCCCTCGACTGCCAGAAGACAGTGATCCTCTCAATCCCTTCGTACTCATGGGCATCAGTGAATTATGGAAAGGCTGGGGAACCACGACGAAACCGTCAGCCGGCGACT
Source organism: Pseudomonas sp. Irchel s3h9 (assembly GCF_900187475.1). Lineage (NCBI taxonomy): Bacteria > Pseudomonadati > Pseudomonadota > Gammaproteobacteria > Pseudomonadales > Pseudomonadaceae > Pseudomonas > Pseudomonas sp. Irchel s3h9. The sequence goes on along the minus strand of NZ_FYDH01000022.1, from coordinate 36,171 downwards.
CCATCGAAATCGGCGGCAAGCACTTTGCGATACTTGACCAGCCGAGCCACGCCATTGACGCCTTTGCCTTCATCAAGCCGCCACAGTTTTCTGCTACTCGTTTCGATGCTTTCGAACAGTTGCTGCTGACCAATCCTGAGTTGCAACCCAGGGCGGCGGTGAAGTGGGAGGGCAATACGGGGCATGGCAATCCGGCATGGAGAATCGTGGAGAGTCGGCCATTTGAAAAAACCCTGACGCAATATGTCAGCGATCAGTTCCCCTACCTTTCCGATCACTCTGCTAGTAAAGCCGCACGGGAGATGTTCAATCGAGCCAGTCACTCCGAGAAAATAACAGGGTCCGGGATCAGTGCATTGTTCGAGACTTTCAAGTACTGGGAAAATCGCTCTATTTTCACGGGCGATAACAGAGTCGCTCGTCAAGACTTGAGCGACCCGCTGATGCTCCTCTCGCCGCTTGCGACTGACGTAAATGGCTACATGCGTATGCCGCTACCTTCCGCTGAAGGTCTGCGAAGAATCGACTTCAACCCGAAATTGTTCTCCGGCTCGCAACACCAAAGGGGTCGCCGAACAACGCGAACACTGTTCAAAGATCTTCTTAGCGCACACGGCTACTACATTGCCCATGATTTCGGCGCCAACCAGGGGAATGCCTTATTGATCAAGCGAACGGGGGTTGATCCTGTTTTCATCCTGTTAATGGACAGGATTCAAAACAACACTGTTTTTCTCCCTGATCCAGTTGCCTGGCTCAAGAAAAGAGTCTTTGTCGACAACATGGACGTGCAGGTCAAAGACGAGTTGATGGTGCATTTGCACACCAACAGAATCATTTTTTTGCTGGGCACCAACGAGCCTCTCCCCACTCACGAACATAACCTTATTGTCACCCGACACAGCTGAATGAGCTCCGGAGTTCTCTGCAGCACAGGCGGGCAGATTACTCAGGCATAAAAAAGCCCGCAGTGTGAGCGGGCGAAAGACCAAAGAAGCTATATGCGCAGTCGCTTCCCGGCGGGGGGCAGCTGCTTGGGGGTCAACTGCCCCGGTACGTGGAATAGCTGTAAGGCGAAATCAGCAATGGCACGTGGTAGTGATCCTGTTCGGCAGAGATGCCGAAGCGCAGTACAACCACGTCCAGAAATGCCGGCTCCGGCAACTGAACGCCGCGGGCGCGGTAGTAATCGCCAGCGTGGAACTGAACCTGATAAACCCCGGTACGATAATCATCGCCTTGCAGCAGCGGCGCATCGACCCGGCCATCGCTGTTGGTTATCGCACTGGCGACCAATTCCAGGTGCGAACCTTCAACGCGGTACAGCTCGACCTTGATCGAACTGCCCGGGCAACCGTGTGCAGCGTCCAAAACGTGTGTTGTCAAACGTCCCATTGATTCTGCGCGCCTGCCTGCGTGGAAGCAGTCAGACCTCGCGCCTCCCGAAGTCAGATAAAAAGGAGACCGCACCGATTCGGAGCACGAAAAGCTGCGGCGAGCGACTGATTAAGACACTTTTCAAAAAAATTGTACACAATAAAAACGACATTTTTCACACCACCCCCGCCAATCGGGGGTTTCCCCGCGTTCTGCCAGCAACACGCCTATACATTGCACCTTCTATCCATTAACTGACTGGTCAGGCAGGTTTCTTGCAGGCTCACGCCAATACCAGGAAAAGATGACAGTCGGCGAAAAATGCGAAAATTCAGGCTTACAAATTGCGAATAAAGTTGTATACAATCAGCCCATCGCTGTGACGCCAGCCTGCCAGGCCGCCACACCCATCTGTCAACGAATAAGAAGGAAGACTGCAGTGAGCGCTGACTACCCACGCGACCTGATCGGTTACGGCAGTAACCCTCCTCACCCACACTGGCCGGGCAATGCCCGCATCGCCCTGTCTTTCGTACTCAATTACGAAGAAGGCGGCGAGCGCAACATTCTGCACGGCGATAAAGAGTCCGAAGCCTTCCTCTCCGAGATGGTGGCCGCTCAGCCGCTGCAAGGCGCGCGTAACATGAGCATGGAATCGCTTTACGAGTATGGCAGCCGCGCCGGGGTCTGGCGGATTCTGAAACTGTTCAAGGAATTCGACATTCCGTTGACCATCTTCGCCGTGGCCATGGCCGCCCAGCGCCACCCGGACGTGATCCGCGCAATGGTCGATGCCGGCCACGAGATCTGCAGCCATGGCTACCGCTGGATCGACTATCAGTACATGGACGAAGCGCAGGAGCGCGAGCACATGCTCGAAGCGATCCGCGTCCTCACCGAAATCACCGGCGAGCGCCCACTGGGCTGGTACACCGGCCGCACTGGCCCGAATACCCGTCGCCTGGTCATGGAAGAAGGTGGTTTCCTCTACGACTGCGACACCTACGACGATGACCTGCCGTATTGGGAACCGAACAACCCGACCGGCAAGCCGCATCTGGTGATCCCGTACACCCTCGACACCAACGACATGCGCTTCACCCAGGTGCAAGGTTTCAACAAGGGTGACGACTTCTTCGAATACCTCAAAGACGCGTTCGACGTGCTTTACGCCGAAGGTGCCGAAGCGCCGAAGATGCTCTCGATCGGTCTGCACTGCCGCCTGATCGGTCGTCCGGGTCGCCTCGCTTCGCTCAAACGCTTTATCGAATACGCCAAAAGTCATGAACAGGTGTGGTTCAGCCGTCGCGTCGACATCGCGCGTCACTGGCACGAAACTCACCCGTACCAAGAGGCCGCGAAATGAGCCGCTTTCAAACCCTGCAACCGTCGACCCTGAGCCGCGACGCTTTCGTCAACGCCTTCGCCGACATCTACGAACATTCGCCATGGGTGGCCGAGAAGGCCTACGACCTGGGCGCAGATGCCTCGATCGACGAGATCGAAACCCTGCACCAGCGCATGAGCGACATCCTGTTGAGCGCCGATCATGCCAGTCAACTGGCCCTGATCAACGCTCACCCGGACCTGGCCGGCAAAGCCGCCGTCCAGGGCCAACTGACCGAAGCCAGCACCAATGAACAGGCTGGCGCCGGTATTCACCAATGCACGGCCGAAGAGTTCCAGCGCTTCACCGAGCTGAACGACGCCTACAAAGCCAAGTTCAAGTTTCCCTTCATCATGGCGGTAAAAGGCAGCAACCGGCATCAGATCCTCGCGGCGTTCGAAACGCGCATTCACAACTCGGTCGATACCGAATTCAAATGCGCGCTGGCGGAGATCAACAAGATCGCCCTGTTCCGTTTACTGACTCTTTAGCAAGCCTGACCCGAGTACATCAAACGCGGAGAGTACCCAGGGTCCTGCAAGCATCCCCAGCCACTTTTTTAAAGGCAGACAAGAAGAATGAAAGCTTACGCCGTACCTTTCGAAAAATTCGTCAACCTGGCCGATGCCCGTCTGGGCACCAAAATCATTTCGGTCACCGATGACTGGTTCGCAGACGCCAATCGTCTGTTCCAACCGACCCCGGCCGTATGGAAGGAGGGCGTGTTCGATGACAACGGCAAGTGGATGGACGGCTGGGAATCACGCCGCAAGCGCTTCGAAGGCTTCGACAGCGCCGTAATTCGTCTGGGCGTACCGGGCTCGATCAAAGGCGTGGACATCGATACTTCATTCTTCACCGGCAACTTCCCGCCATCGGCCTCTCTGGAAGCGTGCTTCCTGGCGTCGGGCGAGCCTGATGAAAACACCCAGTGGACTGAAGTGCTGTCGGCCGTCGAGCTGCAGGGCAACAGCCATCACTACCACGAAATCAGCAACGACCAAGCTTTCAGCCACCTGCGCTTCAACATCTACCCGGACGGCGGTGTTGCCCGTCTGCGCGTGTACGGCATTCCGTTCCGCGATTGGTCGGCGGTTGGCGACAACGAGCAAGTCGACTTGGCTGCGGCCCTGAATGGTGGCCGCGCCCTCGCCTGCTCCGACGAACACTTCGGCCGCATGAGCAACATCCTCAACCCGGGCCGTGGCATCAACATGGGCGACGGCTGGGAAACTGCACGTCGTCGCACGCCAGGCAATGACTGGGTCATCGTCGCGCTGGGTCACCCGGGCGAGATCGAGAAGATCGTCGTCGACACCCTGCACTTCAAAGGCAACTACCCGGACACTTGCTCGATCCAGGGCGCGTTCGTCAAAGGCGGTACTGACAGCCAGATCGAAACCCAGTCGCTGTTCTGGCGTGAACTGCTGCCAAGCCAGAAACTGGAAATGCACGCCGAACACACCTTCGTCGAGCAGATCAAGGCGCTGGGCCCGATCACCCACATCCGCCTGAACGTGTTCCCGGATGGTGGTGTGAGCCGCCTGCGCGTTCTCGGCAAGGTCGCTAAATAACAACGCAATGATCGTTCCCACGCTCTGCGTGGGAATGCATCACTGGACGCTCTGCGTCCACTCAGGATGTGACGCGGAGCGTCACGGGCTGCATTCCCACGCGGAGCGTGGGAACGATCACTCAACGAAAAGAAGAACAGCATGCGCACACTAACGATTGAACCGCTGAGCAAAGAAGCCTTCGCCCCTTTCGGTGACGTGATCGAAACCGACGGCAGCGATCATTTCATGATCAACAACGGTTCGACCATGCGCTTCCATAAACTGGCGACGGTCGAAACCGCTCAGCCTGAGGACAACGCGATCATCAGCATCTTCCGCGCCGACGCGCAGGACATGCCGCTGACCGTTTGCATGCTGGAACGCCATCCGCTGGGCAGCCAGGCTTTCATTCCGCTGCTCGGCAACCCCTTTCTGATCGTGGTCGCGCCAGTTGGCGATGAACCTGTATCAGGCTTGGTCCGCGCCTTCGTCACCAACGGCAGGCAGGGCATTAATTACCATCGCGGCGTTTGGCACCATCCGGTGCTGACGATCGAAAAGCGGGATGACTTCCTGGTGGTTGATCGCAGTGGCACAGGCAATAACTGCGATGAGCATTTTTTCAAAGAGGATGAGCGTTTGATCCTCGCCCCCCACCAATAAGAGAAGGTCTGATCACTCGACAACAAGAGTGACAGGCGAGAGGTAAAGACTGTGGAAGCACATCTGTTGGAATGGCTGAACCTGAGCGTGCGCTGGGTTCACATGATCACTGGCGTGGCCTGGATCGGCGCGTCGTTCTACTTCGTCTGGCTGGAGAACAACCTCAACCGCGTCAACCCGAAAACCGGCCTGGCCGGTGACCTGTGGGCGATCCACGGTGGCGGTATCTATCACCTCGAAAAATACAAACTGGCCCCACCGGCGATGCCGGAGAACCTGCACTGGTTCAAATGGGAAGCCTACTTCACCTGGATGTCGGGTATCGCGCTGCTGTGCGTGGTGTTCTACTCCAATCCAACGCTCTACCTGCTGGCTCCGGGCAGCACCCTGAGCGGCCCTGAAGGCGTGGCCATCGGTATCGGCTCGCTGTTTATCGGCTGGTTCATCTACTCCTTCCTGTGCGACTCGGCACTGGGCAAACGCCCTGCTCTGCTCGGCTTCATTCTGTTCGTGCTGATCATCGGCGCGGCGTATGGCTTCAGCAAAGTGTTCAGCGGTCGTGGTGCATACCTGCACGTCGGCGCGATCATCGGCACCATCATGGTCGGTAACGTGTTCCGCATCATCATGCCGGCGCAGCGTGCCCTGGTCGCGGCGATTGCCGAAAACCGTACGCCGGATCCGGCGCTGCCAGCCAAAGGATTGCTGCGTTCGCGTCATAACAACTACTTCACCCTACCGGTGCTGTTCATCATGATCAGCAACCACTTCCCGAGCACTTATGGCAGCCAGTACAACTGGTTGATCCTCGCCGGGATCGCGGTGTTGGCGGTGTTGGTGCGTCACTACTTCAACACCCGTCATGACAGCCACAAGTTTGCCTGGACCTTGCCTGTGGCAGCGGTGGGCATGATCAGTCTGGCGTACGTCACCGGCCCGATGCCAATGTCGACCGCGCCGGAAGTGGCCAAGGCGCCAGCCAAAATCGAGTACCAACCGCTGCCGGAAACGGCACTGGGCGGTGGCGCGAAACCGGCTGAAGCAGCACCGGCAGCCCCTGCCGAACCTGCAGCAGCACCGGCGCAAGCCTCCAACGCAGGTCCGGCCTTCGACAAAGTGCACAACGTGATTCAAGAACGTTGCGCGGTTTGCCACTCGGCCAAACCGACCAGCCCGCTGTTCAGCGCAGCTCCGGCGGGTGTGATGCTCGACACCCCTGAGCAGATCCGCCAGAACGCGGCGCGCATCCAGGCGCAGGCCATCACCACGCAGATCATGCCACTGGGCAACATCACGCAGATGACCCAGCAGGAACGTGACCTGATCGGTGCATGGATCGCCCAGGGAGCACAGACCAACTAAGCAGTAAAAGCATCGCTGGCAAGCCAGCTCCCACAGGGTTTTGCACTGCCTGTGTGGGAGCTGGCTTGCCAGCGATTCGCCGCAACGCGGTTGTTACCTGATGCACAGAAACAGCTGTGAGCAACCCGGCAGCTGTTCAATCACAAGAATAAAAAGATCCGAGGTGTTGCATGTCCGAGCTGTCCAAAGCGCGCATCCCCGACGCACCCGCCATTCAGCGATTGCCCCTTTTGCAACTGATCCTGGTCGGTTTGCAACATGTTCTGCTGATGTACGGCGGTGCCATCGCGGTGCCGCTGATCATTGGACAGGCCGCTGGCCTGAGTCGTGAAGAAATTGCCTTCCTGATCAACGCCGACCTGCTGGTCGCCGGTATCGCCACCATCGTCCAGTCCATGGGCATCGGCCCGATGGGCATCCGCATGCCGGTGATGATGGGCGCCAGTTTTGCCGCTGTCGGCAGCATGGTCGCCATGGCCGGCATGCCCGGTATCGGCCTGCAAGGCATCTTCGGTGCAACGATCGCCGCCGGTTTCTTCGGCATGATCATCGCGCCGTTCATGTCCAAGGTCGTGCGCTTTTTCCCGCCGCTGGTGACCGGCACGGTCATCACCTCGATCGGTTTGTCGCTGTTCCCCGTGGCCGTGAACTGGGCCGGTGGTGGCGCTGCCGCTGCGCAATTCGGCTCACCGATTTATCTGGCCATCGCCGCATTGGTGTTGGGCACTATTCTGCTGGTCCACCGCTTCATGCGCGGTTTCTGGGTCAACATTTCCGTACTGATCGGCATGTGCTTCGGCTACATCCTGTGCGGCGCGATTGGCATGGTCGACCTGAGCGGCATGGCCAACGCGCCATGGGTTCAGTTCGTCACTCCGCTGCATTTCGGCATGCCGAAATTCGAACTGGCACCGATCCTGTCGATGTGTCTGGTGGTGGTGATCATCTTTGTAGAATCCACCGGGATGTTCCTCGCGCTGGGCAAGATCACCGGCCAGGAAGTCTGCCCGCGCATGCTGCGTCGCGGCTTGCTGTGTGATGCCGGCGCCTCGTTTGTCGCTGGTTTCTTCAACACGTTTACCCACTCCTCGTTCGCCCAGAACATCGGTCTGGTGCAGATGACCGGAGTACGTTGCCGCTCGGTGACCATCGTTGCCGGTGGCTTGCTGATCGTGTTGAGCCTGCTGCCGAAAGCAGCGTTTCTGGTGGCGTCGATTCCGCCGGCGGTACTCGGCGGCGCAGCGATTGCGATGTTCGGAATGGTCGCGGCCACCGGCATCAAGATTCTCCAGGAAGCCGACATCGGTGACCGTCGCAACCAGTTGCTGGTCGCGGTGAGCATCGGCATGGGCCTGATCCCGGTGGTGCGTCCGGAGTTTTTTGCGCATTTGCCGATGTGGATGAGCCCGATTACCCACAGCGGCATCGCCATGGCAACGCTCAGCGCGCTGACGCTGAACTTGCTGTTCAACATTCTCGGCGGCAAAGAGCGCGCGGCGATCAACGACTGCCACGCACACCAGCACTAACAGCAACACCGATGTACCCCCTGTAGGAGTGAGCCTGCTCGCGATAGCATTTTTTCAGTCAACTGATGTGTTGAATGTCATACCGCTATCGCGAGCAGGCTCACTCCTACAAGGGCAAAAAAAGCTCTGCGCCTCAAACAATAAAAACAAGAGGGAGCAACAGATGATTCGCACGCAAACCAACGTTCTGTTGAGTGGCGGCCTGCTGGCCGCGAGTCAGGCCATGGCCGGCGATTTACTGCTGTGGCAGACCAACAGCCTGAGCTATCTGTACGGCAAGAACTTCGCGATCAACCCGTCGATCCAGCAGACGCTGACCTTCGAGCACGCCGACAAATGGAAGTACGGCGACAACTTCCTGTTCGTCGACAAAATCTTCTACAACGGCAAGGAAGACGCGAACAAAGGCCCGCACGCCTTCTACGGTGAATTCACCCCGCGCTTCTCGTTCGGCAAGATCTTCGACCAGAAGCTCGAGTTCGGCCCGATCAAAGACGTGCTGCTCGCCATGACTTACGAGTACGGCGAAGGCGACAGCGAGGCCTACCTGATCGGCCCAGGCTTCGACCTCAAAGTGCCCGGCTTCAACTACGTCACCCTGAACATCTTCCGCCGCCAGACCGAAGGCCCGCGTCCCGGCGATGGCGTCTGGCAGATCACCCCCGGCTGGTCCTACAGCTTTCCCCTGGGCAATTCCGATGTGCTGATCGACGGCTACCTCGATTGGGTAGTCGACAACGATGAGAACTCACGCGGCACCTACCACGCCAACCTGCACATCAATCCGCAGATCAAATATGACCTGGGCAAAGCTTTGGGCTGGAGCCACAAGCAACTGTATGTCGGCACCGAATACAGCTATTGGAAAAATAAATACGGCGTCGAAAACACCCACAACTTCGACACCAATCAGAACACCGCCAGCCTGCTGGTCAAGGTGCACTTCTAAGATGGCCCGCAACCGTGCCCCATGCCTGTCGTCGGTGCTCTGTTGCGGGGCACTTGAGAGCTGGCCGAGGAGTCAGTATTCTCCGCGGCCTCCTGAATTCGGTCTAAAAAAAAGCCCGGATTTAATTCCTGACCGAAAAGCCAACTTATCCCGGCCCCGGTCAGTACCGAGGCATCCCGAAAACACACTCAATCGACTGTTTTTTAGCAGCCGAGCGGGTGTTTTTTTGCTTTTCCAAAGCCTTGGCTCAGCTCTTGCTAACAGCAACGAAGCTGACCGATCGGATGAGTTTTTTGCAGCAACGAAAAAAGGCGCCACACCAGAGCGCCGATCTTAAAAAAATAACGTGGAACACCTACTTTGGGAGCAACCGAATGAAACGTATGTGCACCAGCCTGATGCTCGCGGGATCGATGTTGGCCGGCGGCCAGGCCATGGCCGAAGGCCTGCTGCAGTGGCAGAACAACAGCCTGACCTACCTGTATGGCAAGGACTTCCAGGTCAACCCGCGCATCCAGCAGACCGTCACCTTCGAGCACGCCGATGCGTGGAAGTACGGGGACAACTTCTTCTTCCTCGACAAGATCTTCTACAACGGTGGCAAGGACTTCAGCAATGGTCCGAACACCTACTACGGTGAGTTCAGCCCGCGCATCTCGCTGGGTAAAGTGCTCGACCAGAAGATCGAGTTCGGCCCGATCAAAGACGTCCTGGTGGCGATGACTTACGAGTTCGGCGAAGGCGACACCGAGTCGTACCTGATCGGTCCAGGCTTCGACTTGGCGATCCCGGGCTTCGACTACTTCCAGTTGAACTTCTACCAGCGCCACACCCAGGGTGCTCGCGCCGGTGACAACGTCTGGCAGATTACCCCGGTCTGGTCCTACACCATCCCGGTCGGCAAGTCGGATATCCTGATCGACGGCTTCATGGACTGGGTCACCGACAACGACTCCAACTCCAAGGGTGATTACCACGCCAACCTGCACTTCAACCCGCAAGTCAAATACGACCTGGGCAAGGCGCTGAGCTTCGGCGAGAAGCAGTTGTACGTCGGTGTGGAGTACGACTACTGGAAAGACAAGTACGGCATCGACGACACCGGTGCGTTCAAGACCAATCAGAGCACCACGAGCTTCCTGGTGAAGTTCCACTTCTGATGCGGGTGTAAGTGGCGTCTGCGAGGACGCCATCGCTGGCAAGCCAGCTCCCACAAGTTCTTTGGTGTAGACAAAATCTGTTTACGACGCAAAGCCCTGTGGGAGCTGGCTTGCCAGCGATTGCCGCACCACCGATCTCAGGCTGGAACCACCGCTTTGGATATGCCCAAAAACCGGCACAACTCCTCGCGCTTGGCCAACGCATCACGCCGCCCCAGATCAATCAACTCGCTGCAGTACCCCGCCTCGAACAACAGATAACTCAACACCCCTGCCCCACTCGTCTTGGTCGCCCCCGGCCCGCGCAGAAACAGACGTAACGCCGCCGGCAACTCCTGGCGATGCCGTGCCGCAATCTCATCGATCGGCTGACTCGGCGAAATCACCAACACCTCCACCGGTGCCACGCCCAACTCGCGCGTCGGCGTGCCGGCAGGCATCAAGTGGCTGAACTGGTTGAGACGCTGCAGCAACTCGATGTCGCTCTCGAGGCTGTCAATGAACGTGCTGTTGAGCATGTGCCCGCCAATCTGCGCCAGCGTCGGCTGTTGCCCCGTGTAGGCGCGCTCCAGCGGCTGCTGCGGATCAAACCCGCGCGGGTTGCCGCTGACACCGACCACCAGCACCCGGCTCGCCCCTAAGTGCAGCGCCGGGCTGATAGGCGCCGATTGCCGCACCGCACCGTCACCGAAATATTCATCACCGATTTTCACCGGCGCGAACAACAACGGAATCGCCGAGCTGGCCAGCAGGTGATCCACCGACAGCTGCGTCGGCACACCAATGCGCCGATGCCGCAGCCATGAATCGATCTTGCCGCCGCCCTGATAGAACGTCACCGCTTGCCCGGATTCGTAGCCGAACGCCGTCACCGCCACCGCATGCAATTGCTTGCGCGCGATCGATTCGGCGATACCGGGCATGTGCAGCTTTTCATTGAGCAGTGCGCGCAGCGGCGAACTGTTGAGCAGCGCCACCGGCAGTTGCCGGCCGAGGCCGAGCAGGCTGTGGCTGACAAAACGGCTGGCCTGACGGATAACCCCGGGCCAGTCGCTGCGTAGCACGCGATGGCTGCGAAAGCCTTGCCAGAACAAGGTGAGACGCTCGATCGCAGCGCGAAAGTCGGTAGCGCCACTGGCGAGGCTGACCGCATTGATCGCCCCGGCCGAGGTGCCAACGATCACCGGAAACGGATTGTCGGCGCCCAACGGCAGCAATTCGGCAATCGCCGCCAGCACCCCCACCTGATACGCCGCCCGAGCCCCGCCGCCGGAAAGAATCAAACCTGTGACCGGTTCAGTTGGGCTCATCGCAACACTCCATGGTGCTTGAAAGGATGGGGGAATCAACCGCGTTTGGCGTACAGCTTCGGCTCGCCCGGTGGACGGCTCTTGAAGCGTCGATGCGCCCACAGGTACTGCTCGGGGCAGGCACGCAACGCGCTCTCGACCCACTGATTGATGCGGATGCAGTCAGCTTCTTCGGTTTCGCCGGGGAAATCTTCCAGCGGCGGATGAATCACCAAGCGATAACCGCTGCCGTCGGCCAGACGCTCCTGCGTGAACGGCACCACCAGCGCTTTACCCAAACGAGCAAACTTGGTGGTCGCAGTCACGGTCGCGGCTTGAATGCCAAAAAGCGGCACGAAGATGCTCTGTTTGGCGCCGTAGTCCTGATCCGGTGCGTACCAGATCGCGCGACCGGAACGCAGCAGCTTGAGCATGCCGCGCACGTCGTCACGCTCCACCGCCAGCGAATCGAGGTTGTGCCGCTCGCGGCCCTGACGCTGAACATAGTCAAACAACGGATTCTTGTGCTCGCGGTACATGCCGTCGATGGTGTGCTGCTGGCCGAGCAGCGCTGCACCGATTTCCAGCGTGGTGAAATGCGCCGCCATCAGGATCACGCCTTTGCCTTCGCGCTGGGCCTTTTGCAAATGCTCCAGGCCTTCAACGTGGGCCAGCTTGGCCAGACGCTCGCGCGACCACCACCAGCTCATAGCCATTTCAAAAAAGGCGATGCCGGTGGAGGCGAAATTTTCCTTGAGCAGGCGTTTGCGCTCAGCGGCGGATTTTTCCGGGAAGCACAGTTCAAGATTGCGCTTGGCGATGCGCCGCCGGTCGCCGGCCACGCGATACATCAGCGCGCCCAAAACTCGACCGATGGTCAGCAAGGCCGGATACGGCAACTGCACGATCAGCCATAAAAGCCCCAGACCGCACCAGAGCGGCCAGAAGCGTGGAGCAAGAAATGCTTTTCGAAAACGCGGGCGATCCATTAAAGCTTCCGTAAATACAGTGGCCGCGCATTCTACATCGTTCGACCCGGCTTGCGGCCTGCGGGCGTTCTCGTTATAAGTCTCGGCACTTTTAGTGACAAGCCGTTGTATGCCGACATGAGCCAAACCGAACCGTTAGACCAAGATCCCGTATTCCAGCTCAAGGGCAGCATGCTGGCCATTACTGTGCTGGAACTGGCCCGTAACGACCTCGAAAGCCTCGATCGGCAATTGGCCGCCAAAGTTGCCCAGGCGCCGAACTTCTTCAGCAACGCGCCGCTGGTTCTGGCGCTGGACAAACTGCCGCCGAGCGAAGGCGCCGTCGATCTGCCAGGCCTGATGCGCGTCTGCCGTCAACATGGCCTGCGCACCCTGGCGATTCGCGCCAGTCGCATCGAAGACATTGCCGCCGCCATCGCTATCGACATTCCGGTGCTGCCGCCGTCGGGCGCCCGCGAACGGCCGCTGGAAACACCCGAAGCCGAAGTCAAAAAGAAACCGGAAAAACCGCCTGAGCCAACGGTCAAACCGACCCGCGTCATCACCACGCCAGTACGTGGTGGCCAACAGATATATGCCCAGGGTGGCGATTTGGTCGTGGTGTCTTCGGTCAGTCCGGGGGCGGAACTTCTCGCCGATGGCAACATCCATGTATACGGCCCGATGCGTGGTCGGGCGCTGGCCGGCGTGAAGGGTGACACCAAGGCACGGATTTTCTGTCAGCAATTGAGCGCTGAACTGATCTCCATCGCCGGTCACTACAAGGTTTCCGAAGATTTGCGTCGCGACCCTATGTGGGGCTCGGGCGTACAGGTCAGCCTGTCGGGCGACGTGTTGAACATCATTCGGCTTTAACGGATACTGCCGCATTTTCCAAGCATCTCTAAAACGTAGCGAAAACGGCTCAAACGAAGTAGGAAAAAGGCTCAAAGCCAAATTCCAGCCAAGGCTGTCCGACTGCAGTAGTTTTCAAGAGATGTTTTTCAGGGGCTAAAAAGTCCTTCTTCCTTAGGGGTGAAACACCTTGGCCAAGATTCTCGTGGTTACATCCGGCAAGGGTGGTGTGGGTAAGACCACCACCAGCGCCGCTATCGGTACCGGCCTCGCTCTGCGCGGCCACAAAACAGTGATCGTCGACTTCGACGTGGGCTTGCGTAACCTTGACCTGATCATGGGTTGCGAGCGCCGCGTGGTGTATGACTTCGTCAACGTGGTCAACGGCGAAGCCAACCTGCAACAAGCGCTGATCAAAGACAAGCGCCTGGAAAACCTCTACGTACTGGCCGCCAGTCAGACCCGCGACAAAGACGCGCTGACTGTCGAAGGCGTGGAAAAAGTCCTGATGGAGCTCAAGGAACAATTCGAGTTCGTAGTCTGCGACTCCCCGGCGGGCATCGAGAAAGGTGCTCACCTGGCCATGTACTTCGCTGATGAAGCGATCGTCGTGACCAACCCGGAAGTGTCCTCGGTACGAGATTCGGACCGCATGCTGGGCCTGCTGGCCAGCAAATCGCGCCGCGCCGAACGTGGCGAAGACCCGATCAAGGAACACTTGCTGATCACTCGCTACCATCCAGAGCGTGTTGAAAAGGGCGAAATGCTGGGCGTTGAAGACGTCAAGGAAATCCTCTCGGTAACCCTGCTCGGCGTGATCCCGGAATCCCAGGCGGTGCTCAAGGCATCCAACCAGGGCGTCCCGGTGATTCTCGACGACCAGAGCGATGCCGGTCAGGCCTACAGCGATACCGTCGACCGTTTGCTGGGCAAAGAAAAAGCCCACCGTTTCCTCGATGTCGAGAAGAAGGGATTCTTCGAGCGCCTGTTTGGAGGTAGGTAATGAACCTTTTTGACTTCTTTCGTGCCAACAAAAAGCCAAGTACCGCCTCGGTAGCGAAAGAGCGTCTACAGATCATCGTGGCGCATGAGCGCGGCCAGCGCAGCACGCCGGATTACTTGCCAGCCTTGCAGAAGGAACTGGTCGACGTGATCCGCAAGTACGTCAACATCGGCAACGACGACGTACATGTTGCACTGGAAAGCCAGGGCAGTTGCTCGATTCTGGAACTCAACATCACCCTGCCTGATCGCTGAGTCGATCCGGCAGGTACGACGGCGGTTCAGGGCCATCCCATGCGGGAATGGCCCTGAACCGCCGTTGGCATTTGTTACGAGGCTGTTTTAATGCCGCTGTCCAACATCCACATCCTCCATCAGGACGCCGCCGTACTGGTGGTGAACAAGCCGACGTTGCTGCTCTCGGTGCCCGGTCGCGCCGACGACAACAAGGATTGCCTGATTACCCGTTTGCAGGAAAACGGCTACCCGGAAGCGCGCATCGTCCATCGCCTGGACTGGGAAACCTCTGGCATCATTTTGCTTGCGCGTGACGCCGACACGCATCGCGAACTGTCGCGCCAGTTTCACGACCGCGAAACCGAAAAGGCCTACACCGCTTTGGCCTGGGGTCAGCCGGAACTCGACAGCGGCAGCATCGATTTGCCGCTGCGTTACGACCCGCCGACCAAACCACGCCACGTCGTCGACCACGAATTCGGCAAACACGCGCTGACCTTCTGGCGCGTGCTGGAGCGTTGCGGCGACTGGTGTCGCGTCGAGCTGACGCCGATTACCGGTCGTTCGCACCAGTTGCGCGTGCACATGTTGTCGATCGGGCACCCGCTGCTCGGTGACGGGCTCTACGCTCACGAGCAGGCTCTGGCCGCCTGGCCGCGTCTGTGCCTGCACGCGAGCATGCTCAGTTTCACCCATCCGCAAACCGGCGAACGCCTGCGCTTCGAGTGCCCCGCCCCGTTCTGACCGACAACACTGACCCCCTGTAGGAGCTGCCGAAGGCTGCGATCTTTTGATCTGGTGTTTCGTAAATCAAAAACAAGATCAAAAGATCGCAGCCTTCGGCAGCTCCTACACGGATCCGGTGCAGATTCAATTCCCCGGCCGATGCGTTAAACTCCCGCCCATTGCTGTCTGGAGTTTCTTATGCGCGAAGAGTTGAACCAAGGCCTGATCGACTTTCTCAAGGCCTCCCCTACCCCGTTCCACGCCACTGCCAGTCTTGTTCAGCGTCTGGAGGCTGCCGGTTTCGTGCGCCTCGACGAGCGCGAGCCATGGACCACCGAGCCGAACGGCCGCTACTACGTCACCCGTAATGACTCTTCGATCGTCGCGATCAAAATGGGCCGCACTTCGCCACTGCACGGCGGTATCCGCCTGGTCGGCGCGCACACTGACAGCCCGTGCCTGCGGGTCAAGCCGCAACCGGAACTGCAGCGTCAGGGTTTCTGGCAACTGGGCGTTGAAGTCTACGGCGGTGCGTTGCTGGCACCGTGGTTCGACCGTGATCTGTCGCTGGCCGGCCGCGTGACCTTTCGCCGCGACGGCAAGGTTGAAAGCCAACTGATCGATTTCAAGGCGCCGATCGCGATCATTCCCAACCTGGCGATTCACCTCAACCGTGAAGCCAATCAAGGCTGGGCGATCAACGCGCAGACCGAACTGCCGCCGATCCTCGCGCAATTCGCCGGTGACGAGCGTGTCGATTTCCGTGCCGTGCTCACCGATCAACTGGCCCGCGAACATGGCTTGAACGCCGACGTCGTGCTGGATTACGAGTTGAGTTTCTACGACACGCAAAGTGCTGCAGTGATTGGCCTCAATGGCGACTTCATTGCCGGCGCGCGCCTCGATAACCTGTTGTCGTGCTACGCCGGCCTGCAAGCTTTGCTCACCGCTGAAACCGACGAAACCTGCGTGCTGGTGTGCAACGACCACGAAGAAGTCGGCTCCTGCTCGGCCTGCGGTGCCGACGGCCCGATGCTCGAACAGACACTGCGCCGTCTGTTGCCGGAAGGTGACGAGTTCGTCCGCACCATCCAGAAATCCCTGCTGGTCTCGGCCGACAACGCCCACGGCGTGCACCCCAACTACGCGGAAAAGCACGATGCCAACCACGGCCCGAAACTCAACGCTGGCCCGGTGATCAAGGTCAACAGCAACCAGCGCTACGCCACCAACAGCGAAACCGCCGGCTTCTTCCGCCATCTGTGCATGGCCGAAGAAGTCCCGGTACAGAGCTTCGTGGTGCGCAGCGACATGGGCTGCGGCTCGACCATCGGCCCGATCACAGCCAGCCACCTCGGTGTGCGCACTGTCGACATCGGCCTGCCGACCTTCGCCATGCACTCGATCCGCGAACTGTGCGGCAGCCATGACCTGGCGCACCTGGTCAAAGTGCTGAGCGCGTTCTACGCCTGCCGCGAATTGCCTTAAAAGCTTCGGCAAATTGCGATTCAATGTAGGAGCTGCCGAAGGCTGCGATCTTTTGATCTTAAAAACAAAATCAAAAGATCGCAGCCTTCGGCAGCTCCTACTCAGATCAATAGCGGTCGGCAGAAACCGACCTAGACTTACATCATTCATTTCGACAAGGCAGTCTCCATGATCTCGATGTCTTCGTTCCACGCCATGCTCATTCCGATCCTGAGCGGAATGATCCTGCTGGCCATCGGCTTCAACTTCCGCGACAAGAACGCCGGTGTGTTCGCCATGTGGATCGGCATGCTGACGATCCTCGCCACCGTGGTATACAAGATCCTCGCCAAACTCAACGAATAAATCCGCGCCCGGCTCGCATTGAATGGGTGGGCCTCGTACACTCCAGCGAATCCGCCCCTTGCGAGGTTGACCGCCTAGTGTTCGCTCGTCTTTTTGCTTTGCCCAGTCTGTTCCTTGTCTGCCTGATGACACTGCTGCCGATGGCGTCCGCCCACGCGGTCGGTCTGCCGGGCCTGCTCAACACCAACAAGGCGCAACCCGAAGCCCAGGAACCGCTCGGCCAGTCCCTCGACGAAGTCATCAAGTCGCTGGAAAACGACAAGCAACGCGCGCAACTGCTGACCGACCTGAAGAAGCTGCGCGACGCCACCAAAAAGGCCCAGGCCAGCCCCGAAGAAGGCGTACTCGGCCTGATCGGCGGGACCCTCGCCAACTTCGAAAAGCAATTCACCGGTACCGACAGCCCGCTCAACCGCTGGGGCAACGAGTTCGACTTGGCCAAGGAAGAGCTGAGCGGCATGATGTTGCCGGCCAACGAATGGCTGCCGATCATCTTCGGCTTCGCCATGATCCTCGCGGTGTGGAGTCTGCTTGCCGCCGCGCTGATCTGGCTCGGCCATCGCGTGCGCATGCGTTTCGGCCTCACTGAAGAATTGCCGCAACACCCCAAAGCCCTCGACATGCTGCGCTTCGCCCTGCGCAAACTCGGGCCGTGGCTGATCGCTTTAGTGATGACCGTTTACATGAGCTACGCCTTGCCGTCGTCTCTAGGTAAAAGCCTGGCGATGGTGCTGGCCTATGCGCTGGTGGTCGGCACCTGTTTCTCGGCGATCTGCGTGATTGCGTTTTCCCTGCTCGACGGCCCGCACCGCCATCGTGCGCTGTACATCCTCCGTCATCAGGCGTTCCGGCCGCTGTGGCTGATCGGCAGCTTCGCCGCGTTCGGCGAGGCGCTGAATGATCCACGCCTGATCGAAAGCCTCGGCGTGCATCTGGCCCACACCGCCGCGACCATCGCCAATGTCCTCGCGGCGCTGTCGACCGGCTTGTTCATCCTGCGTTTCCGCCGACCGATCGCGCATTTGATCCGCAATCAGCCGCTGTCACGACGCCTGACCCGCCGCGCGCTCAGCGACACCATCGAAATCCTCGGCACCTTTTGGTACGTGCCGGCGCTGGTGCTGGTCGGCATCTCGCTATTCGCCACCTTCGTCTCCGCCGGCGACACCAGCACCGCCTTGCGCCAGTCGCTGATCTGCACCGTGCTGCTGGTGTTGTGCATGGTGATCAACGGCCTCGTGCGCCGTCATTCCTTGAAACCGCAACGCGGGCCGAAACGTCACGCGCTCTACTCCGAACGCCTGAAAAACTTCTTCTACACGCTCGCGCACTTGCTGGTCTGGCTGGTCTTCATCGAACTTGGCCTGCGCGTGTGGGGCCAGTCGCTGATCGGTTTTGCCGAAGGCGAAGGCCATGACATCAGCGTCAAACTGTTCAGCCTGATTGGCACACTGGTTTTCTCCTGGCTGATCTGGATCCTCGCCGACACCGCCGTGCACCACGCCCTGACCCGCTCGCGCAAAGGCCTGGCCAATGCGCGGGCGCAGACGATGATGCCGCTGATCCGCAACGTGCTGTTCGTGGCGATCTTCATCATTGCGCTGATCGTCGCGCTGGCGAACATGGGCATGAACGTCACGCCACTGCTGGCCGGTGCCGGTGTGATCGGTCTGGCCATCGGTTTCGGTGCGCAGTCACTGGTCGCGGACCTGATCACCGGTCTGTTCATCATCATCGAAGACTCGCTGGCCATCGATGACTACGTCGACGTCGGCGGCCACCTCGGCACTGTCGAAGGCCTGACCATCCGCACCGTGCGCCTGCGCGATATCGACGGCATCGTCCACACCATCCCGTTCAGCGAAATCAAAAGCATCAAGAACTACTCACGGGAATTCGGCTACGCGATCTTCCGCGTCGCAGTGCCGTACAACATGGAAATCGACGACGCGATCAAACTGATGCGCGAAGTAGGCCAGAAGATGCGCACCGATCCGTTGCAGCGGCGCAACATCTGGTCGCCGCTGGAGATTCAGGGTGTCGAAAGCTTCGAGTCCGGCAGCGCGATTCTGCGCGCACGCTTCAAGACCGCACCGATCAAACAGTGGGAAGTGTCCCGGGCGTTCAACCTGTCGCTCAAACGCCATCTCGACGAAGCCGGACTCGACCTGGCAACGCCGCGCATGAGCGTGCAAGTGATCACTGCCGGTGGCGGTCAGCCGAAGGAATAGCACTCAGGCGCGCGGTTGCAGTCACAGGCAGGGAAGCCCGACAACAATAATCAAGGAGAGACCGATGCAACTGACGCGCATTGCCCAAGCCGTTCTACTCACCCTGTTCGCCAGCCACGCCGGTGCCGCCACGCTGGAAAGCACCCGCACGCAAATCGCCGAACAAGCGCACAAGCTCGAGCCGGAACTGCTGGAAACCCGCCGCGACATCCACGCCCACCCGGAACTCGGCAACACCGAAAAGCGCACCGCCGAACTGGTCGCCAAACAACTGCAAGCTCTGGGCCTGGACGTCAAAACCGGCGTCGCCCGCACCGGCGTAGTGGCCGTGCTCAAAGGCGCCCTGCCCGGCCCGACCGTGGCCCTGCGCGCCGACATGGACGCGCTGCCGGTCAAGGAAGTCGCCGACCTGCCCTTCGCCTCGAAAGCCAAAGGCACCTACCTCGACAAAGAAGTCGACGTCATGCACGCCTGCGGCCACGACGCCCACACCGCGATCCTGCTGAGCACGGCGAAAATTCTCACGGGCATGCGCGACACCTTGCCCGGCACCGTGGTGTTCTACTTTCAGCCTGCCGAAGAAGGCCCAAGCGACTTCATCCCCGACGGAAAAAACACCTGGGGCGCGAAAATGATGGTCGAGGAAGGCGTGATGAAATCACCGAAACCCGATGCGGTCTTCGGCCTGCACGTCTGGGCCGGTGTTCCCGCCGGCCAGATCGCCTTCCGCCCAGGCGCCACCCTGGCCAGCTCCGACGACCTGCGCATCAAAATCCTCGGCAAACAGACCCACGCCGGCCGCCCTTGGGACGGCATCGACCCGATCACCGTCGGCGCGCAAACTATCGTCGGCCTGCAAACCGTGGTCAGCCGCCGCACCGATATCTCGACTTATCCGTCAGTGGTCAGCATCGGCACCATCAACGGCGGGACGCGCTACAACATCATTCCCGAATCCGTCGACATGACCGGCACGATCCGCTCCTACGACTACGGCATCCGCCAGAAACTGCATGCCGACGTCCGCCAGACCGTGGAAAAAATCGCCGAAAGCGGCGGCGCCAAAGCCGACGTCACCATCATCGAAAAATACGACCCGACCATCAACAACCCGGCACTGACGGAAAAAATGCTGCCGACGTTGAAGTGGGCGGCCAAGGATGATGTGGTGAATGCACCGCTGGTGGGTGGCGCGGAAGACTTCTCGTTCTTTGCCAAGGAAGTGCCGGGACTGTTTGTGTTTCTCGGCGTGACGCCAAGAGACCAGGACATGAGCAAGGCAGCGCCGAATCACAATCCGGGGTTCTTTGTCGATGAGTCGGCGCTGGTGGTAGGCGTGAGAACATTGGCCTCGTTGGCGACGGATTATCTGTATGCCAATGCTGGGGCGGGCAAGTAGGGATGAGGTGACTGTGGGGGCGCCTTCGCGAGCAAGCTCGCTCCCACATTTGGACCCTGTACAGCCTGCCAGAAACAGGTCGGCTGTCAGGCCGCCATCGCTGGCAAGCCAGCTCCCACGAGGATTGAGCCAACCGGTAAACCTGTATCGCTTCGGCTTCTCACCACTCAACACAATGAGCGCAAGCTCGAGTACCGTTCTTGATCTTGATCCACGGGCGACGTCGGAAGGCTGAGTGGAGGGATTGATCCGGGGGTGGGAGCGCAGCGACCGTTTGGCGCAGCCAAACACAGCGAGAGGAGGTGCAGCGAAGCAAACCGTAGGCGCTGCGCCCGGATCGATCCCGGAGCGAAGGAACCCCGAGCCCCAGCGAGCGGGCCGCACGCAGGAGCAAGCCTTTTTGGTTACTTTTTCGGCGTCTGGAAAAAGTGACCCGCCGTAAGGGCGGAACCCTAATCAGCACCACCCGAAGCAACGGATATGCCCCCCAAAACGATCAAACCACATCAACCCCAACGTGAATCGCATCATGCCGCCAAAACTCCAGATCACAATCAATCAACCGCTCATGCTGATCATAATTGACCCGAGCAATCCGTAACCCCGGGCTCCCCACCGACACCCGCAAAGCCGCCGCCGCATCCACCGACAATGACGTCGGCACAATCTCAAACCGCACCCGCCCATAGTGCAAATCGTAATGCCGCGCATACAACTCGGTGATCGACTGATTCAAATCAAACTCAAGAATCCCCGGAAAAAACTGCGGATTCAAATAATGCTCCACATACAACACCAACCGCCCATCAATCCGCCGCGACCGGCAAATCTGAATCACGCTCGACAACGCCGGCAACTGCAACCACGCACACACCGCCGCCGACGCCGGCTGCAACCGCGCCGAAATCACCTCGGTCGACGGCACCCGCCCTTGCGCACTGACCATCGCGTGAAAGTGACTGCGCTGCATCAGGTTATAGGCCAGACGCGGCGGCGAGACGAACCAGCCACGGCGCTCCTCACGATAAATCTGCCCCTGCGCCTCCAGTTGCAGCAACGCCTCTCGCACAGTAATCCGCGTCGTACCGAACAACTCACTGAGCTTGCGCTCGGCCGGCAACTTGCTGCCCGCCGCCAGCAACCCGTGATCGAGTTGCTCCTGCAACACCTGGCCAATCGCTGTCACCGCTTTTGTTGCCTCATCGCGCATCAACGTTACCTATCTGGACTAGACCAGCACTGTTTCGGGGCAAAACTGCACGGCGATCAAGCCGTTTCCTGATGTTGCAAGCCTAGGCAGTGCAGATGACCGCGAGATGACAAAACTACCGAACGGTCGTCTTCACGACTTGCAATACATCGGCCAAGTCCCTTGCTCTGCGGGCCTTTGGGCATGGTCTACGCTTATCTGGCAGCCGCCAATACCAGGCAAATAAAAGGCCTGACACAAGGCCGCCGACATCAAAGTGTCATCCAGCCCCCTTAAATTGGCTCAGGTATTGCTGACCTAGACCAACACACACCGCAATCGCAGCGTTGAACACGACCAAGGAGCTTCGGAATGAAACAGCTTTTCCTGGCAACACTGTTAGGCTCGACCATTGCAATGTGCACCTCCGCCATGGCGGCCGGCACCGATCTGAAAACCCTCGAAGCCGCTGCGAAAGCGGAAGGCGCCGTCAACAGCGTCGGCATGCCCGATGACTGGGCCAACTGGAAAGGCACCTGGGAAGACCTGGCCAAAACCTATGGCCTGAAGCACATCGACACCGACATGAGCTCGGCCCAGGAAATCGCCAAGTTCGCCGCCGAAAAAGACAATGCCACCGCTGACATCGGCGACGTCGGTGCGGCCTTCGGCCCGATCGCGGTCAAGCAAGGCGTGGTGCAACCGTACAAGCCAAGCACCTGGGATCAAGTCCCGGACTGGGCCAAGGACAAGGACGGCAACTGGGCGCTGGCCTACACCGGCACCATCGCCTTCATCGTCAACAAAAAGCTGCTGCACGGCTCCGAAGTGCCAACCAAATGGGCTGACCTCAAGGGCGGCAAATACAAGGTCTCCATTGGTGACGTGAGCACCGCCGCCCAAGCCGCCAACGGCGTTCTCGCTGCGGCACTGGCCAACGGTGGCGACGAGAAAAACATCAAGCCTGCCCTGCTGCTGTTCGCCGACATCGCCAAGCAAGGTCGTCTGTCGATGGCTAACCCGACCATCGCCACCATGGAAAAAGGCGAGATCGAAGTCGGTGTGGTCTGGGACTTCAACGGCCTCAGCTACAAAGCCAAGATGGCCAACCCGGATGACTACGTGGTGCTGATCCCGTCCGACGGTTCGGTGATTTCCGGCTACACCACCATCATCAACAAGTACGCGAAAAACCCGAACGCCGCCAAGCTGACCCGCGAATACATCTTCAGCGACGCCGGCCAGACCAACCTCGCCCGCGGTAACGCCCGCCCGATCCGTGCCGAGCACTTGCAACTGCCGGAAGACGTGAAGGCCAAACTGCTGCCGAACGAGCAGTACAAAAAGGTCACCCCGATCAAAGACGCCGATGCGTGGGAAAAAACTTCGAAAGCCCTGCCACAGCAGTGGAACGAGGAAGTCATCGTAGAGATGAAATAAACCGGCTTATCACTACTGCGTGATCTGTTGAAGATCCAAATGTGGGAGCGAGCCTGCTCGCGAAGGCGTCGTGTCAGTCGACATCAATGTTGAATGATCTGCCGCATTCGCGAGCAGGCTCGCTCCCACAGGGGATCTCGGCTGAATCTGAAATTTCCTGTTTCGCGGAGTTTTTGCCCCTATGAAGCACAACGTCATCCTTGTCGTGCTCGACGGCCTCAACTACGAGGTCGCACGTCACGCCATGGGGCATCTGCAGGCTTATGTTGGCGCAGGGCGCGCCGCGCTCTATCAGTTGGAGTGCGAACTGCCGGCCCTGTCCCGACCGCTTTATGAATGCATCCTCACCGGTGTGCCGCCGATCGACAGCGGCATCGTCCACAACAACGTCTCGCGCCTGTCCAATCAGCGCAGCATTTATCACTACGCCCGCGATGCCGGTCTGAAGACTGCTGCAGCGGCGTATCACTGGGTTAGCGAGTTGTATAACCGTTCGCCGTTCGTAGCCGCCCGCGACCGCCACACCGACAATTTGTCGCTGCCGATCCAGCACGGGCATTTCTACTGGAGCGATCACTACCCGGATTCGCATCTGTTCGCCGACGCGGAAAACCTGCGCCTGCGCCACGATCCGAATTTCCTGTTGATCCACCCGATGAACATCGACGACGCCGGGCATAAGCACGGCCTCGACTCTTCGCAATACCGCAACAGCGCGCGCTTCGCCGACATCATCCTTGCCGACTATCTGCAAAGCTGGCTCGACGCGGGCTATCAGGTATTGGTGACCGCCGATCACGGCATGAACAACGATCGCTCGCACAACGGCCTGTTGCCGGAAGAACGCCAGGTGCCGCTGTTTGTCCTCGGTGACGCGTTCAGCCTCGACGCTGGCGCCGCACCCAAGCAGACCGAAATCTGCGGCACCGTCTGCGAACTGCTCGGCGTGCCCCACGACAAACCTGTGTGCCGGGAGTTGCTCAAGTGAACTCGATGACTCGCGGCAAATGGCTGGCGGCGCTGTGCCTGGTGCCCTTCGCGCTGTTCTTTATCGTCTTTGAAATCGCCCCGCTGGTCTGGGTGATGATCAACAGCTTGCAATCGGAAGAGTTCGGCTGGGGCTTCGCCAACTTCAGCAAAATCTTCAGCTCGAAATTTTACTTGCAGGCGATTCAGTACAGCCTGGAGATTAGTTTCTGGTCGAGTGTGTTCGGCATCATCATCGCAGTACTCGGTGCGTATTCGCTGCGCCGGGTCGACTCGAAATTGCGCAACTTCGTCAACGCCTTCGCCAACATGACCAGCAACTTCGCGGGGGTGCCTCTGGCCTTCGCGTTCATCATCCTGCTCGGTTTCAACGGCAGCATCACCATCATGCTCAAGCAGTCGGGGATCATTCAGGATTTCAACCTGTATTCAAAAACCGGCCTGATCATCCTTTACACCTACTTCCAGATTCCCCTCGGCGTGCTGCTGCTCTACCCAGCCTTCGACGCCTTGCGTGAAGACTGGCGCGAGTCCGCCGCATTGCTCGGCGCCAATGGCTGGCAATTCTGGCGGCATATCGGCTTGCCGGTGCTGACCCCGGCGCTGCTCGGTACGTTCGTGATCCTGCTGGCCAACGCCCTCGGTGCCTACGCCACGGTGTACGCGTTGACGACGGGCAACTTCAACGTCCTGCCGATCCGTATTGCTGCGATGGTCTCCGGCGATATTTCCCTCGACCCGAATCTGGCCAGCGCGTTGGCCGTGGTGCTGGTGGCGCTGATGACCATCGTCACCGTCGTGCATCAACTGCTGTTGAAGAGGAGCTACCATGTCTCGCGCTGAATCCGGCCCGGCCGGCCTCTACCACCGCGTCGTGGTTTATCTGTTGTTCGCGATCCTCTTGCTGCCACTCGTGGGCACGCTGGTCTATTCGATCGCCAGCAGTTGGTCAGCGACCATCCTGCCCAGCGGTTTCACCTTCAAGTGGTACATCCAGTTGTGGAGCGATCCGCGTTTCCTGCACGCATTCGGCCAGTCATTGCTGGTGTGCGTTGGCGCGCTGGTGCTTTCAGTCGTGCTGATCCTGCCGCTGCTGTTCGTGGTGCATTACCACTTTCCGAAACTCGATGCGCTGATGAACATCCTCATCCTGCTGCCCTTCGCGGTGCCGCCGGTGGTGTCGTCGGTGGGACTGTTGCAACTTTACGGTTCCGGGCCAATGGCCATGGTCGGTACACCGTGGATTCTGATCGGCTGCTACTTCACCGTGGCCCTGCCGTTTATGTACCGGGCGATCACCAACAATCTGCAAGCGATCAACCTGCGCGACCTGATGGACGCTGCGCAACTGCTCGGCGCCAGCACCTTTCAAGCGGCGTTTCTGGTGGTGCTGCCGAATCTGCGCAAAGGCCTGATGGTCGCGTTGCTGCTGTCGTTCTCGTTCCTGTTCGGTGAGTTCGTCTTCGCCAATATTCTGGTCGGCACGCGTTACGAAACCTTGCAGGTTTATCTGAACAACATGCGCAACAGCAGCGGTCACTTCACCAGTGCGCTGGTCATCTCGTATTTCTTTTTCGTGCTGGTCCTGACCTGGATCGCCAACATCTTGAACAAGGACAAAAGCGAATGAGCTATGTCAGCGTCCAACACCTGCAGAAAAACTACGCCGGCACGACCGTGTTCAGCGACATCGACTGCGAAATCAACAAGGGCGAGTTCGTCACCCTGCTCGGCCCGTCCGGTTGCGGCAAGTCCACCCTGCTGCGTTGCATTGCCGGACTGACGCCAGTGGATGGCGGCAAGATCCTGCTGGATGGCGTCGACATCGTGCCGTTGAGCCCACAGAAACGCGGGATCGGCATGGTGTTTCAGAGCTATGCGCTGTTCCCCAACATGACCGTCGAGCAGAACGTTGCCTTCGGTTTGCGCATGCAGAAGGTCAATGCCGATGACAGTCATAAACGCGTTTCCGAGGTGTTGAAGCTGGTGGAACTAAACGACTTCGCCGGCCGCTACCCACATCAGCTATCCGGAGGCCAATGCCAGCGCGTGGCCCTCGCCCGTTCGCTGGTCACCCGTCCGCGTTTGTTGCTGCTGGACGAGCCGCTGTCGGCGCTCGATGCGCGGATTCGTAAACACCTGCGTGAACAGATCCGCCAGATTCAGCGCGAACTCGGCCTGACGACGATTTTCGTCACCCACGATCAGGAAGAAGCGCTGACCATGTCCGACCGGATTTTCCTGATGAATCAGGGAAAAATCGTCCAGAGCGGCGACGCCGAAACCCTGTACACCGCACCGGTCGATGTGTTCGCCGCCGGCTTCATCGGCAACTACAACCTGCTTGATGCTGATGACGCATCAAAGCTGTTGCAGCGCCCGATCAACCACCGCATCGCCATTCGCCCGGAAGCCATCGAATTGAGCCTCAACGGCGAACTCGACGCGCAGATCCGCAGCCACAGCCTGCTCGGCAATGTCATCCGCTACCGGATCGAAGCGCGCGGCGTAGAACTGGTGGTGGATGTGCTTAACCGCTCGGCGGCCGATCTGCATCCCGACGGTCAGCGACTGGCACTTTCCATCGATCCAACGGCCCTGTGTGAGGTAGCCTGATGACTTTGCTGACGTTGAAGAGAGAACTGCACTGATGGCCCTGGCAATTTTTGATCTGGACGAAACGTTGATCCACGGCGACTGCGCCACCCTCTGGAGCGAGCAGATGGGGCGCCTGGGCTGGGTCGATCCCGAGTCGTTCATGCGCAAGAACAACGAGCTGATGGACGCCTACAGCCATGGCAAATTGCGCATGGAAGACTACATGGAGTTCAGCCTCGAACCGCTGATCGGCCGCACGCCGGAAGAAGTCGAACATCTGGTCGGCCCGTGGGTGGAAGACTTCATTGAACCGATCATCTTCAGCGATGCCACCAAGACCATCGCCGCACACCGCAAAGCCGGCGACCGGATTCTGGTGATCTCGGCGTCGGGCACGCATCTGGTCAGACCGATTGCCGATCGACTGGGCATCGATGAGATTCTCGGCATCGAACTGGAAGTCGCCCATGGCGTTTACAGCGGCCATACCGTCGGCACCCTGACCTACCGCGAAGGCAAGATCACCCGTTTGCTGGAGTGGCTGGATGCCGAAGAGGAGAACCTCGAGGGCGCGAGTTTCTATTCCGACTCACGCAATGATCTGCCGTTGTTGCTGAAAGTGGATTTCCCGCATGTGGTCAACCCGGACCCAGTGCTGCTGGAACACGCCGAAAAGGCCAACTGGCCAATTCATCTCTGGAAATGACAAAGATTTAATCTGCAATTGCAGACAGGCTGACATCCCAAACCTAAGTTCGCCTCGAAGTGTCAGGTCGATGTAGCTCGACAGAACAACCCGGTCAGTCCCCTCTCCCTTTGGGAGAGGGTTAGGGTGAGGGGCTTTTTGCCTTGATCTCAGCTCAGACTTTCGTCAATCACCAACACCAGTTTGCCAGCCACCTTGTTGCTCGCCAGCTCCGTAAACGCCGCCTCGGCATCCTTCACCGCAAACGCCTTGGCCAACTGCGGACTCAACCGCCCTTCGGCAAACAACGGCCACACCTGCTGGCCCAGATCACTCAACAGATCCGCCTTGAACTGATCGTCACGACTGCGCAACGTCGAGCCCAGCAGTTGCACACGCTTGGCCAAGACCTGCGCCAGATCCAGTTTGGCCTCACGGCCACCCATCAAACCGATCAACACCCAACGGCCGTCCAGCGCCATCAGTTTGAGGTTCAGCGCCGAATAATTGCCGCCGACCGGATCGAGAATCACATTGAACGGCCCGAAATCACGCAGGCTCTCCAGATCATCGGTGCGCAGCACCCCGCCCTGCGCACCCAGCGCCTCACAGTAGGCCAAACGCTCGGCCGAACCGACGCTTACCCAACATGGATTGCCGAACGCCTTGCACAACTGAATGGCGGCTGAACCGATTCCACTTGCGCCGGCATGCAGGAGAACTTTCTCACCCGGTTTGAGCGCCGCAAGTTGAAACACATTCAGCCAGACTGTTGCATAAACCTCAGGCAATGCGGCGGCCTCGATCAGCGAGACGCCTTCGGGAACCGGCAGCACATGCCGGCCGTCGACGACTACCTCTTCGGCCATGCCACCCCCGGCCAGCAGGGCGCAAACCCTATCGCCAACCTGCCAGGCACTGCCGGCGCCGACCTCGCTGATCACCCCGGAGCACTCAAGCCCAAGCACTTGGCTGGCACCTGGTGGGGGCGGATAAAGCCCTGCTTTCTGTAATAAATCGGCGCGATTGAGGCCCGCTGCCGCCACTCGGATGCGGACTTGTCCTACATCGCACGTAGGACTCGGCTCTTCAACCCATGCCACTTGACCGTCAACGCCTTGCAATGCCTTCACAGTGCCTCCATAGTGAGTCTGGACTGAGCCCGAAGCTGTAGCGCCGGGCTTTTTGCATTATGCGACCGGCTCTCGTAGAACCGGCGACTTCAAAGACGGCCTAATATGCGTTATCAATTGTCCCCGCGTCGAATCAGCATGAAGCATTTGCTCCCCAGCACCGCCCTCGCTCTTTTCATCGGTATCGGTTTGTTGCCGGTGTCGGGCACTACATTCGCAGCCAACAGCTGGGACAAGTTGCAGCCTGATCGCGATGAAGTCATCGCCAGCCTGAACGTCGTCGAGTTGCTCAAGCGTCACCACTACAGCAAGCCGCCGCTCGACGATGCGCGCTCGGTGATCATCTACGACAGCTACCTCAAGCTGCTGGATCCGTCGCGCAGCTACTTCATGGCCAGCGACATCACCGAATTCGACAAGTGGAAGACCCAGTTCGACGACTTCCTCAAAAGCGGCGACCTCAACGCCGGGTTCACCATCTACAAGCGCTATCTGGACCGCGTAAAGTCGCGTCTGGACTTCGCCCTTGCCGAGCTGAACAAAGGCGTCGACAAGATGGACTTCACCACCAAGGAGACCTTGCTGATTGATCGCAAGGACGCACCTTGGCTCAAATCCACCGCTGAACTCGACGACCTGTGGCGCAAACGCGTCAAGGACGAAGTGCTGCGGATGAAGATCGCCGGCAAAGAGCCGAAGCAGATCCAGGAAACCCTGACCAAGCGCTACAAGAACCAGTTGGCGCGCCTGGACCAGACCCGTCCGGAAGATATCTTCCAGGCGTACATCAACACCTTCGCCATGTCGTACGATCCGCACACCAACTATCTGTCGCCGGATAACGCGGAAAACTTCGACATCAACATGAGCCTGTCCCTCGAGGGCATCGGTGCCGTGTTGCAGAGCGACAACGACCAGGTCAAGGTCGTGCGTCTGGTGCCGGCAGGCCCGGCTGACAAGACCAAACAGGTTGCCCCGGCCGACAAGATCATCGGTGTTGCCCAAGGCAACAAAGAGATGGTCGACGTGGTCGGCTGGCGTCTGGACGAAGTGGTCAAGCTGATCCGCGGCCCGAAAGGCACCGTGGTGCGTCTGGAAGTGATTCCGGCAAGCAATGCGCCGAACGACCAGACCACCAAGATCGTGCCGATCACCCGTGAAGCGGTGAAGCTTGAAGACCAGGCCGTGAAGAAGTCCGTGCTCAACCTGAAACAGGACGGCAAGGACTACAAACTCGGCGTGATCGAGATCCCGGCCTTCTACCTCGACTTCAAGGCGTTCCGCGCTGGTGATCCGGACTACAAGAGCACCACTCGCGACGTCAAGAAACTGCTGACCGAACTGCAGAAAGACAAAGTCGACGGCGTGGTCATCGACTTGCGCAACAACGGCGGCGGTTCCCTGCAGGAAGCCACGGAGCTGACCAGTCTGTTTATCGACAAGGGGCCGACCGTCCTCGTGCGTAATGCCGATGGCCGTGTCGACGTCCTCGAAGATGAAAACCCGGGCGCGTTCTACAAAGGTCCGATGGCGTTGCTGGTCAACCGCTTGTCCGCCTCGGCTTCGGAGATCTTCGCCGGCGCCATGCAGGACTACCACCGCGCGCTGATCATCGGTGGCCAGACCTTCGGTAAAGGCACCGTGCAGACCATTCAGCCGCTGAACCATGGCGAACTGAAGCTGACTCTGGCCAAGTTCTACCGGGTTTCCGGTCAGAGCACCCAGCATCAGGGCGTGTTGCCGGACATCGACTACCCGTCGCTGATCGACACCAAGGAAATCGGCGAGAGCGCACTGCCGGAAGCCATGCCGTGGGACACCATCCGCGCAGCGATCAAACCGGCGGCCGATCCGTTCAAGCCGTTCCTGGCGCAGCTCAAGTCCGAGCATGACACGCGCACCGCCAAGGATGCCGAGTTCGTGTTCATCCGTGACAAGCTCGCCCTGGCGCAGAAACTGATGGAAGAAAAAACCGTCAGCCTCAACGAAGCCGAACGCCGTGCCCAGCACAACGACATCGACGCCAAGCAACTGACGATGGAAAACATCCGTCGCAAAGCCAAAGGCGAAGAGCCGCTTAAAGAGCTGAAGAAAGAAGACGAAGACGCTCTTGCGGCCGCTGACCCGGACAAGGTCAAACCGGAGGACGATGCCTACCTGAGCGAAACCGGGCGCGTGCTGCTGGATTACCTGAAGCTGAGCAATCAGGTGGCCAAGAAGTAAGGTGATGGCAATTTAGTGCTGACGATCCCCGGATCGTCATCAAACAGTCATCATTCTGTCGTGCAATAAAGGACTGGGAGCCATTCTCTTCATCGAGAACGCTCCCAGTCCTTTTTTTATCGCCAGAGATTGCCATGACCACGACCGAACAGCTGAGTGCCTTGAGCTCGATCCTGACTCAAAGCGGTTTACACAGCCTGTTCCAACCGATCATTTGTCTCTCGGAACGGCGCATTCTCGGCTACGAAGCGCTCACGCGCGGCCCTTCCAACAGCCCTCTTCACTCGCCGATCGCGCTGTTCGCCGTGGCCCGTCAGGCCGGGCGTTTGAGCGAGCTGGAAATCGCCTGCCGCCAAAGCGCTTGCCGTCGCTTCAACGAGCAGCAACTGCCGGGCAAACTGTTTCTCAACGTCTCACCGGAATCCCTGCTTGAAGCCGCGCACCAACCGGGGCGCACGTTGCAGTTGCTGCAGGATTTCGGCATTCCGCCGAGTCAGGTGGTCATCGAACTGACTGAACAAACACCGATCGACGATTTTCAGTTGCTGCAAACCGCCTTGCATCACTATCGAGCGATGGGTTTTTCCATTGCGCTGGATGATCTCGGGGCCGGTTATTCGAGCCTGCGGCTATGGTCAGAACTGCGCCCGGACTACGTGAAGATCGACCGACACTTCATCGACGGCATTCATCAGGATGCGCTGAAGCGCGAGTTTGTCGGCTCGATCCTGCAAATCGCCAAAGCCTCGCGCGCGCAAGTCATCGCCGAAGGTATCGAACTGCCGGAAGAACTCGCGGTGCTGACTGAAATGGGCGTCGATCTGGTGCAGGGTTACTTGCTCGGTCGCCCCCAGGAACACCCGCCCCGCGATGCCCGCGCCTTGATGCCCAAACACGACAGCAGCAGCGTTGCGCTGAACGACGAAGGCAGCGACCTAAGTGCCCTGCTCAACGACCAGCCAGCCGTACCCCGCGACACACCGACCGCCACCGTGCTCGAAGCCTTCCGCCGCCAGGCCAACCTCAACTCACTGGCAGTACTCGACGAACAAGGTCAACCCTGCGGCATCGTCCACCGCCACTCATTGTCGGATGCGTTGCTCAAACCGTTCGCCACCGACCTGTTCGCGCGTAAACCGATCAGCCGTCTGATGAACGACGATTTCCTCGCCGTGGAAATGAGCCAGTCGCTGCAACAAGTCAGCCGCCTGATCACCAGCCGCGCGCGGCAACGCATCGAAGAAGACTTCATCATCACCCTCAATGGCGGCTACCTGGGTCTTGGCCGGGTGATCGACGTACTCAAACTGATCACCGAGTTGAAGATTCAACAGGCGCGGTATGCCAATCCGCTGACTTTGTTGCCGGGGAATGTGCCGATCCAGCAATGCCTGACGCGGTTGCTGCAGCAGGGGCGCGAGTCGGTCATCTGCTACGTCGACATCGACAGTTTCAAACCCTTCAACGACATTTATGGCTACGGGCGTGGTGATGAAGTTTTGCTGTGTTTGGCGCAATGCCTCAACGAGCGCGTCGACCCGAGCCGCGACTTCGTCGGCCATATTGGCGGCGACGACTTCCTCCTGGTCCTCGGCCCGGAAGACTGGCGCAAACGTCTTAATCAACTGCTCGATGATTTCCAGAGTCAGTGCCGACGTTTCTATCGGCCTGAACACCTTGAGGCTGGATGTTTTACTGCGCCGAATCGCCAAGGGGTGCGGCAGGAGTTTCCTTTGTTGTCACTGTCCATTGGTGTCGTTCATCTGCACCCAGAAGCTTGCGCGCACCTTGATGCTAGCCAACTCGCTGAGATGGCCTCGCAGGCGAAGCATCATGCGAAGAATGTTCCGGGGTATAGCGTGCATGTGATTGATAGTCTCACCGCTCCAGACCTCCATCCATCGCAACTAGTCGGCCAACGTTGATTTCTTCAACTTCGCGAATTAGCCAGATCAATCAAAATCACCATTATGTTTGATCTTCAAGACTCGCCCGAAGTAAATCATCCTTCCATGATTCACTTACGACTTCGTATATGTGTTCAAAAAAACCACGAGCGTCTATTATTTGTGTTTCGTCCCACGCGAGCACTCTCGGATCTTCATAGTCACTTTCAAACTCTCCAGAAAAATCAAAACAAGCATCCTGTAAATGGCTTTCAATGAGATTGTAAATCAAATATCTATGACGATAGGTTAGATAATCAAACTCAGGAACAATGAAATTTTTAATTATTTCTTGTCGATCATCATACTTATTTGGATCGTAATCCCACAATGCCTGACCAAGCGTCTCTTCCCGATCATAAATCGATATCCCACTCAGAACGTTAGAGAGCCGGGGCTCATATGGCAATCTTGTAAATGGTAGCATCAACATAAGTTCACCTATCTTGGAAAGCCAGTAAATGGCCTCGCAAACGAAGCATCGTGCGAAGAATATTCAGGAAAATAGCGTGCACTTGCTCGACGCTGCGCCCCCGCTCGCGAACCAGCCGTCGCAACTAATCGGTAAAACTTCGCGTTAGGGCGGGCTCGCTCGCCAAGGGGGCCGCTCTCTCATTGCACATTATGAAACTGCAACTTTATTGGCCTGAGGTTTTTTCATTGCGATATTTCGTCAAACACTCCACCAAAACCCTCATAAAACTGAGCCGATCCGTAACCTCATCATCAAAATATGTAGTCATTCGGTTAAACACACGATCAAAATTGTCATCCTCCTTCAAAAAATGATCGACCGTATTTATGAGAGACTCTTGTTCTGCATCCGTATACTCATAAAATTCCGGCTTTAACAAAATATCGAACAACTCCGTTAACTCCTCAGGATCGTTTACGTTCTTTTCAACTATTAACCGCTCCCGCTCGACATCAAAAGTATTTTCGATATCAAAAACAAACAGTAAATTTTTTATATCCACGATCTTATATATTTTTCTCATCAATCAAAATCCGTATACGACGTTATGGTATCGCCATTTGCTCTGAGAATAACAACAGCGTTATTCTGCTGCCCATAAACTCCCTCCTTTGTATAACCTTCCCCAACTATTTTCCCCATATCCATGGGCCTTCTAGACGTTTGGAGATCAGTCTGACGAAGTATTAGTTTCGCTCTATAGATAGCATTTAACTGATCTCTGTGACTGAGAAAGTGAGTGGCCGCACTTGGAATTTTAGGCTCTCCGTCTTTTGACCCACCAATATAGGTCTCTATGACACCAGTCGTTGGATTTCTCCCTGTCATAGCTCTTTCAAATTGAGATTGTAGGGTTGTTTGTGCGCCGTGTTTTTCTAAAAAATGCTCTCCATTTTGTGGATTCTCCATTTCATGCAAACGTCGGTATGCGTTTTCTTCAGCTAATACATCAATCCTCGCTCTACGCTCCTGCGCCGTCATCTTCGGCAGCGCGGGCTCCCCCTCGTCAACCTTAGCCCCACCAATACCGCCGGGCACCTCACAACCCGGCTTATTCGGCGGTGGGCAGTTCGACGTCAACCCCAACGGATCCACCCACCCCGTCGGATTCGGCACGTACTGGTACTGATTCAACCCACCCGCCAACTTGATCGGATCCGGCGTCAGATACCGCCCCAGCCGCGGGTCGTAATACCGATGGCGGTTGTAATGCAGGCCACTTTCCGCATCGAAGTACTGCCCCTGAAAACGCAGCGGCTGGTTCAGGTAGTCGTCGCCAGCCAGGGTCAGCGCGGCGACTTTGCCGTAGGCGTCGTATTGCGCGGACCAGACGATGTCGCCGCTGTAGTCGGTGAGTTCCTGCGGGGTGCCGAGGTGGTCGAGTTGGTAGTAGAAGGGACAGGCTTTTTTCGGGCCTTTGCCGTCGAGCAACGCCAGCGGGCGGAAGGTGCCGGGTTCGTAGACGTAGCTGCGGTATTCGCTTTCGCTGCTTTCGGCGACGAGGTGATCGCCCTGCCAGAAGAACTCGGTGGTCTCGCCGCCAACGGTTTTGCTGATGCGCCGGCCAAAGGCGTCGTATTGGTAACTGGCGGTCTGGCCGTCGGGGCGGGTCAGGCCGATCAGGCGGTGCTGGCAGTCGTAGCGGTATTCAGTGACGAGTGTCTGCGCGCGGCCGCGACGTTCGCGGATCAGGTTGCCGAAGGCGTCGTAGTCGTAATGACGATCGCCTTGCATCAGCAGGCGATTGCCCTTTATCTGGCTGGGACCGGGGCGGTCCTGCATCAGCAGGTTACCGGCCGGGTCGTGGGCGAAGGATTCCGGCAGTTCGTCGCGTGAGTGGCGTACGCGGATCAGGCGGTCGAGGGCGTCGTAGCCGTAGGTACGCTGGCCGTGGCGGCTGTCGGCGATGTGCGCGAGATTGCCGTTGGCGCTGTAGGCATAATCGCGGCGGTACAGGGCATCGCGCTGATGGCCTACGGCGTGGGCGAGTAATCGTCCTTGATCGTCGTAGGAGTATTCGCTGAGCAGCAGGCCTTGCTGACGTTGTTGTTCGCGACCGGACTGATAGACATGGCGGGTCAACGGCGTGCCGTTGAGGTCAATCCCGTTCAGCGCGCCGCCCTTGGCGTGGCGGTAGTCGAGCACGCTGTTGTCCGGCAGACGCATGCGTTTGAGCTGGCCGCAGGCGTCGTAGCGGTAACGCAGGGTGCCCCAGCCCTGATGCTCGGTGATCAAGCGGTCCTGACGGTCGTACTCGAAGGCCAGCGGGTGTTGCTGACCGTCGTCGACCCCAATCAAACGGCCGAGACGGTCGTATTGGTAGGTGACCTTGATGCCGTCGGGCAGGGTTTTGACCAGCAGGCGCCCGGCCGCATCGCGCTCATACGCAGTGAGCAAACAAGAGCCGTCATCACCGAACTCGGTCTTTTCCAGCAGATGCCCATTGAGGTCATAGGCGTACGTGGTACGCCGACCATCAAAACCGCTTTCCTGACGAATCAGCCCGGTCGGCGTGTAGTCCAGCCGGTACTTTTCCCCTGATTCGTTTTCGATCTCGGTGAGCAGCAGTTGCGCATGGTCGTAACGGTACTGCACCCGCGTGCCGTCGGGGTTGATCCGCCGCGAAACCAGGTGCAGATCGTCGTCATACTCATAACGGGTAATACGCCCGAGTTCATCGCGCTCGGCGGTGACCTGACCGTAGGCGCCGTAGCTGTAAGCCCGGGTGCTGCCGGTAGGAAATGTCGTCTGGATCAGTCGGCCGACGGCATCCCAGTGCTGACGGGTGACTGCACCGTGTTCGTCGGCGGTTGTGGTCCGTCGCCCCAGTGCGTCGTAGGAAAAACGCCGCACGCCACCGTCGGGCAGGGTTTCCTCGGTCAACTGGCCGAGGCTATTCCAGACCAGCCGATGCCGGCTGCTGTCCGGGTAGCGGATCGACAGCAATTGCCCCCGGGTGTCGTAGTAGTAAT
>NZ_FYDH01000003.1:0-532256 GCF_900187475.1 Pseudomonas sp. Irchel s3h9 | reverse complement strand
TACGAAGCTGCACGGTGGACACCTCTTCCCAAGACACAGGCCATCTCCTTCGCGATGAACAATGTGTCTATTAAAAAGTGTCCACCATGTCTCCGAACACCTGTCCACCATGTCTCCGGTACATACAGGGAGAGGGCTGGGGTGAGGGTTGCTTTTGACGTTCGCGTAGGTCTTGATGTCGGCAACGCGTTCAGCCGGATGCTGAGCGGCGACGAATATCGAATGGAGACACCATGGCCAATCACTACCGCGAACTGCTAACCACCCCCGGCGCCACCGGGCTAGTGCTCGCGAGTTCCATTGCACGCTTGCCGCAGGCAATGATCGGCATCGGCATCATCACCATGCTGGTGCAGCAAACCGGGGTGTACTGGCTGGCCGGCGCAGTCGCCGGTACTTTCACCCTGGCCAATGCGTTGCTCGGCCCGCACATCTCGCGACTGGTCGATCAACATGGCCAGAGTCGCGTACTGCCCATCGTCACCGCGTTCAGCATTGCCATGCTGCTGGCGCTGATCACCGCCGTTTACCTGAGAGCGCCCGCCGCGGTGTTCTTTGTACTGTCGGCCTTGGCGGGGACGATGCCGAGCATGCCATCGATGATCCGCGCGCGATGGTCGCAGTTGTTCCGGGGCAAGCCGCAGTTGCACACGGCGTTCTCGCTGGACACCGTATTGACCGAACTCGCCTACATCATCGGCCCGCCACTGGCGATTGGTTTGAGTGTGAGCTTTTTCGCCGAAGCCGGGCCGCTGGTTGCGGTCGGGCTGTTGGCTGTCGGGGTCACGGCGTTTCTGCTGCAACGCCAGACAGAGCCGAAGGTTGTCGTCGGTCACGCCAGCCATAGCGGCTCAACCTTGCTGATCCCCGGCGTGCGCACCATTGTCCTCGCGTTGTTAGCGATGGGGGTCATTGGCGGAGCAATCGATGTCGCTGTTGTCGCCTTCGCCAATGCGCAAGGCTGGCCGGGGGCGGCGACCTTCATCCTCGCGGCCTATGCGTTCGGCTCACTGGTGGCGGGCCTGACGTTTGGCGCGATGAGGGTTTCCCTGGCGATCGAAAAACAGTTCCTGATCGGGATATTGGTCACGGCGTTCACTGGCGTGCTGCCCATTTTTGCCACGGACGTTTATGTCCTTTCAGCGACGCTGTTTATTGCCGGCATCTCGTTTGCGCCGACGATGGTGGTGGTCATGAAGCTGGGGACGATCATCATCCCGCCGTCGCGGATCACCGAAGGGCTGACGTGGATGACCACCGGTATCAGCATTGGCGTTGCGCTGGGTGGCATGCTGGCGGGGCTGGTGATTGATGCGTGGGGCGCGCGGGCGGGGTTTGGCGTGGCCATTGGCGCTGGGATCATGATGGTGGTTGTTGTGATGGTGGGATTGCGCACATTGGAGGCGGCTTCGGTTGCGCATGTTGAGCCGGAATTTTCGCCCTCACCCTAGCCCTCTCCCCCAGGAGAGGGGACTGAATGGGGGATGTTCAGGAAATACACCGACCTGAGCGATTTGCGCCGAATCCATAATCGCCACGATCTTTCAGGTCGATGTCCGGCGCCATACACCTCGGTCAGCTCCCTCTCCCTCCGGGAGAGGGATGGGCGGGCGGCGTTCCTATGAGGGAAAGGGCGGTTCACTCAACCTTCAATCTGCCGCAACCGCTTGTAAAGCGTATTCCGACTCACCCCCAATCGCCGCGCCAGATGCGAAATATTCCCCCCGGCCGCTTTCAACTCCCGGTTCAACGCTTCCACATCATTCAAATCAACCCCCAGCGGCGCCGCGCTCTCCACCGGCTCCATCTCCAGATCAACAAAAAAATCATCCGGCAAATGCTCCAGCCTCACCGGCTGCTCCTCAGCCATCGCCAACGCCACCTGCATCACGCTACTGACCTGACGTAAATTCCCCGGCCACGGATGACGGCTGAACAACTCCAGCACCTCCTGACTCAATCCCGCCCACTGCGTCGGCTCGCGATGCTGTTCCCACAACCGTTTAAACAACGCCTCTTTATCACTGCGCTCTCGCAATGGCGGCAGCTCCAGCGTCAATCCACCAATGCGGTAATACAAATCCTCACGAAACCGCCCCAACTGCACTTGTTCACGCAAAGAGCGGTTAGTCGCCGAAATGATCCGCAAATCCACCGCAAACAACTCGCTGCTGCCCACCGGTTGCACGCAACGTTCCTGCAGCACCCGCAACAACCGCGCCTGCGTCGGCAACGGCATATCGCCGATTTCATCGAGGAATAACGTGCCTCTGTCAGCCTTGCGAATCAGTCCGATGCTGCCTTTCTGATTCGCGCCAGTGAACGCGCCTTTCTCGTAACCGAATAATTCGGATTCCACCAGTTCGGCGGGGATCGCCGCGCAGTTGACGGCGATAAACGCCTGTTTGCTGCGCGAGCTGGCCTGATGCAGAGCTTTGACGAAGACCTCTTTGCCGACACCGGTTTCGCCATGGATCAGCAGCGGAATGTCTTTCTCCAGCAAACGCTCAGCCTGGCGCACAGCTTTCTCCACGCGACTGTCGCCGAAGTGCAGGGTGCTGAGGCTGATAGCGCCCGCGGGTGGTTTTAATGGCACTTCAATGCTTTTCGGTTCGGCAAACACCCGAGGCTGAATTGGCGCCTGTTTCGGTCGCTTCAACAAACATTGAAAACGGTTACGCCCGGACGTCTGCAAGGCAAACGGCAACCCGTCGGGCTGATTGATCAACTCCAGCAGTGACACCTTGAACAGGCTTTCAACGCTGACCCGCGACAAGCGCACGCCGAGCAAATTGTCCGCCCGGCGATTGGCCGACAGCACCTGACCGCTCTCATCAAAGATCAACAACCCGGCCCACTGACTGTCGAGGTTGTTCAACCCGGTGTTGAAGGTCAGTTGAAAGTGCTGGCCATGGAACAGGTTGAGGATCAGCCGGTTCTCCACGGTCTGGCTCATCATCTTGACCATGCCCAAAGTGTGCGAGGGCGGCAGGTAGCTGTCGCTGGACACATCGAGCACCGCGATCACCTTGCGTTCGGCGTCGAAAATCGGCGCGGCGGAACCGGTCATGAAACGGTTGGCTTTCAGAAAGTGTTCATCGTGCTCGATATGCACCGCTTGCTCGCAAGCCAGCGCCGTGCCGATCGCATTGGTGCCGCTGCAGCGCTCCATCCAGCTCGCCCCAGCCTGAAACCCCCGGGCCAGATTCGGCTCGATAAAGCGTTGCGTGCCCCACGAGGTCAGCACCTGGCCCTGATTGTCGGCAAGCATGATCAGGCAGTTGGAATTGCTGAGGATGTTTTCGTAATAGGGCAGGACTTCCTGGTGCGTGGTCTGCACCAGCGAATGATGGCTGTCGAGCAACTGCGCAATGCCGGCGGCCGGCAGTTGATCGAAGGCTGGCGTGCTTTGGTGGTCGAGACCGAACGCGCGGCAACGTTGCCAGGAAGTCTGGACGATCGCGTCGTGGGACAGCGGCGGGGCAGGTGCGGCCATGGCAGTGGGCCTCTGATGCAGCGATTTTTATTGTTGTTA
Organism: Pseudomonas sp. Irchel s3h9; assembly: GCF_900187475.1. Lineage (NCBI taxonomy): Bacteria > Pseudomonadati > Pseudomonadota > Gammaproteobacteria > Pseudomonadales > Pseudomonadaceae > Pseudomonas > Pseudomonas sp. Irchel s3h9. The sequence goes on along the minus strand of NZ_FYDH01000003.1, from coordinate 528,721 downwards.
TGAACCCGATCTTCGAAACCTGCACAGATCCCTGTAGGAGTGAGCCTGCTCGCGATAGCGATCTATCAGACGGATTTGCATTGACTGACACACCGCTATCGCGAGCAGGCTCACTCCTACAGGGATCTTCCGTGTTTACGAGATCGGGCAAAAAGCGTTCATAGAGTGTTGTTCACTATTGTTCATTGTCAATCGCTCAACTGTTCAAATGTGTTCAGCAATGAACGCCTGTTCTCCGCGCTTTCAACGATTTTCGCGACAAATCAATCACTTGCCATTTCTGGCACGAAACTCGCTCCCGTGCACAGGTCGCTTGACTCCAATAATAAAAAGGCCGAGCCATGTCACTCACCCTGGAGCACGTCAGCCGTACCGTCGAGGGCCAGATCTGGATCGACGATGCGTGCCTGAAATTCGAACCTGGTTCTTTCAACGTTTTGCTCGGCCGCACGCTGTCCGGCAAAACCAGCCTCATGCGTTTAATGGCCGGTCTGGACAAACCGGACAGCGGCCGAATCCTGATGAACGGCGTCGACGTTACCCAACGTCCGGTGCGTCTGCGCAACGTGTCGATGGTCTATCAGCAGTTCATCAACTACCCGACCATGACCGTGTTCGAAAACATCGCCTCGCCGCTGCGTCAGGCCGGTGTGTCGAAAGAGATCATCCACAGCAAAGTGCAGGAAACCGCGAAGATGCTGCGCATCGAGAAGTTTCTGCAGCGCTATCCGCTGGAGCTGTCCGGCGGTCAACAGCAACGCACCGCCATGGCCCGTGCGCTGGTCAAGGATGCCGAGCTGATCCTGTTCGATGAGCCGCTGGTCAACCTCGACTACAAACTGCGCGAAGAGCTGCGCCAGGAAATGCGCGAGCTGTTCAAGGCGCGCCACACCATCGCGATCTACGCCACCACCGAACCCAACGAAGCGCTGGCACTCGGCGGCACCACGACCATTCTTCACGAGGGCCGGGTGATTCAGAGCGGCCCGTCGACCTCGGTGTATCACCAGCCACAAAGCGTGCTCGCCGCCGAGTTGTTCTCCGAGCCGCCGATCAACCTGATGCCTGGGCGTATTGCCGGTAATGAAGTCAGTTTCGCCAATTTCGTGCACTTCCCGTTGAACGTCGATCTGCGCCCGGTGGGTGAGGGCGAGTTTCGTTTTGGCGTGCGCCCCAGCCATATCTCGCTGGTGCCGAGCAACGATGACGATCTGGAATTGGCAGTGACCGTCGAAGTCGCCGAGATCAGCGGTTCGGAAACCTTCCTGCACGTGCGCAACGAGCATTTCCTGCTGGTGCTGCACCTGCCCGGCGTTCACGAATACGACGTCGATGCGCCGATCCGCATTTACATCCCGACCCACAAACTGTTTGTTTTCGATGCGCAGGGCCGGCTGGTGCAAGCACCGGGCCGGCGTGTCGCGAGGGTTGCCTGATGGCCGAAATCCGTTTGCAGCACCTCGCCCACAGTTACAGCAAAACCCCCAGCGGCGCCGAGGATTACGCGATCCGCGAGATGGATCACGTCTGGGAGCAGGGCGGTGCCTACGCCTTGCTCGGGCCATCGGGTTGCGGCAAGTCGACCTTGCTCAACATCATTTCCGGCCTGCTCAGCCCTTCGCAGGGCCACGTGTTGTTCGACGGCAAAGCGGTCAACGACCTGACGCCGGAGAAGCGCAACATCGCCCAGGTTTTCCAGTTCCCGGTGGTCTACGACACCATGACCGTGTTCGATAACCTCGCTTTTCCCCTGCGCAATCAGGGCATGGCCGAGGCGAAAGTGCACAGCAAGGTGCAGGAAATCGCCGAAGTCCTCGACCTGCAAAACCTCCTGAGCAAGAAGGCGCGCAACCTCACCGCTGACGAAAAACAGAAAGTCTCGATGGGCCGGGGTCTGGTCCGCGACGACGTTTCGGCGATCCTCTTCGACGAACCGCTGACGGTGATCGACCCGCACCTGAAATGGAAATTGCGACGCAAGCTCAAGCAGATCCACGAGCAGTTCAACATCACCATGGTCTACGTCACCCACGATCAGCTGGAGGCCTCGACCTTCGCCGATAAGATTGCGGTGATGTACGGCGGCCAGATCGTCCAGTTCGGCACGCCTCGGGAACTGTTTGAGCGGCCGAGCCATACTTTTGTCGGTTATTTCATCGGCAGCCCCGGGATGAACCTGATCGAGGTGCAGCCACAACCCGGCGGCGTCGGTTTCGCCTCGACGCATCTGCCGCTGTCTGACGCGATGCAGCGACATATCGAACACGGCCAGTGGAAAAATCTGAAGGTCGGCATCCGCCCCGAGTTTATTCACGTGTGGGACGAGCCGTTTGATGACGCGATGCAGGCAAAGGTCGTACACGTCGAAGACCTCGGCACCTACAAGATCATGACCCTCGACCTCGACGGTGCACCGCTGAAAGTGCGTCTGGCCGAAGACAAACCGGTGCCCCAGGGTGCGGCGTACATCAGTTTTCCGGCGCAGTGGCTGATGGTCTATGCCGATGAGTTTCTGCTTGAAGCCGATGAAGAGGTGCAGCCATGAACAAGGTGCAGAACAACAAGGCCTGGTGGCTGGTATTGCCGGTGTTCCTACTGGTGGCGTTCAGTGCGGTGATCCCGATGATGACCGTGGTCAACTATTCGGTGCAGGACATCTTCGACCAGTCCAGCCGCTACTTCGTCGGCGCCGACTGGTACAAGCAAGTGCTGCTCGATCCGCGTTTGCACGACTCATTGCTGCGCCAGTTCATCTATTCGGCGTGCGTGTTGCTGATTGAAATTCCGCTGGGTATTGCCGTTGCGCTGACGATGCCAACCAAGGGCCGCTGGTCGTCGGTGGTGCTGATCATTCTGGCGATTCCGCTGCTGATCCCGTGGAACGTGGTCGGCACCATCTGGCAGATTTTCGGCCGTGCCGACATCGGTCTACTGGGTTCGAGCCTCAACGCGATGGGCATCAGCTACAACTACGCGGCAAACACCATGGACGCCTGGGTGACGGTGCTGGTGATGGACGTCTGGCACTGGACTTCATTGGTGGCGCTGCTGTGTTTCTCCGGTTTGCGCGCAATTCCCGACGTGTATTACCAGGCCGCGCGCATCGACCGCGCCTCGGCCTGGGCGGTGTTCAGGCACATTCAGTTGCCCAAGTTGAAGAGCGTACTCCTGATCGCGGTGATGCTGCGCTTCATGGACAGCTTCATGATTTACACCGAGCCGTTCGTGCTCACCGGCGGCGGGCCGGGTAACGCCACGACCTTCCTGAGTCAGACGCTGACCCAGATGGCCGTAGGGCAATTCGACCTCGGTCCGGCAGCGGCGTTTTCGCTGGTGTACTTCCTGATCATCCTGTTGGTGTCCTGGCTGTTCTACACCGCCATGACGCACTCCGACGCCAACCGCTGAGGCCCGGCCATGAGCAAAAGAAAGCTTATTCCGTTGCTGGTGTACATCCTGTTCCTGCTGGTGCCCATCTACTGGCTGCTGAACATGTCGTTCAAGAGCAACACCGAAATCCTTGGCGGCCTTACGCTTTTCCCACAGGACTTCACGCTGGCGAACTACAAGGTGATCTTTACCGATCCGAGCTGGTACACCGGTTATCTGAACTCGCTGTATTACGTCAGCCTGAACACGGTGATCTCGCTGAGCGTGGCGTTGCCGGCGGCCTATGCGTTTTCGCGCTACCGTTTTCTCGGCGACAAGCACCTGTTCTTCTGGCTGCTGACCAACCGCATGGCGCCGCCGGCGGTGTTTCTGCTGCCGTTCTTCCAGTTGTATTCGTCGATTGGCCTGTTCGACACGCATATCGCCGTGGCCTTGGCGCACTGCCTGTTTAACGTGCCATTGGCGGTGTGGATTCTCGAAGGCTTCATGTCCGGTGTGCCCAAGGAAATCGACGAAACTGCCTACATCGACGGCTACAGTTTTCCCAAGTTCTTCGTAAAGATTTTCATCCCGCTGATCGGTTCCGGCATCGGCGTCACGGCGTTTTTCTGCTTCATGTTTTCCTGGGTCGAACTGCTGCTCGCACGTACGTTGACCTCGGTAAACGCCAAGCCGATTGCGGCGGTGATGACGCGCACGGTGTCGGCCTCGGGTATCGATTGGGGCGTGCTGGCAGCGGCGGGGGTGTTGACCATTCTGCCGGGCATGCTGGTGATCTGGTTTGTTCGCAACCACGTGGCCAAGGGCTTTGCCCTCGGTCGGGTCTGAGGAGCTGATGATGGAATGGATGAGCTGGACCACGCCTACCGCAGCATTCTTCATCGTCATCGGCCTGATTCTGGTCGGCATGACGACGTGGGAATTGCGCTCGCCGAGCATCCTGCGGCGAGGTTTTCTGCCGATTGCCACCACCCGTGGCGATCGTTTGTTTATCGGTCTTCTCGGCAGCGCCTACCTGCATTTGCTGGTGATCGGCGCCACCGACTGGAGCATCTGGGTAGCGTCCGCGTTGTCCCTGGTGTGGCTGTTGGCTGTGATGCGTTGGGGCTAGTCGAGTCGTTCGGCAACGCGGCTCCACAACTTAAACAGGAGGTCTCTATGTTCGACAAAAACAATAAGCTGCGACATAGCATTTCATTGGCAGCCATGCTGGCACTCAGCGGTTTGAGCGCCGCCGCGTGGGCGGATGCCTACGAAGACGCGGCGAAAAAATGGATCGGCAGTGAATTCAAACCGTCGACCCTGACGGCCGAGCAGCAACTCGAAGAGTTGAAGTGGTTCATCAAAGCGGCCGAGCCGTTTCGCGGCATGGACATCAAGGTCGTTTCCGAGACCCTGACCACCCACGAGTACGAGTCGAAAGTGCTGGCCAAGGCGTTCAGCGAAATCACCGGGATCAAACTCACCCACGACCTGCTGCAAGAAGGCGACGTGGTCGAGAAAATGCAGACGGTGATGCAGTCGGACAAGAATATCTATGACGGCTGGGTCAACGACTCGGACCTGATCGGTACGCACTTTCGCTACGGCAAAACCGAATCGATCACCGACCTGATGGCCAACGAAGGCAAGAACTTCACCTCGCCAACCCTCGACATCAAGGACTTCATCGGCATCTCGTTCACCACCGCGCCGGACGGCAAGATCTATCAACTTCCCGACCAGCAATTCGCCAACCTCTATTGGTTCCGCGCCGACTGGTTCGAACGCGCCGATCTGAAAGCCAAGTTCAAGGAAAAGTACGGCTACGAATTGGGCGTGCCGGTGAACTGGTCGGCTTATGAAGACATCGCCAAATTCTTCAGCGAAGACGCCAAGGAGATCGACGGTAAACGCGTTTACGGGCACATGGACTACGGCAAGAAAGACCCGTCGCTGGGCTGGCGCTTCACCGATGCCTGGTTCTCCATGGCCGGTGGCGGCGACAAAGGGTTGCCCAACGGTTTGCCGGTGGACGAGTGGGGGATTCGCGTCGAGGACTGCCACCCGGTCGGCTCCAGCGTGACCCGTGGCGGCGACACCAACGGCCCGGCGGCGGTGTTCGCCACCACCAAGTATGTCGACTGGCTGAAGAAGTACGCGCCACCGGAAGCGGCGGGCATGACCTTCTCCGAATCCGGTCCGGTGCCGTCGCAGGGCAACATTGCGCAGCAAATCTTCTGGTACACCGCGTTCACCGCCGACATGACCAAGCCGGGCCTGCCGGTGGTCAACGCCGACGGCACGCCGAAATGGCGGATGGCGCCGTCGCCACGCGGGCCGTATTGGGAAGAGGGCATGAAGCTTGGTTATCAGGACGTGGGCTCGTGGACGTTCATGAAGTCCACACCTGAGAAACAGAAGCTCGCGGCGTGGCTGTATGCGCAGTTCGTCACCTCGAAAACCGTGTCGCTGAAGAAAACCATCGTCGGCCTGACGCCGATTCGTGAGTCGGACATCAACTCGCAAGCGATGACTGACCTGGCGCCGAAACTTGGCGGTCTGGTCGAGTTCTATCGCAGCCCGGCCCGCGTGCAATGGACCCCGACCGGCACCAACGTGCCGGACTATCCGCGTCTGGCGCAATTGTGGTGGAGCCACATCGCCGAAGCGGCCAGCGGCGAGAAGACTCCGCAGCAAGCGCTGGATGGGTTGGCGAAAGATCAGGACGCGATCATGACGCGTCTGGAACGCTCAAAGGCTCAGGCCACTTGCGCACCGAAGATGAATCCGGAGCGCGATGCTCAGTACTGGTTCGATCAACCGGGTGCACCGAAACCGAAACTGGCTAACGAGAAGCCGAAGGGCGAGACCGTGAGCTACAACGAACTGCTGAAATCATGGGCGGATGCTCGGAAGTAAAAGCTGAACTGTGAAAGGCGAACGGCACCGCAAGGTGCCGTTTTTTTTGCTGCCTTTGCCATTGCTATCGCGAGCAGGCGAAGGCCTACAGTTTTTTGCATCGTTCACAGATGCGGTGTACGCCGCAAACCTCTGTAGGCCTTCGCCTGCTCGCGATAGCGGTGTGTCATACGAAAAAGATATCGACTGACCCGCCGCCGTCGTCAGCAGGCTGGTTCCCACAGGTTCAGGGGAGGTGATTAGACTAAAACAGCCAGATCGGTGTACCGAGCAACCAAAGCATCGGCTGTGAGCAACTTCATCGGTTCGGTCATTGCTGTGGCCACGATAATGCGGTCAAACGGATCGCGATGATGGTGCTCAAGATCCTTCACGGCGATGGCGTGCTCTGCAGTCACTGGCAGTTCGATAAAGCCACTGTCGAGACAATATTGGCGGACTTCTTCCAGATCAACATTCAGCTTGCCGAGTCCGACCTTGATCGCCATTTCCCAGAAGGTGGCGGCGCTGATGTAGATTTCGGCGGCGTTCTCAATCAGTTTTCTGGCTTTGCCGGACAGTCTGGCGTCATCACTGAGCGTCCAGAGCAAAATGTGCGTGTCGAGCAGAAGCCTCATGCTTGAGTGCCCTCAAATGCATCAAGCATGTCATCGGGCAATGGTGAGTCGAAATCGTCCGGTAACACCAGTTTGCCTTTCATTGCGCCAATACGTTGAGCGCTGGGTTTTCCTACGGGAACGAGGCGAGCCATCGGCCGGCCATGCTTGGCAATCGTGATGACCTGGCCAGCAGCGGCATCATCGACGAGTTTGGATAAATTATTTTTGGCTTCAGCCAGCGGAACGATGATCATCAGCTCACTCCTGTATTCTGGACAAATATAGCCAGAATATTTCAGCGCTGCCAATCCATACACCTCTTCAGCCCATTCGCAAACGATATCCCTGTTCATTTTTTGCCTCTCGTCGGTATTCCATCTGCCAAGGCCTCCACCATAGAGCCATCTGCTCAAAACTGGCTGTAGGACAAAACGGAGGTTGCGGCGAGAGCTTTCGGCGTTTGTGTGGGGACGGGAGCAAATCGGTAAAAAATCGTACAAAAATATCGACTGACCCGCCGCCATCGCAGGCAAGCCAGACTCCCACAGGTTTCTGTGGCGTGCACAAAACGCTGCGTACACCGCAACTCACTGTGGGAGCTTGCCTGCAAGCGATGGGGCCATGGGCGGCACCGAAGGGAATCCGAGGCGAAACACGGTCATCGCCCCCGGCAGGCTCTTCACGTCGGCCACACCCTGATGCAGGCTCATGATCGAGCGCACGATTGCGAGCCCCAATCCGGTGCTGCCCTGCGAGCGCGAGCGGCTGCTGTCGACGCGGTAGAAGCGGTCGAACAGATGTGGCAGGTGTTGCGCCTCAATCCCGGCGCCGGGGTTGCTGACCAGCAGGGATGCCTGCGTCGCACTCTGTTCGATCAGCAGCGTCACGGTTTTCCCGTTCGGGCAATGACGAAGCGCGTTGGACAGCAGATTGGAAATAGCCCGCTGAATCATTAACCGATCGCCCATCACCTGTGCGCTGCCAATGACATTCAAATGAATATCCTTATCCTGCGCCGACAACGAAAACATCTCCGCGACCTTCGCCGCCTCAACCTCCAGCGCCACCGCTTCAAACGGCGCCAGCGCCGACGGATGACTGACCTGCGCGAGAAACAACATGTCCGAGACAATCCGCGCCACGCGCTCCAGTTCCTCGGTGCACGACACCAGCACGTCCTTGTATTCCTCGGTCGTGCGCTCGCGGGACAAGGTCACCTGCGCCTTGCCCATCAGGTTATTGATTGGCGTACGCAGCTCATGCGCCAAGTCATCAGAGAACTGCGACAACTGCTGCACCCCGGCATCGAGCCGATGCAGCATGAAGTTGATGCCCTGCGCCAGTTCACTCAGTTCCTGCGGCATGTTCACCACGGACAGCCGGTGTTCCAGATCCTGGGTCGAGACCATCGCCGCCACTTTGCGAAACTCGCGCAGCGGCGCCAAACCACGCTGCACCGCGCCCCAAGCGGTCAGACCGATAAACACCAGCAACAACGGCAAGGCAATCAGCGTCGAGCGCAGATAGGCGCTTAGCAGCGCCTCATCGTGGGCGTTATCCACTGACAGCAGCACCGGCACGCTGCTGCTGTCCTTGAGGCGAATCAGTTTCGAGGCGGTGAGGAATTTCTTGCCATCAGCGTCGGTGCTGTCGCTGTAGGTCAGTTGATCGGTGGTGGCGCGCACCGCTTTCAATTCGACGCGCGGATCGCTCAATCCCGAGCCGGACTTGAGCAGCGGCGAGCGCCGATTGAGGCGGTCATAAATGGTCAGCGTCAGGTTGTCATGCCCCATCACCTGATCGAGCAGAATATGCGGCTTGCCGGTGATTTCATTGGCATCGACGTACAACGACAGGCTGTGTTCGACCTGCGCCATCTTCTTTTCCAGGCTGTCTCTGGCAAGCGAATTCAGCTCATGGGTCAACGCGAAATAGGCAAGGATCGCCAGAAACACCACCAGCAGCGCGCCGAGAATACTCACCGTCAAACCGAGGCGCATCGACAGGCTGGAGGGTTTCATTCCCGCGCCTCCAGCACATAGCCGACACCGCGCAGGGTGTGGATCAACTTGCTGTCGAAAGGGTCGTCGATCTTCGCCCGCAAGCGGCGGATCGACACTTCGACCACGTTGGTGTCGCAGTCGAAATTCATGTCCCACACCAACGAGATGATTTGTGTGCGCGTCAGCACTTCGCCGGACTGGCGCATCAGCAGATGCAGCAGGGCGAATTCCTTGGTGGTCAGGTCAATACGCTGTTGTCCGCGAAACGCGCGATGGCGGCCCGGATCGAGCTCCAGATCAGCGACTTTCAGCACCTGCGGCACCGGGATATTTTCGCTACGACGCATCAAGGTGCGCACCCGCGCCAGCAGTTCGGGAAACTCGAACGGTTTGACCAGATAATCGTCGGCACCCAGATCGAGGCCGCGAATCTTGTCGGCCAGACGCCCGCGCGCCGTCAGCATCATCACCCGCGTCGAATGGGTGCGACGCAACTGTTCCAGCACGCCCCAGCCGTCGAGTTCCGGCAGGTTCACATCGAGAATAATCAGGTCATAGGCTTGTTGTTGCGCCAGGTGCAGGCCATCGGCACCGGTGGCGGCGTGGTCAACGACATAACCACTTTCGGTCAAACCCTGATGCAAGTATTCGGCAGCTTTAAGCTCGTCCTCGACGACAAGGATTCGCATGATCTTTCACCACTTATATTTAATGGGTATTTAATTTAAAAGGCCCTCACCCTAACCCTCTCCCGGAGGGAGAGGGGACTGAGCGTGGGATATTTCAGAACTACGCCGACGTGAAAGAACGTTACTGAATCCATAATCAACTTGATGTAACAGGTCGATAAATAACGCCAGACACTTCGGTCGGCTCCCTCTCCCCCCGGGAGAGGGCTGGGGTGAGGGGAGTGCGGACAATAAAGGTTGTAGCGGCTACAGGGTCAACGCCCAAGCGCTTTAGATCAGTGTTCTGCGACAGTAGGTCGCAGTGCTAACCACCAAATTCTCTTGAGTTCACTTACGGCAAGTGCTGTTCAGCAGATAACTACCGTGTTTTTGTTTCCATGTATTTCGATAACGCTATTTGCACTTCGCATCCTAGAACAAAACAACTTCGGTAAACCGTGGATAACGGATTTGTAATGTTCCAGTCACCTTGTCGATAAGTTCAAAACCCTACCGTGGCGGCATCCGAGATTCTTGAATAAAGGAAGACTTCCATTGCCCGGTTTAATAGAACTGACGGCGCAATCACGCCTGAAAAAAACAGTCAGCGGCCTGGTGTTGTTGGCCAGCGCCGGCCTGGCGAGTGCCTCGACCCTGACCCTGGATCAAGCCCTGCAAAGCGCCTTTGCCGGCAACCCGGAACTGGCCGCCGCGCAATGGGAAATCGGCATCGCCCAAGGCGATCGGCAACAGGCCGGGCTGATCCCTAACCCTGAAGTGTCGTGGGAGGCCGAAGACACTCGCCGCGAGTCGCGCACGACCACGGTGATGCTCAGTCAGCCGATCGAACTGGGCGGCAAACGCGGCGCACGGATCGACGTTGCCAGCCGCGCGCAGGATGCTGCCGGCATCGAACTGGAGCGCAAACGCAATGCCTTGCGTGCTGACGTGATTCAGGCATTCAACAGTGCGCAAACCGCGCAGCAACGCCTGCAGCTGTCTCGCCAGTCGCTGCAATTGGCCGAGCACGGTGTGCGCGTGGCGCAAGGACGGATCGAGGCGGGTAAATCGTCGCCGGTCGAAGGCACGCGGGCGCAAGTGCAGCTTTCGGAAGTGCGCCTTGAACTGAGCCGCGCCGAACGCGATCAGGCCACCGCGTACCAACAATTGGCGCAAGTCATGGGCGCGGCATTGCCGACGTCGACCAAGGTGCAGGCGCTCACGCAAAGCATGCCGGCCGTACCCCCACCGACAAGATTGCTCGAGCGTTTGAACGAGACTGCCGAACTGCGTCTGGCCAAGTTGCAGATCGATCAGCGCGAAGCATCGCTGGGCCTGGAAAAGTCCCAGCGCATTCCCGATCTCACCGTGAGCATCGGCAGCCAGTACAGCGAAACCGAGCGCGAACGGGTCAATGTGGTCGGGCTGTCGATGCCGATTCCGCTGTTCAACCGCAATCAGGGCAACGTGCTCGCGGCCGCGCGCCGAACCGATCAGGCGCGGGATCTGCGCAACGCCACCGAGCTGCGTCTGCGCACGGAAATCCAGACCACGCTGGCGCAATGGCAGACCGCCAACGGCGAAGTCTCCGCGTTCAACCAGACCATCCTGCCCGCCGCGCAAAGTGCGGTGGACAGCGCCACGCGCGGTTTCGAAATGGGCAAGTTCGGCTTTCTCGATGTGCTCGACGCGCAACGCACCTTGATCAGCGCTCGCAGCCAATACATCCAGGCCGTCAGCGAAGCCACCGACGCCCGCGTACGCATCGAACGGATCTTCGGCGACCTCAGCGTCAGCCGTTGAATTTCACTTTTCAGACAACTGCGCGATGGCTCGGCGCAGAGGAGTTTCCATGGATAAAAAATTGATGATTGTCGCGGTGGCGACGTTGGCGCTGGGCATTGGTATCGGCTCGCAGTGGTCAGGTAACGCAAGCATCGACGCGCATGCCGACGAGACTTCTGAGCATGCCGATCACGCCGAAGAGGGTGCAGCGGCTGAGCATGCCGAAGAGGGACACATCGAATTGAGTGCGGAGCAGATCAGTGCTGCCGGCATTCAACTGGCCGAGGCAAAACCGCAAAACATCAGCCGCGGCCTGCCGTTCCCCGGCGAAGTGCGCTTCGACGAAGACCGCACCGCCCACGTTGTACCGCGCGTTCCGGGCGTGGTCGAGACGGTGGCGGTCAACCTCGGGCAGACGGTGAAGAAGGGTCAGTTGCTGGCGGTGATCGCCAGTCAGCAGATATCTGATCAACGCAGTGAGCAAGCTGCCGCGCAACGTCGTTTGGCCTTGGCGCGCACCACCTATGAGCGCGAGAAAAAGCTCTGGCAGGACAAGATCTCCGCCGAGCAGGATTTCCTCCAGGCGCGCCAGGCACTGCAAGAAGCCGAAATCGCCGTGAGCAATGCGCGGCAAAAGATCAGCGTGCTCAGCGGCAGCGTGGTCGCCACTGGCGGCAACCGCTACGAATTGCGCGCACCGTTCGACGGCGTGGTGGTGGAGAAACACCTGACGCCGGGCGAGGTCGTTGATGAAAGTACAGCGGCGTTCACCCTCTCGGATCTGTCGCGAGTGTGGGTGACGTTCGGCGTGTCACCGAAGGATCTGAACAAGGTTCAAGTAGGCAAAGCGGTCACCGTCAGCGCCCCGGAACTCAACGCAGAAGTGGTCGGCAGCGTGGCTTACGTCGGCAGCTTGCTCGGCGAACAAACCCGCACCGCGACCGTCCGCGTCACCCTGGAAAACCCACAAGGCTCGTGGCGTCCCGGCCTGTTCGTCACCGCGCTGGTGGCGACCGACAGTCGCGAAGCGAAAGTCGCCGTACCGGAATCTGCGATCCAGACCGTCGAGGACAAATCCACGGTGTTCGTGCGTACCGACGACGGTTTCGAAGCGCGCGCGGTTGAGCTGGGCAGCCGCGCCGCCGGCCATGTGGAAATCACACAAGGGCTGGAACCGGGCGCGCAAGTCGCCAGCGCCGGCAGCTTCGTCCTCAAGTCGGAGCTGGGCAAAGCCTCAGCCGAGCACAGCCACTGATCCGGAAGAATCCCATGTTCGAACGCCTGATCCAGTTTGCCATCGAGCAGCGCATCATCGTCCTGCTCGCCGTTCTGCTCATGGCCGGCCTCGGTATCGCCAGTTATCAAAAACTGCCGATCGACGCCGTGCCCGATATCACCAATGTTCAGGTGCAGATCAACACCGGCGCCGCCGGGTTCTCGCCGCTGGAAACCGAGCAGCGCATCACCTTTCCGATTGAAACCGCGATGGCCGGTTTGCCGGCACTTGAACAGACCCGTTCGCTGTCGCGCTCGGGCCTGTCGCAAGTCACGGTGATCTTCAAGGACGGCACCGACCTGTTCTTCGCCCGGCAATTGGTCAACGAGCGTCTGCAGATCGCCAAGGAGCAATTGCCCGAAGGCGCCGAAGCGGTGATGGGGCCGATTTCCACCGGCCTCGGCGAGATCTTTTTATGGACAGTGGAAGCCAAGGAGGGCGCACTCAAGGACGACGGCACAGCCTACACGCCGACCGACCTGCGGGTGATTCAGGACTGGATCATCAAGCCGCAATTGCGCAACGTGCCGGGCGTGGCCGAGATCAACACCATCGGCGGTTTCGCCAAGGAATATCAGATCGCTCCGGACCCGAAACGCCTGGCCGCGTACAAGCTGACCCTCACCGATCTGGTCACCGCGCTGGAGCGCAACAACGCCAACGTCGGCGCCGGTTACATCGAGCGCAGCGGCGAGCAATTGCTGATTCGCGCGCCTGGGCAAGTGGCGAGCACCGAGGACATCGCCAATATTGTCATGGCCAACGTTGACGGCACGCCGATCCGGGTGAAGAACGTCGCCAGCGTGGAAATCGGCCGCGAACTGCGCAGCGGCGCGGCCACGGAAAACGGGGCTGAAGTGGTGCTCGGCACGGTGTTCATGTTGATCGGCGAGAACAGCCGCACAGTCTCGCAAGCGGTCGCCAGCAAACTCGAACAAATCAACAAATCCTTGCCGCAAGGCGTGATCGCCGTGCCGGTGTACGACCGCACGCACCTGGTCGATAAAGCCATCGCCACGGTGAAAAAGAACCTCATCGAAGGCGCGATTCTGGTGATCGCGATTCTGTTTCTGTTCCTCGGCAATATCCGCGCGGCGCTGATTACGGCGATGGTGATTCCGCTGTCGATGCTGTTCACCTTTACCGGCATGTTCAGCAACAAGGTCAGCGCCAACCTGATGAGCCTGGGTGCGCTCGACTTCGGCATCATCGTCGACGGCGCGGTGGTGATTGTCGAAAATACCCTGCGCCGCTTGGCTCATGCGCAACAGCGCCACGGGCGATTGCTGACTCGATCCGAGCGTTTTCATGAAGTGTTCGCGGCGGCCAAAGAGGCACGGCGACCGCTGATTTTCGGTCAGTTGATCATCATGGTCGTGTACCTGCCGATCTTCGCCCTGAGCGGCGTCGAAGGGAAAATGTTCCACCCGATGGCGTTCACTGTGGTGATCGCGTTGCTGGGCGCGATGTTGTTGTCGGTGACTTTTGTTCCAGCGGCGATTGCGCTGTTCGTCACTGGCAAGGTCAAGGAAGAAGAGGGCGCGGTGATGCGCGGCGCGCGTCGCGTGTATGCGCCGGCATTGGCTTGGGTGATGAGTCATCGTGCCGTTGCGGTGGGTGCGGCGTTGGGCGTGATTGTGCTCAGCGGCGTGATGACCAGCCGCATGGGCAGCGAGTTTGTGCCGAGCCTCAGTGAAGGCGATTTCGCCCTGCAAGCCTTGCGCGTGCCGGGCACCAGCCTGACGCAATCGGTCGATATGCAGCAGCGTCTCGAAACCCTGATTCTGGCGAAGATGCCGGAAGTCGAGCGCGTGTTCGCTCGCACCGGCACCGCCGAAATCGCCTCCGACCCGATGCCGCCGAACATCTCCGACAGCTACGTGATGCTCAAGCCCAAGGATCAATGGCCAGACCCGGGCAAGTCCCGTGAAACCCTGATGACCGAACTGCAAGCGGCGGCCGCGACATTGCCGGGCAGCAACTACGAGCTGTCGCAGCCGATCCAACTGCGCTTCAACGAATTGATCTCCGGCGTGCGCAGTGACGTGGCGGTGAAAGTGTTTGGCGATGACATGGATGTGCTCAACGCCACCGCCGCGAAGATTGCAGCGGCCATGCAGAAGGTTAACGGCGCCTCCGAAGTCAAAATCGAGCAAACCACCGGGTTGCCGGTGCTGACCATCAACATTGATCGCGACAAAGCGGCGCGTTACGGGCTCAACGTCGGTGATGTGCAGGATACGATCGCTGTCGCGGTGGGAGGGCGCAAGGCGGGGACGTTATATGAGGGGGATCGGCGCTTCGACATGGTCGTGCGTTTGTCCGATGCCATGCGCAAGGACATCGACGGCTTGTCAGCGCTTTTGATTCCGGTGCCTGCTGTGAGCGGCACGGCCAATCAGATTGGTTTCATCGCCCTGCAAGACGTCGCCAGCCTCGATCTGGTGCTGGGGCCGAATCAAGTCAGCCGCGAAAACGGCAAGCGTCTGGTGATCGTCAGCGCCAACGTGCGCGGGCGCGATATCGGTTCATTCGTCGCAGAGGCGGGCGAGGTGATCGAGCGTGACGTGCAGGTGCCGGCCGGTTACTGGACCAGTTGGGGCGGGCAGTTCGAGCAACTGCAATCGGCGGCCAAGCGCTTGCAGATCGTGGTGCCGGTGGCGTTGTTGCTGGTGTTCGGGCTGTTGTTCATGATGTTCAACAATCTGAAGGATGGCTTGCTGGTTTTTACCGGGATTCCGTTTGCGTTGACCGGGGGCGTGATGGCGCTGTGGTTGCGCGATATTCCGCTGTCGATTTCGGCGGGCGTCGGGTTTATTGCGTTGTCCGGGGTGGCAGTGCTTAACGGCTTGGTGATGATTGCGTTCATTCGCAATTTGCGCGAGGAGGGACGCTCGCTCACTGATGCGATCAATGTTGGAGCGCTGACGCGATTGCGGCCGGTGTTGATGACGGCGTTGGTGGCGTCCCTGGGCTTCATCCCGATGGCGCTGGCGACCGGCACTGGCGCGGAAGTGCAGCGCCCATTGGCGACCGTGGTGATTGGCGGGATTCTGTCCTCGACCATTCTCACGCTGCTGATCTTGCCGGCCCTCTACCAACTCGCCCATCGCCGGGAGGAGGATCCAGTCCTCACTAACTAGGTGATTCCCTTGTGGGAGCGGGCTTGCTCGCGAAGGGGCCGTGTCAGTCGACATCAGTGTTGAATGACACACCGCCTTCGCGAGCAAGCCCGCTCCCACAGTTTTTGTGCCGGGTCTGGAAACGGTGCCAGCCACATTACGAATATGTAATCCCTGCGCCACCGTCCCGATAGGTTCCGATTGTTACCTTGATCCCGTCAGCTACTTAAACGAGGAATCAAACATGAAATTCGCCCAAATCAGTGCCTTCACCGCAGCCCTGGCGCTGTCTTCCCTGGCCATGGCCGAAGGTGGCGGTGACCGCACTTTCGAAAAAATGATGACTGCCAACGACCGCTCTGTAGAGCTGTACGTTGCCCGCGAACAGGCCCGTGACCCGGTCGTCGTCAATGACAAGAAAGACGCCAAGACTCAAGACCTGTAAACGCAGCCGTGCTGGAACAAGCCTGTCATCGCGCATCGATGCCGGGCTTTTTTATGGAGGAATTGAACATGAAGTTGATCAAGTGGATGGTGTTCGCCGGGGTGATGGCGATGTCGCTGAATGTGCTGGCTGAAGGCGGCGGCGACCGCACCTTCGACAGGGCGCTGAGTGCCAACGCCAAAGCCATGGAACAGTACGCCGCCAGCCAGGGTAAAGCCCCGCCAGTGGTGAAGGAGTACGAATACGGAATGAAGCTGGATGTGGTCAAAGTGGTGAGTGTCGTCAAGCCGCGGGCGACTTGCGCCGTCGTCCCCACCGTCATGACCTACGAAGATTCGAAAGGTCAGCTCAACACCCTCAAATACACCGTGGCCGGCGATTGCCGCCAACGTGGCTGATCTGCCAACGATCAAAACACGGTCCCCTGTAGGAGCCGCCGCAGGAGGGGGATTTCGATATGACGATGCGTATTTCGATTCGGGATGTTTAAAGGTGTAGGTCAACCGCAGAAGCTTCCCACAATGTTTTCAGGTTGTCCGTCGGACGTCGGCTCTCTAGTGTGTGAACGTCGCTGCCAAATCAGCGATCGGGATTGGAACCCCGGAGAACGTGTCAGCGCCAAAGCGTCTTTCATGACGTATGCTTGCGCACCTTCATGGTGTGCACGCTGTTATGGCGGCTGTGCGCGGGAGACTTCTAGTCTGCCGGGTTTCTCCGTTCCCCGGGTTCCAACCTGCGTACAGCTGCCACCCCTTCGCGTGGAACCGAATGGGTCAGCTCCATCGTTCAGAAGGAGAAATACCATGAAAAAGCCAACACCCAATCCGCCCGAAACAACCGTCCCAGCGGACGCCGTTACAAAGTCCCCCTACGCCTCCGAAGACACCCGCAAACTCCACAAAGCCGCCGACCGCGCGCTCGACTTTTACCTCAAACCCGCCGCCGCCATCATGGCAACGCCCTACACCCCCAATCAGATGTTCCAGGTCAGTCCCGACACCGACACCGAATCCCTGCTGGCCAACGCCAGCGAATCCCTGGGCTCGGCTTCGGTCATGCTCGGCGACTTCGCCGCATTGCTGGAAGGCTCGCGTCGCAAGACACTGCTGGGGATCGCCCAAGTCGTCATGCTCGGCGAACTGGCGGTGAACAGAGCCTTGGATAACGTCGACCCCGCTGGCTGACCCGATCTGCCGAGGCAGATATAAAAAAACGCGGCGCTAGGGCCGCGTTTTATTCAAAGGTTGACGCTCAGGCAAAGACGCCAAAGATCATCGCGGCACAGTAAACCGCGACAAAACCCGGAACAGAGTAGCCAAACATCCGGGCGGGAATAATGACCCAACGCCGCAGAGGCAGCGGAAAGCGGTCAATCTCGGGTATGACCTCGGGATCACTTGCCTGCAGATAGCCGTAGTCCAGGCAGAGAATGTTTGAAATGTGGTACAGGCGGCAGGAGCGACCATAAACGCTGTCTCCCAATACCCGCTGATTGCGAGCGACGAAGTAGGACTCTTTCAGAAAAGACTCGATGGCTGCCAGTTTGAAAAAACTGACGTATGTCCGCACGAGCAGTGCCACCACTGCCACAACAACACAGGCGATCAATGCGGCCACGTACAGCCGCTTCAAATCGCTCGTCGATGTGGAGAGCATCGTGCATAACCGCTCGAAACCCAGCCAGAGTAAAAGTAGGCAGGCGCCCATGAAAGCGATTCGCCGGAGGCTTCGCGGCACCGCTCCCCACTTTTTCAGATGTACTGGAAAGCGTTCGGCCTCCATGACCGTCGGGCGTTCCAGCATCAGTGGGTAGGTGACAAGGCCGGTGAGTGCGCCGATCTGCCTTACTCTCTTCATTCGCCCCAATGGGCCATTGCCCAAACGCTTGTGATCAGTGGCTACAAATTGAGAGGCGATGAAGTGGTGTTCCATCTGATCGAGCCGCCAATAGGCGGCAAACAGCGTTATTGCCTCGCCGAGAAAAACCAGCAGCAGGACAGTTCCCCATGCAGAGAGGTAAATGAGATCAGTCACAATTAATCCTTGGTGTTGATCCACCTGACTCCGATTCAGGTGCAGGGCGCGTCGGTACGCCACTCTTTACCTGATAGTTTTCAGGGCTACAACATCAGGTACACACCAGATATAAAAAAGGCGCCCCGAAGGACGCCAAAAAATTCACCTCTTTCCAAAGGAGCAAGGAGCTTCTAAAGGTGAATGTGCATTGCTCGTAAACTCAGAGAATCGCCAACGGATACTCGACAATCACCCGCACTTCATCCAGATCCGACTCGAACGCCGTGGCGCGAGTGGTGGCCTGGCGCAAGCGCAGTGACATGTCCTTCAACGAACCACTCTGCACCACGTATTTGACTTCGATATCCCGCTCCCAACGCTTCTGATCCGTCAGCGGATTGCCTTCAGCATCGCGGCGCATGTACACGGCGTTGGCGTTGGAATAATCGGCGTCGGTGCCGCGCGCATAACGGGTCATGAACGACAGACCGGGCACGCCATAGGGGGTCATGTCGAGGTCGTAGCGCACCATCCATGAACGCTCCTTGGGCGAGTTGAAGTCGCTGTACTGGATGGAGTTGTCGAGGAAGATCGAGTCGGACTGGCGCAGGTAATCGAAATCGTCGTTGCCGTTGTTGCGCTGGTGGGAGAGGGCGACGGAATGCGCGCCGAGTTTCACGCCGACACGGCCGCTCCAGATGTTGTTGTCGAATTCGCCGAGCAGTTGTTTGCCCTCGTCGACTGCCTTGTAATAGTTCAGGCCGCCGAACAGCGACAAGTCATCCGACAGCGGATACGTCCACGCGGTGCCGGCGTAGTACTGATTCCAGGCATCCTTGAGGCGACTGGAATACAGGCTGAAACTGAGGTTTTTGTTCAGCGCATAATCGCCGCCGCCGTACGCGATCCAGGGCGAATTGACCGGGCCGGCATAAAAGGTCGCGAAGTTCTCGCGCATGTCGCTGGACACCGGTTGGCTCATCGCGTGCAGTCGACCGCCCTGAACCGATAGACCTTCAATACTGGTGTTGGTCGCCGTCACGCCGCGAAAGCTTTCTGGCAGCAGACGCGAGTCACCCGCCGCCACGACCGGGTTGGCCGGGAACACATCACCGAACTTGACCACCGTATCGAATGCCCGCACTTTCGCGGCGCCACCGACCTTGGTGTATTCGTCCCGCGCCTCGCCGTCACTGTTGACCGGCAACACATCAAACGAACTGCGCCCACCGTTGCGCCCGTCACCGGTGTCGAGTTTCAAACCGATCATCGCAAACGCATCAACACCCACTCCGACGGTGCCTTGGGTAAACCCGGATTCGAACTTGCTGATCACCGCATGCGACCAGGCTTCGGAATAACCGTTGCCGGTCGGGCTGGACTCGCCGTTGCGGTGATCACGATTGAAGTAGAAGTTGCGGTTGAGCACCGTCAGGCTGCTGCCTTCGATAAAGCCTTCGGCTTTTTCTTCTGCAAACACTACGGACGGCCCGGAGCCAACCACCACCGCTAAAGCGGCCATCGACATTTTTGAATTGTTAACCATCAAACACTCCTTGGGTTCGGCAGAACGGGAACGTGCTTCGGCGTGGGTTTTATTGTTCGACGGGCAAGCGCCCGCCGGCATGGTCGCCGGGTAACATCGTTGCAAGCTGCGGATAACGCCGAGGTGATGAGGGAATTACAATTTCGTCATGTGCGTTTGGTTTGAACTCAATCGGTGTATGGGATTGTTTGTTTCCTCGCTTTTATCGGAATCCTTTACCAGATGAAGCTTGGTGGTCCGTAGTTTGACTTTGCCTTCGCGCTCATCTGCCAAGGATTTCAAGCCGTCCAGTAGTTCGGAAAAAATGTCTCGTTTCATTGTTCCTCCGTGCCTCGATTGATCTTTTCAGCAATTACTGAGGATAGAGAAGTGCCTCAATTCTGGCTGTAGGACGAACCTGACCTTCTTGCAAGAGCTTTCGGTAGAGCAACAAAGAGACTTCGCAATTGACGTGTCGGAACAATCCACAGCACTATCCGATCATGACTGCCCACCACCGAATGAACATGATGTGCGCCTCAATGACCGCTTCCGGCGGGCCATAAGGTCATACGTGTTTGTCATTTGACGTGTACCCGAAGCCCCGCCAGAAATGGACGGGGCTTTTTCGTTCCCGTCCGCACATGGCTCATGGAGAGAGAAATGTTCGACATCAGAAGAGCCACCGCGAATGACGCCCAAACCGCATTCGACATACGACGCATGGCGATCAGGCATCAATGCATCGGTGCCTACACCGAGCAGCAAATGCACGACTGGACCAAGGGTTCGGCTGAGGACGGTTACGACACACTCATGGAAAAGCATTTCTATCTGGGCTTCGTTGAGGGCGAGCCCGTGGCAACCGGAATGCTTGATCTGGAGCACCGTGAAATCGGTGCAATCTTCATTCATCCGGATTTCATGCAGCGCGGACTGGGTAAACACGTTTTGCACTTTCTCGAAGATCTGGCGAGGGCGCAGGGGCTGAAAGAAGTCTGTCTGGACGCGACGGTGAACGCTGCCGATTTTTACCGGCGTTGCGGTTACATCGGGGAGGGGAGTGCGATTTATCAATCGCCTTCGGGCCTGCAACTGGCGTGTGTGCCAATGGTGAAAGCGTTGCGATAAAGATCAAAAGATCGCAGCCTGCGGCAACTCCTACATTGAAATGGCGTACACGCTGTAGGAAACGCCAAAGGCTGCATTCTTTTGATGTTGATCCGCACAAAACAAAAACGGCACCCGAAGGTGCCATTTCCGTTTGTAGCCAGTTCCAGCCGAGCTATCAGCCCGCCAGACCCGCCTGCTGAACCAGAGTCAGCAATGGCTGCGGGTAAACGCCGAGGAAGAACGCGACCAGGGCGATGGCCAGCAGCATCACGCCGCCTGCCTTTTGTTCCCAGTGCAGCTGGGCGTCGTGGCGGCGCAGGTTTGGTTCGATCAGGTACAGGGTGACCATCACGCGCAGGTAGTAGAAGACGCCGATGGCGCTGCCCAGTACCAGCGAACCTACCAGCCACCATTGGTGCGATTCAACACCGGTGGCGATGATGTAGAACTTGCCGATGAAGCCCGCGGTCAGCGGGATACCGGCCAGGGACAGCATCATCACGGTCAGTACGGCGGTCAGGTACGGACGGCGCCAGAACAGGCCGCGGTATTCGTACAGGGCGTCCGCGTCACGGCCGTTGTACGGCGAGGACATCAGGGTGATCACGCCGAACGCGCCGAGGCTGGTGATCACGTAGGTGACCAGGTACACGCCGATGGCTTCCACCGCCAGACCCTTGCTTGCCACCAGTGCGATCAGCAGGTAGCCGAAGTGCGCGATGGACGAGTAACCGAGCAGACGCTTGAGGTTGCTCTGGGTCAGGGCCAGCAGGTTACCGAACAGGATCGAGGCGATCGCGATGACGGTCAGCACGTCGCTCAGGACGCCGCTGCTGGCAGCAGGGGAGATCTGGAACAGACGCACCATCACCGCAAACACCGCAACCTTCGACGCAGTCGCGAGGAACGCAGCCACCGGTGCCGGAGCACCTTCGTAAACGTCCGGCGTCCACAGGTGGAACGGTACCAGCGACAGCTTGAACGCCAGACCGATCAGCATCATGCCCAGGCCCAGTTGTGCCAGCGAGCTAGGCAGGCCAGTCGCAGCCAGAGCCTGACCGATGCCAACGAAGCTCAGCGAACCCGAGTCTGCGTACAGCAGCGCCATACCGAACAAAAGGAATGCAGAACCGGCGGCCGACAGCACCATGTATTTGATGCCGGCTTCCAGCGAACGCTTGTTGAAGAAGGCATAAGCCACCAGACCGTAAACCGGCACCGAGAGCAGTTCCAGACCGATGAACAAACCGGCCAGGTGCTGCGCGCTGACCAGAACCAGACCACCGGCGGCGGCCATCAGGATCAGCAGGTACAGTTCTTCACGGTTGCCCGGGTAACCCGAACCGCCATCACCCAAGTAGGCGTGGGCGAGGGTGACGCAGGCGAGGGTGGCGACCAGGATCAGCGCCATGTACAGGCAAGCGAAGGTGTCGATTTGCAGCAGTGGAGTCACGGCCAGAGGCGCGACTTTCAGGGCTGGCAGGATCGACAGCAAGGCCAGGTTCAGACCGGCGACCGAGATCAGGAAGGTCTGCGAGTGGTTGCGGCGCCAGGCGATTGCCAGCATCACCACGATAATGGTGAGGCTGGTGATCAACAGTGGCGCAAGCGCAATAAAGTGTTGAATCGTGAATTCCATAGCGCTCTTACCGGGCCGAAGCGAGTTGAGTGAAGGCGGTGCCGAGCCACTGCTGCACGCCATGCATCGTGGCGGCAGAGGTGTCGAGGAACGGTTGCGGGTAGACGCCGAGGTAAACCAGCAGCACCGCAAGGCCCAGCACCATGATCAGTTCGCGAGCGTCCATACCGTGCAGGATCGAATCCGATTTCGACGGACCGAAGTAGGCACGGTGGATCATGATCAGCGAGTAGACCGAACCGAACACCAGACCGGAGGTGGCAATTGCAGTGATCCACGGCCAGCTTGCGAAGGAGCCGATCAGGATCAGGAACTCGCCGACAAAGTTACCGGTACCCGGCAGACCCAACGAAGCGGCTGCAAAGAACAGGCTGATCGCCGGCAGGTAAGCGATACGCGACCACAGACCGCCCATCTCACGCATGTCACGAGTGTGCAGACGCTCGTACAACTGACCGCTGAGGATAAACAGTGCCGCCGCCGACACACCGTGCGCCAACATCTGGATCACTGCACCTTGCAGCGCCAGTTGGCTGCCGGAGTAGATGCCGATCAACACGAAACCCATGTGGGAAACGGACGAGAAGGCGATCAGACGCTTGATATCGGTTTGTGCGAAAGCGAGGAACGCACCGTAGAAGATCCCGATCAGACCGAGGGTCATGGCAATCGGCGCAAACTCGGCCGAAGCATTCGGGAACAGCGGCAGGGCGAAACGCAGCAGACCGTAGGCAGCGGTTTTCAGCAAGATACCGGCGAGGTCGACGGAACCGGCAGTCGGCGCCTGGGCGTGGGCATCAGGCAACCACGAGTGGAACGGAACCACTGGCAGCTTGACCGCGAAGGCGATGAAGAAGCCGAGCATCAGAATGTACTCGGTGGTCATCGACATCTTGGTTTTCAACAGGTCGGCGTAGTTGAAGGTAATCACGCCAGTATTGTTGAAGTTGACCAGCACCAGACCGAGGATCGCCACCAACATGATCAGGCCGGAAGCCTGAGTGAAGATGAAGAACTTGGTCGCTGCGTAGATCCGGGTTTTCTTGCCGTCCGAAGAACTGTGACCCCAGAGCGCGATGAGGAAGTACATCGGCACCAGCATCATTTCCCAGAAGAAGAAGAACATGAACAGGTCGAGGGCGAGGAACACGCCGACAACGCCGCCCAGGATCCACATCAGGTTCAGGTGGAAGAAGCCAACGTGACGTTGAATCTCTTTCCACGAGCAGAGTACCGAGAGGATACCCAGCAGACCGGTCAGCAGGATCATCAACAGCGACAGGCCGTCGAGGGCCAGGTGCACGTTGATGCCGAAGCGCTGGATCCAGACATGCTTGAACTCAAGCGCCCAGGTCGGATCGGCGCCAGGCGCCGGTGCAAATGAATAGTCACCGTGGGCCCACAGCCAGAGGCCGAGGGCGAGTTCCAGGGTCATGGTCAACAGCGCAATCCAGCGCGGGAGGGTAGCGCCGAAGCGCTCACCCATCCAGCACAGCAGGCCGCCGATGAAGGGGATCAGGATTAGCCAAGGCAGAATCATGACGGGCTCGTTTCCTTTCGCAAATTCGCAAGGTTCATATCAGACCGCTACCAGCACGATGGCGCCAATCACCAGCACGGCACCAGCAGCCATCGAAGCAGCGTACCAACGCAGTTGACCGGTCTCGGTGCGGCTCAGGGCAGTGTGACCACCCTTGGCCATACGCGGGATCAGACCAATGGTCTGGTCGAGCGGGTCTTTGCGCAGTACGTGGCTGATCGCCAGGTAAGGCTTGACGAACAGTTTGTCGTAGATCCAGTCGAAGCCCCAGGCAGCGAACCACCAGGCCGAAAGGAAGCGGCCGATGCCGCTATTGGCGATTGCCGTTACGAAGCGACGCTTGCCGAGGAACAGCAGCGCTGCCAGCAGGATACCGGCCAGGGCGATGGCGCCCGAAGCGATTTCCAGACTGTGCTTGGCTTCGCCACCGGCATGACCAACGCTTTCTGGCAGCACGCCGTGCAGCGGTGGCACGATCATGGCGCCGACGAAAGTCGACAGCACGATCAGCACCGACAGTGGCAGCCAGTGCGAGATGCCGTGACCGGCGTGGGCTTCAGTCTTGGCTTCACCGTGGAACGTGATGAAGATCAGGCGGAAGGTGTACAGCGAAGTCATGAACGCGCCGACCAGACCTGCGTAAAGCAGACCGTGGTTGCCGCTGGCGAACGCTTCCCAAAGGATTTCGTCCTTGGAGTAGAAGCCTGCGGTAACCAGTGGCAGAGCGGCCAGGGCGGCACCACCAACGATGAAACTGGCATAGGCCAGTGGCAGTTTCTTCCACAGACCGCCCATCTTGAAGATGTTCTGCTCGTGGTGGCAGGCAACGATCACCGCACCGGAAGCAAGGAACAGCAGGGCCTTGAAGAAGGCGTGGGTCATCAGGTGGAAAATCGCGCCATCCCATGCACCAACGCCGAGCGCCAGGAACATGTAGCCGATCTGGCTCATGGTCGAGTAGGCGAGGATACGTTTGATGTCGGTTTGTACCAGTGCCGCGAAACCGGCCAGAACCAGAGTCACACCACCTACGATGCCAACCAGATGCAGGATGTCCGGCGCCAGGGTGAACAGACCGTGAGTACGGGCGATCAGGTAAACGCCTGCGGTCACCATGGTCGCGGCGTGGATCAGTGCCGAAACCGGAGTAGGACCGGCCATTGCGTCCGCGAGCCAGGTTTGCAGCGGCAGTTGTGCCGATTTACCTACAGCGCCACCCAGCAGCATCAGGGTCGCCAGGGTGATCCAGAAGTCACCGACCTGGAATTTCTGCGGTGCCAGCACCAGCAGTTCCTGGATGTTCAGCGTGCCCACTTGCTGGAACAGGATGAACAGGCCGATGGCCATGAACACGTCGCCGATCCGGGTCACGATGAAGGCCTTGAGTGCGGCGTTACCGTTGTTGCGGTTGCTGTAGTAGAAACCGATCAACAGGTACGAGCACAGGCCCACGCCTTCCCAGCCGAAGTACAGGAACAACAGGTTATCGCCGAGTACCAGGAACAGCATGCTGGCGATAAACAGGTTGGTGTACGAGAAGAAGCGCGAGTAGCCCGCTTCGCCGCGCATGTACCAGGATGCGAACAGGTGGATCAGGAAACCGACGCCAACGACCACGCCGAGCATGGTGATCGACAGGCCGTCGACGTAGAGGGCGAAGTCAGGCTTGAAGCCTTCGACCGCCATCCACTTCCACAGCACCAGGGTGTAGTGACCGCCTTCGGGAGGTGCGACGTTGAATTGCCAGATGACGTAGGCGGCGACGATCGCCGACAAGCCAATGGAACCCACGCCGATCAGTGCCGAGAGGTTTTCCGACCAGCGTCCACGGGAGAACGACAGCAGCAGGAAACCGATCAGAGGGAATACGAAAGTCAGAAAGATAAGATTCATCCGCGCATCTCACTGGCAGCGTCGATATCGAGCGTGTGGAAGCGGCGATACAGTTGCAGCAGGATCGCCAGACCAATACTGGCCTCGGCGGCTGCAAGGCTGATCACCAGGATGAACATGATCTGTCCATCCGGCTGGCCCCAACGGGCGCCAGCAACAATGAACGCCAGTGCAGAGGCGTTCATCATCACTTCCAGACTCATCAACACGAACAAAATGTTGCGGCGGACCATCAGGCCGACCAGACCAAGGCAGAACAGGATGCCGGCAACTGCCAGACCATGTTCGAGAGGGATAGCAGGCATGTCTTACTCCTTCGCCTCGTTACGGCCCAAATGGAACGCCGTGACGGCTGCGGCAAGCAGCAGCATCGAGGCGAGTTCGACCACCAGCAGGTACGGACCGAACAGGCTGATGCCCACGGCTTTCGCGTCTACGGTGGTGTGGCCGATGGCCTGGCCGCTCTGGTGAGCGAACAGCACATACAGCAGTTCGGCCAGCAGCAAGGCGGCGAGAATCACCGGACCGGCCCAGATGCCGGGCTTGAGCCAGACGCGTTCTTGCTGAACCGAGGCCGGGCCGAGGTTCAGCATCATCACCACGAACACGAACAGCACCATGATGGCGCCGGCGTAGGCGATCACTTCCAGCACGCCGGCGAACGGCGCGCCGAGTGCGAAGAAGGTCATGGCCACGGCGATCAACGAGATGATCAGGTAGAGCAGGGCGTGCACAGGGTTGGTGTTGGTGACTACGCGAAGCGTGGACACAACAGCGATACCCGATGCGAAATAGAAAGCGAATTCCATCGTTCTTCCTTAAGGCAGCAAGCTCTTCACGTTGATCGGTTCGGCTTCGTTCTGCGCGGAGCCTTTCGGCTTGCCAGCGATTGCCATACCTGCAACACGATAGAAGTTGTAATCAGGGTTTTTGCCGGGGCCGGAGATCAACAGATCTTCTTTCTCGTACACCAGGTCCTGACGTTTGAACTCGGCCATCTCGAAATCCGGAGTCAGCTGGATCGCGGTGGTCGGACAGGCTTCCTCGCAGAGACCGCAGAAAATGCAGCGCGAGAAGTTGATACGGAAGAAGTCCGGGTACCAGCGACCGTCTTCGGTTTCCGCTTTCTGCAGCGAGATGCAACCCACCGGGCAAGCCACGGCGCACAGGTTGCAGGCAACGCAACGCTCTTCGCCATCGGGGTCGCGGGTCAGGACGATGCGACCACGGTAGCGTGGTGGCAGGTAGACCGCTTCTTCCGGGTATTGCAGGGTGTCGCGCTTGCGAAAGCCATGGCCGAAGACCATGACCAGGCTGCGCAACTGGGTACCAGTACCCTTAACGATGTCGCCAATATATTTGAACATGGGTCAAATCCTCACTGAACCGCGACTGCAGGCGTGTTCCACAACACGACCGCAGCGGTCACCAGCAAATTGATCAGGGTCAGTGGCAGGCAGAATTTCCAGCTGAAATCCATCACCTGGTCATAACGCGGACGCGGAATGGAAGCGCGCAGCAGGATGAACAGCATGATGAAGAACGCGGTCTTCAGTGCGAACCAGACGAAGGCCAGTTGCGGCAAGATGCCGAACGGACCGTGCCAGCCACCGAAGAACAGGGTGACCAGCAGCGCCGAGATCAGGATGATGCCGATGTATTCACCGACGAAGAACATGCCCCATTTCATACCGGCGTATTCAATGTGGTAACCGTCGGCCAGTTCCTGTTCCGCTTCCGGCTGGTCGAACGGGTGACGGTGAGTCACGGCGACGCCAGCGATGAAGAAAGTACAGAAGCCGAAGAACTGCGGAATGATGAACCACAGGTTCTGCGCCTGGTACTCGACGATGTCGCGCATGTTGAACGAGCCGACCTGCACCACGATGCCCATCAGGGCCAGGCCCATGAACACTTCGTAGGACACGGTCTGCGCCGACGCACGCAAGCTGCCGAGCAGGGCGAACTTGTTGTTACTCGACCAGCCGGCGAACAGCACCGCGTAGACCGACAGACCGGCCATGGCGAAGAAGAACAGCAGGCCGATGTTCAGATCCGCGACGCCCCAGGTCGGGGTGATCGGGATGATCGCAAAGGCGATCAGCAGGGCGGACATGGCCACCACCGGTGCCAGGGTGAAGATCACCTTGTCGGCAAACGGCGGGGTCCAGTCTTCCTTGAAGAACATCTTCAGCATGTCGGCGGCGATCTGGAACATACCGAACGGGCCAACACGGTTCGGACCGTAACGGTCCTGCCACCAGCCCAGCAGGCGACGTTCGACAAAGCTGAGCAACGCGCCTGCAACCACAACGGCCAGCAGAATCACGATGGCTTTGACGACCGAGAGGATCACATCGATCACTTCAGGGGTGAACCAGGTCATTGCGCTGCCTCCTGCAGACCGTCGACGGATACGCCGGCGAATGCCGGTGGAATGCCGGCGATGCCCGCAGGCAATGCCACCAGACCGGCGCCCAGTTCTTCATTGATGCGCAGCGGCAGACGCAGGGTCTGACCGGCCACGTTCAGGCTCAGCAGGGCACCGTCGTTGACGCCCAGACGATCCGCTTCCGACTTGGCCAGAGCCACGTATGGAGCCGGAATGCGCTCTTGAACCGGGGCGGCTTTCGAAGAGTTTTCTTCGCTGCCTAACAGGTGGAAGAACGGCACGGCTTGCCAGGTGCCCGGCGCCGGGTTGAACGCGCGTGGCGCTGCAGCGAACCAGTTCAGCGAATCACCGGTGCTTTCGATCAGGCGGGTGCCCGGGTCGCCAGCGCGAATGTGACCACCGACTTCGTCCTGGAACTTGTTCCACGCTTGTGGCGAGTTCCAGCCCGGCGACCATGCAAATGGCACTTGCTGACGCGGTTCGGCAGAGCCCGAGTAACCTTCCATGGAGAAGGCAAACGCGGTGTCTTTGTCTTGCGGGGTGCGCGGTTCATGAACGCTGATGTCGGCGCGCATCGCGGTGCGACCGGAGTAACGCAGCGGCTCACGCGCCAGTTTCAGACCCTTGATGCGGAACGCGGCGGACGGTGCTGCGTCGACGATACGCGCCAGTTGCTCGGTGCTCGAAGCAACGGCAGCAGTCACGTGGTCGAGTTGCGTCCAGTCGATCGGCTGGTTCAACAGGGTCGCGCGCAGGGCGTGCAGCCAGCGCCAGCCTTCGTGAACCAGGATGCTCGCGTCCATGTATTGCGGGTCGAAAACCTGGAAGAAGCGCTGGGCGCGACCTTCCTGGCTGACCAAAGTACCGTCGCCTTCAGCGAAGCTTGCTGCTGGCAGAACCAGGTGCGCGCGGTCGCTGGTAGCCGTCTTCTGATGGTCAGCAACGATCACCACTTGCGCAGCGTTCAGTGCAGCATCGACTTTGTCTTTGGCGGTGCGGGTGTACAGATCGTTTTCCAGCACAACGATCGCGTCAGCCTTACCGTCGATGACGGCTTGCAGCGCCGCGTCGACCGATTCGCCACCGAGCATGGCCAGACCAAGGCTGTTGGCTTCCGGCACGATCAGGCTGATCGAACCGTTCTTCTCGCGCAGCTTCAGCGCCTTAGCGATGTTGGCGGCGGCTTCGATCAAGGCTTTGGAGCCCAGCGAAGTACCAGCGATGATCAGTGGACGTTTTGCCGCGAGCAGGGCGTCGGCGATGCGCTTGGCCAGTTCCAGTGCTTCAGCGTCCAGACCTTCAACGGCAGGGGCACTGGCGTCCAGAGCGTGAGCCACGGCGAAACCGATGCGCGCCAGATCGTCTGGAGCGGCGTGTACGCATTCTTCAGCGATGTCGTCGAGCTTGGTTTCCGCCAGGCTGGCGATGAACAGCGGGTTCAGCGCGTGCTGACCGATGTTCTTCACCGCCGCGTCGAGCCAAGGCTGAACGCGCATGGCTTCGGCCATGTCTTCAGCTTTGCCTTTGACCGATTGACGCAGCGACAGCGCCATACGGGCGGCGGTCTGGGTCAGGTCTTCACCGAGGACGAACACGGCGTCGTGGTCTTCGATGTCGCGCATGTTTGGCACTGGCAGCGGGCTGTCTTTGAGCACTTGCAGGACCAGACGGATGCGTTCCAGCTCGGAGGCTTCGATACCCGAGTAGAAGTGCTCGGCGCCGACCAGTTCGCGCAACGCGTAGTTGCTTTCGAGGCTGGCGCGCGGCGAACCGATACCGACGATATTGCGCCCGCGCAGCAGATCAGCGGCTTTATCCAGCGCAGCGTCCAGACCGAGTTTGGTGCCGTCGGCCAGCAGCGGCTGACGTGGACGGTCGGTGCGGTTGACGTAGCCATAACCGAAACGGCCACGGTCGCACAGGAAGTACTGGTTCACCGAACCGTTGAAACGGTTTTCGATGCGACGCAGTTCGCCGTAACGCTCGCCCGGGGAGATGTTGCAACCGCTCGAGCAGCCATGGCAGATGCTCGGCGCGAACTGCATGTCCCACTTACGGTTGTAGCGCTCGGAGTGAGTCTTGTCGGTGAACACACCGGTCGGGCAGACCTCGGTGAGGTTGCCGGAGAACTCGCTTTCGAGGGTGCCGTCTTCAACGCGACCGAAGTACACGTTGTCGTGGGCGCCGAACACACCGAGGTCGGTGCCGCCGGCGTAATCCTTGTAGAAACGCACGCAGCGGTAGCAAGCGATGCAGCGGTTCATTTCGTGAGAAATGAACGGGCCCAGTTGCTGGTTCTGGTGGGTGCGTTTGGTGAAGCGATACCGGCGCTCGTTGTGGCCGGTCATCACGGTCATGTCTTGCAGGTGGCAGTGACCGCCTTCTTCGCACACAGGGCAGTCGTGCGGGTGGTTGGTCATCAGCCATTCAACAACACTGGCGCGGAACGCCTTGGATTCTTCATCGTCGATGGAGATCCAGGTGTTGTCGGTGGCCGGGGTCATGCAGGACATGACGATGCGACCACGGGTGTCGTTCTCGTCGGTGTACTGCTTGACCGCGCACTGGCGACAGGCCCCGACGCTACCAAGCGCGGGGTGCCAGCAGAAATAAGGGATGTCGAGGCCCAGCGACAGACATGCCTGTAACAGGTTGTCTGCCCCGTCGACTTCGAGCGCTTTGCCGTCTACGTGGATAGTGGCCATGGTTCAAAGGTCTTCGTTGGCCCGGTGTCAGCGGGCGTGGCTAATGGAATCTTGTTATCCGTCCGAATCCAGTCAGCCCCGAAAGGCGTCATCGGACGAAAGGCGAAGGGCACGGACCCTTCGCCTTTTTAAGCGTTTACGCGCCGATTACGATCGGCCTTGCCAGAGGCGGGACGGCGGCGCTGACTGGCGCGATACCGGCTTCGAACTCTGGACGGAAGTATTTGATGGCACTGCCCAACGGTTCCACGGCACCCGGTGCGTGAGCACAGAAGGTCTTGCCAGGGCCGAGGAAGTTGACCAGACCCAGCAGGGTCTCGATATCGCCTGGCTGACCGCGGCCTTGTTCGATGGCCATCAAGAGCTTGACGCTCCATGGCAAACCATCGCGGCACGGGGTGCAGAAACCGCACGACTCGCGAGCGAAGAACTGCTCCATGTTGCGCAGCAAGGAGACCATGTTGACGCTGTCGTCCACCGCCATGGCCAGGCCGGTACCCATACGGGTGCCCACTTTGGCGATGCCGCCGGCGTACATTTGTGCGTCGAGGTGTTCTGGCAGGAGGAAACCGGTACCGGCTCCGCCTGGCTGCCAGGCCTTGAGTTTGAAGCCGTCGCGCATGCCGCCGGCGTAGTCTTCGAACAACTCGCGACCGGTGACCCCGAATGGCAGTTCCCACAGGCCAGGGTTTTTGACTTTGCCGGAGAAGCCCATGAGCTTGGTGCCCATGTCTTCGGAACCTTCGCGGGCCAACGATTTGTACCAGTCAACGCCGTCGGCAATGATCGCCGGCACGTTGCACAGGGTTTCCACGTTGTTCACGCAGGTCGGCTTGCCCCACACGCCGACGGCGGCAGGGAAGGGCGGCTTGGAGCGCGGGTTGGCGCGGCGGCCTTCGAGGGAGTTGATCAGTGCGGTTTCTTCACCGCAGATGTAACGCCCGGCGCCGGTGTGGACGAACAGCTCGAAATCAAAACCGCTGCCGAGAATGTTTTTACCCAGCAGGCCCGCTGCCTTGGCTTCTTCTACGGCACGGTTGAGGTGCTTGGCGGCGGTGGTGTATTCGCCACGCAGGAAGATGTAGCCACGGTAGGTTTTCAGCGCGCGAGCACTGATCAGCATGCCTTCGATCAGCAGATGGGGCAGTTGCTCCATCAGCATGCGGTCTTTCCAGGTGTTCGGCTCCATTTCATCCGCGTTGCACAGCAGGTAGCGGATGTTGATGGATTCGTCTTTGGGCATCAGGCCCCACTTCACGCCCGTGGGGAAGCCTGCACCGCCGCGACCTTTGAGGCCGGCGTCTTTCACGGTCTGGACGATGGCGTCCTGATCCATGTCGGCGAAGGCTTTGCGCGCAGCGGCGTAACCGTTCTTGGCCTGGTATTCGTCGAGCCACACGGCTTCGCCGTCATCGCGCAGGCGCCAGGTCAGCGGGTGAGTCTCAGCCGAACGCTGAATGCGGTTGGCAGGACCGAAAGATGTCAGGGTCATACGTAGCCCTCGAGCAGTTTGGCGACGCCAGCAGGCTGCACATCACCAAAGGTGTCGTCGTCGATCATCAGCGCCGGTGCCTTGTCGCAGTTGCCGAGGCAGCAGACAGGCAGCAGGGTGAAACGACCGTCGGTGGTGGTCTGACCCAAACCGATGCCCAGATTGTTCTGGATTTCGCTGACCACCGACTCGTGGCCACCGATGTAGCAGACCATGCTGTCGCAGACGCGAATGATGTGACGGCCAACCGGCTGACGGAAAATCTGGCTATAGAACGTCGCCACACCTTCAACGTCGCTGGCCGGGATGCCGAGGATCTCGCCGATCGCGTACAGGGCGCCATCCGGCACCCAGCCGCGTTCTTTCTGAACGATCTTCAGGGCTTCGATCGACGCCGCGCGCGGGTCTTCGTAGTGATGCAGCTCGTGCTCGATGGCCGAGCGCTCGGTTTCACTGAGGGTGAAACGGTCTGTCTGGATAAGCGTGCTGTTCATGCTTAGCGGTCCACGTCGGCCATAACGAAATCGATACTACCCAGGTACGCAATCATGTCCGCGACCATGCTGCCTTTGATCACCGAAGGGATCTGTTGCAGATGCGGGAAGCTTGGAGTGCGGATCCGGGTACGGTAGCTCATGGTGCCGCCGTCGCTCGTCAGGTAATAACTGTTGATACCCTTGGTCGCTTCGATCATCTGGAAGGATTCGTTGGCCGGCATCACCGGGCCCCACGAAACTTGCAGGAAGTGCGTGATCAGGGTTTCGATGTGCTGCAGCGTGCGCTCTTTCGGCGGCGGCGTGGTCAGCGGGTGATCCGCCTTGTACGGGCCTTCCGGCATGTTGCGCATGCACTGGTCGATGATCTTGATGCTCTGGCGCATCTCTTCGACGCGAACCATGCAGCGGTCGTAGGCATCGCCGTTGGCAGCCAGCGGTACTTCGAACTCGAAGTTCTCGTAGCCGGAGTACGGACGCGCTTTACGCAGGTCGAAGTCGCACCCGGTCGAACGCAGGCCAGCACCGGTGACGCCCCATTCCAGGGCTTCTTTGGTGTTGTACTGGGCGACGCCGATGGTACGGCCCTTGAGGATGCTGTTCTGCAGGGCAGCCTTGGTGTATTCGTCGAGGCGTTTTGGCAGCCATTCAACGAAGTCCTTCACCAGTTTTTCCCAGCCGCGTGGCAGGTCGTGCGCGACGCCACCGATGCGGTACCAGGCCGGGTGCAGACGGAAACCGGTAATGGCTTCGATCACCGTGTACGCCTTCTGGCGGTCGGTGAAGGTGAAGAACACCGGAGTCATGGCGCCGACGTCCTGGATGTAAGTCCCGAGGAACAACAGGTGGCTGGTGATCCGGAAGAACTCGGCCATCATGATGCGGATGACGTCGACCTTCTCAGGCACCTTGATGCCGGCCAGCTTCTCGACCGAGAGCACGTACGGCAGGTTGTTCATCACGCCGCCGAGGTAGTCAATACGGTCGGTGTACGGGATGAAACTGTGCCACGACTGACGCTCGGCCATCTTCTCGGCGCCACGGTGGTGGTAGCCAATGTCCGGCACGCAGTCGACGATCTCTTCACCGTCCAGTTGCAGAATGATGCGGAACGCACCGTGCGCAGAAGGGTGGTTCGGGCCGAGGTTGAGGAACATGTAGTCCTCGTTCGGACCGGAACGCTTCATGCCCCAGTCTTCCGGACGGAAACGCGCGGCTTCTTCCTCAAGCTGTTGCTTGGCGAGGTTGAGGCTGTACGGATCGAATTCGGTGGCGCGCGCCGGGAAGTCCTTGCGCAGCGGGTGACCTTCCCAGGTCGGCGGCATCATGATGCGCGACAGGTGCGGGTGACCTTTGAAGTCGATACCGAACATGTCCCAGACTTCACGCTCGTACCAGTTGGCGTTCGGCCAGATGCTGGTGACGGTCGGCAAGCTGAGGTCGCTCTCGGACAAGGCGACCTTGATCATCACGTCACTATTACGCTCCAGCGACATGAGGTGATAGAACACTGTGAACTCGGCGTCGCTCGGCAGCCCTTGACGCTTGGTGCGCAGACGCTCGTCCACGCCGTGCAGGTCATAGAGCATGACGTACGGCTTGGGCAGGTTGCGCAGGAAAGTCAGGACTTCGACGAGTCTGGCACGCGCCACCCACAGCACCGGCATGCCGGTGCGGGTTGGCTGGGCGGTGAACGCCTCCGGGCCAAAACGGTTGTTCAATTCAACGACCACATCCTGGTCGTCTGCCTTATAAGGCGGGATGTACAGAGCGCTGCCTGTAGTCATGGTTATTTTTTCGCTTTCGGTCAACGTAAAGAATGAAGCCAGCTTCTCGTTTCTATTTCAGAACAGATCTGGATCAGACTTCGTCAGGGCTGCGCAGGTTGGTGACTGCGATTCGCTGTTCGCGGCGCTGTTCCTTCTGCGAAGGCATGTCGGCGCGATACACGCCTTGATCACCAACGACCCAGGAAAGCGGACGACGCTCCTGTCCAATCGATTCCTGCAGCAGCATCAAGCCTTGCAGAAATGCTTCCGGACGGGGCGGGCAGCCAGGTACGTAGACGTCCACGGGCAGGAACTTGTCCACCCCTTGAACCACAGAGTAGATGTCGTACATGCCACCGGAGTTAGCGCACGAACCCATGGAGATAACCCACTTCGGCTCGAGCATTTGCTCGTAGAGACGCTGGATGATCGGCGCCATCTTGATGAAGCAGGTGCCGGCGATAACCATGAAGTCGGCCTGACGCGGCGATGCCCGGATAACTTCGGCGCCAAAGCGCGCGATGTCGTGGGGCGCCGTGAAGGCGGTGGTCATTTCCACGTAGCAGCACGACAGGCCGAAGTTGTACGGCCACAGGGAGTTTTTACGTCCCCAGTTGACCGCGCCACTCAGCACGTCTTCCAGCTTGCCCATGAAAATGTTTTTGTGGACTTGATCTTCTAACGGATCGGAAACGGTTTCCCGTTCGCCAATCGGATATTGCTCGTTAGGAGCATCGGGGTCGATCCTGGTGAGATTGTATTGCATTGCCAAAGCCTCATTGTTTCAGCTTCGCCTGCCGCTTGCGACGAGCTTCCGGAGCCCAGTCAAGGGCGCCCACTCGGAACAGGTAGACAAGACCTGCCAACAGAATTGCTATGAAAACGAGAGCTTCGACGAATCCGGTCCAGCCGCTTTCGCGGACGGACACAGACCATGCAAAGAGAAAGAGGGCTTCGATATCGAAGATCACGAAGAGCATCGCGACCAGATAGAATTTGGCTGAGAGCCGCAAGCGGGCGCCACCGGTAGGTAGCATGCCCGACTCGAACGGTTCGTTTTTGCTGCGACCCCAGGCTTTTGACCCGAGGAGGCTGGAGACGCCAAGCATGAAGGCACACAGGCCGACGACACCCAGAAGGAAAATGGCAAAGCCCCAATTGTGGGCCATGAGTCCTGTCGCTTCGGGCATGCTGGTAATCCTTAACAGAGAGCAAAGGTCTCTGAGCTTGATAAAGAAATAGGCAGTGACGATATGTCGCAGCAATCAATCGCGCTGATTTTATGGCTAAACACCCTGCAAGTAAAATTCCTATAGCGAAATTATTTATTGGAATAAGGACATAGCGCATCTCCAATGCCCTGCAGCCCATGCGTTGCGGGCATTAGGCGGGTTTATGCAAATAATGTTTTGTAGGGAATGTAACGAACATAGTTGTGGCTAAATGATAATTAATATCGTTTGAGGGTGTTTTGTAACTGTTTAACGGGATGTCAGTCGGGAAGTTGTCTTACTTGCACGTTACTGCAATTAGCGACGGCGCCCGTTTTAGCGGATTTTTCTGACGGTTGTACCGCTCTGGATCAATGTTTTCTCCGAACGACACCGATCCCTGTAGGAGTGAGCCTGCTCGCGATGGCGGTGGGTCAGTCACCGTATGCGCAAGCTGACACACCGCCATCGCGAGCAGGCTCACTCCTACAGGGATTTGTGGTGTTCATTAAATCGGGGCAAAAAAACGCCCCGAACCAGTCGGGGCGTCAGTTTTGCGGCTCTGCGGTTAGCTTTCTATACGATCCGCAAAGGCCGTTTGCTCAGCGAAGCAGAATCAGTGGAACTGTTCTTCTTCAGTCGAACCGGTCAGTGCGGTTACCGAGGACGAGCCACCTTGAATCACAGTGGTCATGTCGTCGAAGTAGCCGGTGCCCACTTCCTGCTGGTGAGCCACGAAGGTGTAACCCTTGGCGGCGTCAGCGAATTCCTGCTCCTGCAGCTTCACGTAGGCAGTCATGTCGTTGCGGGCGTAGTCGTGCGCCAGGTTGAACATGCTGTGCCACATGTTGTGAATGCCGGCCAGGGTGATGAACTGGTGCTTATAACCCATGGCGGACAGTTCGCGCTGGAATTTGGCGATGGTCGCGTCGTCCAGGTTTTTCTTCCAGTTGAAGGACGGCGAGCAGTTGTACGATAGCAGTTGGTCCGGGTATTCCTTTTTGATCGCTTCAGCGAAACGACGAGCCTCGTCCAGATCCGGCTTGGCAGTTTCGCACCAGATCAGGTCGGCGTACGGCGCATAAGCCAGGCCACGGGCGATGGCTTGATCGAGGCCGGCGCGAACCTTGTAGAAGCCTTCCTGAGTGCGCTCGCCAGTTACGAACGGCTGGTCGTACGGGTCGCAGTCGGAAGTCAGCAGGTCAGCAGCGTTAGCGTCGGTACGGGCCAGGATGATGGTCGGAGTACCGGCAACGTCGGCAGCCAGACGTGCAGCGGTCAGCTTCTGTACGGCTTCCTGAGTCGGAACCAGTACTTTGCCGCCCATGTGACCGCACTTCTTCACGGAAGCCAGTTGGTCTTCGAAGTGAACGCCAGCGGCGCCTGCTTCGATCATGCTCTTCATCAGCTCATAGGCGTTCAGTACGCCGCCGAAACCGGCTTCAGCGTCAGCCACGATCGGCGCGAAGTAGTCGATGTAGCCGTCGTCGCCCGGGTTCTTGCCGGCTTTCCACTGGATCTGGTCAGCACGACGGAACGAGTTGTTGATGCGCTTGACCACGGTTGGAACCGAATCCACCGGGTACAGCGACTGATCCGGGTACATGGATTCTGCGGAGTTGTTGTCCGCAGCCACTTGCCAGCCCGACAGGTAGATCGCCTGGATACCGGCTTTGACCTGTTGAACAGCCTGGCCGCCAGTCAAAGCGCCCATGCAGTTGACGAAATCTTTCTCAGGACGGAAGGAAGGCTTGGCACCCTGGGTGACCAGGTTCCACAGCTTGTCGGCGCCCATTTTTGCAAAGGTGTGCTCAGGTTGAACCGAGCCACGCAGACGGACGACGTCAGCAGCGGAGTAAGTGCGAGTCACGCCTTTCCAGCGCGGGTTTTCAGCCCAGTCTTTTTCGAGGGCTGCAATTTGCTGTTCGCGTGTCAGTGCCATGGAGATAAACCTCGTCGCGTCTTTATGAAAAGTTGTTCTGCGGTGGAAAATTCCTGCGCTCGCTGACCAGAAGCTTAGGTGGTCAAGTCGGATTCGGCGGGGTAGGCGACGGGATGAACGATAGGCTCGAGGGGAAGTGAGCAGGTAGTGGCGGACTGCGGGCGCATTCGGGCGTCGTGGGCCTTTATACGGTCTACAGTGTGAAGCCGGGTTACCTAATTACGCTTCCGTCCCTCGGGACAACTTCGTTCCAGTCGGCAACCTCGTCAAACACACCTTGTGGGCGGTACAGACACGAAGCGGTTCGCGGGGTAGGTGCGAACATCGCTTCGAAGGCCCTTGCCAGGGCCTCTGATTAGCGGGAGCGAGGCCATCATGCCTTCGCTTTTTTACCCCGTCAAACGTTTTGTAGTGCTTTTTTTCAAGCACTACATCTTTCGTCTAATACGACTAATCAGTCAGTTTTCGGTGCTTTAGTCCAGGGCGTCGACTTTCACCCGCAAGGTCATGTCATCCCGGCCTTGAGTCGAGTAGCTGCGGGTCAGGCCCTGTTTGTCGGCCTGGGTCTGGCGATTGACGCCGGCGAGGGTGATCCACTCGCCGAGGCGCCCGCTGACAGTTGTGTCGGTGCTTTGCACGTTCACTACATCGGGACGTTCCTGGCTCATGCGGTCACGGTTGGTACTGATCGCCAAGTGAACGATGTCGCCGGTGACGCTGGCGGTGACATAGAAACCCTGGGTGACGTTGCGGTATTGCGTCTGGCTGTTGTAACCGCCGTAGGAATCGCTCTGAACATTGGTGATCGGAACGCTCTGGCCAACCTGAATCAGCGCCGGCATGCCATCGGTGGCCTGAACTTGCTGGACGCCGCCCTCACGGCTGGCGGTGCTGCGGCTGATGATGCGGGTCTGGTTTGGTTGAGAGCCGTTGACTGAATAGCCTTCGTCCCCACGGCCATTGTTTTCGTTGGTGTCGACGGTGATCAGTAGACGCTTGGGCGCAGTGTCGAGTTGGGTGATCAGCGCCTTGAGTTCCTGAATCTTGTCCGGCTCGGCCTTGATGATCAGTTGGTTGCCATAGGCGCTGACCTGACCGTCCTTGCCGAGGAAGTCTTGCGCCATCGGCAGCATGTCAGTGCTGGTGCGGTAATTGAGAGGCACGATTTCTGTGGCTGCCATCACCGAAAAACTGCAACCGAGCAGCAGGGTGGTGAGCAGGGTGCGTAGGGACATGTCCGTTATCTCCGCTTTCGAAAGGCTTGATATTGCCAGTTTGTCGGCCTTGGGTGGGGCAAGTTGAATCGTAGACAGCAAAACGCCCCGGCATCGGTTGATGTCGGGGCGTAATCGTTCCCACGCTCTGCGTGGGAATGCAGCCAGTGACGCTCTGCGTCACATGCCGCAAGGGACGCGGAGCGTCCCGAGAGGCATTCCCACGCAGAGCGTGGGAATGATCAGGGCAGAGCTCAGGCCGAATGCCGAACCATGTCGACATGCGGAATCCCGGCTTCGAGGAATTCCTCGCTGACCAAGCTGAAGCCTAAGCGCTCATAGAACGCGGTGGCCTGAACCTGCGCGCTGAGCATTTGCTGCTTCAATCCACGTTCTTCAGCTTCAGCAATCACCGCTTGCATCAGCGCATCACCGACTTTCATGCCGCGCCAGTCTTTCAGCACTGAAACCCGGCCAATGTGCCCATCAGGCAACAGGCGCGCAGTACCAATCGGAAAGTCGCCTTCAAACGCCAGAAAATGCACGGCGGTCGCGTCATCCGCGTCCCATTCCAGCTCAGGTGGCACCGATTGTTCGGCGATGAACACCGTTTCACGAATGCGCCGGATCTCGGCGATGTCCTTCTGCCAGTCTGCGACACGAACGCGAATTTTATTCATCAGCGAACCCCAGGCTCCCTTGCTTGACCAACTGGCACAGCAGGCCGCAAGCGTCTTCGTCGTTCAGCCACTTACCGAGGTTGTCAGTGTGCAGGGCGTCAGCGGCGCAGATCAGCTTCAACAGTTCGCGTAGCTTGCCCGGCAGGTAACGGCTCTGGCCGCTGGCGAACAGCAGCAGGTCGTCATCGACTTCCGACCAGGCCAGGCGCGCACTCGGGTTGCGGATCAGAATGGCGCCATCCTGTAGGGCGGCGAGGAAGTCTTCTTCTTCGATTTCTTCCGGGCCGGCCACCAGTTCCGGATAGCGTGGCTCGGTCATGTACTGGCCGAACCA
The DNA here is from genome assembly GCF_900187475.1 of Pseudomonas sp. Irchel s3h9. Classification (NCBI taxonomy): domain Bacteria; kingdom Pseudomonadati; phylum Pseudomonadota; class Gammaproteobacteria; order Pseudomonadales; family Pseudomonadaceae; genus Pseudomonas; species Pseudomonas sp. Irchel s3h9. The sequence continues at coordinate 488,573 of NZ_FYDH01000003.1, read as the reverse complement.
GGTCAGCAGCAGGCGTTCGTCGCTCATGTGCTCGGCGAGCAGGGCTTTCAGGCGATCCAGTGCATCGTGTTGAATCTGGTGTGGATCGCTGGCCGGCTGCGCATCGGCATCGGTGTAGCGCTCTTCGTCAGTCAGGAACTGGCTGAGGAAGTCGGTGAAGTGAGTCAGCACTTCGGAAGCGCTTGGTGCGCGGAAACCGACCGAGTAGGTCATGCAGTTATCGACCGCGACGCCACAGTGAGCCAGGCGCGGTGGCAGGTAGAGCATGTCGCCCGGTTCCAGTACCCATTCTTCGGTCTCGTGGAATTCAGCGAGGATGCGCAGGTCCGCGTGTTGCAGCAGCGGGCTCTCGGAATCGCACATCTGGCCGATTTTCCAGTTGCGCTTGCCGTGGCCTTGCAGCAGGAATACGTCGTAGTTGTCGAAGTGCGGACCAACGCTGCCACCCGGGGCGGCGAAGCTGATCATCACGTCATCGACCCGCCAGCTCGGCAGGAAACGGAAGTTTTCCAGCAGTTCGCTGACTTCCGGGACGAATTGGTCGACCGCTTGAACCAGCAGGGTCCACTCTTTTTCCGGCAGCTTGCTGAATTCGTCTTCAGCGAACGGGCCGCGACGCAGTTCCCATGGGCGCTCGCCATGCTCGATCACAAGGCGCGATTCGACTTCTTCTTCCAGGGCCAGGCCGGCCAGTTCGTCGGCGTCGATCGGGCTTTCGAAGTCAGGAATCGCCTGACGGATCAACAGTGGCTTTTTCTGCCAGTAGTCGCGCAGGAATTCGCGTGCTGTGAGGCCGCCCAGAAGTTGAAGAGGAATATCGGAATTCATATGTAACCTATTGAAAAAAAGCACTTTTCAGACGGGAATAAAAACGCCCGGCGCGGCCGGGCGTCTCAAGCGGATCAAGCGGTCGATCAGATGCGTTTGGCTTGCGCTACAGCGTTGCCGATGTAGTTGGCCGGAGTCAGTTGCTTGAGCTCGGCTTTCGCTTGCGCTGGCATGTCCAGGCCGTCGATGAAAGTCTGCAACGCTTCAGGGCTGATGCCCTTGCCGCGGGTCAGTTCTTTCAGCTTCTCGTACGGGTTTTCGATGTTGTAGCGGCGCATCACGGTCTGGATCGGCTCAGCCAATACTTCCCAGCAAGCGTCGAGGTCAGCGGCAATCTTCTGCTCGTTGAGCTCCAGTTTGCTGATGCCTTTGAGGCTGGCTTCGTAGGCGATCACGCTGTGGGCGAAGCCGACACCGAGATTACGCAGTACGGTGGAGTCGGTCAGGTCGCGCTGCCAGCGGGAAATCGGCAGTTTGCTCGCCAGGTGCTGGAACAGTGCGTTGGCGATGCCCAGGTTGCCTTCGGAGTTTTCGAAGTCGATCGGGTTGACCTTGTGCGGCATGGTCGACGAACCGATTTCGCCAGCGATGGTGCGCTGCTTGAAATAACCCAGGGAGATGTAGCCCCAGATGTCACGGTCGAAGTCGATCAGGATGGTATTGAAGCGCGCAATTGCGTCGAACAGCTCGGCGATGTAGTCGTGCGGTTCGATCTGCGTGGTGTACGGGTTGAAGCCCAGGCCCAGCTCGTCTTCGATGAAGGCGCGGGCGTTGGCTTCCCAGTCGATCTGCGGGTAGGCCGACAGGTGGGCGTTGTAGTTGCCGACAGCGCCGTTGATCTTGCCCAGCAGCGGCACGGCAGCGACTTGAGCGATCTGACGCTCGAGACGGTAAACCACGTTCGCCAGCTCTTTACCCAGAGTGGTTGGCGAGGCTGGTTGACCGTGGGTGCGCGACAGCATCGGCACGTCAGCGAAACGGATGGCCAGTTCGCGGATGGCGTTGGCGGTCTGGCGCATCAGCGGCAGCATCACGTCGTCACGGCCTTCGCGCAGCATCAGGGCGTGGGACAGGTTGTTGATGTCTTCGCTGGTGCAGGCAAAGTGGATGAACTCGCTGACCTTGGCCAGCTCCGGCAGCTTGGCCGCCTGCTCTTTGAGCAGGTATTCGATCGCTTTGACGTCGTGGTTGGTGGTGCGCTCGATCTCTTTGACGCGCTCGGCGTGCTCCAGCGAGAAGTTTTCAGCCAGTTCATTGAGAACGGCGTTGGCTTCGGCGGAGAAGGCTGGTACTTCAGGAATGCCAGCGTGGGCGGCCAGGCGCTGGAGCCAGCGTACTTCAACCAGAACTCGGGCACGGATCAGGCCGTACTCGCTGAAAATCGGGCGCAGGGCCTGGGTTTTGCCGGCGTAGCGGCCGTCAACAGGGGAAACCGCAGTGAGCGAAGAAAGCTGCATGGGGTGTTCTCGGACAGTCGGGCAACGAAATGGGGCGCGTATCATACATGAAAAAATCCGCCGGTCCGTTGCCAACTGACCGGCGTATTACGCGTTACAGACTACAAAGCTTTTATTGCAGGGCGATTTACTCGCTGCGCATCAACGGATACAGCTCTTTGAGCAGCTTGCGCCGGCTGATCACCAACTGCCAGCGATGGCCGCCGAGCTGCCGCCACAGGCGCGCCGAACGAATGCCGGCAAGCAACAGAGCGCGAATTTTCGAGGCATTGCTCGGCTGCTGCAGATTGCGCATGTCGCCATGCACCTGAATGCGTTGGCGCAAGGTGCTCAGGGTGTCCTGGTACAGCGCGCCGCAAGCCGCGACCACGTTTTCGTGGGCCGGGCCGAAATGCTCGACCTGCGACTGGATCTGCGGCAAGCGCTTGCCGATGATGTCGAGCATGTCGTTGCGCTTGGCCAGTTGACGTTCCAGGCCGAGCATCGACAGGGCATAACGCAGTGGCTCGCGCTGCAATGTGCTTGGGTCGCGCTCGAGGGCGCCGATCAGTGCACGGTAACCTTCGCGCAAATTGATGTCGTCGCCGCCGTACACGTCCAGCGTGTCCTTCGGGTCGCGCACGAGCAGGCTGCCGAGCATGCAGCTCAGGCCGGCTTCGTTGGTCTGGCCGGTCTTGGCGATCCGGTCGACCAGCACGGCGGCGAGAAACACGCCGCCGAGCGCCGTCAGTTGCTCCTGAGTCGGGCTCATGCCTGGCCACTCCACGGCTCGGCCACTTCGATCACGCCGCCGCCGAGGCAGATTTCACCGTCGTAGAACACCACCGATTGGCCCGGCGTCACCGCGCGTTGCGGCTCGTCGAACACGGCGCGGTAGCCACTGGCGGTTTTTTCCAGGGTGCAGGTCTGGTCGCTCTGGCGATAACGCACTTTCGCGGTCAGGCGCAGCGGCTGGCTCAGGTCGATCGGGTTGACCCAATAGATTTCCGAAGCGAGCAGGGCGCTGGAAAACAGCCACGGATGGTTGTTGCCCTGGCCGACGATCAGTTCGTTGGTGTCGAGATCCTTGCGCAGCACGTACCACGGCTCATCGCCGGCGTCTTTCAAACCACCAATGCCAAGGCCTTGGCGCTGACCGATGGTGTGGTACATCAAGCCGTGATGACGGCCGATGACTTCGCCTTCGGTGGTCTTAATCTCGCCCGGTTGCGCTGGCAGGTATTGCTTGAGGAAATCGCTGAAGCGACGCTCGCCGATGAAGCAGATCCCGGTGGAATCCTTCTTCTTGGCGGTCGCCAGCTCGTATTTCTCGGCAATGGCGCGCACTTCCGGCTTTTCCAGTTCGCCGACCGGGAACAGGGTCTTGGCAATCTGTTCGCCGCCAACGGCGTGCAGGAAATAGCTCTGATCCTTGTTCGGATCGAGGCCTTTGAGCAGCTCGGTACGACCATCAATGTCGCGGCGGCGCACGTAGTGGCCGGTGGCAATCAGGTCGGCGCCGAGCATCATGGCGTAGTCGAGGAACGCCTTGAACTTGATCTCGCGGTTACACAGGATGTCCGGGTTCGGCGTACGGCCGGCCTTGTATTCGGCCAGGAAATGCTCGAACACGTTGTCCCAGTATTCAGCAGCGAAGTTGGCGGTGTGCAGCTTGATGCCGATCTTGTCGCAGACAGCCTGAGCATCCGCCAGGTCGTCCATGGCGGTGCAGTATTCCGTTCCGTCGTCTTCTTCCCAGTTCTTCATGAACAGGCCTTCCACCTCGTAACCCTGCTCGATCAGCAGGAGAGCGGAAACGGAAGAGTCCACGCCGCCGGACATGCCGACAATGACGCGCTTCTTGGATGTGTCAGAAGGGGCTGGATCACGCATAGGGATTCAATGAGTGTCTTGAAAAAGGACGCGATTCTAGCAGGCTCGCGGCCTCAAGGCTAAAGAGAAGGGCGGATCAGTTCGAGGCTGAAGTGATGGCCGGCCAGATAATCGTCGATGCAACGGATGATCAGCTCGCTGCGCCAGTTATCGCGCTGGGCGATTAATTCGTCGCGGGTCAGCCACTTGGCGCCGACGATGCCGTCGTCGAGTTGGTAATCGGGGTGGTGTTGCACGGCTTTGGCGCTGAAGCACACGCGCTGGTAGGTCACACCATTGCTCGGTGCGGTGTACAGGTAAATGCCGATCACGCCGGTAGGTTCGACGTCCCAGCCGGTTTCTTCGAGGGTTTCGCGCACGGCGGCGTCGATCAGGGTTTCGTCCGGGTCGAGATGGCCGGCGGGCTGGTTGAGCACGTTACGCCCGGCCTTGTGTTCCTCGACCATCAGGAAGCGGCCGTTGTCCTCGACGATGGTGGCGACGGTGATGTGGGGGAGCCATTCCATACGGTGTCCTCGTTTCTGAATATTGGAACCCGATCCCTGTGGGAGCTGGCTTGCCAGCGATGGCGGCCTATCATTCAGCATTGAAGGTGACTGATCCACCGCTATCGCTGGCAAGCCAGCTCCCACAGGGTTTTGTGGTGATCATAAAGCCCGGAAACACAAACCCCGGCACGAGGCCGGGGTTTGTGATGTTCCCTTTACAACCTTAAACCAGCGCAGCAATCGCCGCGTTGAGGGTTGCGCTTGGGCGCATGGCCTTGCTGATCAGCTCGGCATTGGCGTGGTAGTAACCGCCGATGTCGACTGGCTTGCCCTGAACGGCGTTGAGCTCGGCAACGATGGTTGCTTCGTTCTCGGTCAGAGTCTTAGCCAGAGTCGCGAACTGCGCTTGCAGTGCAGCGTCTTCAGTCTGGGCAGCCAGGGCCTGAGCCCAGTACATCGCCAGATAGAAGTGGCTGCCGCGGTTGTCGATGTTGCCGACTTTGCGCGATGGCGACTTGTTGTTGTCGAGGAACTGGCCGGTGGCCTGATCCAGGGTTTTCGACAGCACCAGGGCTTTCGGGTTGTTGTAGTTCACACCCAAATGCTCAAGGGACGCTGCCAGTGCAAGGAATTCACCCAGAGAATCCCAGCGCAGGAAGTTCTCTTCAACCAGTTGCTGCACGTGCTTCGGTGCCGAACCGCCGGCGCCGGTTTCGAACAGGCCACCGCCGTTCATCAGCGGCACGATCGACAGCATCTTGGCGCTGGTGCCCAGTTCCATGATCGGGAACAGGTCGGTCAGGTAGTCGCGCAGTACGTTGCCGGTCACCGAAATGGTGTCCTTGCCTTCGCGGGTGCGCTGCAGGGTGAACTTCATGGCGTCGACCGGCGCCATGATCTGGATGTCCAGACCGGCGGTGTCGTGATCCTTCAGGTAAGCCTGAACCTTCTCGATCACTACGCCATCGTGAGCGCGCATTGGGTCCAGCCAGAAAATCGCCGGAGTGTTGCTCGCGCGAGCACGGTTGACGGCCAGTTTGACCCAGTCCTGGATCGGCGCGTCTTTGGTCTGGCACATGCGGAAGATGTCGCCGGCTTCAACAGCCTGTTCCATCAGCAGGTTGCCCTTGCTGTCGGTGACGCGAACCACGCCGTCAGCCTTGATCTGGAAAGTCTTGTCGTGCGAGCCGTACTCTTCGGCTTTCTTCGCCATCAGGCCAACGTTTGGCACGCTGCCCATGGTGGTCGGGTCGAAAGCGCCATTGGCTTTGCAATCTTCGATCACAGCCTGGTAGATGGTCGCGTAGCAACGATCCGGGATCACGGCCTTGGTGTCGTGCAGCTGACCGTCGGTGCCCCACATCTTGCCGGAGTCACGGATCATCGCTGGCATCGAGGCGTCAACGATAACGTCGCTCGGCACGTGCAGGTTGGTGATGCCTTTGTCGGAGTTGACCATCGCCAGCGATGGGCGAGCAGCGTAGACCGCGGCCATGTCAGCTTCGATCTGAGCTTGCTGCTCGGCCGGCAGGGCCTTGATGCGCGCGTACAGATCGCCGATGCCGTTGTTCAGGTTGAAGCCGATCTCGGCCAGCACGTCAGCGTGCTTGGTCAGGGCGTCTTTATAGAACTCGGCAACGATCTGGCCGAACATGATCGGGTCGGAGACCTTCATCATGGTTGCTTTCAAGTGAACCGAAAGCAGCACGCCTTGAGCCTTGGCGCTTTCGATTTCAGCAGCGATGAACGCGCGCAGGGCGTTTTTGCTCATTACGGCGCAGTCGAGGATCTCGCCGGCCTGAACGGTGGTTTTTTCTTTCAGAACGGTAGCGGTACCGTCTTTGGCGATCAGCTCGATCTTCACGGCGTCAGCGGCGTCGATCAGGGCAGCTTTTTCGCTACCGTAGAAATCGCCGGTGCTCATGTGAGCGACGTGGGATTTGGAGTCTTTGGCCCAGGCGCCCATTTTGTGCGGGTGCTTGCGCGCGTAGTTCTTCACCGACAGCGGTGCGCGACGGTCGGAGTTGCCTTCACGCAGTACCGGGTTCACGGCGCTGCCCTTGACCTTGTCGTAACGCGCCTTGGCGTCTTTGTCGGCGTCGCTGGTCACGGTTTCCGGATAGTCCGGCAGGTTGTAACCCTGAGCTTGCAGCTCTTTGATCGCGGCTTGCAGCTGTGGCACCGAAGCGCTGATGTTCGGCAGCTTGATGATGTTGGCTTCAGGCGTAACGGCCAGGTCGCCCAGTTCGGCGAGGTGGTCGGCTACGGCTTTGTCGCCCAGTTGCTCGGGGAAGCTGGCCAGAATACGTGCTGCAAGAGAGATATCGCGGGTTTCCACGGCGATATCGGCCGAGGCGGTGTAAGCCTCGATGATCGGCAGCAGGGAATAGGTGGCGAGGGCTGGAGCTTCGTCGGTGAAGGTATAGATGATCTTCGAGCGGGTGGGCATATTCGGATTAACTCTCTCTTCTTTGCTAAAGCGTGCGCAGAAACTCGAGGGGCGCCGGGTAAGCGCGTTCGTTCAAAGTCATCCATGAACCGAATGTCGAGATTCTTCGCGGTGATGTTGGGTGCATCAGTAGAGCGTCAAGCAGTCGGACTGCGGTAACAACCCGACCAATCAGGCGGAAAGTCTCGTGCTAGAGAGGCCAGCCGTCGTGACCCTGTGGTCAGCGGGCGGCATTATACATAGGTAGCTGGCAATCTGCCGATGGTTCATATGCAACGATTCTCGTCCATTGGTCTAAAGGTCGCAGGGCAGGGTCGGGCGTAGAGTCGTCGCGAATGCTTGAGTTTGGCGCTTTTCCCTTTGCTTTCAGGCTTGTACGAAACGAGATGTAGGCGCGCCACGAACAGAGGGTTTGCGTGTTGATTTAACTGGGTTACGCTCGGACCAAGCCAGATGTTCAATCCAAACAATGGAGTTCAGCATGGGTTACAAGAAGATTCAGGTTCCAGCCGTCGGCGACAAAATCACCGTCAATGCAGACCATTCTCTCAATGTTCCTGATAACCCGATCATCCCCTTCATCGAAGGTGACGGCATTGGTGTCGACATCAGCCCGGTGATGATCAAGGTTGTCGATGCTGCAGTTCAAAAGGCATACGGCGGTAAACGCAAGATTTCCTGGATGGAAGTCTACGCCGGGGAAAAAGCCACTCAGGTTTACGATCAGGACACCTGGTTGCCTCAGGAAACTCTCGATGCCGTCAAGGATTACGTGGTTTCCATCAAAGGCCCGCTGACCACCCCGGTCGGTGGCGGCATCCGCTCGCTGAACGTGGCCCTGCGTCAGCAACTCGACCTGTACGTCTGCCTGCGCCCGGTGCGCTGGTTCGAAGGCGTACCAAGCCCGGTGAAAAAGCCCGGCGACGTCGACATGACCATTTTCCGCGAGAACTCCGAAGACATCTATGCGGGCATTGAGTGGAAGGCCGGTTCGCCGGAAGCCACCAAGGTCATCAAATTCCTTAAAGAAGAAATGGGCGTCACCAAGATCCGTTTCGACGAAAACTGCGGCATCGGCGTCAAGCCGGTTTCGCTGGAAGGCACCAAGCGTCTGGCGCGCAAGGCCCTGCAATATGTGGTCGATAACGACCGCGATTCGCTGACCATCGTGCACAAAGGCAACATCATGAAGTTCACCGAAGGTGCCTTCAAAGAGTGGGCCTACGAAGTGGCCGCTGAAGAATTCGGCGCGACCCTGCTCGACGGCGGACCGTGGATGCAGTTCAAAAACCCGAAAACCGGCAAGAACGTTGTGGTCAAAGATGCCATCGCCGACGCCATGCTCCAGCAGATCCTGCTGCGCCCGGCCGAATACGATGTGATCGCGACCCTCAACCTCAACGGCGACTACCTCTCCGACGCCCTGGCGGCGGAAGTGGGCGGTATCGGTATTGCACCGGGCGCCAACCTGTCCGACACCGTGGCGATGTTCGAAGCGACCCACGGTACTGCGCCGAAGTATGCCGGCAAGGATCAGGTCAACCCGGGTTCGCTGATTCTCTCTGCAGAGATGATGCTGCGCCACATGGGCTGGACCGAAGCGGCGGATCTGATCATCAAGGGCACCAACGGTGCTATTTCGGCCAAGACTGTGACCTATGACTTTGAGCGTCTGATGGACGGAGCCAAATTGGTTTCGTCTTCGGGTTTCGGCGATGCGCTGATTTCGCATATGTAAAACGCGGGCACATAAAAACCGCCTGACTCTTCATTGAGTCAGGCGGTTTTTTATTGCTTGGGATATTCAGGTGAAGATCAGTCAGCTCACGCTTTGGCAGTTGCGGCGGCAGCGCCAAAAGCAGCACTCTCAGCGGGGCTGGATGGTTCAATGATGACGTTTGTGATTTTTAGGGCATGCAGCCCCTTGGGACCTTGAACAATCTCAAAACTCACCAGTTGTCCGGCCTTTAGCGTTTTATACCCCTCCATCTCAATGGCGGAGTAGTGCGCAAAGAAATCAATCTCTTTTCCGTCTTCATCGCGGCCTTCGCGGGCGTCGGTATTGATAAAGCCGAATCCCTTGGCATTGTTGAACCATTTCACCTTGCCGACAGCCATGCTCAAATCCCTCTGCAACAGACTCCATCGCTGGAGTATCATCCAATTCATCCGCAATCTAATCCGTTAAAAGGATTGACTCCGCGGATCTTTTTTACCCACTGTGGGCTCTATTGGTTGTAACACCGTTTTCCCGATAGTCAAGGTGACCGGGCAGTCGGAGTTGAAAACGTGGACAACCGCCCCCACCACTGTATTTGCACAACTGACGAACCTTTCTTTCCATGCATGCAATCAGCCAGATTCGACTAACATTCAATCAGGATCGCCCGCTTCTCCAAAAGGATCTTCCACAGGAGCACGACGACGATTCGGCAGGCGTTGCTGTTCAGGAAGCAAAGCCTGCGTTACAGGCGCCGCCGATGTACAAGGTGGTTTTGTTTAATGATGACTACACACCGATGGATTTCGTCGTCGAAGTGCTCGAGGTGTTTTTTAACCTGAATCGCGAGCTGGCGACCAAGGTCATGCTGGCCGTTCACACAGAAGGACGGGCAGTATGTGGAGTGTTTACCCGCGACATCGCCGAGACAAAGGCCATGCAGGTCAACCAGTACGCCAGGGAAAGCCAGCATCCGCTACTCTGTGAAATCGAGAAGGACGGTTAATCGCCGACCACTTGGGTATGAGGTGAAGCTATGTTAAACCGCGAGCTCGAAGTCACCCTCAATCTAGCCTTCAAGGAGGCTCGTTCGAAACGTCATGAATTCATGACCGTCGAACACCTTTTGCTGGCCCTATTGGACAATGAGGCTGCCGCCACCGTTTTGCGTGCCTGCGGCGCAAACCTCGACAAACTCAAGCATGACCTGCAGGAGTTCATCGACTCCACCACGCCATTGATCCCCGTTCATGACGAAGATCGCGAAACCCAGCCAACCCTGGGCTTCCAGCGTGTACTGCAACGTGCTGTTTTCCACGTACAGAGCTCGGGCAAACGCGAAGTGACCGGCGCCAACGTGCTGGTTGCCATCTTCAGTGAGCAAGAGAGTCAGGCAGTGTTCCTGCTGAAACAGCAGAGCGTTGCGCGCATCGATGTCGTCAATTACATCGCACACGGCATTTCCAAAGTGCCGGGGCATGGCGATCACTCTGAAGGTGAACAAGATATGCAGGACGACGAGGGCGGTGAGTCTTCTTCTTCAGGCAATCCTCTGGATGCTTATGCCAGCAACCTCAACGAGCTCGCGCGCCAGGGTCGCATCGACCCGTTGGTCGGCCGTGAATCGGAAGTCGAGCGTGTCGCGCAGATTCTCGCGCGTCGGCGCAAAAACAATCCGCTGCTGGTAGGCGAGGCGGGCGTGGGTAAAACTGCGATTGCCGAAGGCCTGGCCAAGCGCATTGTTGATAATCAGGTGCCGGACCTGCTGGCCAATAGCGTTGTTTACTCGCTCGACCTTGGCGCTCTGCTCGCGGGCACCAAGTATCGCGGTGATTTCGAGAAGCGCTTCAAGGCGCTGCTCAACGAACTGAAAAAACGTCCGCAGGCGATCCTGTTCATCGACGAAATCCACACCATCATCGGTGCCGGCGCTGCGTCGGGCGGGGTCATGGACGCTTCGAATCTGCTCAAACCGCTGCTGTCGTCTGGCGACATTCGCTGCATCGGCTCGACCACGTTCCAGGAATTCCGCGGCATCTTCGAGAAGGACCGTGCCCTGGCACGGCGCTTCCAGAAGGTCGATGTGGTCGAACCGTCGGTGGAAGACACCATCGGTATTCTGCGCGGCCTGAAAGGGCGTTTCGAACAGCACCACAACATCGAATACAGCGATGAGTCATTGCGCGCTGCGGCAGAACTCGCGTCGCGCTACATCAATGACCGGCATATGCCGGACAAGGCCATCGACGTGATCGACGAGGCGGGCGCCTATCAGCGTCTGCAACCGGTCGAAAAACGCGTGAAGCGCATCGAGGTGCCGCAGGTTGAAGACATCGTCGCGAAAATCGCGCGGATTCCGCCGAAGCACGTCACCAGTTCCGACAAGGAGCTGCTGCGTAACCTGGAGCGTGACCTGAAGCTGACGGTGTTTGGTCAGGACGCGGCGATCGATTCGCTGTCGACTGCGATCAAACTGTCGCGTGCCGGCCTGAAGTCGCCTGACAAGCCCGTCGGTTCGTTCCTGTTCGCAGGCCCGACCGGTGTTGGTAAAACCGAGGCTGCGCGGCAATTGGCCAAGGCGTTGGGGATCGAGCTGGTTCGCTTCGACATGTCCGAGTACATGGAGCGTCACACCGTATCGCGCCTGATCGGTGCGCCTCCGGGCTATGTCGGCTTTGATCAAGGCGGTCTGTTGACCGAAGCGATCACCAAGCAACCGCATTGCGTATTGCTCCTCGATGAGATCGAGAAGGCACATCCGGAAGTCTTCAACCTGCTGTTGCAGGTGATGGACCACGGTACGCTGACCGACAACAACGGGCGCAAGGCGGACTTCCGCAACGTGATTGTGATCATGACCACCAACGCCGGTGCCGAAACGGCGGCGCGTGCTTCGATCGGTTTCACCCATCAGGACCACTCGTCTGATGCGATGGAAGTGATCAAGAAGAGCTTTACGCCGGAGTTCCGTAACCGTCTGGACACCATTATCCAGTTTGGTCGCCTCAGCCATGAGGTCATCAAAAGTGTGGTGGACAAGTTCCTCACCGAGCTTCAGGCGCAGTTGGAAGACAAGCGTGTGTTGCTTGAGGTCACTGATGCTGCGCGTAGTTGGCTGGCGGCGGGTGGTTATGACTCGGCGATGGGTGCGCGTCCGATGGCACGTCTGATCCAGGACAAGATCAAGCGTCCGTTGGCGGAGGAGATTCTGTTTGGCGAGCTGGCCGAGCATGGCGGTGTGGTGCACATCGACATCAAGGATGGTGAGTTGACGTTTGACTTCGAAACTACCGCAGAAATGGCCTGATGGCCTGAGATCAAGAGGGCGCCTTCGGGCGCCTTTTTGTTATTTGTCGTTTGGGTTTTTTGGGTGAATATCCGTTGCTGCGATGATGGCTTATTACGGTTTCGCCCTTACGGCGACTCACTTTTTTTCAAACGCCAAAAAAAGTAAGCAAAAAACGCTTGCTCCTACGTTCGGCCCGCTCGCTGGGGCTCGGGGTGCCTTCGCTGCGGGATCGATCCGGGCGCAGCGCCTACGGTTTGCTTCGCTGCACCTCCTCTCGCTGTGTTTGGCTTCGCCAAACGGTCGCTGCGCTCCCACACCCGGATCAATCCCTCCACTCAGCCTTCCGACGTCGCCTTGCAGATCAAGATCAAGAGCAGGCGAGCTGACACTCGGCCTATTGAGTGGTCAAGAGCGCGGGTGTTCGGCTTTTGATTTGGGTTGTTGCTGCCCCTCACCCCAGCCCTCTCCCGAGGGAGAGGGAGCCGATTTGTGAGCATTTCAAAGTCTGAGTTCAACTCGGTATTTCATGTCGGCGTACGTCACCCAAACACCTCGGTCAGTCCCCTCTCCCTCCGGGAGAGGGCTAGGGTGAGGGGCTCTTGATCTGGCTCTTGATCTAGCTTTGGCTTTTGATCTTTTGCCCCATCGGCAGGCCGAGCGGAGGTGTTCATCCGGGGGTAGGCGCGCAGCGCCGTGCGGCGTAGCCGCATACATCGAGAGGAGGTGCAGCGAAGCAAACCGTAGGCGATGCCCCCGGATGGACACCGTAGCGAGGGAACGCTGAGCCTAGGCGAAGTGCCGTACGCCAGGGGCAAAGCCTTTTGGTTCCTTTTTGGCGTTTGAAAAAGGGACTCGCTGTAAGAGCGAAACCGCCAGCGGCCGCACCCGAAAAAACGGATATGCCCCCAAACCCCAAACCCCAAAACGCAGACAAACAAAAACGCCCGGCATAAACCGGGCGTTCTGTATTGACTTGATTAACGAGCGCGGTAAGTGATGCGCCCTTTGCTCAAGTCATAGGGCGTCAGCTCGACGCGCACTTTGTCACCGGTAAGAATACGAATGTAGTTCTTGCGCATCTTGCCGGAAATATGCGCGGTTACGACGTGCCCATTTTCCAACTCCACACGAAACATGGTGTTGGGCAGGGTGTCGACGACAGTGCCTTCCATTTCGAAGCTGTCTTCTTTCGACATGCAGTAAAGCCCTCGGTATCCAATGAATGGCCCGGTGCAACTGCGCCAGGCAAAAGCGGCGTGCATTGTGCCCGAAAAATGGGGTTTACGCCAAGGGGTTTACGGCTTGGGTTTAGTTGAGGATCACCCAGCGCTGATTAATCAGCAGTTCGATGGGGCGATATTGCGTCTTGTAGTTCATCTTTTTGCAGTTCTTGATCCAGTAACCGAGGTACACCGCCTCAAGCCCGAGGCGCTGGCTCTCGGCGATTTGCCAGAGGATGGCAAATCGGCCAAGGCTGCGGCGTTCTTCGGCGGGTTCGTAAAACGTGTACACCGCTGACAAACCGTTCGGCAGTAAATCGGTGACCGCCACGGCGAGCAACCGTCCGTCGAGTCGGAACTCATAGAAGCGCGAGAAGGGCAGATCGCGTACCAGAAAAGTCGAGAATTGATCGCGGCTCGGCGGGTACATGTCGCCGTCTGCGTGACGCTGTTCGATGTAACGCTGATACAGATCGAAATATTCTTCGCTGAATTGCGGTTTGGCCGGGCGCACCTGCAAATCCGTATTGCGCTTGAGAATCCGCTTCTGCTGACGATTGGGCATGAACTGCGCCACGGGAATGCGCGCAGGTACGCACGCATTGCAGTTCTGGCAATGCGGCCGGTACAGATGATCGCCGCTGCGACGAAAGCCCATTTCCGACAGGTCTGCGTAGACATGCACATCCATGGGCTGACTCGGATCGAGAAACAGGGTCGTGGCCTGCTCCTCGGGCAGATAACTGCAAGAGTGAGGCTGAGTGGCATAGAACTTCAATCGCGCCAACTCGGTCATGATCAACCCTCGGGATAAGCTGGTGAATTAAGTGTAAGCCACGCGCGCAAAAGTCGCTCAGCAAACCCAGGTGGCACGATTGGGTTGGTCCAGATGGCGGGCCAGATAGTCGGCGAATTCCTGGCGGGGAATGGCTCTGGCGCCGAGGCTGTGCAGATGATCGGTCGGCATCTGGCAATCGATCAGCACGAATCCCGAGTCTTTCAGGTGCCGCACAAGGGTGGCAAAGCCGAATTTCGAGGCATTGTCGGCGCGGCTGAACATCGATTCACCAAAAAACAATTGGCCCATCGCCAGGCCGTACAGGCCACCGACCAGTTCGCCCTGATCCCAGACCTCCACCGAATGCGCGAAGCCGCGACGATGCAGTTCGACATAGGCGTCCTGCATCGCCTCGGTGATCCAGGTGCCATCGGCGTAATCCCGTGGTGCGGCACAGGCGCGGATCACGGCATCGAAATCCTGATCGAAGGTCACTTGATAGCGTTCCTGACGCAGCAGTTTGCCGAGGCTGCGCGAGACATGCAGTTCGTCGGGAAACAATACCGTGCGCGGATCCGGCGACCACCAGAGAATCGGCTGACCCTCGGAAAACCATGGAAAGCAGCCATGGCGATAAGCTTGAATCAGCCGGTCGGCCGACAAATCGCCACCCGCAGCCAGCAATCCGTTGGGGTCGCGCATGGCCTTTTCCAGTGGCGGAAAAGTCAGGGAATTACGTTGTAACCAAGTCAGCATGGCATCCAGGCTTACGGAAGGGGAGGGCGGTGGGGCGTCTGGCCCGCGATAAAGTGTGCCGTTAAATGACAGGAATGTCGTCCAGATACTTCTCGGCATCCAGTGCGGCCATACACCCGGCACCGGCTGATGTTACCGCCTGGCGGTAAACGTGGTCAGCCACGTCACCGGCGGCAAATACCCCGGGAATCTCGGTGGCGGTGGCGTCGCCGTCGCTGCCGCCCTTGACCCGCAAGTAGCCGTCGCGCATCGGCAACTGGCCTTGGAACAGGTCGGTGTTGGGCTTGTGACCAATGGCAATGAATACGCCGGCCAACGCCAGTTCGCGGGTTTCGCCGGTATGACTGTCCCGCAGTCGCGCGCCGGTGACGCCGCTGGCATCGCCGAGCACTTCGTCGAGATTCTGGTTCCAGTGCAGGCGCACGTTGCCGTTCGCAGCTTTCTCGAACAGTTTGTCCTGAAGGATTTTCTCCGAACGCAGCTTGTCGCGACGATGGATCAGGTGCACCTCCCTGGCGATGTTCGACAGATAAAGTGCCTCCTCAACCGCCGTATTGCCGCCGCCGACTACGGCGACCACCTGATTGCGATAGAAGAAGCCGTCACAGGTCGCACAGGCGGAAACGCCTTTGCCGGCGAAGGCTTCTTCCGAGGGCAAGCCGAGATACTGCGCCGAGGCGCCGGTGGCAATGATCAGTGCGTCGCAGGTGTAAGTGCCGCTGTCGCCGATAAGCTCGAACGGGCGCTGCTGCAACTTGGCGGTGTGGATGTGGTCGTAAACGATCTCTGTGGCAAAGCGTTCGGCGTGTTTTTGCATACGTTCCATCAGCGCCGGGCCGGTGAGGCCTTCGACGTCACCGGGCCAGTTGTCGACCTCGACGGTGGTGGTGAGCTGGCCACCGGCCTGCAGGCCGGTGATGACCACGGGTTTGAGGTTGGCGCGGGCGGCATACACGGCAGCGCTGTAACCGGCCGGGCCGGAGCCAAGGATGATCAGGCGTGAATGCTTCGCTACGTTCATCAAATAGACCTCATAAGCCTTTGTCACAAAAGGTAATGCATGCTCAAATTGAGTCGCGGCCTCTGTGTGCTTGACTATGCTCAATCCTGGGGCTTGAAGCATGGCATCGGACGCACAAACCCGTACAATGCCGGGCTGTTACAGAATGTTCGCCGTGTGCTGTATTTATAAAAGCGGCAGCACAGTGTTAAAAGTAGTCTCAGTTGCGCTCGTTCACTTTTTTACCTGCCTGGATTGGGCAGTTTTTTATCGTCATTCAATAGATGGACGCGCCTTGTGCGCAGGAAAAGAAGCGTTTTGAAGAAATCCACCGAAGCACCAAAAACAGTCGTCCCGCTCTGGCGCCAACAGTTGCACTACCGGCTCAAGGAAGGTGCATTGATCGCCATCGGCGCCTTGTGCCTGTTCCTGATGATGGCTTTGCTGACCTACGGCAAGGACGATCCAGGCTGGAGCCACAACAGCAAGATCGATGACGTACAGAATTTCGGCGGCCCGGCGGGTTCCTACAGCGCCGACATCCTGTTCATGGTGCTGGGTTACTTCGCCTATATCTTCCCGTTGCTGCTGGCGATCAAGGCGTACCAGATTTTCCGCCAGCGCCACGAGCCGTGGCAGTGGAGCGGCTGGCTGTTCTCCTGGCGTCTGATCGGTCTGGTGTTTCTGGTGCTGTCTGGCGCTGCGCTGGCGCATCTGCACTTTCACGCGGCCTCGGGCCTGCCGGCGGGAGCTGGTGGCGCGCTGGGCGAAAGCCTCGGCAATCTGGCGAAGAATGCACTGAATATTCAGGGCAGCACCCTGTTGTTTATTGCGTTGTTCCTGTTCGGTCTGACGGTGTTCACTGATCTGTCGTGGTTCAAGGTGATGGATATCACCGGCAAGATCACCCTTGATCTGTTCGAACTGTTTCAAGGCGCGCTCAATCGCTGGTGGTCGGCCCGTACCGAGCGCAAGCAGTTGGTTGCGCAATTGCGTGAAGTCGACGATCGCGTGCATGACGTGGTCGCGCCGACGGTCACTGACAAGCGCGAACAAGCCAAAGTCAAAGAACGCCTGATCGAACGTGAGCAAGCCCTGAGCAAGCACATGTCCGACCGCGAGAAACAAGTGCCGCCGGTTATCGCCCCGGCCCCGGCCAAGGCGCCCGAGCCAAGCAAGCGCGTGCAGAAAGAGAAACAGGTGCCGTTGTTCGTCGACAGCGCCGTGGAAGGCACTTTGCCGCCGATTTCGATTCTTGATCCGGCGGAAAAGAAACAACTCAATTACTCACCGGAATCCCTGGCGGCGGTCGGCCATTTGCTGGAGATCAAGCTCAAGGAGTTCGGTGTCGAGGTCACGGTGGATTCGATCCACCCGGGTCCGGTGATTACCCGTTACGAAATTCAGCCTGCCGCCGGCGTGAAAGTCAGCCGCATCGCCAACCTCGCCAAAGACCTCGCGCGTTCGCTGGCCGTGACCAGCGTACGTGTGGTCGAGGTGATTCCGGGCAAGACCACCGTCGGTATCGAGATTCCCAACGAAGACCGGCAGATCGTGCGCTTCTCCGAAGTGCTGTCGACGCCTGAATACGACAATTTCAAATCGCCGGTCACCCTGGCGCTGGGTCACGACATCGGCGGTAAGCCGGTCATTACTGACCTGGCGAAGATGCCGCACTTGCTGGTGGCCGGTACGACCGGTTCCGGTAAGTCGGTGGGTGTGAACGCGATGATCCTGTCGATCCTGTTCAAGTCCGGCCCGGAAGACGCCAAGCTGATCATGATCGACCCGAAAATGTTGGAACTGTCGATCTACGAAGGCATTCCGCACTTGCTGTGCCCGGTCGTTACCGACATGAAGGACGCCGCCAACGCCTTGCGCTGGAGCGTTGCCGAGATGGAGCGCCGCTACAAGCTGATGGCGAAAATGGGCGTGCGCAACCTGTCCGGCTTCAACGCCAAGGTCAAGGAAGCGCAGGATGCCGGCGAACCGTTGAGCGATCCGCTGTACAAACGCGAAAGCATCCACGACGAAGCACCGTTGCTGCAGAAGCTGCCAACCATCGTTGTAGTGGTCGACGAATTCGCTGACATGATGATGATCGTCGGCAAGAAGGTTGAAGAACTGATCGCCCGTATCGCCCAGAAGGCCCGTGCTGCCGGTATTCACTTGATCCTCGCCACCCAGCGGCCATCGGTGGACGTGATCACCGGTCTGATCAAGGCCAACATTCCGACGCGTATGGCGTTCCAGGTATCGAGCAAGATCGACTCGCGCACCATCATCGATCAGGGTGGCGCCGAACAGCTGCTCGGTCACGGTGACATGCTCTACATGCCGCCGGGCACCAGCCTGCCGATCCGGGTTCACGGTGCGTTCGTATCCGACGATGAAGTACACCGTGTGGTCGAAGCGTGGAAACTGCGCGGCGCTCCGGAATACAACGATGACATCCTCAACGGTGTCGAAGAAGCCGGCAGCGGTTTT
Source organism: Pseudomonas sp. Irchel s3h9 (assembly GCF_900187475.1). NCBI lineage: Bacteria > Pseudomonadati > Pseudomonadota > Gammaproteobacteria > Pseudomonadales > Pseudomonadaceae > Pseudomonas > Pseudomonas sp. Irchel s3h9. Next base: position 470,229 of record NZ_FYDH01000003.1, on the reverse strand, counting down.
GAAGGCAGCAGCGGTGGCGGCGACGGCGATGATCCGGAAGCCGACGCGCTGTACGATGAAGCTGTACAGTTTGTACTGGAAAGCCGTCGTGCCTCGATTTCCGCTGTACAGCGCAAGCTGAAGATCGGCTACAACCGCGCCGCACGGATGATCGAAGCCATGGAAATGGCCGGGGTCGTCACCTCGATGAACACCAACGGTTCCCGTGAAGTCCTGGCCCCAGGCCCGGTACGCGACTGATTGCAAACGCAAGAGGCGGGACAATGATGTGCCGCCGCTCTCCCAACGAGTATTCAAGAGGACTCCCATGCGTCTTATCCGCATGCTGCTGCCAGTACTGGCGCTGACCACTCTCACGGCCCACGCCGATCAAAAGGACGTGGCGCGTCTGACCCAATTGCTGGAAACATCCAAGACCCTGAGCGCGAACTTCTCGCAGCTGACCCTCGACGGCAGCGGCACGCAGTTGCAGGAAACCACCGGCAACATGACCCTGCAGCGTCCGGGCCTGTTCTACTGGCACACCAATGCGCCAAACGAGCAGACCATGGTTTCCGACGGCAAGAAAGTCACCCTGTGGGACCCGGATCTGGAACAGGCGACCATCAAGAAGCTCGACGAGCGTCTGACCCAGACCCCGGCGCTGCTGCTGTCCGGTGATGTGTCGAAGATCAGCCAGAGTTTTGATATCAGCGCGAAAGAGGCGGGCGGCGTGATCGACTTCACCCTCAAGCCGAAAACCAAAGACACTCTGTTCGATAACCTGCGTCTGTCGTTCCGCAACGGTCTGCTCAACGATATGCAACTGATCGACAGCGTCGGCCAGCGCACGAACATCCTGTTTACCGGGGTCAAGGCCAACGAGCCGGTATCGGCATCGAAGTTCAAGTTCGACATCCCCAAGGATGCCGACGTGATCCAGGAATAAACACGTAAACCCTGTGGGAGCGAGCCTGCTTGCGAAAGCGATATTTCATCCAGCATTAATAGTGGCTGATACACCGCTTTCGCGAGCAGGCTCGCTCCCACAAGGGCAAAGATCGACCTGATCAAATAGAGGTTTCAACGCTACGTGATGGATCTGTTTCGCAGTGCACCGATTGCCCAGCCACTGGCCGCGCGTTTGCGTGCGACCAATCTGGATGAGTACGTCGGTCAGGAGCACGTGCTCGCTCGCGGCAAGCCTCTGCGTGAGGCGCTGGAGCAGGGTGCCCTGCATTCGATGATCTTCTGGGGGCCGCCCGGAGTGGGTAAAACCACTTTGGCGCGGTTGCTCGCGGAAGTCTCCGATGCGCACTTCGAAACGGTCTCGGCAGTGCTCGCCGGGGTCAAAGAGATCCGTCAGGCTGTTGAAATCGCCAAGCAGCAGGCCGGCCAGTACGGCAAGCGCACGATTCTGTTCGTCGATGAAGTGCACCGTTTCAACAAATCCCAGCAGGATGCGTTTCTGCCGTACGTTGAAGACGGCACGCTGATCTTCATCGGCGCCACCACCGAAAATCCTTCCTTCGAACTCAACAATGCTCTGCTGTCGCGTGCCCGCGTCTACGTGCTGAAAAGCCTCGACGAAGCGGCGCTGCGCAAACTGGTGCATCGCGCACTCACTGAAGAGCGTGGGCTGGGCAAGCGCAACCTGACGCTCAACGATGAAGGCTTCCAGATGCTGCTGTCCGCCGCCGATGGCGATGGCCGGCGTCTGCTCAATCTGCTGGAAAACGCCTCGGACCTGGCTGAAGACAACAGCGAAATCGGCACCGAGTTGCTGCAGAGCCTGCTCGGCGATACGCGTCGGCGTTTCGACAAGGGCGGCGAGGCGTTCTACGACCAGATATCGGCGCTGCACAAGTCCGTGCGCGGCTCCAACCCCGACGGCGCGCTGTATTGGTTTGCGCGGATGATCGACGGTGGTTGCGATCCGCTGTACCTGGCCCGCCGTGTGGTGCGCATGGCCAGTGAAGACATCGGCAACGCCGACCCGCGCGCCCTCAGCCTGTGCTTGGCGGCGTGGGAGGTGCAGGAGCGTCTCGGCAGTCCGGAAGGCGAGTTGGCCGTGGCCCAGGCCATCACCTATCTGGCCTGTGCGCCGAAAAGCAACGCGGTGTACATGGGCTTCAAAACCGCGCTGCGTGCCGCCGCTGAAAACGGTTCGCTGGAAGTGCCGTTGCACCTGCGCAACGCACCGACCAAACTGATGAAACAATTGGGCTACGGTGACGAATACCGCTATGCCCACGACGAGCCGGACGCTTATGCCGCTGGCGAAGACTATTTCCCGGAAGAGCTTGATCCCATCCCGTTCTACCAACCGGTGCCGCGTGGCCTGGAATTGAAGATCGGCGAGAAGCTCAACCACCTCGCCCAACTCGATCGTTTAAGCCCTCGGCAGCGGAGAAAATAGTGTTTCCATTGATCATTGCGGTCTCCGCCGGCGGGGTTGCCGGCACCTTGTTGCGCTTCGCCACCGGTAATTGGGTCAACGCCAATTGGCCGCGGCACTTCTATACCGCGACGCTGGCCGTTAATATCGTGGGCTGTCTGCTGATTGGCGTGTTGTACGGCCTGTTTTTGATACGCCCGGAAGTGCCGATCGAGGTACGCGCCGGGTTGATGGTCGGCTTCCTTGGGGGGCTGACGACATTTTCATCCTTTTCACTGGATACGGTGCGCCTGCTGGAAAGCGGGCAAGTGCCGCTGGCCCTGGGCTATGCGGCACTCAGCGTATTCGGCGGGCTGCTCGCGACGTGGGCTGGCCTGTCTTTGACCAAACTTTGATAACGAGAAACCGACATGCTCGATTCCAAACTGTTACGTAGCAACCTTCAGGACGTAGCGGACCGCCTGGCTTCCCGTGGCTTTGCCCTGGATACCGCGCGCATCGAAGCGCTGGAAGAACAGCGTAAGACCGTCCAGACCCGCACCGAAGCACTGCAGGCTGAGCGTAACGCGCGTTCCAAATCCATCGGTCAGGCCAAGCAGCGCGGCGAAGACATCGCGCCGTTGATGGCGGACGTCGAGCGCATGGCGGGCGAACTGAGTGCCGGTAAAGTCGAGCTGGACGCGATCCAGACCGAACTGGACTCGATCCTGCTCGGTATCCCCAACCTGCCGCACGAATCCGTGCCGGTCGGCAAAGACGAAGACGACAACGTTGAAGTGCGCCGCTGGGGCACGCCGACCGCGTTCGACTTCGAAGTGAAAGATCACGTTGCCCTGGGCGAGAAGTTCGGCTGGCTGGATTTCGAAACCGCCGCCAAGCTGTCCGGCGCGCGTTTCGCCCTGCTGCGTGGCCCGATCGCGCGTCTGCACCGCGCCCTGGCGCAGTTCATGATCAACCTGCACGTCAACGAGCACGGCTACGAAGAGGCTTACACGCCTTATCTGGTTCAGGCGCCGGCGCTGCAAGGCACCGGTCAACTGCCGAAGTTCGAAGAAGACCTGTTCAAGATCGCTCGCGAAGGCGAAGCCGATCTGTACCTGATCCCGACCGCTGAAGTGTCGCTGACCAACATCGTTGCGGGCGAAATCGTCGATTCGAAACTGCTGCCGATCAAGTTCGTCGCGCACACTCCGTGCTTCCGCAGTGAAGCCGGTGCATCGGGCCGTGACACCCGCGGCATGATCCGTCAGCACCAGTTCGACAAAGTCGAAATGGTCCAGATCGTTGAGCCATCGACTTCGATGGAAGCGCTGGAAGGCCTGACCGCCAACGCTGAAAAAGTCCTGCAATTGCTCGGTCTGCCTTACCGCACCTTGGCGCTGTGCACCGGCGACATGGGCTTCAGCGCGGTCAAGACTTATGACCTCGAAGTGTGGATCCCGAGCCAGGACAAGTACCGCGAAATCTCCTCGTGCTCGAACTGCGGCGACTTCCAGGCCCGTCGTATGCAAGCGCGTTTCCGCAACCCGGAAACCGGCAAGCCTGAGCTGGTGCACACCCTGAACGGTTCCGGTCTGGCGGTTGGTCGTACGCTGGTTGCCGTGCTGGAAAACTACCAGCAGGCCGACGGCTCGATCCGTGTACCGGACGTACTCAAGCCGTACATGGGTGGCCTTGAGGTCATCGGCTAAATGAGATATCTGCCGCTGTTTCACAACCTGCGCGGCAGTCGTGTGTTGGTCGTCGGTGGGGGGGAAATTGCCTTGCGCAAATCCCGCCTGCTGGCCGATGCCGGTGCGCTGCTGCGGGTGGTCGCACCTGAAATCGAAACGCAACTGCGTGAACTGGTCGCCGCTTCTGGCGGTGAATGCCTGTTGCGCGGTTACGTCGAGGCGGATCTCGACGGTTGCGGGCTGATTATTGCCGCCACCGACGATGAGACGCTGAACGCCCAAGTCTCCACCGATGCGCACAAGCGCTGCGTGCCGGTCAACGTGGTCGACGCGCCTGCCTTGTGCAGTGTGATCTTCCCGGCGATCGTCGACCGTTCGCCGCTGATCATAGCCGTGTCCAGCGGCGGCGATGCGCCGGTGCTGGCGCGTTTGATCCGCGCCAAGATCGAAACCTGGATTCCATCGACCTACGGCCAATTGGCCGGGCTCGCCGCGCGTTTCCGCAATCAGGTGAAAAGCCTGTTTCCGGATGTGCAGCAGCGTCGTGGTTTCTGGGAAGACGTGTTTCAGGGGCCGATTGCCGACCGGCAACTGGCCGGGCAGGGCGCCGAAGCCGAGCGTCTGCTGCAAGCCAAGATCGATGGTGAAGCCATGGTCACGACCGGTGAGGTGTATCTGGTCGGGGCAGGCCCGGGCGATCCAGACCTGCTGACCTTCAAGGCGTTGCGTCTGATGCAGCAAGCCGACGTGGTGCTGTACGACCGCTTGGTGGCGCCAGCGATTCTTGAGCTGTGCCGTCGTGATGCCGAGCGGGTCTACGTCGGCAAACGTCGGTCTGATCACGCCGTGCCACAGGATCAGATCAACCAGCAACTGGTCGACCTGGCCAAGGCCGGCAAGCGTGTGGTGCGGTTGAAGGGCGGTGATCCGTTTATCTTCGGCCGTGGTGGCGAAGAGATCGAAGAACTGGCCGCTCACGGCATTCCGTTTCAGGTTGTGCCGGGTATCACGGCGGCCAGTGGTTGCGCGGCATATGCCGGGATTCCGCTGACGCATCGTGATCACGCGCAGTCGGTGCGCTTTGTTACCGGCCATCTGAAGGACGGCTCCACCGATCTGCCTTGGGCCGACCTTGTCGCGCCGGCGCAGACGCTGGTGTTCTACATGGGCCTGGTCGGGTTGCCGGTCATCTGCGAACAACTGATCAAACATGGTCGTTCAGCCGATACCCCGGCGGCATTGATTCAGCAGGGCACCACGGTCAATCAGCGCGTCTTCACCGGCACGCTGGCTGACCTGCCGCGACTGGTGGCGGAGCATGAAGTGCATGCGCCGACACTGGTCATCGTCGGTGAAGTGGTGCAACTGCGCGAGAAGCTGGCGTGGTTCGAAGGGGCTCAGGCGCAGGTCTGAAAACCGAGTTGACCCCATCGCTGGCAAGCCAGCTCCCACAGGTTTTGTGTTGAAGCTGCAATCTTCAGTATCACCAAAATCCCTGTGGGAGCTGGCTTGCCAGCGATGGGGCCCTCAAAAACAATACAAATCTCAGCCCCGGTACCAAACCCCTTTGCCGCTCAAACGCGCCCGATCATGGGCCACGTTGAAATCCTGCTCCGGCCCTTTCGGCACAACCCCTGTCGGGTTAATGGTCTTGTGACTGCCGTAGTAGTGGTTCTTGATGTGCTGGAAGTCCACCGTCTCGGCGATCCCCGGCCACTGATACAGCTCACGCAGCCAGTTCGACAGATTCGGGTAATCGGCAATCCGCCGCAGGTTGCACTTGAAGTGGCCGTGGTACACCGCGTCAAAACGAATCATCGTGGTGAACAAACGGATGTCCGCTTCCGTCAGGTACTCACCCGACAAGTAGCAATTGGCACCCAGCAGCCGGTCCAACTGATCCAGCTCGGCAAACACCTCATCGAACGCTTCTTCATAAGCCTGTTGCGACGTCGCAAAACCTGCGCGATACACGCCGTTGTTCACCGCCGGATAAATCCGCTCGTTCAGCGCATCGATCTCGCCGCGTAATGGCGCCGGGTAGAGATCCAGATCATTGCCGGTCAAACCATCAAACGCGCTGTTGAACATGCGGATGATCTCCGCTGATTCGTTGCTGACGATGCGCTTGAGCTTTTTGTCCCACAGCACCGGCACGGTGACGCGGCCGGTGTAATCGGCAGTGTCGGCGGTATAGCGCTGATGCATGAATTCAAAACCATCGAGCTTATCGCCGGTTGAGCCGAGCGCCGTGTCGAAGGTCCAGCCATTTTCCAGCATCAACCAACTGACCACCGAGACGTCGATGAGACTCTCCAGCCCTTTGAGTTTGCGCAGGATCAGCGTGCGATGCGCCCACGGACAGGCGAGCGAAACATAGAGGTGATAGCGCCCGGCCTCCGCGGCAAAACCGCCTTCACCGCTGGGGCCGGGTTCGCCGTTGGCGGTTACCCAGTTGCGGCGCTTGGCCTGTTCGCGCTGGAAGGCGCCGTCCTTGCTGCTTTCGTACCACTTGTCCTGCCAGTGGCCATCGACGAGTAAACCCATGATCAAGACTCCGTAAACCAATAATCGTTGGAGTCGAGTCTATTCCGATGAGTTCGAACAAAAAGCGCAAAGATCGGGCGCGAATGATCGGTTAAATCGATTTGTTCCGCGCGGCCCAGTAGTGCTCGGCGGTTGCGAAGGCTTGCTCACGGCTTTGACCGAGGCCGCGTAAGGCCAGCGCCATGGTCGCAATCAACGCCATTTGCGGGTAACTGTCGACCATCTCGCCACGCCATACGGCTTTCAGGTGTTCGACGTCCAGGGTCGCCGGTTTGACGTGGCGTTGCGCCGACAATTGCGGCCATTCCTCGTCCCAGCTCTCGCCGCCGGTGGTGCCGTAGAGGTGGCTGTCGGCATCCGGGTTGATCTCGATTTCGCCGCCATCGCCTTTGACCACAATCGCCGTGTCGCCAAGCAAACCACTGGCATCGCGATGCACGGCTTGATACCCAGGATGGAAAATGCTTTGCAGGCCGCAACGCGCGCCCAGTGGATTGAGAATCCGCGCCAGGGAATGAATCGGTGAGCGTAGGCCCAAGGTGTTGCGCAAATCGATCATGTTCTGCAATTGCGGCGCCCAGTCCACCAGCGGCATGAAGGCCAGGCCACCGTTACCCAGCGCCGTGCCGACCTGCTGCCAAGTGCGGCACAGCGGAATGTTCAATTCACCAAGCAATTGCTCGCTGTACAGACGCCCGGCGGTGTGTGCGCCGCCGCCGTGCATGAAAATGCGCACGCCGTTCTGTGCCAGGCACTTGGCTGCCAGCAGATACCACGGCAGATGACGCTTCTTGCCAGCGTAAGTCGGCCAGTCCAGATCGACGTTCAGCGCCGGCGCCTGCAAGCGCTCGCGCAGGGCTTCGGTGAAGCCGGCCATCTCCTCGGCGCTTTCTTCCTTGTGCCGCAGCAACATTAGGAACGCGCCGAGCTGGGTGTCCTCGACCTTGTCGTCAAGGACCATGCCCATGGCTTCGCGGGCCTCTTCGCGGGTCAGGTCGCGAGCGCCACGTTTGCCTTTGCCAAGAATGCGCACGAATTGGGCGAACGGGTGTTCGGCAGGCGTTTCGAGGGTCAGCGCTGGAAAGTCGGTCATAAGCAATTCGTCGGTTTGGGCAGGCCCGCCAGTTTCGCGGCGAGTTTGGCGGGGGTGCCTTTGAACAGTCGGTTCAGGTGCAGGCTGTTGCCTTTGTCCGGGCCGAGTTTCAACGCGGTGTACTTGATCAGCGGACGGGTCGCCGGGGACAACTGGAATTCGGCGTAGAAGCTGCGCAGCAGTTCGAGGACTTCCCAGTGTTCGGCGGTCAACTCGATCTCTTCGGCAGCGGCGAGGGCGCTGGCAACGTCGGCAGACCAGTCGCTGAGGTCGACGAGAAAGCCGTCCTTGTCCAGTTCGATGGCGCGGGCGCCGACGGTCATGGCATTCATAACCAGCTGTTGACCTTGTCGTGATGGATCGACAGCTCGACGAAGGCCGGGTAATCAATGGCCTCAGCCCAGTCCGGGACTTCGATGGCGCGAGCCTGTGCATCTTCGGCCAGAATCAACAATTTGATCTGGCGGCTTTGCAGTGCGGAGAACGGCGCGGTGCCCGGTTGCAGAGCATAGACCGCGTCGCCGGACAGCAACACAGCATCAGCGCTGCCGATCAGGCGCAGGCAACTGGTCAGGCGATCGTCGCCAAACGGGGAATGAGACAACACATGCAAAGTCGACATCAGAGGGTGATCACCTGGTCGTAACGGTCAATAAGGGCGGTGATTTGCTCGGCGGCCAGCGGCTGCGCTTCGTCCAGCGACAGAGTGCCGAGGCCACGAGTGCTGGCGCTCTCTGCGCAGTAGAACAACTCTTCGACACCAAACATCGGTAGCGCTTGCAGGTTAGCGCTCAAGTCTTTCTGTTGCAGGGCCTTGGCGCTCTGCCCGGCGGCGAGTTGTAAGACGCCATCATCGAGAAACAGCAAGCCAATGGGCAGATCGAAGGCGCCACCGGCCAGCACGATGTCCAGCGCTTCGCGGGCCGCGGGGCCAGACCATGGCGATTGACGGCTGATGATCAACAGGGATTTAGCCATCTCACGCACCTCCGAAGCAGATCAAGCGGTCAGCGTCTTGTACCGCGTCATGCAACTGACCGAGGCCGGACAATTCCCACGGCGCGCTCACGGAAACGGCGTCACGCTGATAGCGCTTGGCTTCTTCAGCGTCCAGCACGCCACGGCGCAGGGCGGCGGCGATGCACACCACACCGTCCAGCTTCTGTTCGCTGATGAACGTGCGCCATTGTTTGGGCAGGTCGAGTTCGTCCTGCGGCGTGACCACCGCGTCCGAAGCGTTGTAAACGCCGTCCTGATAGAAAAACAGCCGGACAATTTCATGCCCACCGGCCAGCGCGGCTTGTGCAAACAGCAGGGCGCGGCGCGAGGAGGGCGCATGGGCGGCGGAAAACAGCGCAATGGCGAACTTCATGACGGACTCGATCAGCAAAACTGCGGCCATGATAAAGCATTGCAGACCGCAAAGGATCGCAGCGCTTGCAGCGAAACACGATCTCTGTAGGAGCTGCGGTACGCTGCGATCTTTTGATCTTGATCTTTAAAAGCAAGATCAAAAGATCGCAGCCTCGTTTCACTCGACAGCTCCTACATGAGCGTTGGTTGAGGAGTCCGTTAGCGGGGCATGTAGCCCAGTTGCCAGCGGCGCGGGATTTTCAGGGAGAACAGCCCGATGATTGCAGCCAGCAAACCGCTGACAAACATCGCCTGGAGTCCCAAGTGGTGTTCCAGCACCGCCCCCAGAATCGCGCCGATAAACATCCCGCTCCACGGCACCAGTTGCACCCGCCAGCCGCTGCGTCGTTCGCCGAGCATCCAGCGTCCCAAACCACGGCCGAACCGCGACAATGCGCCAGTCACGTAAGTCAGTCCGACCGGCAAGCCGTTCACCTCTTCAACCGACGCGTTGAGCATGCCCATCGCAATGATCGCCGCCATCAGCGCCGGCAGTTGGGTGTCGAATGGCCAGGCGGCCGCCGCACACAGCAGGGTGGCGATACACAGCAGCAGCGGCAGCGCCCGGCGGCCACCGAAACGGGCAACGATAACGCCCAAGGCGTTCCCGGCTATAAAAGTGGCGACGAGGATCAACAAACGCAGGGTCAGCCCGATATCACCATCGCTGATCGCCACGGCAAGTCGGGTGGTGTTGCCGCTCATGAACGAGACGAAGTCGCCGCTGGCCATAAAGCCGATGGCGTCGGTCATGCCGGCCAGTACCGAGAGGCTGGCCACCAGCGCCAGACCAATCCGCCCGCGCCACTTCTGAGTGTGCAGATGCCCGGGGCTGGCGCGGTGAGTCGAGGCGGATGGCAGCATCGGTAGAAGTGTCCTTGGGCGGCGGTTATGGTTCTATGCCATACAGATCGCAATACTCCGGCCAACCCATCCCGGCCATTTCCGCGACTTCACGGTGTACTTCCAACCGCTGCGCCTGATACTCCTCAGGCGAATCAGCCGTCAGTTGCAAGGTCAACTCCCAGGCAAAAAGTCCGAGACTTTCCGCTTCGGCCTCAAATGCTTCATGCAGTCGCTCTTCACGATACTGCGCCTGAGTTTCGCCTTTGGCCTGAGCCAGTAACGGGTTGAGGTGGTCGAGGGATTCGCGTAGTTCGGGACGCGCCTCGAGAAATACTTTCAGGGCGTTTTCATGTCGCTGGTCGGTAGGCGCCATGTGTTTTCCTTGTGAGGCTGATGACCTTAGGTTGCCGCAGCGGCCTGCGCCTGTCGCGCTATAAATGCAGTAAAGCAGAACGATTCCTGCTGCTGCGATGATACAGTCCGCTTTTTTCTGAATGAGCGAATGCAATGCGAATTCTGATGGTAGCGCTGGCCGCGACACTGCTGGCCGGTTGCGCAGGCTCGGTGATAGACGATGCTCGCACGAAAACCCCGTACAAAGTGTTGACGTCGGACAAAGCCGAAAAAGACGTGGCGCGTTGTGTGCAGTTCGGCTGGCAGGACGAAGCGGTGTTTGGCGTGGATGCGGCGGCGTATCTGGAACCGCGTAAATCGGGCGGTACGACGGTGTATACCCGTTCGGCAGAGTCTTTTGTCGATGTGCTCACCGAAGCATCGGGTACGACGCTGAATTACTACGCGCAGAAGGATGATTTTGTCGCCAAGCGCCGGTTGGCCGCGTTGGCGACTTGCCTCTGATCATGCGTTGACGTGGCTGTCGGCATCGTCGGAACGCCGCCCGGAGCAGGCTCAATCCTACCGTGGAATGCATTCCAAATGTGGGAGCGAGCCTGCTCGCGAAGGGGTCGGTACATTCAACCTACAAGTCGCTTCTGGAAAAAATGCCGCTTGTGCCCCGGCGGATAATCGACAATCTCACCAAACTGGCTGTACCCGAGTTTCTTGTAGAACTCCGGTGCCTGAAAGTCGAACGTGTCGAGCCATGCGCCGATGCAGCCTTTCTCCCGCGCCAGCTCTTCGGCCATGCGCATCAGTTTCGAGCCAATACCCTGGCCCCGGCCTGCTTCAGGCACTGACAGCAAATCGATGAACAACCACTGGCAGACCAGCCGGCCATAGAGTCCACCCAGAATCTGATCGTGATCGTCACGCACCAGCAGGGTGAGCGGTTCGGATACCGCGATCCCGGCCTTGGCCACGTTATAGGCATGCAGGGGGGCGAGAATCGCTTGGCGTTCTTCTTCTGTGGAATGTTGAGACAACTCGATGCGCAAGTTCATGCCTGACTTCCTTGTGGTTTGAACCCGCAGCCTATCCTGCCCGGCGGTGATCTTCCAAGCCCCTCTCAACCCGGTGGAACTGCCGCTCACGCGCCGGGGTCTAGCTTTTACAGCGTCATTCCAGCACGCGGTTGATGAGGATCCCCCATGAATATTTTCGAAGCCCTTCGCGAAAGCCATGAGCGCCAGCGTAGCTACGCCAAAACCCTGATCGAAACCAGCGGCGACACCCCGGAGCGGGTCGAGGCGTACAAACAACTCAAAGCCGAACTCCAAGCCCACGAAACCGCCGAAGAACGCCATTTCTACATTCCGTTGATGGAGCTAGACGAGGGTGTCGATCTGAGCCGCCATGCCATCGCTGAACACCATGAAATGGACGAGATGATGGAAGAACTCGACGAGACCGAGATGTCCAGTCCCGCGTGGTTGGCAACCGCGAAGAAGCTGTCGGACAAGGTTCATCATCATTTGAAGGAAGAAGAGCAGAAGTTCTTCCAGATGGCCGGCAAATTGCTCAACGAGAAACAGAAAGTACAACTCGCCGGGCAGTACGAAAAGGAGTTCAAGGCACAGTTGCCGTGAGTACTGAATGGCAGTTTTTGCAGCATCGGCGTGTAATCTTTTGGCGTCATCTCGGGTGGGTGTTATCGTAAATGACTGTATATACATCCAGTATTTGCGGTGTTTTGCTGGCTTTCACCCACTGACTGCGACAAAACCGCCGATGGACAAAAAATTCGCCTCCGTTAGCTTGAAGGCCTCTCCTCGGAAAGGAGAGTTCTTAAATCAACGGAGTGAAAAACATGAGTCAACCACAAGCACAAACCCAACTGCGACATGGTCGCGTCATCTCTCCTGCCAGCCGCGGTGCGGTGGCCATTGAGCAAGGACTGCTCGGTGCCTGGCAGGTCAATGAAATGGAAGGCGGGAAAAATTTCCCGGCGCTGGCAGCGGGGCCGTTTCCGGCGCCATACCAGAGCGACTCGGACAGTGTCACGCCACCGGCCGACGGCTACATTCTCAGCGGTGGTAAGAGTGATGGCCGCGACTGCGTTAACTTCACCCATGAAGAAATGAGCAAGAAACTCGGTCGTCCATTCACCTGGCCGCTGCTCAATGTCACCCCGGGACAAACCCTCGAAATCAAGTGGGAATACACCGCGCCGCACACCACTCGCGGCTATCGCTGGCTGATCACCAAGGATGGCTGGGACCCGAAACAACGCATCAGCCGCGCGCAACTGGAAGCCCAACCGTTCTTCGAGGACTTCTACACTCAGGTGCCGTATTACAGCTACCCGAATGAGCTGAAGGCCAAGGTCAATCACGCGGTGAAACTGCCGGCCAACAAAAAAGGCCATCACGTGATCGTGCTGATGTGGATCGTCGCCAACACCGGCAACGCTTTCTATCAGGCCTTCGACGTCGACTTCAAATAACGGCGCTGCGTCGCCAAACCCACACGTTCTGAAGGATTAGAACATGTCAAAAATCGATTTCTCTTTAGTGCAAAACGCCGCGAGCGATGCCGCCTCGCTGATGCCGAGCATTGCCGGCAAAAAGATCCTCATGGGCTTCTGGCACAACTGGCCCGCAGGCCCGAGCGATGGTTATCGTCAGGGCCGCTTCGCCAGCCTGTCGCTGGAGCAAGTGCCCAAGGAGTACAACGTGGTCGCGGTGGCCTTTATGAAGGGCAGCGGGATTCCGACCTTCAAGCCGTTCAACGTTTCCGATGCCGAGTTCCGCCGTCAGGTCGGCGTGCTCAACAGCCAAGGGCGGGCCGTGTTGATCTCCCTCGGTGGCGCCGATGCGCACATCGAGTTGCGCAGCGGTCAGGAACAACCGCTGGCCAATGAAATCATCCGTCTGGTGGAAACCTACGGCTTCGACGGCCTGGATATTGATCTTGAACAGAGCGCGATTGATTTCGCGGCCAACAAGACCGTCCTGCCGGCCGCACTGAAACTGGTCAAGGATCACTACGCAGGCCAAGGCAAGCACTTCATCATCAGCATGGCCCCGGAGTTTCCATACCTGACCAGCACCGGCAAATACCTTAGCTACCTGCAGGCCCTGGAAGGCTACTACGACTTCATCGCCCCGCAGTTCTACAACCAGGGTGGCGACGGGGTCTGGGTGCAGGAAGCCAACAACGGCGCGGGCGCGTGGATTGCGCAGAACAACGATGCGTTGAAAGAGGATTTCCTCTACTACCTGACCGAAAGTCTGGTAACCGGCACACGCGGTTTCACCCGCATCGCGGCGGACAAATTCGTCATAGGCCTGCCGGCCAACAACGATGCGGCGGCAACCGGTTATGTGATCGACAAAACCGTGGTCGGTAACGTCCTCAAACGTCTGGCGATCAAAGGGCTGCCGATCAAAGGCCTGATGACCTGGTCGGTAAACTGGGACAACGGCACCAGCAAGGATGGCGTGCCGTACAACTGGGAGTTCAGCCGGCGTTATGGGCCGTTGATTCACGGGGTTCGTTCAGTCGAGCAGGATGTCGATGACTCGCTGTCGCACGTCGCTCGTTAGTTGCAAATAAAGAAGCCCGGTAGCGCTGCCGGGCTTTTTTTGTTGGCGCAATTATTCGACCATGGCGGCTTATTCAGGAAACAGGATCAAGCGTCATGTCCAACACAGCCGAGCGGGTCAGCATCGTCGACACTCAGGTGTTGTCCCACGACTGGTACCTGCTGAAGAAAATCACCTTCGACTATCACCGCAACAACGGCGAGTGGCAGCGTCAGACTCGTGAAGTCTATGATCGAGGCAACGGTGCAGCGATTTTGTTGTTTAATCGTGAACAGCGCACGGTGGTACTGACCCGGCAGTTTCGTTTGCCGGTATTCGTCAATGGTCATGATGGTTTGTTGATCGAGGTGGCGGCCGGATTACTCGAGGGCGCTGCGCCGGAGCAGCGGATTCGCGATGAAGCCGAAGAGGAAACCGGTTATCGCGTGCACGATGTGAAGAAGGTATTCGAGGCCTACATGAGTCCGGGTTCAGTGACCGAGAAGCTGCACTTTTTCATTGCCGAATACGACGCGGCATCGAAGGTCAGCGAAGGTGGTGGTCTGGAAGAAGAGACTGAAGAACTTGAAGTGCTGGAGTGGAGCTTCGACGAAGCGCTGGCGGCGTTTCAGCGCGGCGAGATCTGCGACGCCAAGACCATCATGCTGTTGCAGTATGCGGCGATGAATAACGTGTTTACCTGATAAATCAAAAGATCGCAGCCTTCGGCAGCTTCTACAGGAAAACGCACTCCAGGGTAGGAGCTGCCGAAGGCTGCGATCTCTTGATCTGTGTTAACTGACTAAAACAAATCCCCGGTTTTGCCAACCGTCGACCAGTCGCCACCCTCCAGGGTCAGCAAGTGCTCTTTCGCCTCTAGCCCTCCGGCGAACCCGGTGAGCTTCCCCGAGGCGCCGATCACCCGATGACAAGGCGCCACAATGGAAATCGGGTTGCGTCCGTTGGCGGCGCCTACTGCCCGCACAGCAGCGGGATTGCCAATCTGTCTGGCAATCTGGCTGTAGGTGCGCGTCTGGCCGAAGGGAATGGTCAGCAGCGCCGCCCAGACCTTTTTCTGAAAATCGGTGCCAGCGAAATCCAGTTCCAGATCAAAACAGTCACGCGTCCCGGAAAAATATTCTTCAAGTTGTCGAGCCGTTCGAATCAGGATCGGATTGTCGTGTGCCTCGCTCATCGGCCCGAGGCGCACGCGGTCGGGTTTATCGTTTTCCCAGAGGATGGCCGCCAGTCGTGAGCCGTTCGCGACCAGCTTCAGCTCGCCGACGGGCGATGGCACGGTGATGAACGTATAAGACATGACGGCAGACTCCGGAGCAGGGCGGCAACAGCGCCCAGCATACTGCCTGATCGGGGAGGCGCAATACGCAAAGCCGACCATACTGCTTGGTGCTTTTGCAGCGTTCCCCCCTTCTGTTCTGCACAGACCCTGAAAACAAAAAAGAGATCGACTCATGAAGTACGAACCTTTGGCCAAATCGCTGATAGCGACCTCACTGGCACTCAGCTGTCTCATGGCTCACGCGGCGTCGGTGGCACCGGTTGCCGCAGAAAACGGCATGGTGGTCACCGCGCAACATCTGGCCACCCATGTCGGCGTCGACGTATTGAAAAGTGGCGGTAATGCCGTCGATGCGGCGGTCGCCGTGGGTTACGCGCTGGCGGTGGTCTATCCCGCAGCAGGCAACCTGGGCGGAGGCGGCTTCATGACCATTCAACTGGCAGACGGGCGCAAGACCTTCCTCGATTTTCGTGAGAAAGCACCACTGGCGGCCACTGCCAACATGTACCTCGACAAGGAAGGCAACGTCATTCCCGACTTGAGTACCCGTGGCCACCTGGCGGTGGGCGTGCCGGGCACCGTGTCCGGCATGGAGCTGGCGCTGAGCAAATACGGGACCAAACCGCGCAAGGAAATGATTGCGCCGGCGATCAAACTGGCGGAAGACGGTTTTGCGCTGGAGCAGGGTGACGTCGAGTTGCTGGAGTACGCCACCGACGTGTTCAAGAAGGACATGCGCGACTCCGGTTCGATCTTCCTGCATAACGGCGAGCCGATGCAGGTCGGGCAGAAACTGGTGCAGAAGGATCTCGGCAAAACCCTGCGGACCATTTCCGAAAAAGGCGCCGACGGCTTCTATAAAGGCTGGGTTGCCGACGCCATCGTCACCTCCAGCCAGGCCAACAAAGGCATCATCACCCAGGCTGACCTCGATAAATACAAGACCCGCGAACTGGCTCCGGTGGAATGCGACTACCGTGGTTATCACGTGGTCTCGGCGCCGCCGCCAAGCTCTGGCGGGGTAGTGATCTGCCAGATCATGAACATCCTCGAAGGCTATCCGATGAAGGATCTGGGCTTCCATTCGGCCCAGGGCATGCATTATCAGATCGAAGCCATGCGCCACGCCTATGTTGATCGCAACAGCTACCTGGGCGATCCGGATTTCGTCAAAAATCCGATTGAGCATCTGCTGGACAAGAACTACGCGACCAAACTGCGCGACGCCATCCAGCCGCAAAAGGCCGGCGTGTCGGCTGAACTCAAACCCGGCGTAGCCCCCCATGAAGGCAGCAACACCACTCACTACTCGATCGTCGACAAGTGGGGCAATGCGGTGTCGGTCACTTACACCCTCAATGACTGGTTCGGCGCGGGCGTGATGGCGAGCAAGACCGGGGTGATTCTCAACGATGAAATGGACGACTTCACCTCCAAGGTCGGTGTGCCGAACATGTACGGCCTGGTGCAGGGCGAAGCCAATGCGATTGCTCCGGGCAAGGCACCGCTGTCGTCGATGAGCCCGACCATTGTCACCAAGGATGGCAAAGTGGTGATGGTGGTCGGTACACCGGGCGGCAGCCGTATTATCACGGCGACTTTGCTGACCATGCTCAACGTCATCGACTACGGCATGGGCCTGCAGGAAGCGGTCGATGCGCCACGCTTCCACCAGCAGTGGATGCCGGAGGAAACCAACCTCGAAGACTTCGCCGCCAGCCCCGACACGAAGAAGCTCCTCGAGAGCTGGGGTCACAAGTTCGCCGGTCCGCAGGACGCCAACCACATCGCCGCGATTCTGGTGGGTGCACCTTCCCTGGGCGGTAAGCCGGTCGGCAAAAACCGTTTCTACGGCGCCAACGATCCACGCCGCAACACGGGCTTGTCACTGGGTTACTGAGGAGCGTAAAAAGGGGGCGGGCTTACGTCCGCCCCTGTCTCAAGGACTGATCAAGGAAGGCTCATCATGACCACCGCATTACTGATCATCGACGTCCAGCGCGCCCTCTGCTCGGGTGAATATCAGTGCTACGACATTCAGCGTGTGATCGACACCATCAACGGTCTCAGTGCTCGCGCACGCAAGGCTGGCGTGCGCGTGGTGCTGATCCAGCATGAAGAAGAGGACAGCCCGTTGGCCCATGGTGCCGAAGGCTGGCAACTGGCTGATGAACTGTTAACCGTCGCCAGTGACTTGCGCGTACGCAAGACCACCCGGGACTCGTTTTACCAGACTGACCTGGGTAAATTTTTGCCAAGTGAAGACTTCGAACGACTGGTTATTTGCGGTCTGCAAACCGATTACTGTGTCAATGCGACCGTACGCCGGGCCCATGAGCTGGGTTATGACGTAGTGCTTGCCGCCGACGCGCATTCCACCGTCGACAACGGCAATATGAGCGCCGAAGACATCATCGCCGAGCACAACAAGGATCTGGCGCATCTGACTGGCTCGGTGGCGCGTATCGACGTCAAACCCGCAGCCAGCATCACGTTCTGACCATCCACACAAAACCTGTAGGAGTGAGCCTGCTCGCGATAGCGGTGTGGCATTTGATGCAACATCGTCTGACCGAACGCTATCGCGAGCAGGCTCACTCCTACAGTGATTGCGAAATCCTGATTGCTATGTACATCAGGGATTTCCGCTGGCAGCACTGGCATACTGCGCGCCGTCCGAAGAATGGAATCTCTCGATGTTCGCTATCTCCCTGCGTCATGCCTTGGCACTGATGTGCCTTGCGTTTGCCTCTATCACCCACGCCAGCAGTTTTGATTGCACCAGTGCCGCCAGCAAAACTGAAAAAGCCATTTGTGGCGACCCGCAGATCTCGCAACTCGATGAGAAGCTGGGCAAGCTCTGGCACTCGACATCGGCTGATGTCCCCGATGCCAAAGCCCTCAAGTCAGACCAGCGACAGTGGCTGAAAAACCGCAACGCCTGTGGCGATCAGACAGCCTGTTTGCGTCGGCAGTATTTAATGCGCCTGACCGAACTTGAACACGCCACCCAGCCCTTCAGTTGGGACGCGACCTGGCAGCTCATTCCGCCAGGGACCGCAACCTCGGCGACAGTCATAACCCAGCGCCGCGATCCCACGCACATCAGCATCGACATCACGGCGGCTGAGGGCGCCAACTCCGGTGATCTGGATGGCGTTGCCACACTCAAGGACGGTAAAGCCGTTTACTCGGAAGACCAGTGCACCCTGTTGTTCACCCCCATCAATGGTGTGCTGGATATTTCTATCGTCGGTGCAGGCGGATATTGCAGTGCCGGGTTGGGCGTCTACTACACCGGTCGTTTTGTCGCTTCGCAGCAACCGCTGACGCTGGATTACGACATGCTCAGCCTGGGCCTGGCGCAAACACCGGAAGAAAACCAGGCACTGCACACGTTGCTCAAGACTGATTATCAGACGCTGGTGGAAAAGTCCGGTTCGTTGATGACCGCTGAACCTTCCGCTGATGTGCCGGGTAGTCAGGTCTGGGAGATGTGGATGCGCGGCCTGGGTGGCACCGGCATCGTGATGCGGTCAGCCGATGGCCATTTCTGGGTCTTGTTGGTTACCTACGACAACACCGGACACTCGCGGCTGCGCTATTACACCGATGTTGCGAAATGGAAAAAACGTCTACCTGGCGCCTTGCACGACTGGAACGAGCGCATGAAAGATCATCTGGAACTCCCCGTAGACTTCATGCCCTGATCGGCGCAGCACTGCGCCATCACGTCGCAAACAACACACCACGAATCTCGCCCACCCGCGGCGCTACGACCACGCCCTCCAGCACCATGCGCGTGATCGTCTGTGCCGCCGTTTGATAATCCTCGTCCTGCGGCACTTCGCGCCCCATGATCCGGCCCATCTGCCAGCCGATATTGGTGTACGTGCGCGTCGCCGACCAGATGAACAGCATCAAATGCTCCGGATCCACCGGAGCGAGCAAACCGCGCTCGATCCAGCTGCGCAGACATTCAACGTTGCGCCGCGCTTCGGCCTGCAAAAGATCGCGGCACTCATCCGGCAACTGGCGACCGCCCAATAGCAACTCGCCACTGAATACCTTGGCAATCGCCGGATGTTCGCGGGCGATGCGAATGCGTGCGGCCACGTAGGCGCGCAGTCCCGTCAGCGGATCATCACTTTCACGCAGCACCGCCGAGGCTTCCAGCAGCGGCTCGACAAACCCCAGCAGCACTTTCCTGTAGAGGTTTTCCTTGCTCTGGAAGTAGTAATACAGATTGGCTTTGGGCACCCCGGCACGCGCCGCGATATCGCGGGTCTGGGTGGCGTTGAAGCCGTTGGCGGCGAATTCCTCGCTGGCAGCGGCGAGGATCAACTGCTCGTTGCGTACGCGGATGGCACTCATGGCAATACAGGTTGGCTGGACGGCATGGAAAGATTCTGGCGATTTCGGTTTCGCAATATACAAAACTATATAGCGATGAAGCCAGCACACTCGAAGGGCGGCGCTATGCTGGTTCGATCATTGACTGGAAACGGAGCGGGCACATGACCCTTCAGGCACTGCGGGCCGACGCGACACACCTGGATGCGGTGGCGCAGTTGTTCGACGCTTACCGAGGCTTTTACCAGCAGCCGTCGAACCTTGAGCAATCACGAACCTTCATCGCCGCGCGCATGGCCGACGATGAATCCGCGATTTTTCTGGTTCAGGATGAAAAGGGCGAGGCGCTGGGTTTCGTGCAGTTGTATCCGACGTTCTCGTCCATCGATGCCCACCGCACCTGGCTACTCAGCGACCTGTTCACCACGCCCGCCGCCCGTGGGCGTGGGGTTGGCCGATTGTTGATGAACACTGCACGCGACTTTGCCTTGGCGACCGGTGCCAAAGGGCTGGTACTGGAAACCGCAACCGACAACTTCACGGCTCAAGGCTTGTACGAATCCCTCGGCTACGTGCGTGACAGCGGTTATTACACCTACAACCTCGACTTGCGGCAGGGCTGAGCAAAATTTTTTGCTGATTTCCTCAATTCAGGCTTTCGCCCGAAGGCCGCTCTCTCTAGAATCCGCCCGGCCTTCACAATGAAGGCGCAATGCCATCATTTGGTCTTGTACACATAGGGACGGACATCATGCAATTCGGGAAAATGCTGGCGCTGGGGCTGGTACTTGCGCTGGGCGGTTGTGCCAGTTTCACCAAAGACGAAGTGGCGCCGGTGACCATGCCGTCGATGGCCAGCTACACCAACAAGCCAAACGTCTACGTCGATTTCGACTTCTACCAGGGCGAACCGAAAAGCGGCTCCGCCGTGGAAGTGCCGCAAGCGCGCGATCAACTGAAACCACAGCTGCAAAAAATTCTCACTGACTCGGGTTTGTTCGGCCGTGTCACCCTGGACGAGTTCCAGAAGCAGCCGGGCGATTACAGCCTGCGTCTGAAAATGTACAACCATCCGCCGAATGCCGGCTCGATGGTGCTGGGCTTCATCAGTGGTTTCAGCCTGGGGGTGATCCCGGCGTACGGCACCGATCAGTACACCATGAGCCTGGAAGGCATGGATGGACAAGGTCAGGCCCTGACCACCGCGAGCAACCACGATGCGGTCGGCACCTGGATTGGTATCTGGTTCATTCCACTGATGGCCAACACACCGAAAGACGCGGTGAATGACACCTTCACCCGTCAGGTCAACGCGCTGCTCAAGCAGATGGTTGATAGCAAGAACCTGAAGTACTCGGCACTCGAAACCCGCATTCCACGGGGCTGAAGCGAAAAAAAGAGCCGCAATCGCGGCTCTTTTTTTACCCTTACTTCAGGGCCTGAATGAACTGTGGATCGCTGTAGAGTTCCTTGAGCAAGTCACGCACCATCGGGTTGTAAGCGTTGACTGCGTTCGGGATCGCAATGAAGCCGAAGAAGCTGCTGCTCCATTGGCTGCTGACATTCTTGGTCGCGTCGTACACCACATTGTTGCCGTTGAGCAGGGTGAAACGTGCAGCAAGTTTGCCGTCGCCCGTGCCCATGCCGGCGGACAGTTCGTTCTTCACCACCAGCACTTTCAACTGACGCTGAGCCTGCGGATCGAGCAGACCGGCCTTGCGCAGTTCTTCGGTGATCGCATCCTGAATGTGTGCCGGGATGCTGCCGGACGGCGAGCGAACCGGGTTGGCACGGACCACCAGCGAACCTTCACCGGATTCGGCCGTGACCTGAGGATTGCTGATCGCGTGCAGCGGCGGGGTTTGTTTTAGCTTCTGCACGTTCTCGAAGCTTGGTTCGTAACGGGTCATGGTCATGCCACAGCCTTGCAGGAGCAGGGCCAGCATCGGGATCAACAACAGCGACTTCTTCACGGCAGTTCCTTGCGTGGGAATAGAGGAGGGCGCGAATTATGGGCAGAGTGCCATCATTGAGCAACCTCGTTCGTTTGCGCGTTGAGCATTTGCTCGATCTGCGCCAATTCCCAGGTACTGAGCAAACTCACCGGATCGGTGCCGTAACGCTGCCAGCTCTCCAGCGCACCTTCTTGCCCATCGTCGCTGCGGGCAAATTCACAGTGGTGTAACCGCCCACCTTCAACATCCAGCCGCAACTGCCAGCCCCCGATATCGACCGTGACCAGCCCGGCCTCGGCAGGCCGCTCGCAGATTTTCAAAACGAGCACGCCCAACGCCGCTTCACGCAGACGCTGAGACACCTCGCGGGCGCTCAGAAATGCAGACATGTCGAACTCAATGACCAGAGGAGCGGGCCAGCATAAAGCCCGAGTCGACAAGTGTCAGCGTTCACTGGCCCGATCCGCGACAATTCCGTAACATCCGCAACCCTCTTTTTCCCGAACACCTGCAGCCGCACTCGGCGGCCGCTCAATCAGGTAAGCCATGAAACCGATTCGTCTGCGCGCCGATGTCCTGGCCGGACTCACCACCTCGTTTGCCCTGTTGCCCGAATGCATTGCGTTCGCACTGGTGGCGCACCTCAATCCGCTGATGGGCCTGTATGGCGCGTTCATCATTTGCACGCTGACGGCGTTGTTCGGCGGGCGGCCGGGCATGGTCTCCGGCGCGGCCGGTTCGATGGCCGTGGTCATCGTTGCGCTGGTGGTGCAGCACGGTGTGCAGTATTTGCTGGCGACGGTGTTGCTTGGTGGTTTGATCATGATGGCGTTCGGCTTGCTGCGCTTGGGCAAACTGGTGCGCATGGTGCCGCACCCGGTGATGCTCGGCTTCGTCAACGGCCTGGCGATCATCATTGCGCTGGCGCAACTGGAACATTTCAAGAGCGGTGAGGACTGGCTCAGCGGCACGCCGTTGTACCTGATGGCCGGGCTGGTGGCGCTGACCATGGCCATCGTCTATATCCTGCCGCGCCTGACCCGTGCAGTGCCGCCAGCACTGGTGGCAATCCTCGGCGTCGGTCTGCTGGTCTATCTGTTCGGCCTGCCGACCCGCACCCTCGGCGACATGGCGCACATTGCCGGCGGCTTGCCGACGTTCGCTTTGCCGGACATCCCGTGGAATCTTGAAACCCTGCGCATCATCGCGCCTTACGCGATTCTGATGGCGCTGGTCGGTCTGCTGGAAACCCTGCTGACGTTGAACCTGACCGATGAAATCACCGAAACCCGTGGCTATCCGGATCGCGAGTGCGTGGCGCTCGGTGCGGCCAATATGGTCTCGGGCGCATTCGGTGGCATGGGCGGTTGCGCGATGATCGGCCAGACCGTGATCAACCTCAGTTCCGGTGGGCGCGGGCGCTTGTCTGGCGTTGTCGCTGGGGTGCTGATTCTGTTGTTCATTCTGTTTCTGTCGCCGCTGATCGAGCGTATTCCGCTGGCGGCGCTGGTGGGTGTGATGTTTGTGGTGTCGCAGCAGACTTTTGCCTGGGTGTCGTTGCGGGTGGTGAACAAAGTACCGCTCAATGATGTGCTGGTGATCATTGCTGTGACTACCATCACTGTGTTCACTGATCTGGCCACTGCGGTGTTGTGCGGCATCATTATCGCTGCGCTTAACTTTGCCTGGCAGCAGGCTCGTGAGCTGTATGCCGATGAGCATCTGGAGGCTGACGGCAGCAAGCTTTATCGTCTGCATGGCACGTTGTTTTTTGCTTCGACTACGCCGTTTCTCAATCAGTTTGATCCGGCTAATGATCCGGCTCGGGTGACTTTGGATTGTCGGCATTTGAGTTTTGTCGATTATTCGGCGATTGCGGCGTTGAAGACTCTGCGCGAGCGCTATGCCAAGGCGGGTAAGCATTTGCAGGTGTTTCATTTGTCTGAGCGGTGCAAGAAGTTGCTTAAGCGGGCGGGGGAGGAGCATCACTGATCAGTCGTGGGCGTTGGCTATGGTTGTCTGGATTACTGAGTACATATCCGTTGCTGCGGTAACGGCCACTTAGGGTTTCGCCCTGACGGCGACTCACTTTTTTTACAAACGCCTAAAAAAAGTAAGCAAAAAAACGCTTGCTCCTACGTGCGGCCCGCTCGCTGGGGCTCGGGGTTCCTTCGCTCCGGGATCCATCCGGGCGCATCGCCTACGGTTTGCTTCGCTGCACCTCCTCTCGCTGTGTTTGGCTGCGCCAAACGGTCGCTGCGCTCCCACGCCCGGATGAATCCCTCCACTCAGCCTTCCGACGTCGCCCGTGGATCAAGATCAAGAGCTGCAGCCGAGCTAACGCTCATCCTGTTGAGTGGGGCGGCTTTGCCGCTGGGGTTGTACGCACGTTAAAACTGTGGGAGCGAGCCTGCTCGCGAAGGCGGCCTGACAGCCGACCTGTTTCTGGCGGCCTGACAGCCGACCTGTTTCTGGCGGCCTGACAGCCGACCTGTTTCTGGCGGGTTGTAGGCGATCCAATTGTAGGAGTGAGCCTGCTCGCGATGGCGTCGGGTCGGTCAAAGATGCTTTGAATGACACGCCGCTAGCGCTTGCAGATTCGCTCCCACTGGTGTTGTTGTGTGGCCAGACTTCAGATGGCCGGGAAGTCGATATCGGTCAGCGCCGCGTTGTTCAGGTAGTTGGTCAGGCTCTGCACGGCCACCAGTGCAATCACTTCAATGATCTTCACGTCGTCGATGCCGGCAGCGCGGGCGGCGGCGATTTGTTCATCACTCAAGTGGCCACGGCTTTCAGTCAATTGGCGGGCGAGGGTGGCGTAGGCGTTGAGCTCGCCCTGGCGTGCGGCGACGATGTCCTGCGCCGAGAGCCCGGCTTTGCCGGCAAACAAGGTGTGTGCCGCCAGGCAGTAGTCGCAACCGTTGACCTGTGAGGTGGCGAGGTACACCGCTTCTTTTTCCTGGGCGTTCAGCGAGGTCTTGCCGAGGATCGCTGAGGCTTGTACGTAGGTTTCGAGGGCCACCGGTGCTTTGGCCAGGGTGGTGAAGACGTTGGGCAGGAAACCGATTTTCTTTTTCACGCCTTCCAGCACAGGGCGGCTGGCGTCGGCGGCGGTTTCGAGGCTGATAGCGTGGATGCGGCTCATGTTGATTCTCCGAAAGTCCGGTGCGAAGTGCGCCGGGGATGGAGGTCATGTTATGCAGTGAGGCTGGTGGATTGGCGGCAAATCGTCGAGGATATGCGGCAGATCGTCCAGATATGCCCTCGGAGTCGTCCATGGATCGCCTTTCAACATTGCTCAGCCATTTCGGCGTGAATGCCGGTACGTTCCACAGCGGCGCGTTTTGCGGCGTCAGCGTTCATGACAACGAGCCGGTGGGGCATGTGCATCTTTTGCAGGCCGGTGAATTGCTGCTCAAACCGGGCAACGAGCGTGAGATTCGCCTGAGCGAACCGTCGCTGATCTTCTTCCCCCGACCCTTTACCCATCGCATGTTTGCCGATGAAGCCATGGACACCCGATTGGTCTGCGCCACGCTGACGTTTGATGGCGGCTCCGGCAATGCCCTGGCGGCGGCGCTGCCGGATTATCTGGTGCTGAAACTGACGGACATCCCGGAGTTGGGCAACACCGTGGAATGGCTGTTCAAGGAAGCGTTCGAAGGTCATTGCGGGCGGGTGGCGGTGATGGATCGCCTGTTCGAACTGCTGGTTATTCTGTTGCTGCGGCATTTGATCAGCAGTCGCGAACAACAACCGGGGATGATCGCCGGGCTGGCCGATCCACGCCTGTCCCGTGCCTTGAACCTGATGCACGAGCAACCGCAAAAACCGTGGAGCGTGGCGGATCTGGCCGCTGTCGCCAACCTGTCCCGCGCCGGGTTTGCCGAGCAGTTTCGCCGGGTTGTCGGGCAAACGCCGGCCGATTATCTGCTGAGTTGGCGCGTCAGCCTGGCGCAGAAACGCCTGCGCGAAGGCAGACCGATTGCGCTGATTGCCGAAGAGGTCGGTTACGAAAGTCCTTCGGCGCTGGCCCGGGCGTTTCGGCGCAAGACCGGGCTCAGCCCACGCGAGTGGAAGGCGGGTGCCTGAAGATCATTTGGCGAACTTCTTCGCCCCGGCGACACACAGGATCACGCCAAACGTCACGGCGAGCATGCCGAGGCTGACCTGTTCATGTAGCAGGGTCGCCGCCAGCGCCAGACCGAAAAACGGCTGCAGTAATTGCAACTGACCGACCGCGGCAATCCCGCCCTGAGCCAGGCCGCGATACCAGAACACAAAACCGATCAGCATGCTGAACAGCGACACGTAACCCAGGCATAGCCACGCCGACAGACTGATTGTGTTGAACGAGGCGGGCGCCAGCCACACACTCAACACCGCCATGAGTGGCAGCGAAAGCACCAGCGCCCAGCAAATCACCTGCCAGCCGCCGAGAGTGCGCGACAACTTCGCGCCTTCGGCGTAACCGAGACCGCAGGCCAGAATCGCCGCGAGCATCAGCAGATCGCCAGTGGGCGAGGCAGTCAGACCTTGTGCCAGCGCGAAGCCGACCACCAGCGCGCTGCCGAGCATCGAGAAAATCCAGAACACCGGTCGCGGCCGCTCACCGCCGCGCAGCACAGCAAAAATCGCTGTGGCCAGTGGCAGCAAGCCGACAAACACAATCGAATGCGCCGACGTCACATGTTGCAGCGCCAGGGCGGTCAACAGCGGAAAACCAAGCACCACGCCCAGCGCGACAATCAACAGCGACAACCACTGATTGCGCGCCGGGCGCCGCTCGCGAAACAGCCACAACAGCACCACCGCCAACACCCCGGCGATGGCGGCGCGGACCACCGTGAGAAACACCGGATCGAACTCCAGCACCGCCATACGCGTGGCCGGCAGCGAACCGCTGAAGATCACCACGCCGATAAAACCGTTGATCCAGCCACTGGTTTTTTCCAGTGCCGGGGTCGTTAGATTCGAAGTCCTTTCCATCACCGTTCACGCTCGGAAGTGGGTTGCATTGCAGCCATGCTAGAGCCGAGAATCAGCACAATCAAAGAATTGTCATGGATACATCCGGCATGCCACGTTCGCGCTACAAGACACTGGTTGATGCCTTTGCTGCGGACATTCGCTCGGGGATGCTGCCGCCAGGTACACGGTTGCCGACCCATCGGCAATTGGCGGCTCAGGAAGGGTTGGCGCTGGTCACGGCTTCGCGGGTGTACGCGGAGCTGGAGGCCATGGGCCTGATCAGCGGCGAGACCGGGCGCGGCACGTTTGTCCGCGAAACCTCGCTGTCGCCGGGGCAGGGCATCGATCAGAAACAAGTGGCGGTCGGCATGATCGACCTCAATTTCAATTATCCGTCGTTGCCCGGTCAGGCGGATTTGTTGCGCACTGCGCTGCGCCAATTGGCGTTGTCGGGCGATCTGGAGGCGTTGCTGCGTTATCAACCGCACGCCGGGCGCGGCCACGAGCGCGCGTCGGTCGCGCGGCACCTGCTGACGCGCGGGGTGAGGGTCGAGGCCGAGCAAGTGCTGATCGTCAACGGCGCCCAGCAAGGCCTCGCAGTGACGCTGATGACGCTGCTCAAACCCGGCGATGTGATTGCCGCCGACGCGCTGACCTATTCCGGGTTCAAGGTGCTGGCCGAAGCGCTGCATCTGGAAGTCGTAGCCATTCCGCTCGGTGATCAAGGGCCGGATCTCGTCGCGCTGGAGAAACTCTGTCGCAGCCGCTCGGTGCGCGCCGTGTACAGCATGCCGACGTTGCACAACCCGTTGGGTTGGGTGATGCCGCTGGCGCAGCGCGAGCAGTTGGTGGCTATTGCCCGGCGACATGATCTGACAATAATCGAAGACGCGGCCTACGCCTTTTTGGTTGAAAACCCACCGCGTACGCTGATCGATCTGGCGCCGGAGCGCACGGTGTACGTGTCGGGCCTGTCGAAAAACATCGCCACAGGCCTGCGTGTCGGTTTCATCGCCGCCCCGACCGACGTGGTGCCAGCACTGGAACGCATCATCCGCGCCACGACCTGGAACACCCCAGGCGTCATGACTGCCATCGCCTGTGGCTGGCTCGACGACGGCACGGTGACGGTGCTTGAGGAACAGAAGCGCAACGACGCCAAGGTGCGGCAGGCACTGGCCACCGAAGTGTTGAAAGGACTGCCGAGCATTGGCCATCCGGCGTCGTATTTCCTGTGGCTACCGCTGCCGGAAGACGTGCGCGCCGATCAGATTGTCGTCGAGCTGATGCACGAGCAGATTTCCGTCACCACGGCTGAACCGTTTTCGGTGGCGGGTCATGTGCCACATGCGATTCGCTTGGCGTTGGGCTCGGTAGAGATGGACGTGTTGCGTCAGGCGTTGAGCAAAGTCAGAAAGATCATTGGCGCTTACCTGTAAAAACATAATGCTACCCTTGCGTCGCCCGATGCAGACCGATCCGGAACTCTCGATGAAAAACACCGCTGCACTGTCACTCGCCCTGATGCTCGCCACTGGCCTGTCCAGTACGTTCACCCTCGCCGCAGGCGACCCCGAAGCCGGCGCGAAAATTTTTCCGCGTCTGTGCGGCGGCTGCCATCAGGTCGGCGAATCGGCCCGCCCCGGATTCGGTCCGCAACTCAATGGCATCATCGGTCGGCCCGCCGGTACGTCAGCGAATTACGTGTATTCAGATGCGATGAAGAACTCGGGAGTGACCTGGGATCGCGAAACGCTGATCGCCTATCTGAAGGATCCGAAAGGCGTGGTGCCCGGTACGCGGATGATTTTCTGGGGCTTGAGCGACGAAGAAAAACTCGACAATTTGCTGGCGTACCTCCAGACCTTCACGCAATAACGGCAGCTCCTACAGGGCGTGCGTGTTTTTGAGGTGCAGCGATGTCGGTTGATGCTCTCTGTGGCAACCCCCTCCATCACGCTCGATTGATTCCGCCGCCAGGGTCATGACCGTCACCACTACGTCTTCTTCGCGACTCAAGTATTGCGGTGCTCGGGCGATATGCCGGACACCCAAGTCCCTGATTGAAAAATGACATGAAAAAGCTACTCGTCGCTGTTGCTGCCCTCGTTTTGCTGACGGGTTGCGTGACCAAAGATCTCAGCGTTGAAGACCGCCAGCAGATCAAAACCGTGAAAGTGCTGCCGGTGTTTGTTGCCGTCGATAACTTTCAATACACCAGCATGACGCAGACCTGGGGCGCCGGCCTGGGTGCTGGAGCCGGCGCAGCGGCAGGTATGGCCTCAGGTGCTTCGACTTCTGGCGCCGGTGCGTTAACGGGGGCGGGCTCTGTGGCAGGGACGAAAGCGGCGGACGTGGCCACCGGCGATATCACTCTGGCGATTCGCAACAACATGAAGGCCAATGGCATCGACCTGAGCCAGTTGATCCGGCAAAGCTTCGAAAAACGCGTACAGCAGGAGCATCTGTTTACCGTGGTGGGCGAGGGTGAGCGAGCCGATGCCGAGGTCGAAATTCTGGTCTCGCAATGGGGCCTCTGCCTGAAGAACTTCAGCACCGTGTTGTATCCCGTCATCGGTGCCACGGCGCAAATCAAGCGTAACGGCTCAGCGGTATGGCGTAATTTCGACACGATCTCTGTATCCAACGATGCCAACACCATCGCCTATACACCGGAGCAGTACGCCACGGATCCCGAGGCGTTGCGCAAAGCGTTCAGCCATGTGTCCGATCTGGTGGTCAACAAGCTGGTCGATCACTTGAAACAGTAATCGGCACAAGGCGATCGTGTTCGCGGAACGCTGCGGTCGGTCACGGGTCGATAGGGTACTTGTGCGGTATTTCCCTATCGTCCGGCACACCGTTGCACTCAAGGAGCTCACCATGAAATCTCTGCTACTGGCAGCCCCGCTGTTGCTTGTCAGCGCAATCGCCCATGCCGGCATCCCTATGCTCAACGCGACGTGCCCGGGCAAGATCGAAGTGCACGCCGATGAAGGCGGCCCGATCTACATCAATGGCAAGGAAGGCCAGTTGAAGAAGTTCAATGAGAACTACTTCGAAGCCAAAGGCGCGGGCGTGACCATTTCCCTGAGCATCAATCCCGACGGTTCGCCTGCGGTGTCGTACACCGGGAAGAACCGGGCCAACGGGATTTGCGAAGTGAAGAAGGGCTGATCACGCCACCTGATTACGACCTGCCGCCTTGGCCTGATACAACTGCTGATCGGCGCGTTTGATCAGTGCGTTGTGGTTGTTATCGGCCGGGTCCGCCAGGCCGATGCCGATGCTGACCGTCACTTGCCCGATCACCGGGAAGTGAGCTTCGGCGACCGCCACGCGGATCTTCTCGGCGACGACTTCCGGAGTGTCGGGTTTGGCGATTTCCGGCAACAGCACAGCGAACTCTTCGCCGCCGTAACGGGCGACGAAATCGGTGGTGCGCAAGCTGCTCTGAATCAACTGCGCCAATTGTTGCAGCACATCATCACCCACTGCGTGGCCGTGGGAATCATTGATGCGCTTGAAGTGATCGGCATCGATCAGCAGCAGGGAGAACGGACGTCCGGTGCGGCGGAACAGCAGTGTGTATTCGGTGAGTTTCTCGTCGAAACGGCGACGGTTGTAAACGCCGGTCAAACTGTCGTGGGTCGCCAAGCTGAGCAATTCGGCATTGGCCTGCGTCAGCGCAGCGGTGCGTTGCGCGACGGTTGCTTCCAGCGAGGCATTGGCCTCTTGCAGCTCGCG
This sequence comes from Pseudomonas sp. Irchel s3h9, assembly GCF_900187475.1. Classification (NCBI taxonomy): domain Bacteria; kingdom Pseudomonadati; phylum Pseudomonadota; class Gammaproteobacteria; order Pseudomonadales; family Pseudomonadaceae; genus Pseudomonas; species Pseudomonas sp. Irchel s3h9. The sequence goes on along the minus strand of NZ_FYDH01000003.1, from coordinate 440,031 downwards.
CTCTTTGCCGAGCAGCGATTGCGTCATGGCATCAATGGACTGGCCGAGCTGGGCAATTTCCAGCACCGGGTGTTGCAGCGGGAATTGCGCACCGGGTTGTTGGTTTTGCACCTGCCGCGCCGAGCGCGCGAGCTGTTCGATCGGTCGGCTCAGGTACAGCGCCAGGTAGTAAGCCACCAAGCCGAACAGCACCGCCGCGACCACACCCAGAATCAGCAATTTGTACATCAGCAGGCGCGCCGGTTGCAGTGCGGTTTCCAATGGCTGGCGCACGGCAATCGACCATGACAGCACCGTACTCGATGGCGTCGGTACGATGACCACGCTGGTGAGGAATCCGTTGCCCGCCGTCCAGCCTTGCCTTTTGGTGTCAATTGCCAGTTGCTGACCCATCAGCGCTTCCGGGTAGAGCACTTTGCCATCGTGATCGATGATCAACGCTTCGATATCCGGCGTTGAGTTTTTATGCGAAAGCGCCGCCGACTCAACAATGCGCGTCACCCAGCTCCAGTGTGCGTGGGCGCCAAGAACACCAATCACCTGGCCGTCTGCGTTGCGGATCGGTGCGGCGAAATCGATGAAGCGCAGCGGTTCACCGTTCGGCAGGGCCGGCAGCATTTTCGCCAGCAACACCGCCTCATGAGGATCGCCGGTGTACTCGCCGCGCAACCCGGCCTGGAACCAGGGCCGTTGCTGCACCGATTGGCCGACCAGCAAGTCGTTCACCGCCTGATGCACCTTGCCCTCGGCATCGGTGACGCCCATCCACGCATACTCGGTGCGGGCCTGGGTGCGCAGTTGCATCGATTTCAGAATCGCCGGGTTATCCAGATCACCACGCTCCAGATGCGGCGCACGGCTGAGCAGATACACCTCCAACTGGCGTTCGCGCAGTCGTTCACCCAACAACGATGCGGCCGAGCGCGCGGTGTTGAGCAACGCATTGCCGCTGGCTTGCTTCATTTGTTCCGTGGCGATATGGCCGACATAGAAGCCCACGCTCAGCAGCGTCAGCAGGGATAAACCGGCAAACCAAAGGGTGAGGTGGCTACGCAGACTGGCTTTGAGCATGGGCAGTCGAGGTCTGTTTTGGAGTTGTGGCCGCATGGTATGCGCAATGGGCGGTGGGTGGCCAGTCGGGAAATGGATGGCGCCGGACGTGAAAAAGCCCGGCTGATCAGGCCGGGCTTTCATTGTGATTGCGATGAAGCCGCAGAGTTATGCGACGCGGCGTTCGATCAGGCGATCAGCGCCACCTTCAGCAACACGACGTTCGATCAGGCGATCAGCGCCACCTTCAGCAACACGGCGTTCGATCAGGCGATCAGCGCCACCTTCGGCAACACGACGTTCGATCAGGCGATCAGCGCCACCTTCAGCAACACGACGTTCGATCAGGCGATCAGCGCCACCTTCGGCAACACGACGTTCGATCAGGCGATCAGCGCCACCTTCAGCAACACGACGTTCGATCAGGCGATCAGCGCCACCTTCAGCAACACGACGTTCGATCAGGCGATCAGCGCCACCTTCAGCAACACGGCGTTCGATCAGGCGATCAGCGCCACCTTCGGCAACACGACGTTCGATCAGGCGATCAGAACCGCCCTCAGCAACACGACTTTCAATCAACTTGTCCGAGCCGCCTTCTGCGACTTGGGTGTGTGCCGGGGTGGCGGCAAAAGCGTTAATGGCGAAAACCGAGAAAGCGATGCTGAGAAGGGTCTGGCGTTTCATGATCGTGTGCTCCGGGGTGTTGTTGGTTGGTATGGAGCTGATGTTACGCCGTGGAATTTTTATGAGAACTTCATTGCCGTGATGGTGAACATCGACCGCAATGATGGTTCACCAATCCCCCTTGTAGGAGCTGCCGCAGGCTGCGATCTTTTGATCTGGCCGTTTCTCAGCGCGAGTTCGCCGCCCGCACACACAACTCACCGGTCGCCCGTGTCAGGGCCAGTTCATGCAGCGCGTCGTGGGTCAGGCCGCTGCGCGCCTTGGCCAGCCACGCCGGGCAATTCGCATCATGGCGATACGGCGCGAAATCGGCGTATTGCTGCAGCAGGCGGGTTTGCAGTTCATCCAGACGCGGGCGAATCTGTTTTCCCAGGTCGGGGCGCGGGGTGTCCGGCGCGGCGCCGGACGCTTGCCATTGTGCGAGCAAACCGTACTGCACCAGTTTATTCGCCTCCATTTGCGCGGCGATCAGTTGCGCCACGTCTTCCGCGTCGAGCTGGCGCTCGGTGGCCAGCGTTCGCGCGTTGGCGATGACCTGCGCCTCACGAGGGCTGTCCTGAATTGGCTTGCCGCTGTCCCATTTGGTCAGCGCGACGAGGTCGCCAATGTTCAGGCGTTCGTTGAGTGTTTCCAGCAACGGCTTCAACGTTTCGGCGGGCGCGGCGGCGTGAGCGCTGGTGGTGAGCACGGCGAGGAGGGTGGCGGTCAGCAGATGGGCAAAGCGCGGCATGAACAGAGCCTCAATGAGAGAAGTGAAAGTGGGCAGTTGTTTACCACAGCTGTGAACTTGCACCTACAGAACCGTGTCCGTTACACAAGCGCGGTCACCGGTCATAAACACCCCATTGAAATGTTAATTGCGCCCCGCGTGCAACTCACCGAAGCTATCCTCCATCAGCCCTCCCGCCGTCGAGATGGACCTCTATTCAATGCAAGCCGTCGCCCAACGCCCACTCTGGCACACCTACCTGCTGTTCCTCGCGCCGATGGTGCTGTCCAACTTTCTGCAATCGATGTCGGGCACGGTCAACAGCATCTACATCGGCCAGATGCTCGGCACCCAGGCGTTGGCGGCGGTGTCGGGGATGTTTCCCATCGTGTTCTTCTTTATCGCACTGGTGATCGGCCTCGGCGCGGGCGCCGGTGTGTTGATCGGTCAGGCGTGGGGCGCGCGTGAGCCGCACATGGTCAAGGCGATTGCCGGGGCAACGCTGCTGCTCGGGGTGTTGATCGGTCTGGTGGCGGCGGTGTTGGGCAGCGTGTTCGCGCGGCAGGCGCTGGCGGGGCTGGGGACGCCGGCGGATGTGCTCGACGATGCGGTGGCGTATGCCCATGTGATGATGTGGATCTTGCCGTCGCTGCTGGTGTTTGTGTTGTTCACCCAGCTGTTGCGCGGGGTCAGCGATACGCTGTCGCCGTTGCTGGCGCTGATGGTCTCGACCTGCGTCGGGCTGGCCTTGACCCCGGCGCTGATTCGCGGCTGGTTCGGCTTGCCGCAATTGGGTATTCAGAGTGCGGCGTACGCCGGGCTGGCCGGTAACCTGGCGGCGATGGCGTGGCTGGCGTGGCGCCTGATTCGCAAGGGGCACCCGTTGGCGCCGGATCGGGAGTTCTTCGCCGCGCTGCGCCTTGACGGGGCGATTCTCGGCAAGGTCTTGCGCATCGGTCTGCCGACCGGCGTGCAGATGATTGTGCTGTCGCTGTCGGAGCTGGTGATTCTGGCGCTGGTCAACCAGCACGGCTCGCAAGCGACCGCCGCGTATGGCGCGGTGACGCAGATCGTCAACTATGTGCAGTTTCCGGCGTTGTCGATTGCGATCACCGCGTCGATCCTCGGTGCGCAGGCCATCGGCGCCGGGCGGCTGGAGCGCATGGGGCCGATTCTGCGCACCGGGCTGTTGATCAACGTGTGCCTGACCGGCGGCTTGATCGTGCTCGGCTATCTGATGTCGCACTGGTTGCTGGGGCTGTTCCTGACCGAGGATTCGACCCGGGCAATGGCTGAGCATCTGCTGCACATCATGCTGTGGAGCCTGTTGGTCTTTGGCTTCCAGGCCATCATCGGCGGGATCATGCGCGCCAGCGGCACAGTGTTGGTGCCGGTGATCATTGCGATCATTTGCGTTGTCGGTGTGCAACTGCCGGCGGCGTACTGGCTGGACGGCCAATATGGTTTGCAGGGCGTGTGGATGGCGTTTCCGGTGGCCTATCTGGGCATGCTGGTGTTGCAGACCCTTTATTACAAACTGGTCTGGCAGCATCAGAAGATCGAGCGGCTGGTGTAGGCGCTGGCGTAACAGTCGGATGTTTGCTTAATTCAATCGAGGCCCTCGACGGCAAGCCCCGCCTGGAGAATCCGATGTCGATCCGAATACTGCTGGCTGCCGCGAGTTCGCTGTGCGTCGTCTGTGCCGCGCAGGCTGACGAATACACGCGGGTCAACACCACCGCCAGCCAGATCAGCTTCACCTACAACCAGATGGGCTCGCGGGTTTACGGCACCTTCGGCAAGTTTGAGGCGACGCTGGACTTTGACACCGACAACCTCGCCGACGCCCACACCTCGTTGCATATCGACCTCACCAGCATTGATGCCGGCAGCGAAGACGCCAACACCGAGCTGGTGAAACCGGCATGGTTCGACACTGAAAAATTCCCCGTGGCGGTGTTCGAATCCAAGCGTTTTACCCAAGATCCAAAAATCAAAAATCTTTACTTGATCTACGGCCAGCTCACCCTCAAAGGCATCACCCGTGAGGTTCAGGTACCGGTGGAATTGAAACCGGACAACGCCATCGGCGTTTTCGACGGTGAGCTGGTGCTCAACCGTGACGAGTTCGGCCTCGGCGCGGGGGAGTGGGCGGACACCGTGGTGTCCAAGGACATCGCCATCAAATTCAAAGTGGTGGCGCCACAGCAGTGACGCCCGCCGTTGCAATCAATAGGCCCGCCAGTGACCCGGCACCCAGCGCCATTGGTTGCCGCCCCAGCGATAGTGCCCGGCAACCCAGTGATAACCCGGCGCCGGCATCACCGGAACGACTTCGACCAGCGGCGGAGGCCGATGCGGACGGGCCGGCTCGACGACGCAACCGGACAACGTAACGGCCACCAGCGTGGCGGCCAGCAATGCTTTAACGGTCTTCGACATGGAGGTGTTCTCGCAAGAAGTGATGGTCAGGCTGTCGCGCATTCATCGCACCCAATGCCCCTCGACCCAGAACCAGTTTGGTCCGCGTGCCTGCCAGTGCCCGGGTTTCCAGCGCGCGCCGTACCTCACCGGTTGCCAGTGGCCGGGTATCCACACGTAACCGCGTCCTTGCCAGCGCCAATGACCTTGATCCCAGACATAACCGGGACGTGCGCCGGGCATCACTTCCATGCGCATCGGCGGTGGAGCTTGCTGGACGATCACCACCGGTTGCGCAAACACCGGGGCACTGCTCAGCGCCGCCAGCGTCAACGACACCAGCAGCAGGGTTTTTCGCCATTTGGACAGGGAACGCAAAACGCTCATGACAACTCCTCAAGGCCTGCGTTGAAAAGTCAACGCAGCTGCAGAATTGGATGCCTGATTTGCGAAAGATCCCGTCTGAGGTGGATGAAATTTTTTTCAGGGAGGGCGGTGCGAGAACGTCAGGATGGCGCCGCAGCAAGACGCCCGGCGCGCGTGATGGTTGTTGCCTGTGAGGCTGGACTCAATAAAACCGGTCTTGTTCTTTCATTGCCTGAATCTGCCAGAACGTCCTGCCCGAGATCAGCAGAAACAGCAGTGCGAGCAACACACCGCCGGTCATGATGTAGAAGCTCGTACGGTAACTCTGCAACTGGCTGGCGATACAGCTTTTATCCGGCATCCACGGCGACACCAGCAGGGTGATGGGGCCGTCGACTTCATATTGGGTATGCTCGACGTAGCGTTCGTCGGCGTGTTGCCCTTCATGGGTCTGGCCTTGGGCATCGGTGTATTGATAGTGAATGACCTTGCCATTGGCGTTCATTGGAATCTTTTCCAGTACCGTGACGTTGCCGCGGGTTTCCACACCGTTGAAACTCAGCGCCCCATAAAGCATGCCCGACTTGTGCGCCATTGCAGCGAGCAGCAAAACCACGCAGCAAGCAACGGTCAGCATGACGATACGGTTGTAAAGGTGATCCTTGGCAGCTTCGCGCGGGTAGTACATGGCCGATCCCTGGTGGTGACATTTGTAGGAGACCGTTACATCGGCGCTCGGAACAGGAACTTTAGACGTCGAGCGCGTGCGTCACGGTATGATGTCGCGGCTCGTCGACCGCTGCGGCGGTCGGCAACGCTTTTTACCGTCGGAGTTCGTCATGCCACGCATCACCCACTACAAATCCCCATGCCCCGAGGCCGTCAACAGCCAGATCCTGCAGATGGTCGTCGACTACCTGACCGACATCAGCGCGGTCGGCCTCGGCCCGAGCAACCTGCTGTACAACGTCTATCAGTACGCAGTTGGCTATGAGGTGCATCTGTATCTCGAAGCGTTGAATGGCGAGAAGGGTATCGACGTGGAGTTGCTGGTGGCCACCGACGAGGATGATCCGGAGCAAGTGATCGGTTTTCTGTTGTACCTGCCGGTGCAGGGCGACTGGGAAGCCTGCAGCGTGGCCTACATGGCGGTGCGCGAAGGGCATCGGCGCCAGGGCGTGGCGCGGGCGATGATCGGTGAGATGGTCGGGCGTTATCCCCATGCGGAGCTGGCCTGCACGATCGGCAAAGTCCCGTACTTCGAAGCGTTGGGCTTTGAGGTGATTGGCCAGCGTGAAACCCAGGTGTTGATGAGCACCCGGCATTACCGCAGCAATGGCTTGCGCGGATTTATCGACACCACGCCGATTTACCGCTCGCTGGAAGTGCAGCAGATCCACACCTACCTGCTGCAGAAAAATGGCAAACGGGCGATGCTCGATGCCGAGAAACAGCGCGACCGGCACCTCGATCAGACCACTCGCCATGTCGAGGATTTTGTCCGCCAGCGCCTGACCGTGCACTGACCTCGCTTCGGCGAAAAAGCCCTTGCTGTGAATCGCGCAGCAAGGGCTTTTTTGTGGGCGCCATTCAGCCGGGTTTGACGTTCAAGGTGATCCGCGCCTTGGGGTTGGCGGGGCCCGTGAAGGGCAGCCCGGAGGACTATCGCGAGTTGCTGGCGCAGGCAGCATAGCGTTCGATTCACGCCGATCAGGCGCCGGGCTACTGATTTGCGCAGACAAAAAAAGAGCCTCAAAGCTCTTTGATGGGGAGGAAGTAGAGCCCTCGAGGCTCAAGATGCGCATGAAGCAAGGCACGGGCTTGATTGGGGTTCAGAGCACCCGTGCCTACGCAGCGCTCGAAGAGCGGAGCCACTGCGTGATTCCATCGTAGGAGTGTGCAAGTGACGGCTCAAGTACCGCCAGTCGCCCGAACGGCGGCGCGTCCGACCATGGCAAGGATGGTTGCGAATAACTCGTCGCTGGCCTCTTTCGCGCTGACTTCACCGTTGGCCGCCGCGTGCGACAGCGCTTCGGCAGCGCCGAGCATTGCGCGCAATCCGGCTTGAGTAATTTCCCCGCCGTGGGCGTACGGTTGTAGATCGCGACGGCATTTTTCGAGGAAGATCGCCTCGTACTCACGCTTTATCTTCTCCAGATCCGGAGTGCTCGCCAGCGCTGCGATGATCCCGGGGATTTCTCTGCCTTGCAGCATCACGCAATCAACGTACGCCGTGGCAATCACCGAAGCGATGCCGGTCAGTGTCGGTTCGCTTCGGGCAATCGCGGCGTCCATCAACGCCGTTTGCCGAGCATCGAAATCCCGATAGAGCGCTGCAAGCAAACCGGCTCGGGTGACGAAATGATCGTACACCACCGGTTTGGTCACCCCGGCCATTTCGGCGAGATAGCCGAGGGTCAGGGCGTCAGAGCCTTCGGCGCGGATGATTTGCCAGGCGACATCGAGCAATTGGCGCAGGCGATCTTCACGGGACAGGCGACGCCGCGGAGCGGGGGAGTCGGGTTCGCTGATTTCAGTGGTTGACATCGTTTATATACCAAACGTAACTTACTGTTCGTAACTTACCAAGAGTATATAAGCCTTGGTGAACAATCACCAACCGGAGAATTGCCATGCACGCCTTGATCGTCGTCGCGCATCACGACCCACGCTCGCTGACCCACAGCGTCGCCGCGCAAATCACTGCAAGCCTTGTTCAGGCCAACCCGGCCAACACTTTTGAAATCGCCGATCTCTATGCCGAGGGCTTCGAGCCATGTTTTGGCGCGGCGGATTTCGCCGTGCATCACCGCGAGTCCGCGCCGCCCGCTGATGTCCTGGCCGAGCAGGCACGCATCGACCGCGCCGATACCTTGGTGCTGGTGTATCCGGTGTACTGGTGGTCGATGCCGGCGCAGCTCAAAGGCTGGATCGATCGGGTGTTCAGCAATGGCTGGGCCTTCGATTTCAGTGGTGACCTCAAGCATGTGAAGCTGCTGCAGCGCCTGCGCGTGCATCTGGTCGGCCTCGCCGGCGCGGATGCACGCACTTACGAGCGCCACGGCTATGGCGCTGCGATGAAGGCGCAGATTGAGCACGGGATTTTCGACTACTGCGGAGCGACGGTGCTGAGTTCGACGTTGTTGCCGGAATCGGAGTTGCGCGATCCATCGGAGCAACTGGCGGTTGCAAGGGAACTCGGTAGCCAAATCTTCACATAACCCCTGTAGGAGCTGCCGGAGGCTGCGATCTTTTGATCTTGTTCTTAAAATCAAAAGATCGCAGCCTCCGGCAGCTCCTACAGTGTTTTTGCGCTGTCAGCGGGCGCCAGGCCAGCCTGATTTTTCGAGGGCAGCGAGCAGGGTTTCGGCATCCAGTCCCGGCACCGAGTGACCGTTGCCTTCGGTGCTGTCACTGGCCAGCAAGGCATTGATGATCGCTTCCTCAACCGCCTCGGTCGCGGCCAGGAACAACTCGCTGATATGGTCATTGTTGACCATGCGCAAGCCGTCACAGGTCGGCGCGCCTTTGCCTTCGTACGCCGCCGGTGGCACATGAGCGTTGCCGGTGGCGAAGGCGATGAAGATGTCGCCGCTATGATCCTCGTTGCCGCCGCCGGTGCGCGCCAGACCGAGGCTCGCACGCTGCGCCAGACGCGTGCATTGATGAGGCAACAGCGGCGCATCGGTGGCCAGACAGACGACGATCGAACCCATGCCCGGATGTGGCAACGATGCCCGCAAGAACGGCGAATCTTTCTGTTCCATGTAGCGCCCGACCGGGTAGCCATCGACCCGCAGTTCGCTGCGAATGCCGTGGTTGGCCTGGACGATCGCGCCGACGGTCCAGCCGCCCTGCGCAGCGCTCAAGCGCCGCGACGAGGTGCCGATGCCACCCTTGAATTCATGGCAGATCATGCCGCTGCCACCGCCGACGGCGCCTTCCACCACTGGGCCGTCGACCGCGTTTTTCAGGGCTTCAGCCACATGCGCGGGCTGCACGTGAAAACCGTTGATATCGTTGAGCAAGCCGTCAAAGGTTTCCAGCACCACTGGCATGTTCCAGTAGAGACGGCCGTCGTCGGGTTGCTGCTGACGATCCAGGACAACCAAGGCATCGCGCACCACACCGAGGCTGTGGGTGTTGGTGAAGGCAATCGGGCTGGTCAGCAGACCCGCCTCGCGAATCCATTCAAGCCCGGTGGCGTCACCATTGCCGTTGAGCACATGCACGCCAGCAAAACACGGTTGCTGATTGGTCGAACCCGGACGCGGTTCGATCAGCGTCACGCCGGTGCAGATATCCCGTCCGGCGCTGCTGCGTCCGCGCACATTGCCGTGGCCGACGCGTACGCCGGGTACATCAGTGATGGCGTTGAGCGGGCCGGGATGCAGTTGACCGATGCGGATGTTGAGGTCACGGGCACGAGGTTTCATTGATTTCTGTCTCTCTAAAAAATGCAGGGTTGTTCACCGCCCCTGTGGGAGCGAGCCTGCTCGCGAAGGCGTCGGCACTTTCAACACATCAGTGCCTGACCCACCGCTTTCGCGAGCAGGCCCGCTCCCACAGGGTTTGGTGAAATGTTCAAAAGGGGTTACTGGCCGTTCTTGACCTTGCTCCACACCCGCGTGCGCACCCGTTCGGTGGCTTTGGGCAGGGGTTCAAGGGTGTACAGCGTGGCCATCGCCGTGGCCGATGGATAAACCGCCGGGTTGTCCCGCGTGGCGGCGGCCACCAGCGCTGTCGCCGCTCGGTTGCCATTGGGATACGACAGATGATCACTGACCGGCGCAATCACTTCGGGCCGCAGCAGATAATCGATAAACGCCAGCCCTTGGGGCCGATTCGGCGCGTCCTTGAGCAGCACCAACGTGTCGAACCACACCGGCGCGCCTTCCTTGGGCAGGCTGTAGGCGATCTTCACGCCGTTGTTGGCCTGCTCGGCATTGGTCTTGGCCTCGAGCATCGCCCCGGACCAACCGACCGCCACGCAAATGTTGCCGTTGGACAGGTCGCTGATGAATTTCGACGAGTTGAAATAGGCGATGTGCGGGCGCAGTTTCAGCAGTAGCGCTTCGGCTTTTTTATAGTCTTCGGGATCGGTGCTGTTGGGGGGCAAGCCGAGATAGTGCAGGGCGACCGGCAGCATCTCCGACGGCGAATCGAGCATCGCCACGCCGCACTGGCCGAGTTTGGCGAGGTTGGCTTCGTTGAACACCAGATCCCACGAATCCACCGGTGCCTTGTCGCCTAACGCTGCGCGCACCTTGTCGACGTTGTAACCGATGCCGTTGGTGCCCCACAGATACGGCACGGCGTATTGATTGCCGGGATCGTTGTTGGCCAGTTTTGCCAACAAATCGGCATCAAGATTCTTCCAGCCCGGCAGTTGCTCGCGTGGCAGCGGGGCCAGCGCGCCGGCCTTGATCAGCGTCGGCAGGCTGAAGTTGCTTGCCACCACCACATCGTAGCCGCTGCGACTGGTCATCAATTTGCCTTCGAGGACTTCGGCACTGTCGAAGGTGTCGTAGACCGGCTGGATACCGCTGTCGCGCTGGAAGTCGTGGAGGGTGTTCGGGCCGATGTAGTCGTACCAGTTGTAGACGTGCACGCTCGGCGCGTCAGCGGCCATGGCGATCGAGCTGGCGCCAGTACCGACCAGCAGGCCCAGTTGAATGCTGAGGTTGATACAGCCACGGTGACCACGCATGATGCGGCACTCCTGGCCTGTGCAGGCCGGTGATGAACAGGAGTGGTCAGCCTATCGGGCCGGTCACGCCTGACCCATTCCCATCATGGGTTACTCAAAAGGGGTAGTGCGTGGACGCGTTGCTGCAGGAACTGCCAGTGCATCAGAGCCTGGCGCGGGTATTTGCCGGTGTCGGTCAGGACGGTTTCTGGCGTGCGCTGGTGGACACGTTGCGGCTGCTGGTGCCGCTGGACAACGCGCTGGTGGCGTTGATGAAAGCCGGGCAGGCGCCGCAATTGCTGATCGACTTTGACAGCAAGGGCCGCCCCGACGAGGAGGAAGAACTGGCCGGTTACAGCGCCGGGATGTACCTGCTTGATCCGTTTTACCAGAGCGCCTCGACCGGCATTGCTGATGGTTTGCACAGCCTCGCCTCGGTGGCGCCGGACCAGTTTCTGCACAGCGAGTACTACCAGAGTTACTTTCGTTCGGTGGTGGGCGAGGACGAGTTGCAGTTCATGATCAACGTCGAGGGCGGCGTGCTCGGTTTGTCATTGGGCCGTTCGACGCCGTTCGACATGGCCGAGCAGGGCCGGTTGCTGTGCGTGCGCGATTGGGTGTTGGCGGCAATGCGTCGGCATGTGCAGTTGCTGCCGCCGCAGGGCGCGGCGGCGGAAATGGTGGTTGGGGATCTGGCGACGTTGCTCGACCGCTTCGACGCGCGGCTGACGGTGCGTGAGGTCGATACGGCGCGGCTGATTTTGCAGGGCTTCTCCAGCAAGGCAATGGCCCAGCAGATGGGCATTTCGCCGGAGACGGTCAAGGTGCATCGGCGCAATCTTTATCACAAGCTCAATGTCACCGGGCATGGCGAGTTGTTTGCTTTGGTGCTGCGCCCACCAACTCCCTGACCCAACACAATCCCCCTGTAGGAGTGAGCCTGCTCGCGATAGCGGTGTGTCAGATACCACCTATTTGACTGATAGACCGCTATCGCGAGCAGGCTCACTCCTACAAGGGATCTTCGGGGTGTCAGATAGTGCGCTGGAAGATCAGGGCCTTGAGACCGCTTTCAGGATCTATGTCTGGAAACTCCGGCGGATTCTCCAGTCGCTCTACAAAGCGCAGACTCGGTGCTTCCTGAGTCACGCCATCAATCAGAAAGTCCGAACCGAATGCCGGGTCGTTCATGCACGCCAGCACTGTGCCTTGCGCCGTGAGCAATTCCGGCAAGCGGCGCAGCACGCGCTGGTAATCCTTGGTCAGCAGGAAACTGCCTTTCTGGAACGACGGCGGGTCGATGATCACCAAGTCATACGGGCCGCTGTTGATCACCTTGCCCCACGACTTGAACAGGTCGTGGCCGAGGAAACTGACTTTGCTCAGATCATGGCCGTTCAAGCGATGATTGTCGCGGCCACGGCTCAGGGCCGCGCGGGACATGTCCAGGTTGACCACATGACTGGCGCCGCCCTCGATGGCCGCCACGGAAAAACCGCAGGTGTAGGCAAACAGATTGAGCACACGTTTGCCGTTGGCCTGCTCGCGCACCCAGTTGCGCCCGTAACGCATGTCGAGAAACAGCCCGGCGTTCTGTTTGCGCCCCAGGTCGACGCGGTACTGCAAGCCGCCCTCGACGATGCTCATTTCTTCGATTTCATCGCCCAGCAACCATTCGGCAGTGCTCTGTGGCAAGTAGCGATGCTGGATCAGCAACGTGTGCGCGTCAGACTGTTTCCATTCGGCGGAATCTGTGAGACCCAGCAGCAACGCTTTGAGATTGTCCAGTTGCTCAGGCGCCGGTTCCTTGAACAGCGACACCAGCATCACGCCTTGCAGCCAGTCCACGGTCAACTGCTCCAGCCCGGCCCAGCAGCGACCGCGCCCGTGGAACAGGCGACGGGTTTCGCTCGGTGCAGCCGCGAGGGCCGGCAGCAGATGGGCGTGGAGGGTGGCGAGGGCTTCAGGGTTCATCGGTCAGAATCGGCAAGCAAAAGGGCCGGCATTTTAACCACAAATACACCGTCGCGAACGATTGCCGCTGACGGGCAAAAACGCCGTTTCGCAAAAGACCTGTATCAAAAGTGAATTTCTGCAGAGCCCGCTGCTCATACCAGTTAAGCAGCGGATTCAAGCCGCTAAATCGTTAATGCAATTCAGGGAGTGCAGTTCCATGTGCCCAATACCTACGGCGAGCGCGCACCTTCCTGACGGATTGATTCTGGTGGTTGAGGATGATCCGTTGATTCTGGAGTTTCTCTGCGAAATTCTTCAGGAGGAAGGTTTCAAAGTCGAGCCACGTACCAGCGCGGATGACGCCAAGCTGTATCTGGAAGAGCACGCGCCGGAAGTGGCCTTGCTGCTGACCGACATCACCATGCCCGGCGAAATCAATGGCGCCGGGTTGGCCAATCTGGTCGGCGAACGCTGGCCGGACAAGCCGGTCATGGTCATGTCCGGCTATGAAACCCCGGAGACGTCGGGGGTCAAACACCCGGTGGCGTTCATCAAGAAGCCGTGGGCCATCGGCCAGTTACTCGACTGCGTGGATAGCGCGTTCAAGTCCAAGGCTCCGCGCCTGCACTGAGATGCCGGGACGAATCGCCGGGCAAAAATGCTACATTGCCCGGCCAATCCGCCCAGTCTTGTCAAAGGATGCGATCTTTTGTCTGCTCACGATAACGTCTTCGATCGCGCGTTCGGCGCGTTTCTGTTCGACATGGACGGCACCGTCCTTAACTCCATCGCCGCCGCCGAGCGGATCTGGGCAGCCTGGGCCGTGCGCCATGGCGTCGATGTGGAAACGTTTTTGCCGACCATTCATGGTGTGCGCGCGATCGACACCATCACCCGGCTGAACCTGCCGGGGGTGGATGCCGAGGCGCAAGCGGCGTTCATCACCGAGGCGGAAATCGAAGACGTCGAAGGCATTGTCGAGATACCCGGCGCGGCGAGATTTCTCAATAGCCTGCCCAAAAATCGCTGGGCGATGGTGACGTCGGCGCCACGGGATCTGGCGTTGCGGCGCATGGCGGCGGCGGGGATTCCAACGCCTGCGGTGATGATTACCGCTGAGGACGTCAAAGCGGGTAAACCCGACCCGGCCGGCTATTTACTGGCGGCCCAACGACTGGGCCTGGAGCCGCATGATTGCCTGATCTTTGAAGACGCCACCGTCGGTATTCAGGCTGCCGAAGCGGCCGGTGCACCGCTGATGATCATCACCACGACGCATCAGCATCCGCTGGAAACGGCCCATGCGACGCTGGCCAGTTATGGTGCGGTGCAGGTCAAGGTCGACAACGACGGCAAACTTCACCTGCAAAAAAACTGACACAACACAGTCCCTGTGGGAGCTGGCTTGCCAGCGATGAGGCCCTGTCAGTCACTATAAATTTGACTGAACTACCGCTATCGCTGGCAAGCCAGCTCCCACAGGGTTAAGTGTTGCCCTGTGGTCAGTAAACCCCCGGCACCAACCGCCAGCTCCGTGCGCAATAAGCGTCGTACTCCGCGCCAAACTGCGCCCGCAGCAGGGCTTCTTCCGAGTGAATCCGGGCAATCAACGGGATCAACGTCAGCGCCGCCAGCATCAACCCGACCACCGAACGAAACGCCAATGCCCAGCCCACGGCATTGATCAACAACCCCAGATAACTCGGATTGCGCAGCCGTTGATAAATGCCATCGGTGACTAACCGATGCCCCGGTTGAATCGCCACCAGTCCGCTGAAACGCCGTCCCAGCACAAACACCGGCCACAACCGCAGCACGCCGCCGACGATAAACAGCAATGCGCCGAGCCAGCGCACGCCTTCACCGCCCAGCGTCCAGAAATTCACCCGGTCGCAGTAAGCCGGCAGAAAACCACTGAGCAGCCCGATCACACCGAACGCCGGAATCACCCAGCGATTGGCGCGGTCTTCACGCTCGCCAGCACTCAGGTTGACCTCACTGAACAGCGAAGCAATCACCATCGCCACCGTCGCCAATGCGACGATCACCAGCGAACCGTGGGAAAAGAACATCGCCACACCACCAATGCCCCACACCGCCAGGCCGAGGTAGGCGAGGGTGGCGAGTACCGCGACGACGGTCATTTGTGCGGACATTCTCATGGTCAACTCACGGCTGGATGCTGATCTGATGAGTGTAGATCCACCGCAAAACCTGTAGGAGCGAGCCTGCTCGCGAAGGCTTTGGGTCAGTCACATTCGATGTTGGATGTGCCGGCCCCTTCGCGAGCAGGCTCGCTCCCACAGGTTATGGGGTAGATTTCAATTCTGTGAACGACACGAATTCCTGTGGGAGCGAGCTTGCTCGCGAAGAGGCCCTGTCAGTCAGCGGCTATCTCACCGTCAGTCAGGACTTTGCGGAAGGTCTCGACCAATGGCCGCAGATTGATCCGGTGCCACGCCGCCCACAACGGCGTGGTCAACGTCAGCCACGGCAGTTCGCGCAGCACCACACCCGGCGGTGCGTTATGGCTCAGGCCTTTTTGAATCATCGCAATCCCCAGCCCCGACGCCACCAGACCCAGCGCGGTAAACGGTTCGGTCGCCTGCATGCGCACATCCGGGGTGAAGCCGGCGCGAATGCAGGCGCTGGCAAACTCATCTTTGGCATCCTGACGCGGCTGCACGCCGATCCATTCCTGATCGGCCAGATCCTCGGGACTCAACGCCGCTTGCTGCGCCAAACGATGCTGCTCCGGCAACGCCAGCAGCATCGGGTCATCGAGCACCTGGAAACTCAGCAGATCCGGATCGTCATCGGTCGGCGGCTCGCTCACCAACGCGATATCGAGACTACGCTGTCGCAAGCCCTCCAATTGCTCGGCGGAGCTGAGGTTGTACAACGCGACGTGTACGTTGGGACGATCCGCGCGTAACACGCGCAAGGCATTGGGCAAGACGCCGGCGTGCATAGCATTTTCGATATAGCCGATGCACAAACCGCCTTCTTCGCCACGACCCAGGCGTTTGCCGAGGGATTCCAGGCGATTGGCGTGGGTGAGCAGGGCGCGGGTTTCGGCGAGGAAGGTCTGGCCATCACGGGTCAGGCGAATGCGTTGCTGACTGCGCTCGAACAGCGTCAGGCCCAGGCGTTCTTCGAGCTGGGCGATCTGCCGGCTCAGCGGCGACTGGGAAATATGCAGCCGTTCGGCGGCGCGGCCGACGTGTTCTTCCTCGGCGACTACAACGAAGTAGCGCAATTGGCGGATGTCGATCATGTCAGACCTATAGGGACTCAAGTGCTGCAGATTATGTCTTGGACGGTCTCGGTGTCGCAATCTAGGATCTGCTCAACGGTCACGCCGACCAAGAACGTATGAGGACAATCCAATGAGCTTGAAAGACAAACTTCCCGGTCAACTGGGCTTCGGCACCGCGCCACTGGGCAACATGTTCCGCGCCATCCCCGAAGAAGAAGCGCAGGCCACCGTGCACGCCGCGTGGGATGCCGGCGTGCGCTACTTCGATACCGCGCCGTTCTACGGCTCCGGTCTTTCGGAGATCCGCCTCGGCGAAGCACTGAAGCAGTACAAACGCGACGACTACGTGCTGAGCAGCAAGGTCGGCCGGGTGATTCTCGATGAAATCGAAGACGCCGCCGCCCGCGATCTCGGCGAGAAGAGCGGGGTGTTCGAGCACGGTCGGCCGAACAAGATCGTCAACGACTACAGCGCCGACGCGACTATGCGTTCGATCGAAGACAGCCTCAAGCGTCTGCAAACCGATCGCCTCGACATCGTCTGGGTGCACGACATCGCTCAGGATTTTTACGGCGATCAATGGCTGGAGTACTTCAATCAGGCCCGCACTGGCGCATTCAAAGTGCTCACCCGCTTGCGCGAAGAAGGCGTAATCAAAGGCTGGGGCCTGGGCGTGAACAAAGTCGAGCCGTGCGAACTGACCCTTGATCTCAGCGAAGCGCAGCCGGACGGTTTCCTGTTGGCCGGTCGCTACACGCTGCTCGATCACGAACGCCCGCTGCAGCGCTTGATGGATGCGGCTCGGGCGCAGAACGTTGAAATCGTTGTCGGTGGCCCTTACAGCTCAGGCATTCTCGCCGGCGGCTCGCACTTCGAATACCAGCAGGCCAGCCCTGAAGTCATCGCCAAGGTCGAGCAGATCAAACGCATCGCCGCCGCTTACAACGTTGATATCAAAGCCGCCGCG
The DNA here is from genome assembly GCF_900187475.1 of Pseudomonas sp. Irchel s3h9. Classification (NCBI taxonomy): domain Bacteria; kingdom Pseudomonadati; phylum Pseudomonadota; class Gammaproteobacteria; order Pseudomonadales; family Pseudomonadaceae; genus Pseudomonas; species Pseudomonas sp. Irchel s3h9. The sequence continues at coordinate 422,927 of NZ_FYDH01000003.1, read as the reverse complement.
CTACAGTTTTCGCTGGCCAATCCGGCGGTCGCTGCAGTGATTCCCGGCGCGAGCAAACCCGGTCGTATCGCCGAAGATGTCGCGGCGTTGTCGGCGATCATTCCTGCCGGTTTCTGGCAGGCGATGCGCGACGCCAGACTGGTTTCTGAACGTGCACCATTGCCAATCGATGAGGTGAAGGCATGAAGATTGATCTGAGTGGAAAACTGGCCATCGTCAGCGGCAGCACCGCCGGCATTGGTCTGGGCATCAGCCAGTCGCTGGCCGAATCCGGCGCCACCGTGGTGGTGATCGGCCGCGACACGGCCAAGGTCGAGCAGGCGCTGGCGAGCATTCGGCAGAAAGTGCCGGGGGCGCAGTTGCGTGGTTTGACTGCGGATCTGGGCACGGCCGAGGGCGCGCAAAAACTCTTCGCCGCTGAGCCGCGCGCGGACATTCTGGTGAACAATCTCGGCATCTTTAATGACGTGGATTTCTTCGATACGCCGGACAGCGAGTGGACGCGCTTCTATGAGGTCAATGTGATTTCCGGCGTGCGCTTGGCGCGGCACTACGTGCCGGCGATGGTCGAGCAGGGCTGGGGCCGGGTGATCTTTCTTTCCTCGGAATCCGGCGTGGCCACGCCAGCCGACATGATCAACTACGGCGTCACCAAAAGCGCCAATCTGGCGGTGTCCCACGGTCTGGCCAAACGTCTGGCTGGCACCGGGGTGACGGTCAATGCGATCCTGCCGGGGCCGACCTTCACCGACGGCCTGGAAGACATGCTCAAGGAGGCTGCCGCCGAATCCGGGCGCAACCTGCGCGATGAAGCCGACGCCTTTGTGCGCAAGGCCCGCCCGACCTCGATCATCCAGCGCGTGGCGGATGTCGAAGAGGTCGCGCATCTGGTGACCTACATTGCTTCGCCGCTGTCCTCGGCCACCACCGGCGCCGCGTTGCGCGTCGATGGCGGCGTGGTCGACAGCCTGACTATCTGAATTCTGGAGAGACGTTTATTTATGCCAACAGCATCCGCAACCATCGACATTCCGGCCTCGGCCGATCAGGTCTGGCAATTGATCGGCGGCTTCAACACGCTGCCCGATTGGCTGCCCTTTATTCCCAACAGTGAGCTGAGCGACGGTGGCCGCGTGCGCACCCTGCAAACCGCTGACGGCGCTGTGGTAATCGAGCGACTGCAAGCGTTCGATAACGCCGCGAAGACTTACAGCTATTCGATCGAACAGGCACCGTTCCCGGCGACTGATTACCTGGCGACGATCAAGGTTGAGGCCCAAGGGCAGGGTGCACGGGTGACGTGGTCGGGTCGTTTCAACGCCAAAGGCGTGAGTGATGAGGAAGTGGTGGCGTTGTTTAACGGCATCTATCAGGGTGGCCTCGAGGCACTCCGAGCCAATTACCCAACCTGAGTTGATGATCGTTCCCACGCTCTGCGTGGGAATGCAGCCCGGGACGCTCCGCGTCCCTTTCGCAAGCTGGAACGCGGAGCGTCCCTTGAGGCATTCCCACGCAGAGCGTGGGAACGATCATGTCAGTAATCAGGAGTTTTTGATCAGGCTCTGCCGGCAATCGAGCAGCAGTTTCGCCCCGCCCAGATCACTGCTGCCGACTTCAAGACTGAAGCCATGCAAGCTGACAATCGCCGCCACAATCGACAATCCGAGGCCAAAGCCACCCTGCGGCTGCCCACCCTCGGCGCGATAGAAGCGCTGGAACACCGCCTCACGCTCAGCCTCGGGAATCCCCGGCCCTGAGTCGTGCACCTCAATCCGCGTCTGCCCACCGGCGTTCACCCCACGCAACATCACCGTGCCGCCCGGTGGCGTGAACTTGATCGAGTTGCTCAGCAGATTGGCCAAGGCCTCGAACAGCAACGCCCGATCACCATTGAGCGGCGGCAGGGTCTCCGGCATGTTCAGCTCGAAACGCAGCTCGCCTTCCTCGGCCAATGGCAAATAAAACTCGTGCAGTTCTTCCAGCAATTGCACTGGATCGAGCTCGACAAAACCTGAACGGCGCTGGCGATCCTCAAGCTCGGAAATCCGCAACAACCCGCGAAACCGCGCCATCAGCGTGTCCGCTTCGGCGAGCACCAGATCCAGTTGCGCCGCTTCCTGCGAACCTTCACCAGCCTGCTGCTGCATGCGATACAACTGCGCGCGCAGGCGCGTCAGTGGCGTGCGCAGATCATGGGCGATGTTGTCGCAGACGCCTTTGACTTCATTCATCAAGCGCTCGATGCGCTCCAGCATCGCATTGACGATGGCCGCGAGCATGTCCAGTTCATCGCGGCGATTGGACAGGGGCAGGCGCCGGGTCAGGTCGCCGGCAACAATCGCCTGAGCGCTGGCCTGAATCGCCCGGATGCGCCGCAACGGCCGACGCCGCAGTAAATGCCAACCGGCAATGCCCGGCAGAATCGTCAGCGACACGCCCCAGAACAACGCATGCAAAATGATCCGCGTGACGGCGAACAGCGAGCCGTTGTCGCGCAGCAACACCAGCCAGCGCCCATCGCGGGTTTGTGTGGCCACCGCATCGCAGCTGTCATTGGGCAGGGTCGGGTCATCGGAGTCGGCGCATTCGGCAAGCATGTGGATCTTGCCGTCCAGCGGCAGGCCTTCGGGGATCTGCTGGAGCGCTCCACCGAGGTAAACGCCGTTGGCGTCGAACAGGCCATAGGCGTCGATGCCGCGAATGTCGAAGGTCATGCTGGCGGCGAGGGCGTCTTCCAGTTGTTCGCCGCGAAAGTGCGAAAACAGGTGCTGACGTTGCATCAACGAGTGTTTGGCGAGGTTGTCGAGGTAGCCGGAGACCTCGTAATACATGACCCCCATGAGGATCGCGCTCCAGGCCACGAACAGCGAACTGTACAGCGCCAGCAATCGGCTGCTGGAGGAGCGCCAGCCGTCAGACGGGTTCGGCAATGACATAACCCGAGCCCCGTACCGTGCGGATCAGCGGCACATGGCCGGCGGCGTCGATCTTCTTGCGCAGACGGCCGATGTGCACGTCGATCAGGTTGGTCCCGGGGTCGAAGTGATAGCCCCAGACCTCTTCGAAAATCATCATCCGCGAAAGGATCTGGCCACTGTTGCGCATAAGGAACTCGAGCAGCTTGTACTCAGTCGGCAACAGCGTCAGCACCTGTTCGGCGCGGCGCGCTTCATGGCTGATCAAGTCCAGTTCGAGGTCGGCCACTTGCAGCGTCGTTGCCTGAGTAGCGCCGCTGTTCTGCCGACGCAGCAACACTTCGACCCGTGCGGCCATCTCGTCGGTGGCGAACGGTTTGGTCAGGTAATCATCACCGCCGGCGCGCAAGCCGCGTACGCGCTCGTCGACATCGGAGAGGGCGCTGATCATCAGAATCGGCGTGGCCACGCCCATGGTACGCAGCGTGGTGACGATGGCCAAGCCATCGAGTTCGGGCAGCATGCGGTCGAGGGTGATCAGGTCGTAGTTGCCGCTCACGGCGCGGTCGAGCCCTTCGCGGCCATTGTCGACCCAGTCGACTTCCAGCCCGTGGCTGCTCAGTTCGGCGACGATTTCCCGAGCCGTCACGGCGTCGTCTTCGATGGTCAAGATACGAGTCATAGGCAGGCCTGCTGATCGGTTCAAACGGAATGGCAGCATTTTGCCAAGAAAATCCGCTGGCGCTTTAAATTAACTTTCATGTTGACCTGTCACAAACGCAGATTTGGAGCGCTATTGATACTTGAGGCCAATGCATAAAACCCGCTGTTATCCGGCAATTATTGCAATTTGCAAGGTTTGCGTAAGTTCATTCTTTCTAACTTATTGAAATTAAAAATTTTATTTAATTTTCGCGAATGGCACGGTCACTGCAATTCCTCTGCTGACGAGTTGTAACACCATTTTTCATGCCTGGAGCAGAACAACAATGAATAGATCTTCTGATGGGTTTTATCCTGCCGTTGAAGAGTCGAGCAGCGTTTCGGGCGTGTCCTGGGGCGCGATTTTCGCAGGTGCCGCGGCTGCCGCTGCCCTGTCGATGATTTTGGTCCTGCTCGGGTTCGGTTTGGGTTTCTCTGCCGTTTCACCGTGGGCCGGAGAGGGCGTCAGCGCCAAGGGCCTGGGCATTTCAACGATTGTCTGGCTGGCGCTGACGCAAATCATCGCTTCCGGCATGGGCGGTTATATCGCCGGTCGCTTGCGGGTGAAGTGGGCGAACATGCACGGTGACGAGGTGTATTTCCGCGACACCGCGCACGGCTTCCTGGCCTGGTGTGTGGCTACATTGGTCACTGCAGTGCTGGTGGTCGGATCGGTCAGCAGCGTGATCAGTGGTGGTGTGCAGGCCGGTGCCAGTGTGGCTGGCGGTGCTGCCAGCGCCATGACTCAAGCAGCCGGTTCTGCGGCGGCCAACACCGACAGCAACCAGTACGGCTACTACATTGACAGCCTGTTCCGCGATGACCGTCCGGCCTCTGTCAGCGATGACGCCGCTCATGGCGCTGTGGCCCGCATCTTTGCGCAAAGCCTGGCCAACGGTCAGCTGAGTGCTGAAGACCGTACTTACCTCGCACAACTGGTCGCGCAACGTACCAACCTGACTCAGGCCGATGCCGAACGTCGCGTTGACGAGATTTATGCGCGCACTCAGAAAGCCCTCGCCGACGCCAAAGTCAAAGCTCAACAAGCCGCCGACACCGCTGCGAAAGTCGCTGCCTTGACCTCGCTGTGGATGTTCATTTCGCTGTTGGCCGGTGCGTTCTTCGCCAGCCTCGCGGCTACTTACGGCGGTCGTCGTCGGGATGCCGTCGAGTACGTAGAAGTCGACACCTACACCACGACCACTCCAGTCCGTTAAACAAGGAGCATCACCATGCGCTCATTACTGCTGTTTTTCCTCGGCGTACCGATCCCGATCATCATCCTGATCGCCCTGTTCGTGCACTGATTGCTCCATTGAGGCCCATGCCTCGGCCGTTTCCACCTTCGGGTGGAAGCGGCTTTTTGCTTTCTGACGGGCAACAAGGGGAAAATCCGCGTCGGCAACGGGGCGGCCGTTGCGCGCACGTTTAAGGATGAATACGTTGAACAAGCAAGCAATCAAACGAAAAGTCGTCGAAATGCTCGATAGCGGGCATTCCAGGGCCGAAACCTTCAAGGCGTTTTCGGGTGGCAAGGTCAAGGATCGAGTGCTGGCGGGCTGGATCGGGGCGCATCCGGATCCCGCCCTGAGAAAACGACACGCCGTTAAAGTCAACATTCTGGTCGCACTGATGGGTATCTGGGGACTTCTCGGGGCGATAGCCGGGCTGCTTCAAATCAATGACGGTGGCATCGCTATGGCATTGACCATGGTCTTGATTATTGGCGTGATTCCGCTCTTGTTTGCGTGGGGCTTTTACAAGGGCATCGCGGTGATTTACACAATCTATGTCACCTTCACGATCAGCCAGATTCCTCGTGAATTCTACGGCTTCAGTGAAGAACCCGTGTCGACTCTGCTCGGCGTGGCGTTCATTCTGGCCATGGTGTTCTACGCCGCCTGGGTCAAATCGCTGCTGTTTCCGGACCTCGCTTTGGTCGGTACAAGGAAGATCAAAGGGCAGTACGTCTTCTCCAATTGATCGTTTGACAATCCAGCCGCTTTCACTGGCTTGGATCAATATTTCGCCGGGCGATATCGCCTAACGTAAATGATCCAGGCCTTTGCTGAGGCATGAACTACAGTGCTTCACGCGCACCTTGTTGCGCTGACGAAGTAGCTGCGTCGACGCCCCTCACAGCCACAATAAACGCGTCGACCCGGTGTAGTGCAGCAAGGAGCTGACACCACCTCAACCGAACTCTCACGGATGAACATAGCAATGCACTGCCAAGAAAGAACCTTCGATATCCAGCCGTTGGCGCAGGCGGACATGACCGTCCACATCAACGGTCAAGCGGTCACCGCCGCCATCGGCGAAACCGTCCTCAGCGTTATCCAGTCCCTCGGCGTTCGCCAGATTGCCCGCAACGATCACGACCAGATCACCGGCGCCTATTGCGGCATGGGCGTGTGCCAGTGCTGCCTGGTGAAAATCAACGGCCGGCACAAACGCCGTGCCTGCCAGACTGTGGTGCGTGACGGCATGCAGATTGAAACCCAGGTCAACCGCATCACCGCGCAGGAGGTGGTCGTATGAGCCTGCAACCGGTCATCGTCGGCGGCGGCCCGGCGGGGATGGCGGCGGCCATCGAACTGGCGCGCCACGGGGTGCGTTGCACCTTGCTCGAAGAAGCTTCACGCCTTGGCGGTGTGGTCTATCGCGGGCCGCTGCGTGACGGCGTGCAGCTGGATTATCTCGGCCCGCGCTACTCCGAAGCGCTGGGCAAACTGCACGGTGATTTTCAGGAACAGGCCGGGCTGATCGATGTACGCCTCAACCATCGTGTGGTCGGCGCCGAAGGTACTCGTGCATTGGTAGTGCTGGATGGCGATGAGCAATTGCACGAGATCGAGTATCCGCAATTGCTCCTGGCTGCCGGTTGCCACGAACGCAGCGTGCCGTTTCCGGGCTGGACGTTGCCGGGGGTGATCATGCTCGGCGGTCTGCAACTGCAAATCAAAAGTGGCGTGGTCAAGCCGCAAGGGCCGGTGATCATCGCCGGCACCGGGCCGTTGCTGCCGCTGGTGGCGACGCAGTTGCATGCGTCGGGCGTCAGCGTCGCGGGCGTGTATGAGGCTTGCGCGTTCGGCAAGATTGCCCGCGAAAGTCTGGCGCTGCTGAACAAGCCGCAATTGTTTCTCGATGGTTTGAGCATGCTCGCCTACCTGAAACTGCACGGCATCCCGATGAACTACGGCTGGGGCGTGGTCGAGGCGCATGGTGAGGGCGAGCTGAAAAGCGTCAGCGTCGCGCCGTACTCGGCCACGTGGGAACCGGACATGAGCCGCGTCGAGCGTTTCGAAGCCAAGACCCTCGCGGTCGGTTATGGCTTTATTCCGCGCACCCAACTGAGCCAGCAGATGGGCCTGGATCACGGCTTCAGCGATGACGGTTATCTGCGCGCCAACGCGAACGTCTGGCAGCAAAGTAACGAACCCCACGTGCACTTGGCCGGTGACATGGGCGGGATTCGCGGCGGTGAAGCGGCGATGCTCGCCGGCAAGATCGCCGCAACCTCGATTCTCCTGCAACGCGGCGTGCTCGAAGAGGAATTGGCGCGTGTGCGCCGCGACCGTTACTTGAGCAAACTCAAAGCCATCGTGCGCTTTCGCGCTGCTGTGGATCGCTACACCGAACGCGGCGTCGGCCAGACCGCATTGCCTGCCGCTGACACGGTGATCTGCCGTTGCGAACACGCGACCCGCGCTGACATCGACCTGGCGCTGGAGCAAGGCGTGCAAGACATCGCCAGCCTGAAAATGCGCACCCGCGTAAGCATGGGCGATTGCCAGGGGCGCATGTGCGTCGGCTACTGCAGCGATCGCTTGCGTCAGGCTACCGGGCGCAAGGACGTCGGTTGGTTGCGTCCGCGTTTTCCGATTGATCCGATTCCTTTTTCCGCGTTCCAGTCTGTCGGCACGGAGGCCGCTACCCATGAGTAAGTTCTACGACGTGATCATTGCCGGCGGCGGCGTGATCGGGGCGTCCTGCGCCTATCAATTGTCCAAGCGCAAAAACCTCAAAGTGGCGCTGATCGATGCCAAGCGCCCGGGCAACGCCACCCGTGCGTCGGCCGGCGGTTTGTGGGCGATCGGTGAGTCGGTCGGCCTCGGCTGCGGGGTGATTTTCTTCCGCATGATGTCGGCCAACCGCAAGCGCGAAACCCAGGGCGCGGCGGTGGCAGTGGACGCAAGCACGCCGCACATTCTGCCGGAGTCATTCTTCGATTTCGCCCTGCAGTCCAACGCGCTGTACCCGGCGCTGCACCGTGAGCTGAAAGACAACCATGGGATGGATTTCAAGTTCGAAAAGACCGGGTTGAAATTCGTCATTTACGACGATGAAGACCGGCTCTACGCCGAGCACATCGTCGGCTGCATTCCGCACTTGGCCGATCAGGTGCGCTGGCTCGATCAGGCGGCGCTACGCGAGTCTGAACCGAGCGTCAGCCACGAAGCACGCGGGGCACTGGAGTTTCTCTGCGATCACCAGGTCAGCCCGTTCCGCCTCGCCGATGCCTACATGGAAGGTGCACGGCAGAACGGCGTCGACATCTTCGTCAACACCAACGTCACCGGTGTGTTGCATCACGGCAGTCGCGTCACCGGTGTGCAGACGGCCGAGGAGGGCGTGTTCCACTGCAAGACGCTGATCAACGCCGGTGGTGCCTGGGCGGCGGACTTGAGTGAATGGGCGACGGGTATTCGTATCCCGGTGAAACCGGTAAAGGGCCAGATTCTGCTGACCGAGCGCATGCCGAAAATCCTTAACGGCTGCCTGACCACCAGCGACTGCTACGTGGCGCAGAAGGACAACGGCGAGATCCTGATCGGCAGCACCACCGAAGATAAGGGCTTCGACGTCACCACCACCTACCCGGAAATCGCCGGGCTGGTGCAGGGCGCGGTGCGCTGCCTGCCGGAACTCAAGGACGTCAATCTGAAACGCACCTGGGCGGGTTTGCGTCCGGGCTCGCCGGATGAGTTGCCGATTCTCGGACCGATGCGTGGGGTGGAAGGGTATTTGAATGCCTGCGGACACTTCCGCACCGGCATTCTGACCTCGGCGATTACCGGTGTGCTGCTGGACAAACTGGTCAACGATGAGCCGTTGCCGCTGGATATCACGCCGTTTCTGGCGGACCGCTTTGAAGTCGCGCCGGTCAAGCAAGCGTTGGAACTGGAACTGGCCTGACCTTGGCAAGATGATCGTTCCCACGCTCCGCGTGGGAATGCCTCAAGGGACGCTCCGCGTTCCAGCTTGCGAATTGGAACGCAGAGCGTCCCGGGCTGTATTCCCACGCGGAGCGTGGGAACAATCGGGTGTGGCTCAGGTGTTGCGGGATTCTTCTTCTAGCTGGTCCGATTCGAACAACCGCGCCAGTTCCGCCCGGGCTTCCTGGGCGGTTTGCAGGACTTTCGCCGCGTCGTCGTAGATCGCGTGCTGCGCCTCCAGCACCTGTTCGTCGTGGTGCTTGAAGCGCTTGATCCGCGCATCGGCCTGAGCCTGGGTGAGACCGAGCCCGACCAACGTGCGCCGACTCATCTCCAGACTTGAGTAATACGTCTCACGAATCGCCTCCGCGCCAACATCGACCAAACGGTGCACGTGCTGACGGTTACGCGCCCGCGCGATGATCTTCATGTGCGGATACAGCTTGCGCACCACCTCGGCGGTCTTGATATTGGTCTCCGGATCATCCGTGGCAATCACGAAATATTCCGCCTCACCGACCTTGGCCGCATTGAGGATTTCCGGGCGCATCGGGTCGCCGTAGAACACCGGCACACCGCCAAAACTGCGCGACAGTTCAATGGTTTCCACCGAGGTGTCCAGCGCGACGAATTTGATGTTCTGCGCACGCAGAATCCGCGCGACGATCTGGCCCATCCGGCCCATGCCGGCGATCACCACGCGTGGCGTGTCAGTGTCGATCTCACGGTATTTTTCCGGCACTTCCACCGGCTGCACTTTTGGGCTGACCAGCCGCGCGCAGATCAGCAGCAACAACGGCGTCACCGCCATCGACAGGGTGATGGTCAACACCAGCAAGTCATACAAACGCGGTTCGAACAGGCCCTGGTCGCGACCGATCTTGAACACCACAAAAGCGAATTCACCACCGGCCGCCAAGACGATACCGAGGCGAATCGCACTGACCTTGTTCAAGCCACCAGCCAGACGCCCGACGACGAACAGCAGCGGCAATTTCAGCCCGATCAACAGCAGCGTCAGCCCCAGCACGGTGATCGGCGCACTCAGCAGCAGGCTGAGGTTGGCGCCCATGCCGACGCTGATGAAAAACAGCCCGAGCAGCAAACCTTTGAACGGCTCGATCTGCGCTTCCAGTTCATGGCGATATTCCGAATCCGCCAACAGCAACCCGGCAAGAAACGCGCCCAGCGCCATCGACACACCGACCAGATCCATCAACCACGCCGTGCCGATCACCACCAGCAACGCCGTGGCCGTCGACACTTCCGGCAGACCGGTTTTCGCCACCACGCGAAATACCGGACGCAACAGATAACGCCCACCAACCACGACCACGGCGATACCGCCGAGCACCTGCAACGCATGGTTCAGGCTTTCCGCGTTACTGGTGTCGTGAGCACCACCCGCCAGCATCGGCACCAGTGCGATCAACGGGATCGCGGCGATGTCCTGAAACAACAGAATCGCAAACGCCAACCGCCCATGGGGGCTGGTCAGTTCCTTGCGCTCGGCCAGACTTTGCAGACCGAATGCCGTCGAGGAAAGGGCCAGACCGAGGCCGAGCACGATCGCACTGTTCAGCGGTTGGCCAAACACCGACAGCGCCAGCACGCCGATCACCGAAGCCGTCAGCAACACCTGCGCCAGACCAACGCCGAACACCGATTTGCGCATCACCCACAAACGTCGCGGCGACAGCTCAAGGCCGATGATGAACAACAGCAACACCACGCCCAGTTCGGAAATATGCGCGACGCTTTGCGGGTTGCCGATCAGGCCCAGCACTGAAGGACCGATGATCACCCCGGCAAACAGATAACCGAGCACGGCGCCCAGTTGCAGACGTTTGGCCAAAGGCACGGTGAGCACGGCCGCGAACAGAAAGACGACAGCGGCTTGCAACAGATTGCCTTCATGGGGCATGGGGGGTTACTCCTGACAACGGTACGGCGGGGGTGACAAGGATAAGGGCTACAGCGACTTTTCATCCACCGAAGATCCCCTGTAGGAGCTGTCGAGTGCAACGAGGCTGCGATCTTTTGATCTTGCTTTTGCCTTCGAAGAATCAAGATCAAAAGATCGCAGCCTGCGGCAGCTCCTACAGGGGATCTTCATGTGGTCTGTAATAAATTGCATCAATTGGTTACATTTATAGCCTAAGCGAATCAATCTCCCGAGTCCCGCCATGGCCATCAACTTCGACCTCAACGACCTGCAAGCTTTTCGCGCCGTGGTCGAGCAGGGCAGCTTCCGCAAGGCCGCCGACACCGTGCGCCTCTCGCAACCGGCCTTGAGCCGGCGCATTGAAAAGCTTGAAGACGCCCTCGGCGTAAAACTCTTCGAACGCACCACACGCAAGGTCAGCCTGACCCAGGCCGGGCGCGGATTCATGCCCAGTGTCGAGCGTTTGCTCGATGATCTCGACGTTGCGTTATTGGGCATCAGCGAAGTCGCATCGACCCGTTTGGGCCATGTCACCGTTGCTTGTGTGCCTTCGGCGGCGTACTACTTCATGCCCCGCGTGATCGCGCGCTATCACCAGCAATTTCCACGGATCAAAGTCAAAGTGCTCGACTCCAGTGCGCACGATGTCTTGAGTGCGGTGGTCAATGGCGAGGCGGATTTCGGCTTGAGTTTTCTCGGCACGCAGGATGCCAAAGTCGAGTTCGAACCGCTTGTGCAGGAGTGCTACGTCGTCGCTTGTCGCCGCGATCATTTGTTGGCCGGGCGCAGTAGCGTGACGTGGGATGAGTTTTATCAGCAGGATTACATCTCGCTGGACAAGACCTCCGGCAACCGCTTTCTGCTCGACCAGGCGTTGAGCACGGTGGTGCCGCAGCGTTCGAGCGTCTGCGAAACCCGGCATGTGACAACGATGATCGGTTTGGTGGAGGCGGGGTTGGGGGTGGCGGCGGTGCCGCTCATGGCGATGCCTGGGCCGGATCATCCGATCCTGACGCGGGTGCCGCTGACCGATCCGCAAGTGATGCGCAGTGTCGGCATCATCAAACGCCGGGGTCGTACGCTGACCCCGGCGGCATTGGAACTGGAGCGGCTGGTGGTGGAAATGAAGGTCCAGCCGCCGATTGTCAGCGCTTGACCGAATCCAGTCCGGTGGCCTGCACGTCTGCTTGCGCGGCCGGCGCGGCGAGGTAAGCGAGCAGCGCTTTGGCTTCTTGCGGATGCTGTGCGCCGACCGGAATCCCAGCGGCAAAACGCGTCACCGACTGCACCGATTCCGGAATCTTCGCGACGAAACTCACACCCGGCACCGGCAGCAATTCGCTGACCTGCTGGAAGCCCAGTTGATAGTCGCCGGTGGCAACCACTGAACCCACGGGGATTTTCGCAATCATCTTGGCCTTCGGTTTCAGCTGATCTTCGATGCCCAGTTTCTTGAACAACTGCTGCTCGATGTAGACGCCGCTGGCGCTGTCTGAGTAGGCCACCGATTGTGCGTCGAGCAGGGTTTTCTTAAGGCCGTCGACGCTGCTGATGTCCGGTTTCGGTGCGCCTTCGCGCACCACCAGGCCGATCCGCGAATCCGCCAGTTCAACGCGCGAGGCTGGGTCGACCTTGCCTTGCTTGATCAAGTCATCGAGGGCATAGCCGACCATGATCACCACGTCGGCGTGTTCACCGCGCGCGAGGCGATTGGGGATCGCCTCGGGTGCTTTGCCCATCGACGGACCGAGGCTGGTGGTCAGTGTGTTGCCGGAGGCGGCGGCGAATTTCGGGCCGAGGATTTTGTAGGCGGCGGTGAAGCCGCCGGAGGTCATCACGCTCAATTCTTCGGCCTGGGCCGCGAGGTTGAACGCGAGACCGGCGAGCAGGGCGGTGACAGTAAACAGTTTTTTCATGGCGAGTTTTCCTCAGGCCGCGACAGGTTGCAGACGACCACCGGCACGGCGGTACAGATAAAGAGTGGCGCACAAGGCACATAGCGCACCGATACTCATCCAGTAACCCGGCGCGGCTTTGTCGCCGGTGTACTGAATCAGGAAGGTCGACATCGCCGGGGTGAAACCGCCGAAAATTGCCGTGGCCAGGCTATACGCGAGGGAGAAACCGGCAACCCGCACTTCCACCGGCATGATCTCGGTGAGCGCCGGAATCATTGCGCCGTTGTACAAGCCGTAGATAAACGACAGCCACAAGAGCGACAGCAGCATGTGGCTGAAGCTCGGCGCCTGCACCAGGTACGACAGCGCCGGATAAGTCGTGGCCAGGGCCAGCAGCGACATGGCGATCAGCACCGGACGACGGCCGATACGGTCGGACAACAGGCCGCCAATCGGCAACCAGAAGAAGTTCGACACACCGACCAGCAGCGTCACCAACAGCGCGTCGGACGTGCTCAGGTGCAGCACGGTTTTACCGAAGGTCGGCGCGTACACGGTGATCAGGTAAAACGCGGTAGTGGTCAGCGCGACCATCAACATGCCGCCGAGTACCACGCCCCAGTTCTGGCCGAGGGTGCGGAACACTTCGCCCATGCTTGGGCGGTGTTTGCGTGCGGCGAACTCTTCGGTTTCCGCCAAGTTACGGCGCAGGAAAAAGATGAACGGGACGATCATGCAGCCGACGAAAAACGGAATCCGCCAGCCCCAATCGGCCACCACATCCGGCGCCATCCACGCGTTCAAGGCGTAGCCCAACGCGGCGGCGACGATGATCGCCACTTGCTGACTGGCCGACTGCCAAGCGGTGAAGAAACCTTTGCGGCCCGGCGTGGCGATCTCGGCGAGATACACCGACACACCGCCCAATTCCGCCCCGGCCGAGAAGCCTTGCAGCAAGCGCCCGATCAACACCAGTGCCGGCGCAAACAGGCCGATGCTTTCGTATCCGGGCACCAGCACAATCAGGATCGTGCCGCTGGCCATGATCGACAGCGTGACGATCAACCCTTTGCGCCGACCGACATCATCGATGTACGCACCGAGCACAATGGCGCCGAGCGGACGCATCAAGAAGCCTGCGCCGAACACCGCAAAGGTCATCATCAGAGAGGCGAATTCACTGCTCGCCGGAAAGAACACCGCCGCGATCTGCGTGGCGTAGAAGCCGAAGAGGAAGAAGTCGAATTGTTCGAGGAAGTTGCCCGAGGTCACCCGGAAAATGGCACCGGCCCGCGAGCCGTTGTGAGGGATTGAGGCTGTCATAGAAAAGTACTCCACCGCTTTTATGACGTGCGCGACGGGAGGGCGGCGCACGGTTTTTATTGAGGTGGATGGTGGCGCAGGTGTAACCGGATGTTAATTGCATTGTTGGCATGGATTGATGTGCAAAGTGGATCAATGGGGTTTTTTGGGTACAAATCCATTGCTGCTGTAACGGCTGTTTATGGTTTCGCCACCCCAGCCCTCTCCCGAGGGAGAGGGAGCCGATTTCGGTTGGTTTTGAAACTTGCATTCGACTCGGTATCGCACGTCGGCACACTTCTGCCAAACACCTCGGTCAGTCCCCTCTCCCTCCGGGAGAGGGCTAGGGTGAGGGGCTCTTGATTTCCTCTAGCACCCACCCCTGGCAAAAAAGGAATGATTCCCGCCCCACGCAGTCGGAGTTGAGGTACTACACAATTCAGGAGGTTCACCGATGAACAGCAAAACCCTAATCGCCAGCCTGGCCCTCGTTGCCGGCATTGCCGGGATCAGCCCACTTGTTCAAGCGGCGCAAACCTCAAATGAACAGGCCGTGCAATCCCCGGTCAGCGACCGCGAATTGAAGGTCAATGATCGGGCGCCGGATATTTATCAGCGCAGTGAAAAAGCCATCGACTGGAAAACCAAGGGCCTGAAAAAACCTGTTGATCAGGCGCAATGGGTACAGATCAATGACCAGTACGTCATGGTGATGATCACCAACGGGACGATTGTCGAGATGAAGCCGGTCCCGCGTTAAATCTCCGGCAATAATCAGCCATGGACGGTTGATTGCAATCGAGCGCCGTTCGGGTAAAACCCTTGGGGCGTTTTGGATGTCGGGAAGTCAGGAGCAACAGGTTGGAAAAGAAACCGCTGTATCGCAAAGAAAACACCACCGCCCATAACGTCTGGCGCAACAACCCAGGCGGGCACTACCGTGATCAACGAAACACCAAAGCGCAAAGCCACAGCGAGGCCACGCGCGGCTCTATGCATGGCATCAAACACCACGGCTACGACTACACGCCGTTGTTTCGTTTTCTGTTATCCCGCGTCGGCGGTCATTGGGATGAGATTTTCAGCGAAGCGGTATCTCGCCTTGATCGGCCAGAACCGGTTTTCTGGATGGTTGCCATCCACGAAGACGATCGCAAGGACATTGTGCGACTGGGCGAGTCGGCCTACTTCAACGGCCTCTTCGTCGATGAGCAAAAGCAGCTGCAAATCGTCAATCCGCAGCTGAGTGTCGAAGAGATGAAGCCTCATTGCCGTTGCTGCACGCATACCTTCAATGGCGTTCCGTTTGGCCTGCCTGCGGACTGATCGAGCTACTCGACCCGAACGTGATTCATCACCTGCCCACCCCCCAACCGATACTGATTATTGCCACTGCGCTTGGCCTCATACATCGCCAGATCTGCGACGTGCAGCAAGCGATCCATCGCCGTCGCATGGTCCGGAAACACCGCCACCCCGAGGCTGGTGCCGATGTGGCGCTGGTCGTTGCCGATGCTGATCGGGGGCGACAGTTCGATGAAGATTTTCTGGCAGATGCTGCGCGCTTCGTCCTGCAAACTCAGGCTCGGCGACAGGCCTTGCAGGATCACCACGAACTCATCGCCGCCAATGCGCGCGACGGTATCGGTAGCGCGCAGGATGCGTTTCAGCCGCGTGCCCATAGTGACCAGCACGCGGTCGCCGGCGGCATGGCCGTAGCGGTCGTTGATGGTTTTGAAACCGTTGAGGTCGACGAACACCAGTGCGACGCGTGTCTCGGACTGCCGCGCGTGATCCAGCGCTTCCGACAAGCGTTGCTCCAGCACCAGGCGATTGGGCAGGCCGGTCAGCGGATCGAAGTGGGCGAGGTGTTGCAGGTAGCTGGCCGAGGCTTTTTCTTCGGTGATGTCGCGCACCACGCCCATCATTTTCACCACCGCGTCGTGGTCGTTGCGTACAACGTTGCCGGTTTCCCGCAGCCAGCGAATCGTGCCGTCGGGCCAGACCACGCGGTACTCCTCATCGTGGTTTTCGCCAGTCTCCAGGCAGCGCAGTTCGCCTTCGCGCACCTTGGTGCGGTCGTCCGGATGGACGCAGGAACAGAACAACGCATAGGACGGGGTGATTTCGCCGATCTTGAACCCGAACATGCCGTAAATCGCATCTGACCAGTACAGCCGATCCGTGTCGACTTCCCAATCCCAAGTGCCGATACGCGCAAAGTACTGGCTACGCTTGAAACGCTCGACGTCGCCGTCCTGCTGAATGTGTTGGCCATCGGCGGCCCGTCTCAGCAGATCACGGTACTGCGCGAGCTGCCTGCGCAAACCGCGTTCGCGCCACAGCAGCAGGGCGATGACGGCGAGCATGATCGCGCCCACGGCAAGGCTGATCCAGAACAGAGTCATTAGGGCGCTGCCAGCATGGCGAGTCGATCCGTGGGGTAGTGGCGGTTGGCTATGTTAATGCTTCATTACTCGGTTCGGATACCATGTTGATCTGCGCTGGCAGGTTGCCAATCCCCGGCATTTCTGGGAAAACGGCGGCCGGCTGAACAATAGAGTGAATGTTATGAATGATGAACTGCAGGTAATCGATCTTCAGGCCGGCGAAGGCAAAGCCGCCGTCAAAGGTGCGCTGATCACCACCCAATACACCGGATGGCTGGAAGACGGCAGCGAGTTCGATTCTTCCTACAGCCGAGGCAAACCTTTCCAGTGCGTGATTGGCACCGGGCGGGTGATCAAGGGTTGGGATCAGGGCTTGATGGGGATGCAGGTGGGGGGCAAGCGCAAATTGCTGGTGCCGGCGCATTTGGGGTATGGCGAGCGGACGATGGGCAAGATTCCGCCGAATTCGAATCTGGTGTTTGAGATTGAGTTGTTGGAAGTGCTGACGCGGGAGGATTGAAACCGGGTCTTTTTTACGCTTGGGAATAAATGCGATGGATGTGTGGCAGTGGGTTTCACAAGTTGCCGATTGGCTGGTGGAGAGGCATGCCTCGCGCAGAGGATCGAATTACAACTACATGTATTTCGTTTCCGCTGCCGTTGCAGTCGGCAGCTGGATAGTCGCGAAAGAACTGCTCGCCAAGCGCAAGGCCCTCAAAGCAGACGTGTCTGAAGCTTTGCAAAATGAAACGGTACGTGCGATGTCCTTTGCTCAGGAAGATGGGCGGCCGGTCAAACGCAGTGCGACGTTGGTCCGACAGGAAGAAACCTTTTTCGTCACGGTCATTCGTCATGACGATGAAGAGCGCGTGGAGTCATCCAGTGAAGCGTTGCACTCGCTGGACGATGTCGACGTTTACTTGCGTGACCACACACCCTTTATCCTCGCGGATTTTCGAGCTTCGTGACTCACGCGTCCGATGCAGAAAGAACGCTTTCGCGAGCAGGCTCGGTCCCACATTGGATCGGCGGCGTACTCAAATTCCATGAGCCACCGCAGATCTAGTGTGGGAGCGAGCCTGCTCGCGAAGAACGATCACGCGGTCAATCAGGCTGCGTGGGCCATTTCTGCCAGTGTGTCGGCCACGGTTTTTTGCAGTGAGGGGAACCGGCGGGTTACGCGGCGCAGTGCGGGCAGGACGGCGTCGATTTCCAGTTCATCGAGTTGGGGAAGGGCGGTGACGGCGGAGGCGACGATGGATTCGCGTTCGCTTTCGAAGAGCACCAGGCAGGCGTTTTGTGCCCAGCGTCCGTCCCGTTCGTTGAAGCCCATGGCCACCAGTGCTGCGACGACTTGTGCATCGGTTTTGTTGGACATGTTTATTGCCTCAGGGCGGGGTCGATTTTGTCGAGGGCGCGGTTGACCGCGAGTTCGCCGAGCATGACCACTTGCTGGATGCCGAGCACGGTGTTGCGGTAGGGCGAGTCGAGCAGGGCGGCGAAGTCGCTGAGCATGATGCTGGCCGAGGCCATGGATTCGCAGGCATGGGCCATGAGGTCTTCGGCGCCGGTGTTCGGGTCGACGAGGAACATGGTGCTGGGTTTGCGTGGTGGTGAAGGCGGTGTGGGTTTCAGATAGTGATCGAGGGCGCGTTCGGTGGCTTCGTGGAGTTTTCTGGAACCCGGTGTGGAATAGGGGGGACGTTGGATTTGGATCGATTTCCGCGTCTGTTTCGGGCGGATTTGGCGTGATTTTGAACATATGCTAGGAAACCTCAATGAGGCTGACACCGTTTGCGACTAAACATTGGGTGGCAGCTATACGCAGGTTAGTCGACCGGACTCCTAGCTAAACCGGCGCGCTCGAAAGCGCCCTACGCATAGCCGCCATTGAGTGCAGGCATGGAAATGCCAGACTGAATAACTGCTTGCAAGCTAGAGATGAAACCGAGCGACTAAACCCGATCACTGAACATTCAGTGACGCGAACCAAGTTACCGGCAGCCCCCAAGCCGCACAAGCCGGCGGATTCTGGCGTAGTTGTAGGCAAAGGCGCAAGGCGCTGTAGCCTTGTGGCTGATGTCTAAATGATGCTGCGTTTGACTGCGCGCCTTCGCGAGCAGGCTCGCTCCCACAGGGGGAACGCATTCCAAACTGTGGGAGCGAGCCTGCTCGCGAAGGCGCCTTCAAAATCACCTCAGGATTCAACCCTCACGCCCCGCCCAAACCGCTCCCGATACACCGACGGCGGCACACCTACCACGCCGCGAAACGCCACACGAAAACTCTCCACCGACCGATAACCGCAACGCTCGGCAATCTGCTCGGTGTTATGCGGCGTACTCTCCAACAACTCCCGCGCCCGCGCCAACCGTTCGTGCTGCAACCACGCCTTCGGCGACTGCCCGCTGGCCTCGGTAAACCGCCGCAGAAACGTGCGCTCACTCATCGCCGCTTCACTGGCCAGATCACGCACCTCCAGCGGTTCATGCAAACGCTCGCGCGCCCACTGCATCACCCGCGACAGATCATTGCGCGGCGTCGGGCTGACCGGGGTCGGAATGAACTGCGCCTGACCGCCGGTGCGTTGCGGCGACATCACCAGGCGCCGCGCCACCGAGTTGGCGACTTGCGTGCCGAAGTCCCGCGCCACCAGATGCAGGCAGGCATCGATTCCGGCGGCGCTGCCGGCCGAGGTGATCAACTGCCCGGAGTCGACGTAAAGCACATCAGCATCGACGGCAATCGCCGGGAAGCGCTGCGCCAGTTCCGCCGTGTAACGCCAATGCGTGGTGGCGCCGTGGCCGTCGAGCAGACCGGTGGCCGCCAGCACAAATACACCGGAGCAGATCGACAGCAAGCGCGCGCCCCGGGCATGGGCCTGACGCAACGCGTCGATCAATGCTGGAGGCACCGCCGCGTTGCGGTCGCGCCAGCCGGGAATGATGATGGTGCGCGCCTCGGCCAACAATTCCAGGCCGCCATCGGCCAGCACCTGAATGCCGCCCAAGGCGCGCATCGGGCCTTGATCGACCGCCGCAATGGCGTGGGTGTACCACGGGAAATCGAACTCCGGCCGGGTCAGGCCGAAGACCTCCACGGCGATGCCGAACTCGAATGTGCAGAGGCCGTCGTAGGCCAGAAT
The DNA here is from genome assembly GCF_900187475.1 of Pseudomonas sp. Irchel s3h9. NCBI lineage: Bacteria > Pseudomonadati > Pseudomonadota > Gammaproteobacteria > Pseudomonadales > Pseudomonadaceae > Pseudomonas > Pseudomonas sp. Irchel s3h9. The sequence continues at coordinate 403,411 of NZ_FYDH01000003.1, read as the reverse complement.
TGCGACCAAACCTGGTGATGTCGGCATTTGGCGGAAAATTCCCGGTGAGTGTCTTGTGCGCCACTGTAGCCGCAAGCGGCGGCTCGATAAAGTCTGTTCACACCCGTTCAGATAAAGGAGCAACACCCATGGTCAGTCTGGTTCGCGACATCCCTGCGGCGCCGTCGGCGATCGCCCTGATGCACTTCAGTAATCGTCTGACCTTCGAAACCGATTGTTCCGACGTATTCAGTAGCCAAGAGGCTGGCGAGATTGATTTTGTCCTGGTCGATGTCCGTGGGCCGCTGGCCTTTGAGCGCGGGCACGTGCCGGGTGCGATCAATATTCCGAACCGTTTGCTGACGGCCGCGGAACTGGCCAGCTACCCGAAAACCACGCTGTTCGTGGTCTATTGCGCCGGCCCGCACTGCAATGGCGCGAACAAGGCAGCGGTGAAACTGGCGGCGTTGGGTTACCCGGTCAAGGAGATGATTGGCGGCGTTACTGGATGGCTGGATGAAGGTTTTCAACTGAGCCTGACGCCTGCGGCCAAATCCGCAATCGGCTGCGAATGCTGATCCCCTTGTAGGAGCTGCCGCAGGCTCGGGCCGCGTTCGGACGATCTTTTGATCTTGATGTTTGAAAAGCCAGATCAAAAGATCGCAGCCTGCGGCAGCTCCTACAGGGAAGTCAGCGTTTTTCTGCGCTGGAAATGCGCTTGTCCTACAGCCTTTGCACCACGACGGCGCACCCGTTGACCCCGGTCAATCGGTGCGCCGATCTTTCATAAGTATTTGTCGCTTAAACACAATTTACCCTGTGCGCGCCGCCATAGGCTGCCGGCCACTTCGGTTTTTGTAGCCAATTGGCCATGACCGAACGCTGAATCGAAAGCTGCCAATAAAAGCCTCCGCACACAGGAGTTATAAATGAAGAAGCTAGTGATGTTCGGTGCCCTGGCACTGTCGATGTTGTCCCTGACCGCTGTGGCCGAAGACACCAAGCCGATCCGCATCGGTATCGAAGCCGGTTACCCACCATTCTCGATGAAAACCCCTGACGGCAAACTCGCCGGTTTCGACGTCGATATCGGCGATGCGCTGTGCGCGCAGATGAAAGTCAAATGCACTTGGGTCGAGCAGGAATTCGATGGCCTGATCCCGGCGCTGAAAGTGAAGAAGATCGACGCGATTCTGTCGTCGATGACCATCACCGACGACCGCAAGAAAAACGTCGATTTCACCATCAAGTACTACCACACCCCGGCGCGCTTCGTGATGAAGGAAGGCTCCGGTGTCAAAGACCCGCTGACCGAGCTCAAGGGCAAGAAAGTCGGCGTGCTACGTGCCAGCACCCACGACCGTTACGCCACCGAAGTGCTGGTGCCAGCCGGGATCGACCTGGTGCGTTACGGCTCGCAACAGGAAGCCAACCTCGACATGGTTTCCGGGCGTATCGACGCGATGCTGGCTGACTCGGTCAACCTGAGCGACGGTTTCCTGAAAACCGACGCCGGCAAAGGCTTTGAATTCGTTGGCCCAACCTACGAAGACGCCAAGTACTTCGGTGGCGGCGCCGGCATTGCAGTGCGCAAGGGCGATACCGCGCTGGCCGAGCAATTCAACAAAGCCATCACCGAAATCCGCGCCAATGGCGAGTACAAGAAAGTCCAGGACAAGTACTTCGACTTTGATGTGTACGGCCATTAATACGCCGTAGAAAAAAGTGGCCCCGTTTGCGCGGTGGCCACTTTTTTTGCGCTCTAATTGTGATGAGACCCTTGTAGGAGTGAGCCTGCTCGCGATAGCGGTGTGTCATTCAATGAATGTGTTGGCTGACCCACCGCTATCGCGAACAGGCTCACTCCTACAGGGGATCTTTGTGATCCAGATATTGAGGAGTTACCCATGCGACGCATCGACCATGTTCTGCCCTGGAGCCACTTGGGCAGCGAACGTTCGCTAAGTGTGTTCCGCTATGGCGCCGGCCCACGCAAGGTGTACATCCAGGCCAGCCTGCACGCCGATGAACTGCCGGGCATGCGCACTGCGTGGGAACTCAAACAACGCCTCAACCAACTCGAGCAGCAAGGCCGTTTGCAGGGCGTGATCGAATTGGTGCCAGTGGCCAACCCGATCGGCCTCGATCAACACGTGCAAGGCGCGCACATGGGCCGCTTCGAACTGGGCAGCGGCAAGAATTTCAACCGCGCCTTCGTCGAACTCAGCGCGCCGGTCGGGGCGTTGATCGGTGAGCGTCTGGGCACTGATGCCGAGGCCAACGTTGCACTGATCCGCCAAACCATGGGCCAGGTATTCGATGAACTGCCGGCACCGGCCTCGCAACTGGAAGCCTTGCATCGCCTGTTGCTGCGCCATGCCTGCGATGCCGACATCACCCTCGATTTGCATTGTGATTTCGACGCGGCGATTCACTTGTACGCGCTGCCGCAGCACTGGCCACAGTGGCAATCGCTGGCGGCGCGCTTGAAGGCCGGCGTGGCGCTGCTGTGTGAAGATTCCGGTGGCAGCTCGTTCGATGAATCCTGCTCGACGCCGTGGTTGCGTCTGGCGCGGGCATTCCCGAATGCTGCGATTCCGGCGGCGAACCTGGCGACCACGCTGGAACTGGGTAGCATGGGCGATACCCGGGTCGATCAGGCTCAAGCCAATTGTGAGGCGATTCTCGGCTTCCTCGCGGAGCAGGGTTTCATCAGCGGCGAGTGGCCGGCAGCACCGAGCGAGTGCTGTGAAGGCCTGCCGTTCGAGGGCACCGAATACCTGTTCGCGCCGCATCATGGCGTGGTGAGTTTTCTGCGCAATGCCGGCGAATGGGTGGAGCAGGGCGATGCGTTGTTTGAGGTGGTGGATCCGTTGCAGGATCGTGTCACCACCGTGCGCGCGGGCACCAGTGGCGTGTTGTTTGCGCTTGATCGCGGGCGTTACACCGAGCCGGGGATCTGGCAGGCGAAAGTGGCGGGGCGGGTGGCGTTTCGTACTGGGAAACTGACCAACGACTGACGGATCTTCACGGGATTCACCGGCCCTTTCGCGAGCAAGCTCGCTCCCACAGGGGAATGCATTTCCAATGTGGGAGCGAGCTTGCTCGCGAAGGGGCCATCGGCGGCACACTGCTGATAGCCCTTCATTGGATCTGACGGCCTCATCGCTGGCAAGCCAGCTCCCACAGTGATTGAAGGTGTTCACAAACATTGTGTTCACACAAATCCTGTGGGAGCTGGCTTGCCAGCGATGGCGGTATCAGCAACACCATTGAGTTTGGAACCACGCCGCAGGATTTTAGGCTCTCCCCGAACCCGACACTCCCCCAGTGATTGAAGGTGTTCACAAACATTGTGTTCACACAAATCCTGTGGGAGCTGGCTTGCCAGCGATGGCGGCATCGACAGCACCACCGAATTTGGATCCTCACCGCAGGATGTTAGGCTCCCCCCCGAACCCGACACTCCGTGAAGGAAGGCTCTATGTTGAAGGTCTTTGCTCTCTTGACCCTACTGGCGTCCAGCGCCGTGCAGGCGCAAACCACGCTGCAATCCGATCTGCCACTCAAGTACATCGAACAGGTGCACGCCGACGCCGAGGCGCGTCCGTTGGTGATTTTTCTTCACGGCTACGGTAGTAACGAAGCCGATCTGATCGGCATGAAATTCCAGCTCCCGGCGCAATACAACTACCTGTCGGTGCAGGCGCCGTTGTCGTTGGGCGAAGGACGTTTCCAGTGGTTTCGCAAGAAAGGCGAAGGTGCCTACAACGGCGAGACCGATGATCTGAAGGTCAGTGGCCAGAAACTGCGCGATTTTGTCGCGCAAGCGGCGCAGAAATATCACACCACCCCGAGCAAGGTGTACCTGATCGGTTTCAGCCAGGGCGCGATGATGACCTACGAAGTGGGGCTGCGGCCGCCAGTCGCTGTCGGCGGGATCGCTGCGTTGAGCGGGCGTTTATTGCCAGTGTTGAAAGCTGAACTCAAAGGCGAGCAGCAGCCGTTGCCGCTGAGTATCTTTATCGGCCACGGCACCGCCGATGATCCGGTGCCGTATAAAAACGGCACCGAGGCCAACACGCAACTACAGAAACTCGGTTACAAGCCGCAGTTCCATGCCTATCCCGGCGTCGGCCACAGTATCAGTGCGGCCGAGCTGCGCGACTTGAGTGGCTGGCTGCAGCAGCTCAATCCTTGAGGATGGTTTTCACCAAAGCATCGTGACCTTTCTTGTCGCTGGCGCGGGAGATCACCTGCACCAACACCATCTTCGTGCCGGAGCCGGCCATCAGCGTGGTGTTGAGGGTCTGGCCACCACCCTGGGTCGCGGTGCTGTCGACCTGACGCAAGCCAAGGCCGGTGCCTTTCTGGGTCAGGCTTTTTTCGCTGAGTTTGTTGAAGTCCGGCAGGGCCTTGCGTTGGTCGTCGATGAAGCTCGAGACGGTGCTGTCGAGGAACTGGCCGTCGTTGTCCTTGACGTGCTGGCCTTCGGGGATTTGGTTTTCAGCGGTAATGACCACGGTTTTTGTGGCCTCGTTGGTGTACATCGTGCCCTTGGTCCCGCTCGGGCTGGCCGGCAGCGGGTCGGCGATGAAACCTTTAGGCAGCACAAAAGTGAACTTGCCATCGAGCATCGAGACTTTCTCGGCGGTGGCTTTTTCCTTGGCCGCTTGCGCGTGAAGGGCGCCGAAACCGGCGAGGGCCGCCACCAGCAGGACGACGGCTTTTTTGCTCAACAATGACATGTGAATCTCCGGTGGATGGTCGCGCGAGGCGGGCGATCATCCCACGGAGGAGGGCGGGCGTTCCAGCGCGAATCGTCTGAGCGGTTACTGCGCCTGCGCTTTCGCCAACGGACGGGCCAACAGGCGTTTGGTTACGCCGAGCATGGCCACCGACACCGCGACACCGACGGCGAATCCACTCAGCCCCATGCTTGGCAAGGTCAGCGCCGAGACCAGACAAAACGCCGAAAACGAATACATGCCGGTCGCCGTCGCCCGTAACAATGCGGCGGTAAATGCCGGGCCGCGCGTTTGTTGCGAGAACACCGCCATCACACTGCCGAGTACCGGGAACACCGCGAGCAAACCGCTCCAGCGCTCGCCGACGGTGCTGGCGAGCATCGTCACCACCAGTGTCAACGCGGCGCCGGCGATCATTCGCCAGATCAGTTTGTCCGACTTCGGCGCCGGGCCGTTCAACACCGGTTGCACCGTAGGGAACAGATACGGCGATGCCAGCAGCGCAATTGCCGCCACCGCCACGGAAAACGGCAGCGACGCCGGGATCAGTGCCAACACCCCCGCGATGACGGCCCACACCGACAGCGAAGCCGTCAGCGCCAACGGCCAGTTCGCCCGTTGCGCGACCTGCGCATAGGTGATGCAGAACGCAATCATCGCGAACATCGCCGATAACGCCGCCACCGCTGATTGCGCGGCAAACGCCGGACCCTGCTCGATGGCGAGGAAAAACAGAATCGGCCCGACCACCACCGGCAATCCCGACAGCCACCCGGCTACGCTCGGCCCCCAGCGTTTGCCTGCCAGGGAAATCAGCAGCAGAAAACCGGGAATCAGCAGCAGTTTGAGGATCAGCACGCAGGTGTCTCCGTCCGTTGAGGGTAGGCCACGGTAGCATTGTCGATCGGCGATTGCTGCCTATGTGCGCAGTTTTTGTATACAAACTATCGAGGGCGATACCCGGCTATGCTGTGTGTATCAGGGTTTACCGGAGTCGATGCCGCGATGAGAAGAACACCGAAGCTGGTGCGAGGATGCTGCGGCATCGGCTTGTGGGCGTTGTTGCTGACGCCGACCTGGGCCAATTGGCAGGACGCCGTGCCCGGCGCGCAGATCATCGGCACCGGTGATTTCAGCGTGTTCGGGTTCGATGTCTACAACGCACGCCTGTGGAGCGCCGCGCGGCCCTTGGACGACGACCAGCCGTTTGCGCTGGAGTTGATTTACCGTCGCAAGATTTCTCGCGACGACCTGGTCAAGGCCAGCGTCGATGAAATCAAACGACTGTCAGGGAGTAGCGTCAGCCCGACGCAATTGGCCGGTTGGCAGGTACAGATGCAGCAATCGTTCGTCGATGTGCAGGCTGGCACGCGGATTACTGGGGTCTATCTGCCAGGGCAGGGCGCGCGGTTTTTTGTCGGCCAGCAATTACAGCATGAGATTGATGACCCGCTGTTTGCCCGGGCGTTTTTTGATATCTGGCTCGATCCGCGTACGCGCAATCCCGAGTTGCGTGAGCAGTTGTTGGGTGTGAGTCGATAGATTTTTTTGATCTTTTAGGCTTCGGCTGAAACGTCTAAGCTGCGTCTTTCCGATTTGTTTCTGGATGTGTGCGTGAAATTCAGCTTGCCCAAAATCGCCACCGCGCCGTTTTGCCCGCCGGAAGTGGCTGGCAGTGTCGCGGTAGATCCCAATGCCTCGTTCTTCAAACGCGTGCTGCGTTTCGCCGGCCCCGGGTTGCTGGTGTCTATCGGTTACATGGATCCGGGCAACTGGGCCACCGCCATCGAGGCCGGTTCACGCTTCGGTTACAGCCTGTTGTTTGTGGTGTTGCTGGCGAGTCTGGCGGGCATGGTCGTGCAATGCCTGTGTTCGCGGTTGGGCATCGCCACCGGGCGCGATCTGGCGCAACTGTCCCGCGAGCGCTACAGCACGCCGACTGCGCGCTTGCAGTGGGTGTTGGCGGAAATCTCGATTATCGCCACCGATCTGGCCGAAGTGCTTGGGTGTGCGCTGGCGTTCCATTTGCTGCTCGGCTGTTCGCTGACCTTCGGCATTGCCCTGACGGCGTTCGACACCTTGCTGGTGCTGGCCCTGCAAAATCGCGGCTTCCGCCGTCTGGAAGCAATCATGCTGGTATTGGTCGCGACCATTGGCGTGTGTTTCTTCGTCGAACTGCTGTTGATCAAACCCTACTGGCCGGACGTCGCCCAAGGTTTCAAACCGTCGCTGGCGGCGATCAGCGAGGCGGCGCCGTTGTACTTGGCCATCGGTATTCTCGGCGCGACGGTGATGCCGCATAACCTCTATCTGCATACCTCGATCGTGCAGACGCGGATGATCGGCAAGGACCTCGCAAGCAAGCAGGACGCGGTGAAACTGGCGCGCATCGACACCATCGGTTCGCTGGCGCTGGCGTTGCTGGTCAATGCGGCGATCCTGATTCTCGCTGCGGCGGCTTTTCACCAGTCCGGGCACACCGAGGTGGTGGATATTCAGGACGCCTACCACTTACTAGACCCGCTGGTGGGCGGCGCGCTGGCCAGCGTGTTGTTCGGCGTCGCGCTGCTGGCATCGGGGCAGAGTTCGACCTTCACCGGCACCATCGCCGGCCAGGTGATCATGGAGGGTTATCTGAACCTGCGGATCCCGTGCTGGCAGCGGCGCTTGATTACTCGCGGACTGGCGTTGATTCCGGCATTCGTCGGCGTGTGGCTGATGGGCGATAACGCGATCGGCAAGTTGCTGGTGTTGAGTCAGGTGGTGTTGAGTCTGCAGTTGCCGTTTGCCTTGTATCCACTCATTCGAATGACTAACGACAAACAACTGATGGGGCCGTTTGTGAATCGCTGGCCGACACGGGTGTTGGCGTGGGGGTTGTTTGTGGTGATCAGCGGCGCTAACAGCTGGTTGATTTTGCAGTGGGCGGTTTGAGCCATATTTTGCAGTGACTGGGCTAGCCTCTTCGCGAGCAAGCTCGCTCCCACAGTTTCCAAGGTGATTTCAACAGTGTGTACACCTCGTAACCTTGTGGGAGCGAGCCTCCTCGCGAATGCGGAGTTTCAGGCGCCGACATCGCTAAACATTGGAACGCGCCCATTGAGCGAAGGCCGGTAGTGCCAGTTCAAGCGATTCAGATCGATGCCTCGCCCAAGTATTTCCCTCACCGTCGCCCCGGCAATACTCATCGCCAGCGCTTGCCCCGGACACTCATGCCGGCCACTGCCAAAACTGAAACTGCGGCGGTCGGCGCGCTGCGGCACAAATTCCTCCGGCTGTTCGTTGAGCGCCGGATCTCGATTGGCCGAGGCCAGCAGCACTAGAATCACATCGCCCGTTTCGACACGTACTCCAGCAATCTCACAGGACGCGGCGACAAAGCGCCGGGTGTTCTGCACGGGCGGGTCGAAGCGCTGGACTTCGCTGAGCAGTGCTTCGATGGATTCGCCGCGCAACGCTGGCTGCCGACGTAGCGCCAGCAGCGTATTGCCGATCAGGCCGGCGCAGGCTTCGAACGTCTGTGAACAGAGGCCGATCAGGTTGGCGATCAAGGTTTCCTCATCGCCGGTGAAGCGCTGCTGGATTGCACTGAGCAACGGGCTGGCCGGCTCGGCGAGCAATTCGATGAAGTCACCGCGCAGTTGTTCAGCCGCCGCCTCTGCTGCGGCCAGTTGCAGGTCATTGCTCAACGGCGACAGGCAGGCAACGAAATCCGCCGTCAATTCACTGATCGCCCGCGCTTGCGCCGGGGTGAATCCCAAAAGTCCCGCGACCACGCACACAGGGCCACGGAACATGGCTTTGTACAGACCGTCGGTATCCGCTGTGATCAGTCGTGCGGCGACCAAAGCATTGATTGGTTCAAGGTCTAGCGCTGCCAGCTCAGGCTCGATGGCCGAACGCGGACAGCGCTGGCGTTCGCCGTCATTCATGCGCATCAGTTGGCCAAAGACTTTGCCGGCCATGCTTTCGGCAATTGCTTTGGGCACTGGCTCCTGCGCCGGACGCACCCGGCAATCGGCGTGGGCCAACACCGCACACACCGCCCGGGCACTGCTGGCGACCCACAGTTTCAGCCCTGGATGAAACGTCAGTCCACCTGCTGCGCGCAGTTCGGCGTAGTAGGGATAAGGATCGGCGTGCGTTGCGGCGCTGATCGGGTTCATGGTTTGCATCCTTGTCGGCGGGGAAAGTGTTGCTACTATCTCCACTGCGCAACGACGATGATTCGTCCGGGAGCGAACTATGCACGCAGAACATCAAGACATCGGCCTATCGCAGGTGGCCGCCGCCATCGCCGAGCCGGCGCGAACGAAAATCCTCTGTTCGCTGATGGACGGCCACGCCCGCACCAGCACTGAATTGGCGACGATCGCCGAAGTCAGCGCCTCTACCGCCAGTGTGCACCTGGCGAAACTCAAGGACCTGGCACTGCTGCGCCTGCATGTGCAGGGCCGTCATCGCTATTACAGCCTTGCCGATCAGCGCGTGGCGCAGGCGCTGGAAGCGTTGATGGTGATTGGCCAGAACGCCGCCCCGACGTTCAAGGCGCACACCCCGGATCGCCTGCAATTCGCCCGCACTTGCTACGACCACATGGCCGGGACGCTGGCGGTGTTGCTGCACGACCGTTTGCTCGAGGCTGGTTGGTTGGTGGCAAGCGACGAGCAGGCGTATCGTTTGAGTGACACCGGCGAGGCGTTGTTTCTTGGTTTGGGAATAGACGTGCAGGATTTGACCAGCCTGCGCCGCAAGTTTGCCTGTCGGTGCCTGGACTGGAGCATGCGCCGGCCGCATCTCGGTGGTTCGCTGGGGGCGGCGCTGTTGCAGACCGCGTTGAAGCGCAAGTGGGTGACCCAGGATCTGGACAGTCGGGCGCTGGCGTTGACGGCGGCGGGGCGCAAGGAGATCGGTGCGCGGTTTGGCGTTGAGTTACCGGTAGACGGGCAGATCAAAAGATCGCAGCCAGCCGTAAAGCGTGCCCACCCGATAAATTCCGACCGTACCGAATCCCTGTAGGAGCTGCCGAAGGCTGCGATCTTTTGATTTTCAGCTTCTGACCGACGAGGGGCGCATCTGCCACCTTGTATCACCGCTGTCGACCCTATACTGTATATACAAACAGTATAGAGCCCGCGCCATGCAAATCATCGACAAGCTGAGCATCCTCGCCGACGCCGCCAAGTACGACGCCTCCTGCGCGAGCAGCGGCGCGCCCAAGCGCAGCTCCGAAGGCAAGAGCGGGCTGGGCTCGACAGATGGCATGGGCATCTGCCACAGCTACACGCCGGACGGGCGCTGCGTGTCGTTGTTGAAGATTCTGCTGACCAATTTCTGCCTTTACGATTGCCAATACTGCGTCAACCGCCGCTCCAGCGATGTTCCGCGCGCTCGTTTCACCCCCGAGGAAGTCGTGGCGCTGACCATGGATTTCTACCGGCGTAACTGCGTCAGCGGGCTGTTTCTCAGTTCCGGCATCATTCGTTCGGCGGACTACACCATGGAGCAACTGGTGCGGGTGGCGAAGCTGCTGCGTGAAGAGCATGAGTTTCGCGGGTACATCCATCTCAAGACCATTCCCGAAGCCGATCCGGCATTGATTGAAGAGGCTGGCCGCTACGCCGATCGCCTGAGCGTCAATATCGAACTGCCCACCGATGCCAGCCTGCAAGTGCTGGCGCCGGAGAAGGACATCACTTCGATCAAACAGGCGATGAACACCATCTACACTGGCGTGCAGACCGTGTTGAACGAACCGCGCTCGGCGAAGTTCGCCCCGGCCGGGCAGAGCACACAGTTGATTGTCGGCGCCGACGACACCGATGACAGCACCATCCTTCACAGCGCCCAGGCCTTGTACGGCAATTTCCGTCTGCGCCGGGTCTACTATTCGGCCTTCAGCCCGATTCCCGACAGCCCGAAAAGCGTGCCGCTGGCCGCGCCGCCGCTGATGCGCGAACACCGTTTGTATCAGGCCGATTTTCTACTGCGCAGCTACGGCTACAGTGCTGATGAATTGCTCAAGGGACCGGGTAATCTGGCGCTGGACATCGACCCGAAACTGGCCTGGGCGTTGCAGAACCGCGAAGTGTTTCCGCTCGATCTGAACCGGGCCGAAGCGTCCTTGATTGCGCGTATTCCCGGCATCGGCTTGCGCACCACCGAACGTCTAGTCGAGCTGCGCCGCCAGCGGCGCATCCGTTACGAAGACGTCGCACGCATGCGCTGCGTGCTGGCCAAGGCCAAGCCGTTCATCATCACCAGCGACTATCACCCGCAGCAGGCCGAGGTCACCAGCCATATGCTTTATCAGCAATTGCGTGACCGGCCGATGCCGCAGCAGATGGGGTTGTGGGGATGATCAATCTCGATTGCGACGACCTGTTCGACACCTGGCGCCAGCAGGCGCGCTGGCTGCTGAGCCATGAAGTCGATCCGAGTCTGGTGAGCTGGGCCTCGCAAGGTGTGGGTGATCTGTTTGCCAGTGACGAGCCGGTGCCTGAAGGGCAGGGGCCATTTCAGGCACGTATTCCGCGAGCGCTGCTCGACACCCTGGAACAGGCCTCGCGTTATCGCGGTGATCAACGCTGGAGTTTGCTGTATGAAGTGCTGTGGCGCGTCAGCCACGGCGACCGTACCGCGATGATGGCCGGGGACAAACTCGGTAGCGAGTTGCAGCGGCGGATCAAACAAGTGCATCGGGAAGCTCATCATCTGCATGCGTTTGTGCGTTTCATCGAGCGACCGTCATCCAGCGCAGGCCCGCAATACGTGGCGTGGCATGAGCCGGCCCATGACATTCTGCACAGCGCCAGTGAGCATTTTATTGGGCGGATGGGTCGCCATCGCTGGTTGATCGCCACCCCGCGTGACGGGGTCTATTACGATGGCGAGCAATTGATCCATCAGCGTCAATGCCCGCTGGAATGGCAGCAGTTGGCGCAGAATGTCGACGATCCTCATGGTGATCTTTGGCTGACCTATTACAGCCACATCTTTAATCCAGCGCGGTTGAACGAGAAGGTCATGCAGGGGCATTTGCCGGCGCGGTTCTGGAAGAATCTGCCGGAGGGGGAGTTGATTCCCGGGTTGATTACGCAGGCGCGGATGGGGAAGCAGCAGAATGGGCAGGCGAGTGGGATTGCCAACCGTGCAGGCAAACGGATTGCCTTGAAGAGCTAAAAGCATACCCTCGCCCCAGCCCTCCCGAAACGTCGGACCGCCCGTAGGGAGAGGGGGCCGACCGAGGTGTTTGGACTTGATCCATCGACCTGAAAGTCCGCGTCGAACTCAGATTTTGAATACCACATAGATCGGCTCCCTTTCCCCCTCGCCCCCCTGGGGGAGAGGGCTGGGGTGAGGGGGAAAAGATCTCAAGCCCTACACAACAATCCCCGCCAAACGCCATAAAAAAGCCCCCCACCAATCACTCGGTGGAGGGCTTTTCTACATCAATTGCCGTCAGATCAAACCTTGACGATCCAGCCCGCTGGCGCTTCGATGTCGCCGGTCTGCACGCCAGTCAGCTCTTTGTAGAGCTTCTGGGTCACCGGGCCGACTTCGGTTTCACTGTGGAACACGTGCAGATGGTCGTTGTAGCTGATACCACCGATCGGGGTGATCACCGCAGCCGTACCGCAAGCGCCGGCTTCCTTGAAGTCCGACAGCTTGTCGATCAGCACATCACCTTCAACCACTTCCAGGCCCAGACGGGTCTTGGCCAGTTCGATCAACGACAGGCGGGTGATGCCTGGCAGAACCGACGGCGAGTTCGGGGTGATGAACTTGTTGTCGTGGGTGATCCCGAAGAAGTTGGCCGAACCGACTTCTTCGATCTTGGTGTGGGTCATCGGGTCCAGATAGATCGCGTCGGCGAAGTTGGCTTTCTTCGCTTTCGAGCCCGGCATCAGGCTGGCCGCGTAGTTGCCGCCGACCTTGGCTGCGCCGGTGCCTTGTGGGGCGGCGCGGTCGTAGCTGGAGATCTGGAAGTTGTGTGGGGTCAGGCCGCCCTTGAAGTAGGCGCCGACCGGGATGCAGAAGATCGAGAAGATGAACTCGGGCGCAGTGCGCACGCCGATGTTGTCACCGACGCCAATCACGAACGGACGCAGGTACAGCGCGCCGCCGGTGCCGTATGGCGGAATGAAGCGTTCGTTGGCGCGAACCACGGCTTTGCAGGCTTCGATGAACTGCTCGGTGTCGACCGTCGGCATCAGCAGACGCGCGCAGCTGCGTTGCATGCGCAGGGCGTTCTGGTCCGGGCGGAACAGATTGATCGAGCCGTCCTTGCAACGATAGGCCTTCATGCCTTCGAAGCATTGCTGGCCATAGTGAAGGGCCGTCGAGCCTTCGCTGATGTGCAGCACGTTATCTTCGGTCAGGGTGCCTTTGTCCCACTCGCCATCGCGAAAGTACGACAGATAGCGTTTGTCGGTCTTGATGTAGTCAAAACCCAGCTTGTCCCAATTGATGCTCTCGTTACCCATGACACCCTCTATCACTGAACAACCGCCGAAACGGTTCAAGGCTTCTGACGTTTTTTGGATGGGCACAACAATACTTCATTCTTGAGCGGTTTCGCAGCCGGAATTCGCTCCACTGATCGTTCCCACGCTTGATCGTTCCTACGCTCTGCGTGGGAATGCCTCATCGGACGCTCCGCGTTCGGCTTTTGGGACGCAGAGCGTCCCCGGCTGCATTCCCACGCAGAGCGTGGGAACGATCAACGCAGCTACAGGTGCAACGCATGCCCCAGGGCACGCAACGCCGCTTCCTGCACCGCTTCACCCAGGGTTGGATGCGCATGGATCGTGCCGCCGATGTCTTCCAGCCGCGCGCCCATTTCCAGGCTTTGCGCAAACGCTGTCGACAACTCCGACACGCCAACGCCCACCGCTTGCCAACCGACAATCACATGGTTGTCCCGACGAGCGACCACGCGCACGAAGCCGCTTTTTGACTCCAGCGTCATCGCCCGGCCATTGGCGGCGAACGGGAAACTCGAAACAATGCAGTCCAGCCCCGCAGCCTTGGCCTCGTCCGGCGTCTTGCCGACCACTACCAGTTCCGGGTCGGTGAAGCACACGGCAGCAATCGCAGTCGGGTTGAATTCACGGGTTTTGCCGCTGATCAACTCGGCAACCATCTCGCCCTGAGCCATGGCGCGGTGGGCCAGCATCGGCTCGCCGCTCAGATCGCCGATGGCGTAGACGTTGCGCATGCTGGTCTGGCAGCGACTGTCGATCTTGATCGCCGAACCGTTCATATCCAGGTTCAGCGCTTCGAGGTTCCAGCCTTGGGTATTCGGTTTGCGGCCGACGGCGACCAGCACCTGATCGGTTTCCAGGTTCAGGGTTTCGCCCTCCGGATCGCGCACCTGCAAGGTGCCATCGAAACCCAGCACGCTGTGTTTGAGGTACAGCTTCACGCCCAGTTGCTTCAGCGCGTCATGCACCGGTTGCGTCAGTTCAGCGTCATATGCCGGCAGGATTCGATCCTGCGCTTCAACCACGCTGACCTCGGCACCGAGCTTGCGATAAGCGATGCCCAGTTCCAGACCAATGTAACCACCGCCGACCACGACCAGACGTTTCGGCACGGATTTCGGCGCCAACGCTTCGGTGGAGGAGATGATCGGCCCGCCAATCGGCAGGATCGGCAGATTGACACTGGTCGAACCAGTGGCCAGCACTAGATGCTCGCACTGGATGCGCGTGTCGCCGACATCCACGGTTTTACCGTCGATGACTTTGGCCCAGCCGTTGATGACCTGAACCTTGTTCTTCTTCAACAGTGCAGCGACGCCGGTGGTCAGGCGATCAACGATGCCGTCCTTCCACTCGACGCTTTTAGTGATGTCGAGCGTCGGCGCCGAAACGCTGATGCCCAGCGCCGAATGCTGGCTGTGATGCCGGGTCTGGTGAAACTGCTCAGCCACATGAATCAGCGCTTTCGACGGGATGCAGCCGATGTTCAGGCAGGTGCCGCCCAACGATTGGCCTTCAACCAAAATGGTCGGGATGCCCAGTTGTCCGGCGCGGATCGCCGTTACATAGCCGCCGGGGCCGCCGCCAATGATCAGCAGCGTAGTGTTCAGAGATTGCATGCGCGCCTTACTCCACAAACAAAGTGGCAGGTTGTTCGATCAAGCCACGAATGGCCTGGATGAAGAGCGCCGCGTCCATGCCGTCGACCACGCGGTGATCGAAGGAGCTGGAGAGGTTCATCATCTTGCGGATCACCACTTGGCCTTTGACGACCATTGGCCGTTCGACGATTTTGTTCACGCCGACGATCGCTACTTCCGGCAGATTCAGCACCGGCGTGCTGACGATGCCGCCCAGCGCACCGAGGCTGGTCAGGGTGATGGTCGAGCCGGACAGTTCATCGCGGCTGGCCTTGCCATTGCGTGCGGCGTTGGCCAAACGCGAGATTTCTGTGGCGCTGTCCCACAGGCTGCGCGCCTCGGCGTGACGCACCACCGGCACCATCAGGCCAACATCGCTTTGTGTGGCGACGCCGACATGCACCGCGCCGAGACGGGTGATGACCTGGGCTTCGTCATCGTAACGTGCGTTCATCTGCGGGAAGTCGCGCAGGGCAACGACCAGAGCGCGAACGAGGAACGGCAGCAAGGTCAACTTGCCACGGCTGGCGCCATGTTTTTCATTGAGATGTGCGCGCAGTTCTTCAATCGCGGTGACGTCGATTTCTTCGACGTAGCTGAAATGCGCGGCACGCTGAGTGGCGTCCTGCATGCGCTGGGCGATCTTGCGGCGCATGCCGATGACTTGAATCTGTTCTTCGTCGTTACGCTGGGCGTAAGCGGCGGCCACTGGTGCCGAAGCGTTGGACTGACCTTGCGCCAGATAGGCTTCAAGGTCTTCGTGCAGCACACGACCGGCCGGGCCGGAACCGCGCACCAGACGCAGTTGAATGCCCAGATCCAGCGCATGTTTGCGCACGGCCGGGGAGGCCAGTGGGCGCTCATCCGCTTCGCGGGCAACCATCGGGCCTTGGCAAACAGGAGCCGGACGTGGAGCGGCTGGAGCAGGTTTGCTCTCAACAACCGCTTCAACTTTCGGCGCAACAGGCTCTTTCGTAACAACAGGAGCGGCGGACTCTTTCAGGTTGCCAGCACCCTCAACTTCAATGCTGATCAGCACACTGCCAACCGCCATCACTTCACCCGGCTGACCACCGAGGGCAATTACCTTGCCGTGTACCGGCGATGGAATATCGACCATCGCCTTGTCGGTCATCACGTCCGCCAGCACCTGATCCTCAACGACCAGATCGCCAACCTTGACGTGCCACTGCGACAGTTCTACTTCTGCGATGCCTTCGCCGATGTCCGGCATCTTGATAACGTGCGTGCCCATTCAGACCTCCATAACCCGTTTCAGCGCTGCGCCCACTCGGGACGGCCCTGGGAAATACGCCCACTCTTGCGCGTGCGGGTAGGGGGTGTCCCAACCGGTGACGCGTTCGATCGGCGCTTCCAGGTGATGGAAGCAATGCTCTTGCACCAGCGACACCAGTTCGGCGCCGAAACCGCAGGTGCGGGTGGCTTCGTGAACCACCACGCAGCGGCCGGTTTTCTTCACCGACTTGACGATGGTTTCCAGGTCCAGCGGCCACAGGCTGCGCAGGTCGATGACTTCGGCATCAACGCCGGATTCTTCGGCCGCGACTTGCGAGACGTAGACGGTGGTGCCGTAGGTCAGCACGGTCACGTCCTTGCCCGGACGGGTGATCGCGGCGACGTCCAGCGGCACGGTGTAGTAGCCGTCCGGCACCTGGGCTTGCGGGTGTTTCGACCACGGCGTTACCGGGCGATCGTGGTGGCCGTCGAACGGGCCGTTGTACAGACGTTTCGGCTCAAGGAAGATCACCGGGTCATCGTTTTCGATGGAGGCGATCAGCAAGCCTTTGGCGTCATACGGGTTGGATGGCATGACCGTGCGCAGACCGCAAACCTGAGTGAACATCGCCTCGATGCTCTGGCTGTGGGTCTGGCCGCCGTAGATGCCGCCGCCGCAAGGCATGCGCAGGGTCATCGGCGCGGTGAACTCGCCGGCCGAGCGATAACGCAGGCGCGCCGCTTCGGAAATGATCTGGTCGGAGGCGGGGTAGACGTAGTCGGCGAACTGAATCTCGGCGACCGGACGCAGACCGTAAGCGCCCATGCCCACGGCCACGCCGACGATGCCGCTTTCGGAGATCGGGGCGTCGAATACGCGCGAGGTGCCGTACTTGGTCTGCAGGCCTTCGGTGCAACGGAACACGCCGCCGAAGTAGCCGACGTCTTGACCGAACACCACCACATTGTCGTCACGCTCAAGCATCACATCCATGGCCGAGCGCAGGGCCTGGATCATGGTCATGGTGGTCGTGGTCATTGCGGTTTCCAACTGAATATTGTTGTTGTGATCGTTCATGTCAGATCCCCAACTGCTGACGCTGGCGCTTCAAGTGCTCCGGCATCTCTTTGTAAACGTCTTCGAACATGGTCGCGGCGCTTGGAATCTGGCCGCCGGCAAGGGTGCCGTACTGTTCGGCCTGTTTCTGCGCGGCAATCACTTCGGCTTCAAGCTCGGCGCTGACGGCGGCGTGCTCTTCGTCTGACCAGTGGCCGACCTTGATCAGGTGCTGTTTGAGACGGGCGATCGGGTCGCCGAGCGGGAAGTGGCTCCAGTCATCGGCCGGGCGGTATTTGGATGGATCGTCGGAAGTCGAGTGCGGGCCCGCGCGGTAGGTGACCCACTCGATCATGGTCGGGCCGAGGTTGCGGCGGGCGCGTTCGGCAGCCCAGGCAGAAGCGGCGTACACCGCGTAGAAGTCGTTGCCATCCACGCGCAGCGAGGCGATGCCGCAACCGACGCCGCGTCCGGCGAAGGTGGTGGCTTCACCACCGGCGATGGCCTGGAAGGTCGAGATCGCCCACTGGTTATTCACCACGTTGAGGATCACCGGCGCGCGATAAACGTGGGCGAAGGTGAGGGCGGTGTGGAAGTCCGATTCGGCGGTAGCGCCGTCACCGATCCACGCCGAAGCGATTTTCGTGTCGCCCTTGATCGCCGAAGCCATGCCCCAGCCGACGGCCTGAATGAACTGGGTGGCGAGGTTGCCGGAGATGGTGAAGAAACCGGCGTCCTTGACCGAGTACATGATCGGCAACTGACGGCCCTTGAGCGGATCGCGCTCGTTGGACAGCAGTTGGCAGATCAGGTCGACCAGCGGCACTTCGCGGGCCATCAGAATGCTTTGCTGGCGATAAGTCGGAAAGCACATGTCGTCGATGTTCAAGGCCAATGCCTGAGCACTGCCGATGGCTTCTTCGCCAAGGCTCTGCATGTAGAACGACATCTTTTTCTGACGCTGGGCGACCACCATGCGGTTGTCGTAGATCCGCGTCTTGAGCATGGCGCGCATGCCCTTGCGAAGGATCTCGACCGGGACGTTTTCGGCCCAAGGGCCGAGGGCGTTGCCCTGATCGTCGAGCACGCGAATCAGCCCACGCGCCAGGTCGGCGGTGTCGGCAGGCTCGACGTCAATGGAAGGTTTGCGCACCGTACCGGCATCGGTCAGATGCAGGTAGGAAAAGTCGGTTTTGCAGCCTGGACGGCCCGAGGGTTCAGGGACGTGCAGACGCAGCGGTTCATACGCTTGGGTCATGGCTTCTACGCTCGATCTTGTGAATTTCTTGTAGTGAGCTGGCAGTCATTCTTCGGTAGAAGAAATCTTGTCCTACAACAATCATAGGCCCGGGCAAGAAGAATATTTATCTCTGTTTCGTTGCGCTGGAGATGATTTGCAGATAGAAATTCTGCATAAACATAAAAAACAGGTGGTTTTGTCTCATGCGCAAACTGGACCGTACCGACATCGGCATTCTCAACAGCCTTCAGGAGAATGCGCGCATCACCAACGCCGACCTCGCACGCTCGGTCAATCTGTCGCCGACACCGTGCTTCAACCGGGTCAAGGCGATGGAGGAATTAGGGCTGATTCGCGAGCAGGTAACGCTGCTGGATGCCGACCTGCTGGGGCTGCATGTGAACGTGTTCATCCATGTCAGCCTGGAGAAACAGGTGGAGGAGGCGTTGCAGCATTTCGAGGAGGCGATTTCTGATCGTCCGGAGGTGATGGAGTGCTACCTGATGGCCGGAGACCCGGATTACCTCATCCGGGTCCTGGTGCCAACGATTCAGTCGCTTGAGCGCTTCATGATGGACTTCCTGACCAAAGTGCCGGGTGTGGCGAATATCCGGTCGAGTTTTGCGCTGAAGCAGGTGAGATACAAAACTGCATTGCCGCTGCCGGCGAACGGTTTGACGTTGGGGACGTGAAGATCAAAAGATCGCAGCCTGCGGCAGCTCCTACAGGGAAAACGCGTTCCAACTGTAGGAGCTGCCGCAGGCTGCGATCTTTTGATGTTAAAGCTTGTTGATCGGGATCTTCAGATACACGACGCCATTGTCCTCAGCCGCCGGCAGATTCCCCGCCCGCACATTCACCTGAATCGCCGGCAGCAGCAAAGTCGGCATGCCCAACCCGGCATCACGTTTGGTGCGCATCTCGACGAACGCCGCTTCATTGATCCCGTCATGCACATGAATATTGCCTTTGCGCTGCTCACCGACAGTGGTCTGGCACTGCGACTCACGACCCTCGGGCGGATAGTCGTGGCAAACGTAGAGTTTCACGCTGGCCGGAAAGGCCAGCAGTTTGTGAATCGAGTTGAACAATTGGTGGGCATTGCCACCGGGAAAGTCGCAACGCGCGGTGCCGACATCAGGCATGAACAGGGTGTCGCCCACCAGAATCTGTTCGCCGTCGATCAAGTAGGCCATGTCCGCCGGCGTATGCCCGGGCACATGCAGGGCCGTAGCCTTGAGATTGCCGATCCGGAATGATTCGTTCGGCGCAAACAGGTGATCGAACTGCGAGCCGTCGACGCAGAACTCCGGCTCCAGATTGAACAGCGCCTTGAACACGTTCTGCACTTTGCTGATCGATTCACCAATAGCTATTTTCCCGCCCAGCTCCCGGCGCAGATACGGCGCGGCGGACAGGTGGTCAGCGTGCGCGTGGGTTTCCAGCAGCCACTGCACTTGCAGGTTGTGGGCGCGAACGAAGGCGATGATTTTGTCGGCCTGGGCGGTGCAGGTGCGCCCGGCGGCGCCGTCGTAATCGAGCACCGGATCGACGATTGCACATTGCCCGCCGTCGGCTTCATAGACCACATAGCTGTAAGTCGAGGAGGCGGGGTCGAGGAAAGCTTCAATCTGCGCGGGCATGGACACCAACCTGAACGAGGAAAATGGGTTGCAACACTTTATCTAAAAACATAATGTTCGCAGCTTAAGTGACCTTGAAGGCATCGTGCAAATGCAATCCAGTCTGACCGAATGTGAAGTCGCCCAACTGCGCGCCTCGGCCTCCAAGGCCTGTGCGTTGCTCAAGGCCATGGCCAATGAGGATCGCCTGTTGATCCTCTGTCAACTGACTCAGGGTGAGCGCAACGTCGGCGAACTGGAAAAAATGACCGGTGTGCGCCAGCCGACGCTGTCCCAGCAACTGGGCATCCTGCGTGATGAGGGACTGGTCGCGACCCGTCGTGAAGGCAAATACATTTTTTACGGCCTTGCCAGTCCGGAAGTCATCCAGGTCATGAAAACGCTTTCCGGGTTGTATTGCGGCGCCGTGCTGAAAAGTCTCGGCCATCAATAAATGCCAGCCAACACACAACCCCTGTAGGAGTGAGCCTGCTCGCGATAGCGGTGTATCAGTCAATAAAGATATGGCTGACCCACCGCTATCGCGAGCAGGCTCACTCCTACAATGGATTTGTGTGAAGGCTGAGAAATCCTTGCGTGCAGCAAAAGGAACAAGCAATGAACGATCAACACTGGGGCCCATCCATCAGTGCAGACATCGTGGTCATCGGCGGCGGTACGGCCGGTATCGGTTTTGTCGCCAGCCTGCTCAAGCGTGATCCGGCGCTGAAAATCACCGTGATTGAACCGAGCGCCCAGCATTACTATCAACCGGCGTGGACGCTGGTCGGCGGTGGTGCCTACGACGTCAAAGACACCGCCCGGCCGATGAACAAGGTCATGCCCAAGCAAGCAAACTGGCTGCAAGCGGCAGTCACCGCGATCGACCCGGACAAGCGCCAGCTCACCCTCAACGATCAACGCACAGTCAGCTATCAAAACCTGATTGTTTGCCCCGGCCTGCGTCTGGCCTGGGAGAAGATCGAAGGCTTGCAAGAGAGCCTCGGCCAGCACGGCGTCACCTCCAATTACAGCTATCAGCACGCGCAGTACACCTGGGATCAGGTGCAGAAACTGCGCGGCGGCAAAGCGCTGTTCACCCAGCCGGCGATGCCGATCAAATGCGCCGGTGCGCCGCAAAAGGCGCTGTACCTGTCCTGCGATCACTGGCGTAAAACCGCCGTGTTGAACAACATCCATGTCGAATTCAATCTCGCTGGCGCCGCACTGTTCGGCGTGGCGACGTTTGTGCCGCCGTTGATGAAGTACATCGAAAAGTACAACGCGCAACTGGCGTTCAATTCGAATCTGGTCAAGGTCGACGGCCCGGCGAAAACCGCCTGGTTCGAGATCAAGGACGCCGACGGCAACGTCAGCCGCGTAGCGAAAACCTTCGATCTGTTGCACGTGGTGCCGCCGCAGGTGTCGCCGGACTTCATCGCGCAAAGTCCCTTGGCCGACGCGGCCGGCTGGTGTGAAGTCAATCCGCACAGCCTGCAGCATCCGCGTTATCCAGACGTGTTCGCGCTGGGTGATATCTGCGGCACCAGCAACGCGAAAACCGCCGCAGCAGTGCGTAAACAAGTCGTGGTGGTCGCGGAAAACCTGCTGGCCCTGCGCAAGCAACAATCGCTGCCGCTGAAGTACGACGGTTACGGTTCCTGCCCGCTGACGGTGGAGAAGGGCAAGGTGATCCTCGCCGAGTTCGGTTATGCCGGTAAGTTGCTGCCGACCTTCCCGTTGGACCCGACCGTGGCGCGGCGCTCGGCGTGGTTGCTCAAGGCGACGCTGCTGCCGTGGTTCTACTGGAACGGCATGCTCAAAGGGCGCGAGTGGCTGACCGGCCTGTCCAAAGTCGACTGAGAACATCCTATGTTGCTGGCAAGCCTGTTTGGTGTGGTGATGGGGTTGGTGCTCGGTTTGACCGGGGCCGGCGGTGGGATTCTCGCGGTGCCGGCGCTGGTCCTCGGCCTCGGCTGGACGATGACTCAGGCAGCGCCGGTGGCGTTGTTTGCGGTGGGCAGTGCGGCGGCGGTCGGTGCGATCGATGGCCTGCGTCATGGCCTGGTGCGCTATCGTGCGGCGTTGTTGATTGCCGCGCTCGGCGCGGTGTTTTCGCCGTTGGGCATTTACTTCGCGCACCAGTTGCCGGAGAAAATCCTGATGATCCTGTTCAGTCTGCTTATGGTCATGGTGGCCTGGCGCATGCTGCGCCGCGAGCGTCAGCAGGAAGGGCCGAGTGATCATGGCCATGCCAGTTGGGGTCAGAAGAATTGCATGCTCAATGAAGAAACCGGGCGCTTCGACTGGACTGCCAAATGCACCGCAACGCTGGCGGCGTTGGGCGCGATTACCGGGGTGGTGTCCGGTTTGCTTGGGGTCGGTGGCGGCTTCTTGATCGTGCCGGCGTTCAAGCAACTGACTGACGTGCAGATGCGCGGGATTGTCGCGACGTCGTTGATGGTGATCAGTCTGATCTCGGCGATCGGGGTGATCGGCTCGTTTCACGCCGGTGTGCGGATTGATGCGCAGGGCGCGGCGTTTATCGTCGCCAGCATTGTCGGCATGATCATTGGGCGCAAGCTCTGTGCGCGGGTGCCGGCGCGGGCGTTGCAGGTGGGATTTGCCAGTGTCTGTCTGGTGGTGGCGGGGTATATGTTGTTGCGGGCGTAAAGCAAAAATCGCAGCCCGTGAGGGCTGCGATCCATTAACCGCTTACAACACCAGATGTGGCAACCACAGCGAAATCGCCGGAATGTAGGTCACCAGCATCAACACCAGGAACAGCACCGCGTAAAACGGCAGCAGCGCTTTCACAGTGCTCTCGATGCTGACCTTGCCCACCGCCGAACCGACAAACAGCACCGCGCCTACCGGCGGTGTTATCAGCCCGATCCCGAGGTTGACCAGCATGATCATGCCGAACTGCACCGGATCCACACCGATACCGAGAATCACCGGCATCAGGATCGGCGTCAGGATCAGGATCAGCGGCGCCATGTCCATCACCGTGCCGAGCAACAGCAGCATGACGTTGATGCACATCAGGATCACGTAGCGGTTGTCCGACAGGGTCAGGAACAGCGTGGTGATCTTCGCCGGGATCTGCATCAGGGTCATGATGTAGCCGAAGCTCGCGGCGAAACCGATCAGGATCATCACGATCGAAATCGTCCGCACGGTGCGGTGCATCAGTTTCGGCAGTTCACTCCATTTGTAGTCGCGGTAAATGAACATGGTGACGAAGAATGACCACAGCACGGCAATCGCCGCCGATTCGGTCGCGGTGAAGATCCCCGAGAGGATGCCGCCGAGGATGATCACCATCGCCATCAGGCCCCAGAGGGCTTCGCCGACGATTTTCAACGCCTGGCGCATCGGGATCACTTCACCCTTGGGATAATCGCGTTTTCTCGCAAAAATTAGACACAGCACCATCAGGCAGGCGCTCATCAGCAAGCCCGGCACGATGCCCGCCATGAATAGCGAGGCAATCGAAACCGTACCACCGGCGGCCAGGGAGTAGAGCACCGAGTTATGGCTTGGCGGAGTCAGCAGGGCTTGCACCGAGCCGCTGACGGTCACGGCGGTGGAGAAATCCCGTGGATAGCCCTTGCGTTCCATTTCCGGAATCAGCACCGAACCCACCGACGCGGTGTCGGCCACTGACGACCCGGAGATCGCGCCGAAAAAGGTCGAGGCGACAATGTTGACCAGTGACAGACCGCCGCGGACAAAACCCACCAGTACCCCGGCACACGCCACCAACCGGCGAGACATGCCGCCCTCGGCCATGATCGCACCGGCCAGCACGAAGAAAGGAATGGCCAGTAGCGAGAATTTGTTCACTCCTGACGCGACCTGGATCATCACCGCCTGGAACGGGATGTCGATCCACCATGCACCGATCAGCGCGGCGGCGCCCAGTGCGTAGGCGACGGGCATGCCGATCAGGATCAATACGATAAAACTGCCCAGCAGTATCAAAGCGTCCATTAAGCGGCACCTTCACTTTCTTCCACCAGGTCGAACTGCACGACCCGCCGTTTGCTCTGATCACCGAGCAAGAGTTTTTCCAGCACGAAAATCAGCGTCAGCAAACCGCCCACGGGAATGGGCAAGTAGGTCACGCCAACCCGCAGGTCGGGCAGAGCAGCCATGAACTGATTCCAAGTGGACATGCACAGTTTGGCGCCCCAGATCGTCATGAAGATGCAGATCGCCGCCATGAGCAGTTGTGAAAATATCGCCGCTGCAGATCTCAGTTGTGGAGGCATGCGATCGGTGAGCATGGCCACGGCCATGTGCGCACCGGCGCGGTAACTGGCGGCGGCGCCGATGAAGGTAAACACCATCATCAGCAGGATCGCCGTGGGCTCGGGCCAGCTCGAGCCGGTGCCCAGCACGTAGCGGGCGAACACGCCCCAGGGAATCATCAGGGAGATCGCCAGAACGGAAAGGCCGGCGACCCAGATGCACGTCATGTAGATCTTGTCGTTGATACGCAGCAGTAGATTCTTCATCGGGTTCCACCGTAACCGGGCGCGCCGCAGTCATCGGGCGCACCGGGCCTTGTTCATGAGGACGGAGCGGGAGACGTTACTGAATGGCTTCGATTTTCTTGATCAGGTCGGCGTACTTCGCGCCGTACTTTTCCCGCACCGGAGCGGTGGCGTCGTAGAAGGGTTTCTTGTCGACCTCGATGAACTCGACGCCGGCGGCCTTGAGTTTTTCTTCACTGGCAGCGGACTTCTTGTCCCACAGCACGCGCTCTTCGGCTTGGGCAGCCTTGGCGGCGGTCTTGACCAGCGTCTGCTGATCCGGGGTCAGTTTTTCCCAAGTGATTTTCGACATCACGATCGGCTCTGGCAGGATCAGGTGACCGGTGAGGCTGTAGTACTTCGCGTTCTGGAAGTGGTTATGTTCGAGCAGGGTTGGCGGGTTGTTTTCCGCGCCGTCGATTACGCCGGTCTGCAGGGCGCTGAAGATCTCTCCGGTGTCCATGGCGATGCCGTTGCCGCCCATGGCGTTCATCATGTCGATGAACATCGGGTTGCCTTGCACGCGGATTTTCATGCCCTTGAGGTCTTCGAGCTTGCGCACCGGTTTCTTGGTGTAGACGTTGCGCGTGCCGCCGTCCATCCAGGCCAGGGCCACCAAACCGAATTCGGAGTTGGTGATTTTGTCGAGGATTTCGTCGCCCACCGGGCCGTCGATGACGTTACGCATGTGTTGATGGTCGCGGAAGATGAACGGCATGTTGAACACGTTCACGTCCGGTACCACCGGGCCGACGATACCCAGGCTGACGCGAGACAGCTGTACTGCGCCGACCTGCATCTGCTCGATGACCTCCTTTTCGGAACCCAGCACACCGCCGGGGAAGTACTGAAAGGTCAGCTCGCCGTTGGTTTCCTTGGTCAGGGTCTTGCCCATGTTTTCTTCGGCCACCACGGTTGGATAACCGGCGGGATGAATGTCAGCGAATTTGAGTTGCAGGGCCTGAGCGGCGCCAGTGAAGGTAAACATCAGCGGGATTGCAGCGGCCAGCAAGGTGCGTTTGAAGTACATGGGGGTGAGTCTCCAGTCTTGTTATTGTTGTGTTCAAGGCGCAGCGGTGCAGCAGAGGCGGGTGTTACAGCAAATCGTTGAACAGCGGTTCCGGCAGGCCTTTGACGTTGGGGTTCAGGGCGAATACGCCACCGGCCAGAGAGTGCGGATCGTGGTCGTCGCCGGGACGAATCGAGGTGACGAACAAAGTGTCCATGCGGCTGCCGCCGAAGGCACACATGGTCGGTTTTTTCACCGGCACCTCCAGTGAGAAATCAAGACGACCGTCCGGCGCGAAGCGGTGAATCAGGCCGGCGTCGTTGGCGCAGATCCAGTAGAAACCTTCAGCATCCACGGCAGCGCCATCTGGCCGCCCGGGGAAGTGGTTCATGTCGACGAACACACGACGGTTCGACGGCGTGCCAGTCTCGGTGTCGTAATCGAACGCCCAGATCAGTTGCACGTCGGGGTGCGAATCGGACAGGTACATCGTCTTGCCGTCAGGGCTGAAGCCGAGGCCGTTGGGCACGATGAAACCGTCGAGCTGGGCTGCGATCACGCCAGACTGCCCGGCGCCGTAGCGATAGAGCCGACCTTCGGGCGCACTCAGCCCCATGTTCAACACCATGCTGCCGGCCCAGAAACGGCCCTGTCGGTCGCAGCGACCATCGTTGAGGCGCATGTCTGCGCGACTGTGCTCGACGCTGGCCAGCCGTTCGCTGTCGAGGCTGCCGTCGCTGTGCGGGTGCAGATGAAAAAAGCCGCTCTCCATGCCGGCGACCCAGCCGCCACCGCTATGGTGGGCGATGCAGGCGAGCATTTCCGGGGTTTTCCAGGCATGCACGTGGCCGGTGTCGGCGCTCCAGCGTTGCAGCCCGCCGTTGGCAATATCCACCCAATACAGCGCGTTTTCCTGCGGCACCCAGACCGGGCTTTCGCCCACGGCGTTGCGGGCATCGACGATCAATTCGGCTTGCATACTCATTCCTTCGCGTCGTTGTCAGGGTGATCAGTCGCCGAACGGACCTGCGGCGACAAACGCGCCGCCCTGATAGATCCGCGCCGGGTCATCGGCGGCCGGCATCGGTTGCGCCTCGACTTTTTCGCGGAACACTTCGGAGCTGTCCTTCGCCTCAAAGCCGAGGTGGCTGGCGAAGCGGTTGTCCCACCAGGCGTCCTTGTTGGCGGACATGCCGTAGACCACGGTGTGGCCGACGTTCGGCGTGTACAGCGCGCGTTCGAGCAATTGCGTGAGGTCGTCGAAACTCAGCCAGGTGTGCATCATTCGGCGGTTTTGCGGCTCGGGAAACGAGGAGCCGATGCGGATACTGACGGTCTCGATGCCGTAGCGATCGAAGTAGAAACTGGCCATGTCTTCGCCGTAGGACTTGGACAAGCCGTAGTAGCCATCCGGGCGGCGCGCGGAGCTGGCGTCGAGCGGTTCGTCCTGTTTGTAGAAGCCGATGACGTGGTTGGAACTGGCGAAGATCACTCGCTTCACGCCATGCCGGCGCGCCGCTTCGTAGATGTGAAACACGCCGCAGATATTGGCGCCGAGGATTTCTTCGAAGGGCCGCTCGACGGAGACGCCGCCGAAATGCAGGATCGCATCGACACCTTCGACCAGTTGATGCACGGCGTGTTTGTCGGCCAGATCGCAAGGGACGATTTCTTCGCGATCATCGACGGCCGGGGCAATGGCGGCAATGTCCGACAGGCGCAGGACATTGGCATAAGGGCGCATACGTTCGCGCAGAACTTTGCCCAGGCCCCCGGCAGCGCCGGTCAGCAGCAGACGGTTGAACGGGGCGTGGGGAGTAGAGGTAGACGTCATGGCAAGCCCTTACACGTTGTTATTAGGTTTGTTGTAGGTTGTCGTATGACTGAGCTGAAGTATCGGTAGGGTTTCCGGAACTTGTCAACGCGACTTTTGGTGTAAATGACGGAAGGCCCGGTTCTCTTTTCGATCACCACCGTTCCGTACTTGCAATGCAATCCCATGTGGGAGCGAGCCTGCTCGCGAAAGCGGTGTGCCAATCAACATCAATGCTGAATCTGCCGCCGCCATCGCTGGCAAGCCAGCTCCCACAGGTATCAGCGTTGTTTTCAATTACCGCATTCACCACAAAATCCTGTGGGAGCTGGCTTGCCAGCGATGAGGCCGGCCCAGGCAACTCTTGCATCGACTGACACGCCGCCTTCGCGAGCAGGCTCGCTCCCACAGGGAAACTCGGTGTGACGACTGGCTTTACAACAACGAAATCGGATAACTGATAAAGATCCGGTTCTCGTCAAACTCGTTGGTGCTGAAGTCCCGGCGTATCGTCGCGTTGCGCCATTTCACGTTGAGATTCTTCAGCGGGCCGCTTTGCACGGTGTAGGCCAGTTCCGACTCGCGGCCCCATTCCTTGCCGTCATTGGTGGTGGCGGTGTGCACGTTGTCGCCGCTGATGTAGCGGTTCATCAGGGTCAGGCCCGGAACACCGAGGGCGACGAAGTTGTAGTCGTGGCGCAACTGCCAGGAGCGTTCCTTGGCGTTGTCATAACTGGCGTTGTAACTGTCGTTGGCGAGGGTGCCGCCGCTGGTGCCGTTGACCCGCATCCACGCGTCGTCGCCGCTGAGCTTTTGCAGACCGACATAGAAGGTGTTGCCGCCGTAGCGGGCCGAAAGCAGGGCGAACGCGGTTTTGTTGTCGAGGTCGCCAGCTTGGGCGCTGCCGTCTTCCTTGCCGGTGAAGAAACCGAGGTTGGCGCCGAGGGTCCAGTCGCCCAACGGCTGGCTGTGGCTGAGGTTGAAATACTGCTGCTGGTAGATGTCGCTGAGTTCGGCGTACCACACGCCGACGAGGGTACGCTTGTCGTTGAAGGTGTATTCGCCGCCGCCGAAGTTGAAGCGGTCGGAAGTGAACGCGCCGCGGCCGTTCATCGACATGTCTTCCATGCTCGCGTCATTGCGCGGGCTGTTGCCACGGAACTGGCCACCGTAGACAGTCAGGCCATTGATCTCGGTGGAGGTGATCTGGCCGCCGCGAAAGGTCTGCGGCAGCGAGCGGCCATCGTCGGAACGCAGGATCGGCAGCACCGGCATCCATTCGCCGACCTTCAATTCAGTCTTGGAGACTTTGGCCTTCAACGCCACGCCGAGCCGTCCGAAATTGTCGGCCGGACGCCCGTCATCGTGGATCGGCAACAGTTGCGTACCGCCCGTACCTTTGCCGCCATCGAGCTTCTGCGAGTACATGCCAAGGATGTCGAGCCCGAAGCCGACCGTGCCTTGGGTGAAGCCGGATTTGGCATCGAGAATGAAGTTCTGCGTCCACTCTTCAGCCTTGCCCTGCGGGTTGGCCGGGTTGACGAAGTTACGGTTGAAGTAGGCATTGCGCAGGTTCAGCGTGGCTTTGCTGTCTTCGAGAAAGCCTTCGGCATCGGCGCTCATCGGTAAGGCAAGGGCGAGGCTGCTGCAGCCGATCAGGCCGAGGGTGGAACGCGGGCGAAGCGTGGCAAAGCGGGAAGGGCGGACGGAACTGCAGACGAGTGTGCTCACTGTGACGCTCCCTGTTGCGTTTGTTGTTTTTATTATTTGTCATACGTCGTCGTACAACATGGTTGCGGATATTTCCTCGGTTTTCCGGGAATGTCAACAGCAAGTTATACGATGACTTGCCGTCGCGACGCAGATCACTTTGTAGGAGCTGCGGCACGCTGCGATCTTTTGATCTGGCTTTTTAAAAAACAGGATCAAAAGATCGCAGCCTCGTTTCACTCGACAGCTCCTACAAAGATTTGTGTTGTCCATGGGATGTGTGTTGCCGGTGAATTTGCGGCAAACTTCACCCACGTTCCGCACAAGGCCTTTCCATGGATCAATACGCCCCGCGCAACTGGCAGCCCCACGAAAAACCCAGTCTGCCCGGTTCCCCCTCGACGCCGTTGCACTCCAACCCCAAGCGCCTGGCCTATGCGCTGGTCGGTTTACTGGTGGCGGTGACCGGTGGCTTGGGCAACTCGCTGGTGGTGGCCAACCTGCCTTATCTGCAAGGCGCACTCGGCGCGACCACGGCGGAAATGGCCTGGTTACCGGCGGCGTACGTAATGACCAACGTGTCGATGAACCTGTTGCTGGTGAAGTTTCGTCAGCAGTTCGGTTTGCGTGCATTCACCGAAGTGTTTCTGGTGCTGTATGCGCTGGTGACTTTCGGCCATCTGTTCGTCAACGACCTGAATTCCGCGGTGGCGGTGCGCGCGGCCCACGGCATGGTGGGCGCGGCGCTGAGTTCGCTGGGCCTGTATTACATGGTCCAGGCGTTCCCGGCGAAGTGGCGGCTGAAGGCGCTGGTACTCGGCCTCGGCACCTCGCAACTGGCCTTGCCATTGGCGCGATTATTTTCCGAAGACTTGCTGCAGATCGCCGAATGGCGCGGCTTGTATCTGTTCGAACTAGGCATGGCACTGCTGTCGCTGGGCTGCGTATTGATGCTCAAGTTGCCACCGGGCGACCGCTTCAAAACCTTCGAAAAACTCGACTTTCTCACCTTCGCCATTCTCGCCACTGGCGTGGCGCTGCTGTGTGCGGTGTTGTCGCTGGGGCGGATTGACTGGTGGCTGGAGGCCAACTGGATCGGCTACGCGCTGGCTGCCTCGATTGCTTTGATCCTCGCCGGTCTGGCCATCGAACATAACCGCAGCAACCCGCTGCTGATGACCCGCTGGCTTGGCAGCGGGACGATGATCCGCCTGGCGCTGGCGGTGACCCTGATTCGCATGGTCACCTCGGAGCAGTCCACCGGTGCGGTCGGTTTCATGCAGAACCTGAACATGGGCTACGAGCAACTGCACAGCCTGTACGTGGTGATGCTGATCGGCAGTGTCGCGGGATTGTTGACCAGTGCGCTGACCATCGACCCCAAACACCTGCTGATGCCGCTGATTATCTCGCTGGCACTGATGGCCACCGGGTCGGTGATGGACAGCTTTTCCAACAACCTGACCCGCCCGGAAAACCTCTACTTCAGCCAGTTTCTGCTGGCCTTCGGCAGCACGTTTTTCCTCGGCCCGACCATGGTTTTCGGTACGCGCAACGTGCTGACCAATCCGCGCAATCTGGTGAGTTTTTCCGTGCTGTTCGGGATCTGCAACAACCTCGGTGGCCTGCTCGGTGCGGCGCTTCTGGGCACTTTCCAGATCGTCCGGGAAAAATTTCATTCCAGTCAAATCGTTGAGCACCTGACGCTGTCTGACCCTTTGGTGGCTGCGCGTGTGCAGAGCGGTGGTTCGGCGTATGGCTCGCTGTTGGCCGACCCGAGTTTGCGCAATCTGGCGGGTATTCGCAGCCTGTCCAATGCCGCCACCCGTGAGGCCAATGTACTGGCCTACAACGATGTGTTCATGTTGATCGCCGTAATTGCGGTGCTGACCATGATCTGGCTGTCCATTCGTGCGCTGTGGCTGATGAGCACCACCAAAGCCGTCGCCCCCGCGCCTTCCACACCTTCGAGCGGTGCCACTTCTTCATGACCGAACCGACCACCACAACCACCAATGCCATTGCCGCCACGCCCGAGGGTGTGGCACCGCCGTCATCGCCGAACACCGAGCCGCGCTCGCTGCGCGTGCGGATCATTTCTTCGCTGGGCTTTGCCGCGATTGCCATCGTCGGCGTGTTGATCGTTTTGTATGCCTGGCAATTGCCGCCGTTCAGCAGTGCGGTTGAGACTACCGAAAACGCCTTGGTGCGCGGGCAGGTGACGATCATCGGCCCGCAACTCGCCGGTTATGTTTACGAGGTGCCGGTGCAGGATTTCCAGTACGTGAAGGCCGGGGATTTGCTGGTGCGTCTGGACGACCGCATCTATCAGCAGCGACTCGACCAGTCACTGGCGCAACTGGCGGTGCAGAAAGCCGCGTTGGCCAATGTGGTGCAGCAACGCAACAGCGCCGAGGCGACGATCAAATTGCGTCAGGCGGCGCAGGCCGACAGCGAAGCGCAGTTGCGCAAGAGTGAAGCGGATCTGCGCCGGAATCAGGAATTGGTACGCGACGGTTCGGTGTCGAAGCGCGAGATGGACGTCGCGCTGGCGGCGAATGCGCAAAGCATTGCGGCGGTCGCGCAAGCCAAGGCCAATCTGGAAATCGCCCGTCAGGATCTGCAAACGGTGATCGTCAATCGTGGCTCGCTGGAGGCGGCCGTGACCAGCGCCGAAGCGGCGGTGCAACTGGCACGGATTGATCTGTCGAATACGCGCATCGTCGCCCCGCGTGACGGCCAGCTCGGGCAGATCGGCGTGCGCCTCGGTGCCTACGTCAACTCCGGAGCGCAGTTGATGGCGTTGGTGCCAAACCAGAAATGGGTGATCGCCAACATGAAAGAAACCCAGATGGATAACGTGCGCGTCGGGCAACCGGTGCGCTTCACCGTCGATGCGCTGAATCACCGCCGATTCACCGGGCATGTGCAGCATATTTCGCCGGGGACGGGCTCGGAATTTGCCCTGTTGCAGGCGGACAACGCCACCGGCAATTTCGTCAAAATTGCCCAGCGGGTGCCGGTGCGGATCACCATCGATCCGGATCAGCAGGAAGAGGAGCGTTTGCGGCCGGGGATGTCGGTGGTGGTCAGCATCGACACCGCAGCGGGCGACACCCAACCCCATTAAGATCAAAAGATCGCAGCCTTCGGCAGCTCCTACAGATTACCCATGTAGGAGCTGCCGAAGGCTGCGATCTTTTGATTTTCAGGTTGTGATCATCGGGAGCAGGGTACCGAGCAGCGAGACAGCCGCAACCGCGCCAATGCCCAGCAGCCATTCGAGCATCACACTGCGCCTGAGCGCGCCCATCCGCTGCTCGCAATCCTCAACCCGCAAGCGGTTGAACAGCGCCAATCCGAGCATGGCCAACACCAGCAGCGCCTTGATCAACAGAATCAAGGCAAACCCGCTGAACAGCGGCGTCGGCCACCACTGGCCAGTGAGCACGCGCACATTGATCAACCCCGTGATCAGCAACCCCGCGACCAAGGCATAACCGATCCCGCTGAAGCGCCGCAAAATTTCACGCATCGGCTCCGTCGGCTGACGCAGAATCAGCACCAGCACCAGCATCAACAACCCGCCCAACCACGCCGCCACGCAGGTCAGATGAACGATCTGGTTGAGAATCAGCAATTGCCCGCTCAAACCATCGAGCATCGCACCATGCCCGACCGGTGCCAGGGTCGCGAGCAACAATGCGCTCAAGCCCAAACGCAACGGCATGCTCGAACGCCAAGGCGTGAACAACAGCGCCAACAGCGCGGCATTGATCAGCAGATGCCAGCGCCATACCTGACCAAAAAACGTATGACCCAGCACCAGCGCAACCGTGTCTGGGTCAAACGCCGCCGCTGCCGAACCGGCCATGCTCGCGGTGATCAACAGCGCCCAGGCAATTCCGCTGAGCAGTGCCACAGTCGCCAGCCAACGCGCCAGTCGCGCCAGGTGCCGGTCCACTTGCGGCGCTTCATCCTTGAGCAGCAACGGCCTGAACAACCAGGCCCCGAACAGCATCAACACCACGATGAAATGCACAAAGCGGCACAGCACCAGCGCTTCACTCATGAATTACTGACTCACCTTGAACTGGTAGGCGCCTTCGCTTGTGTGCGTGTCGACAGACACTGCGTGCCATTCGACTTTGTACTCGCCGGCGCTCAAAGGAGCTGCGGGGGTAACGATCAGGGTTTTCTTGTCGCCCTCGGTGGTCAGCGGTTTGACCACGACCGGTGCGCCATCGCGAGTCAACGTGACTTTGGTGAAACTGGCCTCGACACCTTCGGAAAAGGTCAGGCGCAAATCGGCGGGAGCTGCGACTGTGCTATCGGCGGCCGGGATCTGGCTTTTCAGGTGGGCGTGGGCAAATACGGAAGATGCGGCGAACAGCGAAGCTAGCAGGGCAGTGGTGGTCAGGACGTTCTTGAACAGCATCGCGAATACCTCTGAGGCAGGAGTGAAGAAGCGTCAGTTTAGCCATCCGCTCACGCCAGTACGAAGTTTTGTTTGCAGCGGTCGCCCGCGGACCAGAGCGGATGCTAGTCTTGGGCAACGCTGTTGTCAGGGAGCCCTCATGGGCAATCACAAGATCGAGATTCGTCGCAACAACGTCGAGAAAATTCTCCTCGCGGCGGAAAAAGTCTTCGCCGAAAAAGGCTTCGGCGGCACGGCCATGGCCGACATCGCGGCTGAAGTGCAACTGCCGCGCTCCAACCTGCATTACTACTTCAGCACCAAGAGCGAGCTTTACAGCGCGGTGCTGTTCGATCTGCTGGAAGTATGGAAACAGGATGCGCTGTGCTTTGAGATGTTCGACGATCCGCGCGTGGTGCTGAGCAGCTACATCCGCGCCAAGATGAACCACTCGCGCAGCCGACCGTACGGCTCGAAAGTCTGGGCCAACGAGATCATCCACGGCGCGCCAACGTTGGGCGAGGCGCTGGATGTCAGCCTGTATGACTGGGCGAAAATGAAGGAAGCGAAGATTCGTCAGTGGGTCGAGGACAAGCGGATTCTGCCGGTGGAACCGTCGAGTTTGCTGTACATGATCTGGGCGTCGACGCAGCACTATGCCGACTTTGATCATCAGGTGAATATTCTGAATGAGCATCAGCCGTTGTCGGATATGCAGTTTGAGCGGGCGGTGCAGACGGTGACGAGTGTGATATTGCGTGGGATCGGGCTGGAGCCCTAGAAGCAGACCCTCACCCCAGCCCTCTCCCAGAGGGAGAGGGGGCCGACCGAGGTGTCTTTCGAGTTACATCGACCTGAAGAACCGAGTCGATTGCGGATTCAAAGCCGTCCGAGCCTGTGGCTGTTTCGACTATGGATTCAAAGCAAATCGTTCACGTCGGTGGATTTCTGAAGCATCCCCCAATCAGTCCCCTCTCCCGGAGGGAGAGGGGGTCTACGGAGGTGTCTCTCGAGGTACATCGACCTGAAGAACCGAGTCGATTGCGGATTCAAAGCAAATCGTTCATGTCGGTGGATTTCTGAAGCATCCCCCAATCAGTCCCCTCTCCCTTTGGGAGAGGGTTAGGGTGAGGGGCTAGACCGCAACGTGATACGGATTCCGCGGATCATGATTCCAGTCCAGAAACGGCTTCCCAGTCTCCATCGGCACCATCTCGATACAGTCCGCCACCGGACACGTGATCTGGCACAGATTGCAGCCCACACACTCCTCATCAATCACTTCATATTTATGCGTGCCGTCCGCCTGCTTCAGACTGCTGATCGCCTGGTGTGAAGTGTCCTCACAAGCAATGTGGCAACGCCCGCAACCAATGCACGCGTCCTGATCAATCTTGGCGATCACCTGATAGTTGATATCGAGGTACTTCCAGTCCGTGGTGTTGCCCACCGCGCGCCCGGAAAACTCGGCGATGCTGGCGTAACCCTGACTGTCCATCCACCGCGACAACCCATCCTTCATCTCTTCGACAATGCGGAACCCATGCAGCATCGCCGCCGTGCACACCTGCACTGCGCCGCTGCCCAGCGCCATGAATTCCGCGGCATCGCGCCAACTGCCGATGCCGCCAATCCCGCAGATCGGCAAGCCCTGGGTCTGCGGATCGCGGGCGATTTCGGCGACCATGTTCAGCGCAATCGGCTTCACGGCCGAGCCGCAATAACCGCCGTGGGTGCTTTTGCTGCCGACGGTGGGCAGGGCGACCATGTGTTCCAGGTCGACGCTGGTGATCGAGTTGATCGTATTGATCAGCGACACTGCATCGGCACCGCCGCGATGGGCGGCGCGGGCGGCGACGCGGATGTCGGTGATGTTCGGCGTCAGTTTGACGATCACCGGCAGCGAGCAATAGGTCTTGCACCAGCGCGTGACCTGTTCGACGTACTCCGGCACCTGACCGACCGCCGCCCCCATGCCACGCTCGGGCATGCCGTGCGGGCAGCCGAAATTCAGCTCGATACCGTCAGCGCCGGTGGCTTCCACCAGCGGCAGAATGTGTTTCCACGATTCCTCCACGCACGGCACCATCAGCGAAACGATCAGCGCGCGATCCGGCCAGTCCTTCTTCACCTGAGTGATTTCGCGCAGGTTGATTTCCAGCGAACGGTCGGTGATCAGCTCGATGTTGTTGATGCCCAGCACTTCACGGTTATTGCCGTAGTGCGCCGAGTAACGCGACGACACGTTGACCGCCGCCGGATCCTCTCCGAGGGTTTTCCAGACCACGCCACCCCAGCCCGCTTCGAAGGCGCGGACCACGTTGTAAGCTTTGTCGGTCGGTGGCGCAGAGGCCAGCCAGAAAGGATTCGGCGCTTTGATGCCAGCGAAGACAATCGACAGATCGGCCATTTACGCAGCCTCCACGTTAAGCATCAGTTGAGCATTGATCGCCTCGGCGGCGCGTTTGCCGTGCTGTACGGCTTGCACGGTGAGGTCCTGATCGAGGCTGGTGCAGTCGCCGCCGGCATACACGCCGGGGATGCTGGTGCGCAGGTTTTCATCGACGTAGATGCGTTCGCCCTGACGCTTGAGTTCACGGGCCAACGGGTCGGCGAGGGCGCTGCCGTCGAAGGCCTGACCGATGGCTTTGAAGATCGCATCAGCGGCCAGCTCGAAAGTTTCGCCGGTGGTTTGCAGGCGACCGTCGACAAGATCGGTGCGGGCGAAACGCATGCCGCGCACCTGGCCCTGAGCGTCGAGCAGCACCTCTTCCGGTTGCGCCCAGGTCAGCAGACGTACTTGGTTGGCTTTGGCGATGTCCTGTTCATGACCGGTGGCGCCCATGTCGGCGGCGCCACGGCGATACACCAGATTGACGTCGCGGGCACCGAGGCGGGCCATTTGCACGGCCATGTCGATCGCGGTGTTACCGGCGCCAAGGACGATGCAGCGTTCGGCCAGTGGCAGTTGCGTGAGGTCATCGGCCTGGCGCAATTCGCGAATGTAGTCGGTGGCAGCGAGCAGGCCGGGGGCATCTTCGTGGGCCAAACCGAGTTGCTTGCTTGCGTTGAGGCCGAGGCCGAGGAACACCGCGTCGAACTGCTGATGCAGTTCACTCAGCGTCAGATTCTCGCCGAGCTTGTGCCCGTGACGAATCTCGATGCCGCCGATCTGCAGAAGGAAATCCAGTTCCTTCTGCGCGTAGTCGTCGACCAGTTTGTACTTGGCGATTCCGTATTCATTGAGGCCGCCAGCCTTTTCCCGAGCTTCGAAAATCACCACGTCATGGCCGTGCATGGCGCTGCGATGCGCACAGGACAAACCGGCCGGCCCGGCACCGACCACGGCGATGCGTTTGCCGCTGGCAGCCGCGCGCTGGAACGGGTGCTCGCTGAAGTGCGCGTTGTCCACGGCGTAGCGTTGCAACAGGCCGATCAACACCGGCGCGCATTCCTGGGCGTTATTGCGCACGCAGGCTTGCTGGCAAAGAATTTCCGTCGGACACACCCTCGCGCAACTGCCACCGAGGATGTTCGCCGAGAGGATTTTCTGCGCAGCACCGGGGACGTTGTCCTGATGAATGTTGCGGATGAACGACGGGATGTCGATCTCGCTGGGGCACGCGTTGACGCACGGCGCGTCGTAGCAATACAGGCAGCGCGAGGCTTCCAGATGCGCCTGCCGGGCATTGAGCGGCGGCGCTAAATCGGTGAAATGCCCGGCGAGGGCGGCCGCGCTTTCGTGCGGGTGGGGG
Organism: Pseudomonas sp. Irchel s3h9; assembly: GCF_900187475.1. NCBI lineage: Bacteria > Pseudomonadati > Pseudomonadota > Gammaproteobacteria > Pseudomonadales > Pseudomonadaceae > Pseudomonas > Pseudomonas sp. Irchel s3h9. The sequence goes on along the minus strand of NZ_FYDH01000003.1, from coordinate 366,158 downwards.
AGATGGTTCAGGGGCTCGATCACGGTTTTGTGCCTCACGGTTATTGAGGTTCTCTGCCTCTATCGGGCAGTGGTTTTTGTGGCGTTCGAGATGGCCTCATCGCTGGCAAGCCAGCTCCCACAAGGTTTTGTGAGCACCACAGATCCCTGTGGGAGCTGGCTTGCCAGCGATAGGCCGAAGGCCGCTTTCAGCGTTTCACAGCAACTGGCTTGTGCAACTCAGCCCGCTTGCTCAGCAAATCAAACACCGCCGGATACGCCGGCCGTTCGATGTACCGCCCGGCCCCGCGCTCGGCGCGCAGGTCGCCATCGGCCCAGACCACCCGGCCCTGGCTGACGGTATGGCTCGGCACACCGCGCACGGTCTTGCCTTCGAAGATGTTGAAGTCCACCTGCTGATGGTGGGTCTTGGCGGAAATGGTCCGGGTGCCTTGCGGATCCCACAGCACCAAGTCGGCATCGGCACCCACACGAATCGCGCCTTTGCGTGGATACAGGTTGAAGATCTTCGCGGTGTTGGTGGAGGTGAGGGCGACGAAATCCTGCATCGACAAACGCCCGGAGTTAACCCCCTCATCCCAAAGCACTGCCATGCGATCTTCGATACCCGCCGTACCGTTGGGAATCTTGCTGAAGTCATCGCGCCCGGCGGCTTTTTGCTCGGCGCAGAAGCAGCAATGGTCAGTCGCGGTGGTGTGCAGATTGCCATTTTGCAGTCCGTGCCACAGCGCCTCTTGATGACCCCGCGGACGGAACGGCGGGCTCATCACGTAACCGGCAGCGGTCTGCCAGTCCGGGTGTTGATAGACGCTGTCGTCGAGCAGCAAATGCCCGGCGAGGACTTCGCCATAAACCGGTTGGCCCTTGCTGCGCGCATAAGTGATTTCGTCGAGGGCTTCCTTGGTCGAAACGTGCACCAGATACAACGGCGTGCCGATGGTTTCAGCAATACGAATCGCCCGGCTCGCCGCTTCACCTTCAACCTGCGAGGGCCGCGACAGCGGATGCGCCTCCGGCCCGGTGATGCCCTGGGCCATCAACTTGCGTTGCAAGTGATAAACCAGCTCGCCGTTTTCCGCGTGCACGGTCGGCACCGCGCCGAGTTCCAGGCAGCGCTCGAAACTCGCCACCAGCGTGTCGTCGGCGGCCATGATTGCGTTCTTGTAAGCCATGAAATGCTTGAAGCTGTTGATCCCGTGATGGCTGACCAGCTCGGCCATTTCCTCACGCACCTGCTCGCTCCACCAGGTGATTGCGACGTGGAAGCCATAGTCGGAAGCCGACTTTTCCGCCCAGCCGCGCCACTGATGAAAGGCTTCCATCAGCGACTGCTGCGGATTGGGAATCACAAAATCGATGATCGATGTGGTGCCGCCGGCCAGACCGGCCGCCGTGCCGCTATAGAAATCTTCGCTGGCCACGGTGCCCATGAACGGTAGTTGCATGTGCGTGTGCGGATCGATGCCGCCAGGCATCAGGTATTGCCCGCTGCCGTCGAGGACTTCGGCGCCGGCGGGAACATCAAGGTTTTCACCGATGGCTTTGATCACGCCGTCGGCACAATAGACGTCGGCGCGATAACTTTCATCATGGGTAACAACGGTGGCGCCACGGATCAACAGAGACATTCCGAGTTCCTCGCAGGCATTGACCGACTTGTGCCGGTTCTAGATGTTTTATTGATGTACAGCGTTGCAGGTCGTATTCCTGTCAGCGCTGTCAGGAATAGAAGCTAGTCGCAGATTTGCAATAGATCAAGATTATTTTTTATAAGCTTATGACTGTTTTAAGTGTATGAAAAATAAGAATAAAAACTATAAATCACCAAAATGGTGAGGCCGTTCACCATTTTGACGCACTTGACAGGATGGAAATATGAGCAAGATTTCCTATGTGAAATCAGCCGCTTGAAGTTGAGCTGCGGTTGCTCGCTCACGGTGAAAATAAATGCAGTGCACCAGATTGAGTCCTGTCTGTTCGGACAACTTGCCAAGTGTTTAGCCTGAGCACCCAGACAAGTTTCCGCGAACTCATCCGGTGAATAATTAAAACTTATGAATATCAGAAAGTTGCAAAGCGTTTGAAACACCGCCCGATGCGTAAGCGGGGCACCCGGCACGTTTATTGATGCCGCCGCTGACACCATGGCCGGTGCACGAAAGTTGTCAGTTCCTCCGGCCATCGTCCGGCTCGCGCACTCGTGTGCAAGCCGCCTGATGAGCAAAAAAATAATCAGAAGAACAGTGGAGCGGCCATGCAACAGATCAGATCGCAAGTGACCGAGCGCGACGGCTTGTTCGAACTCGAAGCCGGCAGCGACGTCCTCGACAGTCCCCGTTACAACCACGACATGGCACCGACCAAGGTGCGCGAACGTACCTGGAACAAGTGGCACATCACCGCGCTATGGGTCGGCATGTCGATCTGTGTGCCGACTTATACCCTCGGTGGCGTGCTCACGGCGTACTTCGGCTTGAGCGTCGGTGAAGCGCTGCTGGCGATTCTGTTCGCCAACGTCATCGTGCTGATTCCGCTGACACTTAACGCTTTCCCCGGCACCAAGTACGGCATCCCGTTTCCGGTGTTGCTGCGCTCGTCGTTCGGCATTCTCGGCTCCAACGTGCCGTGCCTGATTCGCGCACTGGTGGCGTGTGGCTGGTTCGGCATTCAGACGATGTTTGGCGGGCTGGCGATTCACCTGTTTCTCGGCTCGGTGTTCGAGGGCTGGAAATCCCTCGGCGGCACGGGGGAGGTGATTGGCTTCATGGTGTTCTGGGCGTTGAATCTGTGGGTGGTGATTCGCGGTGCCGAGTCGATCAAGTGGCTGGAAACCCTGTCGGCGCCGCTGTTGGTGGCGGTCGGCATCGGGCTGCTGGTGTGGGCGATGCCCAATGTGTCGATGACTGAGTTGCTGGCGATTCCGGCTAAACGTCCGGAGGGCGCCAGTGTGGTCAGTTACTTCGCCGCCGGGCTGACCGCAATGGTCGGTTTCTGGGCCACGTTGTCGCTGAACATTCCTGACTTCAGCCGTTATGCCAAGAGCCAGAAGGATCAGATCCTCGGGCAGATTTTCGGCCTGCCGCTGACGATGTTTTTGTTTGCATCGCTGGGCGTGATCATGACCGCCGCTTCGGTGAAACTGGTCGGTGTGACCGTCTCCGATCCGGTCACTCTGATCGGTCATATCCAGAGCCCAGTGTGGGTCGCGGTGGCCATGGCGCTGATCATTATCGCCACGTTGTCGACCAACACTGCCGCGAACATCGTCTCACCGACCAACGACTTCCAGAACATCGCACCGAAGGTCATCAACCGCACCAAAGCGGTGTTGCTGACCGGGTTTGTCGGACTGTTGCTGATGGGTCATGAATTGCTGAAAAAACTCGGTTTGATCGTCTCCGATGTCAGCCTGGAAACCGTGTATTCCAACTGGCTGCTGGGTTATTCGAGCCTGCTCGGGCCGATCGCCGGGATCATGGTGGTGGACTATTTCCTGATCAAGAAACAGCAACTGGACCTGGCCGGTTTATACCGCGACGACGTCTATCCGGCGTGGAACTGGGCCGGGTTTCTCGCGTTCGGTGTGCCGGTGGTGCTGACCTTGCTGTCGCTGGGTAGCGATGCGTTCAGCTGGTTCTACAGCTATGGCTGGTTCACCGGCTCGGCGCTGGGCGGGATTATTTATTACGGGTTGTGCGTGATGCGTGCGCAGCCTTCGGTCGTTAAATCAGCGGTGTAAGTGAGGGCCCCATCGCTGGCAAGCCAGCTCCCACAAGGATTGAGTCGTACACAAATTGTGTGTTCAACCCAAAACCTGTGGGAGCTGGCTTGCCAGCGATGTCGGCCTGACAGACACCACAGCAGTATCCATAGGAAAAGCAGCCTGAGGAGATCCCCATGAACGCAGCCGTAGACGTTCTGCAATCAACCCATCAGCACATCAACCGCGACCGCTTATGGGCGTCGCTCATGGAGCTGGCCAAGCTCGGCGCCACGGTCAAGGGCGGTGTCTGTCGCCTGGCCCTGACCGATCTCGACCGCCAGGCCCGCGACCTCTTCGTGCAATGGTGCAAGGACGCCGGATGCAGCGTCACGGTCGATGCCGTCGGCAACATCTTTGCCCGCCGCCCGGGGCGCAATCCCAACCTGCCGCCGGTAATGACCGGCAGCCACATCGACACCCAGCCCACCGGCGGCAAGTTCGACGGATGCTTCGGTGTGCTCGCCGGTGTCGAAGTCCTGCGCACGCTCAACGACCTCGGTGTGGAAACCGAAGCGCCGCTGGAAGTGGTGGTCTGGACCAACGAAGAAGGCTCACGCTTCGCCCCATGCATGATGGGCTCCGGTGTGTTCGCCGAGAAATTCACCCTCGAAGAAACCCTCGCCAAAGTCGATGCCGACGGCGTCACCGTTGGCGAAGCGCTCAACGCGATCGGCTACGCTGGCCCGCGCAAGGTCAGCGGGCATAAGGTCGGCGCCTATTTCGAGGCGCACATCGAGCAAGGCCCGATCCTCGAAGACGAACAGAAAACCATCGGCGTGGTGCTCGGTGCTCTGGGGCAGAAGTGGTTCGACCTCAAACTTCGCGGCGTCGAAGCGCATGCCGGCCCGACGCCGATGCACCTGCGCAAAGATGCACTGGTCGGCGCTTCGGTGATCGTCGGCGCCGTCAACCGCGCCGCCCTCGGCCACCAGCCGCATGCCTGCGGCACCGTCGGCTGCCTGCAAGCCTATCCCGGTTCGCGCAACGTCATTCCTGGCGAAGTGCGCATGACCCTCGACTTCCGTCATCTGGAACCGGCGCGTCTGGACTCGATGATCGCTGAAGTAAAGCAAGTCATCAACGCCACCTGCGAAGAACACGGCCTGACTTATGAACTGACCCCGACCGCGGACTTCCCGCCGCTGTACTTCGAAAAAGGCTGTGTGGAAGCGGTGCGCAGCGCAGCAAAAGGGCTTGGCTTGTCGAATATGGACATCGTCAGCGGCGCCGGGCATGACGCGATTTTTCTCGCCGAACTCGGCCCGGCCGGGATGATCTTCGTGCCGTGCGAAGGCGGCATCAGCCACAACGAAATCGAGAACGCCGCGCCGGATGATCTGGCGGCCGGGTGTGCGGTGTTGTTGCGGGCGATGCTGGCGGCTTCGGCGATGGTCGCGGGAGGGCAGCGGGCGGCTTGAAGATGAAAAGATCGCAGCCTTCGGCAACTCCTACAGGGAAACCATAAATCCTGTGTAGGAGCTGCCGGAGGCTGCGATCTTTTCGCTGTCACCACAACGTCATGAAAATGTGCGATTTTGCCGGCCCATGAAAATCATCACCTCCGGCGCGTCCTATCTGGACATCGACGCCTACGCCTGCTGCATCGCTTATGCAGAACTGCTCAATCTGCGAGGCATTCCCGCCCGCGCCATGAGCAGCGCACAACCCAACGCCAGCGTTTCGCACACCGTGCTTGGCTGGGCTGCTGCTTTTGACGATTGCCAGCCGACGCTGGACGATGAGTTTGTCCTGGTCGATGTCTCGGACTATCACCATTTCGACCCGTTGGTGGTGCTCGAACGGGTGGTGGAAGTCATCGATCATCATCCGGGGTACGAGCATTACTGGGCGCAGAAGCTTGGGTCTGCTGCCGATATTCGCCCGATCGGCGCGGCGGCAACTCAGGTTTTTCAGCGCTGGCAGGCGGCCGGTGTGCTGCTGCAGATCAGCGTGCAAAGTGCCGCTTTGCTGGCCACCGCGATTCTCGACAACACGCAGAATTTCACCGGACAGATGACCACGCCAGCGGACATCGAGGCTTACGCCGACCTCGCTTCACGGGCAAAACTGCCGGCAGACTGGCCTCGGCAATATTTTCTCGAGTGCCAGGCCAACATCGAGTCGAACCTTGCCGCTGCATTGGCAGCCGACTCGAAACGGATGCAACCCGAGAGCAACCTGCCATGCTTTTTCGCGCAAATGACTGTTTGGGATGCCGACACCTTGCTGCAAAAGCACCGGCCGATGATCAATTGCTGGATGGCAGAGCAGGGCGATGACTGGCTGCTGAATGTGATCAGTATCCGCGACCGCGAAAGCTGCTTTCTGGCGCCAGCCGAGGTCAGCCAGCAAAAGCTCAATCGCTTGTTGCCACTCGACTGGCAGGGCGGATTGGCCGTGCGGGCACCCTCAATGCTGCGCAAGGAACTATTGAAATTGGCACTGGACGCTGCCAGTCACTGCGCGCCAAACACCATCGTCCAGTAAACCCCTTCGTCACTGCGCGTCTCACTGGCAAACCCGGCGCCGACCTGGGTAAACATCGGATTCATCAGGTTGGCGCAGTGCCCGGGGCTGGCCAGCCAACCAGCCATGGCCTTGCCCGGTGAACTCTGTCCGGCAGCAATGTTTTCGCCGATCTGCCGACCGCGATAGCCGGCCGCCCGGGCGCGATCGGCAGGCAGGTCGCCGTCCGGATCGCGGTGGGCGAAGTAGTTGCCGTAAGCCATGGCTTTGCTGTGCCCCTGCGCGGCTGCGCCCAGTGCTGCGTTCCAGCTCAACGGCCGGGCGGCGGCGAAGCGCTGGCGTCCGCACATCCGTGGCCGGGCGCGCGCGGCGTTTACCTCAGCGAGCAAGGCCTTGCCGACGCTGCGGTTATCGCCGACACGGCTGTCGAGCACCGGTTGCGCCAACACCACTTGCCATTCATTACGCGAACGACTGACACCGATGTCGGCGTAGCTCGCATCCAGCAGCGCGGCGCAGTGTTCGTCTTGCAGCAAGTCGAAGGCCTCTTCGGCGTCCTCGGCCCCAATCACGCGAATACTGCGCACCGCGATGGCGGAATACCCGGACGACTTCAGCGCTTCACGCATGCCACCGGCGTAGCGATAACCGATCGGCAAGGCCAGGTTCGACTTCAGCACCAACGGCGCCAGACGTTGCGCCGGGCGTCGATCGCAGCGCTGCGGATGGGCACGATAGTCGTTGATGGCAGCCACCAGTTGTCGCTCCGCACCGGCATGGGCGGTTTCAGCGAACAGCGGTGAAAGGATCAGCAGGCACAGCGAAACGAAGCGAGACGAACGAACGGCGTGGCGCATGAGACGGGCAGCTCTGAAGGAGGACAGCGCAAAAGTTGAGTGAACCGCAGAAAGCGGCGCGAGTAGGACTGGGCTTTTTGGACTTGGTTCAAGGGGCGGGGAGGGGGTTTATTGTGGGGCGACGACTTGCTGCATGTTTCAGGACGATTAAGCGTGGTTGGACTGGCCTCATCGCTGGCAAGCCAGCTCCCACAGGGGACGGAGCCGTACACAAAAATTGTGTTCACCGCAAAAACTGTGGGAGCTGGCTTGCCAGCGATAGCGTTCGCCCAGCCAACACAAAAAGCACGGGTGAATCCTCATTAGCGATTCAACAGATCCCCCATCCACTGCAAATACTGCGCACGGTCGGAAATCGAGTTATGCCCTGACTCCGGTACCACTCTGAGCAGCGCCACGCCTTGCGGGAAACTTTCCAGCAAACGCTGGGTGCTGGCGCGAGGGATCACCTCGTCGTCACTGGCTGCCAGCAGCAACGTCGGCACGCGGATATGCGCGGCGTACTTGCCGGACTCAAATCGCTCCTTGAGCAACCACTTCACCGGCACCCACGGGTATTGCCGCGCCGCGATTTCTTCAAGGCTGTTGTAAGGCGTCACCAGAATCAAATGTTGCAGCGGCCGCTGACTGGCCAGACGCACCGCGACGCCCGATCCCAGGCTGCGGCCAATGAGCGAAACCTGCGGGTGGCTGGCGTACACCTGATCAAAAAGTGCCAAGGCATCCTCGGCAATCGCCGCTTCCGACGGTGAACCGCCGCTGCCACCGAAACCGCGGTAGTTGAGCAGATACACCGCGTAATCGGGAAACGCCTCGGCAAACTCCGGCAGATTGCGCAACACGTCCTCGGCATTGCCGCCGAAATAGATCAGCGCCCGTGGCCCGACACGCTCGCGGGTGATCACTGAAACCCGCGCGTCCGGCATCGACAGGATCAGTTGTGAGTCGCTGCCGCTGACGGCATTGGGCTGCGGAAAATAGATCAGCGAGCGCTGAAAAAAGAACAGCGCCGCGCACAGCACCAGGTACACGGCAACGATCAATGCGACGAGTGACATCAAGGTTCGGGACATTCGGCTACTTTTAACGGTGTGTGAAGGATCGCTGTCGCAGTGTAGTTCAGCCCTGCAACCGGGCCGCTCGCACACACAACATGCAACAGATCAGCGCAACAGGGGAACCAGCATGAGCCACACTGAGGGTTACTCCCGTCGCCGATTGCTCACGCTGGCTGCCGGGGTTTCGGCGGTCTTCACCTTTGATCGGGCGCTGGCCACAACCACCACGTCCGCGACCACCGGAGGCCAAACCATGCAGACCCGTGCCATCCCGTCCAGTGCCGAGTCGCTGCCAATCGTGGGCCTGGGCACCTATCGCGGCTTTGACGTCGCGCCCGGTGACCCGGCCTATCGGCAATTGCCGGCGGTGCTCGATGAGCTGTTCAAAAAGGGCGGCACGCTGATCGACAGTTCACCGATGTATGGCCGCGCCGAACAGACTGCCGGTGAACTGCTATCGATCCACGAACCGCGTTCGCCAGCATTTCTGGCGACCAAGGTGTGGACGCGCGGGCGCAAGGAAGGCATCGCGCAGATGGAGCAGTCGTTCAGCCTGCTGCGCACCGAACGCATCGACCTGATGCAGATCCACAACCTGCTCGACTGGCAAACCCACCTGCCGACCCTACGTGAATGGAAAACCCAGGGGCGCATCCGTTACATCGGCATCACCCATTACACACCCTCGGCCTACGACGAAGTCGAAGCGGTGCTGAAGGCCGAGCCACTGGATTTTCTGCAAATTAACTACGCCCTCGATGACCGAGGCGTGGAGAAACGTATTTTGCCTTTGTGCCGCGAACGCGGCGTCGCGGTGATCTGTAATCGGCCGTTCGGTGGCGGGGGACTGCTGGCCCGGCTCAAAGGCAAATCGCTGCCGGGCTGGGTGTCGGATGTGCAGGTCAACAGTTGGCCACAATTGGCGTTGAAGTTTCTGCTCTCGCATTCGGCGGTGACTTGCGTGATCCCGGGCACGGGCAATCCGCGCTATATGGCCGATAACGCCAAGGCCGGGTTCGGGCCGATGCTCACCGATGCGCAGCGGCATCAGTTGATTGCGCTGCTGGGTTAATCGATCTCGTAGACGGCGCTCAGCCGCGATAGCGCAACGCCTCCAGCAACAACGCAAACGCCGGCGCAGCCTGACGACGGCTCGGGTAATACAGGTGATAACCGGCAAACGTCGGGCACCAGTCTTCCAGCACTTGCCGCAATCGGCCGTCGGCCAGATACGGTGCGACGATGTTTTCCGGGATGTAACTCAGGCCGAAACCGTCCAGCGCAGCGTCGAGCAACGGGTAGACACCGTTCAAGGTGATTTGCCCGGAGACCCGCACTTTCAGGCTTTCGCCATCCTTCTCGAACTCCCAGCTGTACAACCCGCCATTGGTCGGCAGGCGCAGGTTGTTGCAGGCGTGGTCGGTCAGGTCGCGGGGCGTTTGCGGCTTGGCGCGTTTGGCAAAATAGGCCGGTGAACCGACCACCGCCATGCGCATGTCGGGGCCGATGCGGGTGGCGATCATGCCTTGCGCGACGTCTTCGCCCAGGCGCACGCCGGCGTCGAAACCCTGGCCGGCGATGTCGACGAAACCATAGTCGCAGCTCACCTCGACGCTGATGTCCGGGTACTGCGGCAGAAAGGATTTGAGTACCGGGCGCAGCAGCCAGTCCAGCGAATGGTCGGTGGCGTTGAGGCGGATCTTGCCCGCCGGGGTGTCACGTAGATTGCTCAGTGCCGCCAGTTCCACTTCGATCTCTTCGAAGCGCGGGCCGATGGTTTGCAACAGGTGCTCGCCAGCCTCGGTGGGCGAGACGCTGCGGGTGGTACGGGTCAGCAGACGCAGGCCCAAACGGGCTTCGAGTGCGCGGATGGTATGGCTCAACGCGGACTGCGAGACACCGAGCTTGGCCGCGGCCTTGGTGAAACTGCGCTCGCGGGCCACGGCGAGGAAGGCGAGCAGGTCGGTGGCGTTTTCTCGAAGCATTGATGAGTGTCCTGCATAAGTTTTTTCGAATTCTAGTCGATTATCTGAAGAGTTGACGCCGGTAGAGTGCTGACTTTGTTTATCCGGAGGAACCGCCATGAACCCGATTGCCGCTTCTGCATTGACCCTTTCCCTGTTAGCGGGTGAGGTGCAGGCCAATGAAACACCACGAGTGACCGTCACACCGAATGGTTCGCAACCTTCGGCCAACCGCCCAACTTACTGGTTCACCGGCACTGTGCGGGTCGATGCGCCGTTCAAAGGCACCGAAGCAGCGCGGGTCAGTGGTGCGACGGTGACGTTTGAGCCGGGCGCGCGCACCGCGTGGCATACACATCCGTTGGGACAGACCTTGATCGTCACGGCCGGTTCCGGGTTTGTGCAGGAGTGGGGGCAGCCGGTTCGTGAGATTCGTCCAGGGGATACCGTGTGGATTGCGCCGGGGGCCAAGCATTGGCACGGTGCGGCGCCTGGCACGGCGATGACTCATATCGCGATTGCTGAAGTGCTCGATGGCAAAGTCGCGGATTGGATGGAGCAGGTGAGTGATGAGCAATATCCGCGAGCTGACTGAAAGCTGTTGGTAGCGCACTAGCACCCCATGCTGGTGCGCCACCTGATTTCCCTCACCCCAGCCCTCTCCCGGAGGGAGAGGGGGCCGACCGAGGTGTCTTGCGCCATACATCGACCTGAGAGACCGAGTCGATTACGGGTTCACAGCACTTCGACCTGAAAGTGCCGTGTCGATTACGGATTCACAGCACTTCGACCTGAAAGTGCCGTGTCGATTACGGGTTCACAGCACTTCGACCTGAAAGTGCCGTGTCGATTACGGGTTCACAGCACTCCGACCTGAAAGTGCCGTGTCGATTACGGATTCACAGCACTCCGACCTGAAAGTGCGGTGTCGATTATGGATTCACAGCAAGACGTTCACGTCGGTGCAGCCCTCAAATATCCCCGGATCGGTCCCCTCTCCCTCTGGGAGAGGGCTAGGGTGAGGGGCTCTTTTCAGGCGTTTAGATCATCTCCGGCAGTGAAGAGAGGATTTTATCGAGGGTGATTGGATACTCCCGCACCCTAGCCCCCGTAGCATTGTAAATAGCATTCGCCACCGCCGCACTGACCCCGCAAATCCCCAACTCACCGACACCCTTGGCCTTCATCGGCGAAGACAGCGGATCTGTCTCATCGAGGAAAATCACCTCCTGATGCGGAATATCGGCATGCACCGGCACCTCGTACCCGGCCAGATCATGGTTGACGAAAAACCCAAGTTTCTTGTCCACCGCCAACTCTTCCATCAACGCTGCACCGACGCCCATGGTCATCGCACCGATCACCTGACTGCGCGCCGAAGTGGGGTTGAGAATCCGTCCCGCCGCGCACACCGCCAACATGCGCCGCACGCGTACTTCACCGGTGGCCGCGTCGACGGCGACTTCGACGAAATGTGCGCCGAAGGTCGACTGCTGATACTTCTCGGCCAGATCACCGAACTCGATGCTGTCCTCGCCGACCAGCGCGCCGCCTTCAGCCGCGTTGCGCAATGGCACGCTCTTGCTGCCGACGCGCACCTGACCGTCGATGAATTTGGCCTGGTCCGCCGCCAGCCCCAGTTTGCTCGCCACTGCTTCGCGCAGTTTTACGCACGCGGCATAGACCCCGGAGGTCGAGCAGTTACCGCCGAACTGGCCGCCGGAGCCGGCCGACACGGGGAAGTTCGAGTCACCCAGCCGCACCACCACCGCGTCGAGGCTTACGCCCATCATCTCGGCGGCAGTCTGCGCGATGATCGTATAGCTGCCGGTGCCGATATCGGTCATGTCGGTTTCCACAACAATCTTGCCGTCACGCTCCAAATGAACGCGGGCGCCGGACTTGACCAGCAGGTTGTTGCGAAACGCCGCAGCCACGCCCATGCCGATCAGCCAGCGACCTTCACGACGGCTGCCCGGTTGAGCCTTGCGCTGATCCCAGCCAAATTTCTCGGCCCCGGTCTGCAGGCACTTGATCAATTGCCGCTGGGAAAACGGTCGTTCGGTCTTCACCGGATCGACCTGCGTATCGTTGAGAATGCGGAATTGCACCGGGTCCATCTTCAGTTGCTCGGCCATCTCGTCCATGGCGATTTCCAGCACCATCAACCCCGGTGCTTCACCCGGCGCACGCATGGCGTTGCCTTCGGGCAAATCGAGCGGCGCGAGGCGCATGCTCACGCGACGGTTTTCAGCGGCGTACAGCAACTGGCTCGGTTGTGCGGCGAGCTCGACCTTGCCGTCGGCGAGGTTGCCCGACCAGCCTTCGTGAGCGATGGCGGTGAGCTTGCCGTCCGCCGTGGCGCCCATGCGGATGCGCTGAATTGTCGCCGGACGGTGCGTGGTGTTGTTGGCCATCTGCGGGCGGGCGAGGGCCACTTTCACTGGTCGGCCAGCCATGCGCGCACCGAGGGCGGCGAGAATCGCGTCGGCGCGGATGAACAGCTTGCCGCCGAAACCGCCACCGATATACGGCGAGACCAAACGAACTTTTTCCTTCGGTAGGCCGAGGGTTTTCGCAATGTCGCCGACACTCCACGCGACCATCTGATTGGAGGTCCACAAGGTCAGTTGATCGCCTTTCCACGCTGCCAATGTCGCGTGGGGTTCCATCATCGCGTGGGACTGGTCCGGTGTGGTGTAAGTCTGATCAAACTGCACCGGCGCGGCGGCAAAGGCCTTGTCGAAGTCACCATGATTGACGTCGGGCAACTCGTCTTTCGGCTCGACGCCCAAGTCTTTCACGCTGGCCAGATCGAATTTGCCTTCGGTGGTTTCATAATCGACCTTGACCCGTTGCGCGGCGGCGCGGGCTTGTTCGAAAGTCTCAGCGACGACCAGCGCGACGGCCTGCTGATAATGCTGCACTTCGGGACCGGCGAGCAGGTGGGCGGCGTTGTATTGACCCTTGTCGAGCTTGCCGGCATTCGCGGCGGTGACAATCGCCAGCACGCCCGGCGCGGCTTTCGCCTCGTCCAGATGAATGGCTTTGATCCGCCCTTTGGCGATGGCCGCATCGACCATGACACCGTAGGCCTGATTGGCGGCCGCTTCATGTTGCTCGTAGGCATACGTGGCCTGGCCGCAGGTTTTCAACGGCCCTTCGATGCGCTCGGTGGGTTGGCCGATGACCTTCAACTGGTCGATTGGGTTGGTGGTGGCGGGCGTGTCGAATTTCATGCTTCATCCCTCGCTTGCGCCAACACCGAGCCGAGCGTGCGCTCGACCAGGGTCAGTTTGAACTGGTTGTCGTGGGTCGGCGTGGCGCCGTCGAGCAGGCGTTCGCTGACGGCTTTGGCGCCTTTTGGCAGCAGCGCTTCGGCCGCTTCAACCCGCCACGGTTTCGGCGCGATACCGCCGACCGCAACGCGGCCGCTGCCGTCTTTTTGCAGGATCAGGCCGACCGAGACCAGCGCGAATGCGTAGGACGAACGATCACGCACCTTGTGATAAATGTGGGTGCCGCCGACGGGCGCGGGCAGTGTCACCGAGGTGATGAACTCGCCGGGCGTCAGGCTGGTTTCGATGTTCGGCGTGGTACCGGGCAACTGGTGAAAGTCGGCCATGGCGATGCTGCGGGTGCTGCCGTCGGGTTTCACCGTGTCAATCTGCGCATCGAGGGCACGCATGGCAATTGCCATGTCACTCGGGTGCGTGGCGATGCACGCGTCGCTGACGCCGATGATGCCGAGTTGCCGACTGACCCCGCCAATCGCCGCGCAACCGCTGCCGGGATTGCGTTTGTTGCAGGCTTGATGGGTGTCGTAGAAATACGGGCAGCGCGTTCGTTGCAGCAGGTTGCCGGCGGTGCTCGCCATGTTGCGCAACTGTCCGGAAGCCCCGGCGAGCAAGGCGCGCGAGAGGAGGGCGTAGTCTTTCCGCACGCGCATATCGGCCGCCAGATCGGTGTTGCGCACCAGCGCGCCGATGCGCAAGCCGCCCTCGGGCGTGGCTTCGATCTGATCCAGGCCGAGGTGGTTGACGTCGATCAGGTGCAGCGGGGTTTCGATGTCGAGTTTCATCAAGTCCAGCAGGTTGGTGCCGCCAGCGATGAAGCGTGCGCCTTCGACCTGTGCGGCTTGCGCAGCGGCAGCGGCGGGGGAGTCGGCGCGGCTGTAATTGAACGGTCTCATGCCGGTACCTCCGCGACTTCGGTAATGGCTTCTATGATGTTCGAGTAGGCACCGCAGCGGCAGATATTGCCGCTCATGCGCTCCTGAAACTCTCTGGCGATTAACTGCGGCGCCTCGGTGAGGCCCTCACTGACGTGGCTGGGGATACCGTCGCGGATTTCCTTGATCACTGACACCGCCGAGCAAATCTGCCCCGGTGTGCAATAGCCGCACTGATAGCCGTCGTGCTTGATGAATGCGGCCTGCATCGGGTGCAGATTGTCCGGCATGCCGAGGCCTTCGATGGTGGTGATCTCGCTGCCTTCGTGCATCACCGCCAGGGTCAGGCAAGAGTTGATGCGTCGACCATCGGCGATCACCGTGCAGGCGCCGCACTGGCCGTGGTCGCAGCCTTTTTTGGTGCCGCTCAGGTGCAGGTGCTCGCGCAAGGCATCGAGCAGGGTCGTGCGGGTGTCGACGTCAAGCGCACGCGGCTTGCCGTTGACGTTGATCGTCACTTTGCTCATGGCCGGTTGCTCCAGGTTGGCCGCATAGGCCTTGAGGCTGATAAACGGCGGCATCGCGAAGGCAGTGGCGGTCACGGCGCCGAGGATCAGAAATCCGCGTCGGGAAATCGTCATGGTTCGATTCCTTTTCTCTCTTCATCAGGGCAGCAGGGTCGTGAATGGCCCAAGCAGGCAGCCAGCGTCATCGCCGGTCTCGTTAAGGAGTGACTGCCGGAAAGAGGAAAAGGTTTTGTCGGATTTGCGCTATAGAGTTATGCGCACAGCTCATCAATCTTCTGCCTTACATACATCCCTGTGGGAGCGAGCCTGCTCGCGAAGAGGTCGGCCCAGCCAAAATCTTCATTGCCTGACCGGCCGCTTTCGCGAGCAGGCTCGCTCCCACATTTGAAATGTGTTCGGCCGGACTAATGCCCGCCCACCACCATCGAGGTAAATGGCGCCACATACGCCTGCAACGTCACCAGCCCGCCGACAAGAATTGCCAACACAATCGAGTGGAAGAACACATAGCGCAGAATCTCGCCTTCATG
Source organism: Pseudomonas sp. Irchel s3h9 (assembly GCF_900187475.1). NCBI lineage: Bacteria > Pseudomonadati > Pseudomonadota > Gammaproteobacteria > Pseudomonadales > Pseudomonadaceae > Pseudomonas > Pseudomonas sp. Irchel s3h9. Next base: position 350,823 of record NZ_FYDH01000003.1, on the reverse strand, counting down.
CCCGTACCAACGGGTCGCGGTGGAGGCGACCACGATCGATTGCGCATCGACCATTTTGCCCATCACCCCGCCGGAGCTGTTCGCCGCCGCCATCAGGATCGGACTGATCCCGAGCTGTTCCGACGTCACCCGCTGCAAACCACCAAACAACACGTTCGACGCGGTATCCGACCCGGTCAACGCCACTCCCAGCCAACCGAGCAACGTGCCGAACATCGGGTAGAAAATCCCCGTCGCGGCAAACGCCAGACCCATGGTCGCGTCGAGTCCCGAGTAGCGCGTGAGAAACCCCAGCGCCAGCATCGCCGCAATGGTGATCAACGAAAACCGCACCACCCACAACGTGCGCAGGTACTGCTTGATCAGTTGCGGGATGGAATAGCCCATCAGCAAACCGCCGACAATTGCTGCCAGCAGAATCCCGCTGCCGGTGGCGGTCAGCCAAGTGAATTTGTACACCGCTTCTTCCGCTTTCGGCGCGGCAACCACGGGCGGGACTTTTTCGATTTGCAGGTGCAGGCTGGTGAACGTCACCGCCGGGGCGAAAATCGGGTTGGCCTCGCGCAGCGGTTTGCCAGCGGGATCAAGCTTGGCCGACTGGGTGACCGGATCAATCGCAGGCCGGGTGTCGAACATATTCTTGAAGCCTTGAGTGCCCCAGGCAAAAACGAATACGGTGAGGATGATCCACGGCATCCACGCGCGCATCACCGCCGGGCGCGCCTGATCGCTGAACGCGGCGCTGGCAGTGATTTTTTCTTCCTCGACTTTGGAGTTGTCGACGCGCCCTGACAGCGCTGCTGAGGTGTGAATGGTCGCCGGTTTCCATACCTTCAAAAACAGCGTCAGACAGGCCATGGAAATCAGCGCGGCGATCACGTCCACCAACATTGGGCCGTGGTAGTTCGACACCAGAAATTGCGGGATCGCGAAGCTGACGCCGGCCACCAGAATCGCCGGCCAGATCTCCAGCATCTTGCGCCACCCGGCGAAGGCCCAGATCAGCCAGAACGGCACTAGCACCGAGAAAAACGGCAACTGCCGACCAACCATCATCGACAGTTCCATTTCATCCAGCCCGGTAACTTTGGCCAGCGTGATGATCGGCGTACCGAGTGCGCCGAATGCCACCGGCGCGGTGTTGGCGATCAGCGCCAGACCTGACGCGGCCAACGGCGAAAACCCCAGCCCGATCAGAATCGCCCCGGTCACCGCTACCGGCGTGCCGAACCCCGCCGCACCTTCGAAAAACGCACCGAAGCAGAACGCGATCAGCAACAACTGCAAACGGCGGTCATCGGTGATCCGCGCAAGGGAATCCTGCAGCACTTTGAACGAGCCGTTCTCGGTGGTCAGACGGTGCAGAAAAATGATGTTGAGGACGATCCAGCCGATTGGCAGCAAGCCATTCGCCGCACCGAACAACGCCGCAGAACCGGCCATGCTCGCCGGCATGCCGAAGGCAAAAATCGAAATCAGCAGGGCGGACGCCAGCGCCAGCAGCGCCGCGAGATGCGCCTTGACGTGGAAGAACGCCAGCGCCGCAAGCATCACCACCACCGGTACGGCGGCCATGAGCGTGGAGATCACCGGGTTGCCGAACGGGTCGTAAATTTGCTGCCAGACCATGGTCCACCTCTGCTTGTTGTTATTGAGGGCGCAGATCCATTGCGTGGTGCTTGGTTGCAAGGAGTATAGGTGGCGTTTCGCCGCCGTTCGGTCAGCGCGGGCTGGGCGACAAACGGTCGATAGTGGCCACTGAATCAAAGGCGTTTTGCCCGGTCGTATCTGCGGCTGCGCGCACCGCGTCCTGAAGGCGCGGGCAGCGTCGCCAACTCCGTCGTCAAGACCTTGGTTTTAGGGAAGTATTGAATGAAGCGCGCTACAACGATGCTGCTGACCGTGACCGCCGCCGTATTGCTCGGCGGCTGTGTGGCGGATTTTGATGATGACCACCGCCATGGCCGGCATTACGACCGCGATCATGGCCGCAATTACGACCACGACCGGCGCTGGGACGACCGCGATGATCGTCGCGACGGGCGTCGCTACTACCGCGATCGGGATGATGATTGACTGAGTTCTGCGCGCCCCATTAGTAGAACAGTCGCGCAGATGCGGGGGAGTGGACGCAATGATGGCAATTCAGTAGCATCGCCGTTTTTTTTCCCCTTCTCCCCCAAGGATGATCATGTCTGTGGCTTTGCTGTCGCGCCGTATACCCGTTGTTATCAGTGCAGTTCTGTCGGGCCTGCTGCTGTCGGGGTGCACCCAGTTGGGAACCTATCAGGATTCGGTCGCACCTGATGCCGCTAAGCTGCGCTTTGTCGCCAGCACCGATAACGCGTCGGTGGATTATTACGATGCAGAGCATTGCGATGGCCAGACCACCGGCTTGCTCAACAACCTGTTCATCGTCGACAGTGCGCGCCGGGTGGGCATGAGCGTGGCGCCCCCGGAAAAGGCCAAGAGCTACCTGGAAATCAAGCTGCCGCCCGACAAGGAAATGTACCTGAAGGTCAACACCCAGACCGGTTATGCCGTGTGCGGGTCGGGTTTCAGCTTCAAACCTCAGCGCGATACAGAATATGAGCTGACCTTCGACCTCAAGGGCCGCCAGTGTTCGACGCTGATGCAGCGCGTGCAGCGCATCGATGGCAAGGACGTACGCACGCCGCTCCCGATGAAACGCGAGGGGCTGGCGGCCTGTGCCGGGCGCAACCCGATCTTTCCCAAGCCGCCAGTGCTGCTGCCGGATACGCCGGAGCGGACGGTCATGATCGACCGCATCGTCAATGGCAGCCTCTTCGTGGTGTTGAAGTCCGACGCGAAGACGCGCGCCGCGACGACGTTTACGCCGGAAAAACTCGATTCGCTGGTCAGCGAGCGCAAGGCGAAAATGGGCTTTGAACTGCCAGACGATTACTGGGCGCTGTACCGTCAGAATCTAGACGCCTTCAACATTGAGGGTTCCGCGATTCCCAGCGAGGCGATCACCCGTTCCAGCGACGAGTATCGCAAACGTCTGCGCAGTATCGACGACAAGCGCTTGAAAGAATGGTCTGCCGTCGATGGTACTTCCGGCAAGCGTGGCAATGCGGTGCAGGCCGACATGGAAACCGGCATGATCACGTACTACTTCCAGTCGTCCAAGGAGGTCATGGGCGAAACCGTCATACGCCATCTCGACCGTATGGCCAAAATGGATGCGCAGTACAACGTCTGCTCGCGTTACGCCGAGTGCTGGAAGCGCTGAACGGCGCAATCCTGATGTGAAAAAGCCCGCTGCGCCGATACGGCCAGTGGGCTTTTTTGTGCCTGTTGCAATTAAAAATGAGCGCTCGCCCGGACGCTGGATCGCGCAGGCACAGAGGCCTCGATGTCCAGCAAATGGGTGGCGAGAATGTCGCTCAGAAAACGGAACTGATCGTTGATGCCGACCACTTCATTGTTGAAATGATTCGTGGCGGCGGGCATCAGCAGATCTTCGAAATCTTCGTTGAACACCAGCGCTTGAGCCTTATGCGACACGGCGTGCTGGTCGTAATAGTTGCTGCCGAACACCGGGAAACTCACGGAGAGTGTGACGTGGGTGTGAATCATGTTGTGAACTCCTCGTTGTGTTTCGGATGGGTCAATCGTGCCTTTGATGGGCGGTGGGCGGAAGGCAATCGTGGCGATGGTGAATATCGATGGCAGTGATGGTTAGAGTTTTTGGGGTGTTGCTGATGGCCTTATCGCTGGCAAGCCAGCTCCCACAGGTTCTGAGGCGATCACAAAATCTGCGGCTGCTGGAAATCCTTGTGGGAGCTGGCTTGCCAGCGATGAGGCCGGTACATCCAACATCAGGCTCAATTGACACACCTATACTCAAATCTGCATCCCACTCATCTCAAGGACACCGCCACCGTGAACTCGCGTGCGCTGCTCGTCGCCGCACTGTTGTTGCTGGCCGGCTGCGCCACTTCGGCGCGGGCGCCGGTGTCAGCGCCGCAAGCCGTGTTTGTCTCGCCGGCCACCTGGCAGCAGATCGACCGGGAAATTGTCAGCGCTTCGCAGCAGTCCACCGAGCAAGTTAAAGTCTTTGCCCGCGGTTCGATGGAACATTGGCGCACTCGCGTCTATCAGCAAACTGAAGAAAATTTCATTCCGTGGTTCAGCAGCTACTGGACCCAGGAATGGCTGTCGATGAAAGTCAGTTGGTACACGATCAATGCCGGCGGTGAGCAAGATGCATCAGCCAAGCGGCTGGCGGCGTATCTGCTTGAGCAATATCAGGAAAGAGTGCTGGCGCCGGTGGCGGTGGAGATCGATCCGGATGCAATTCTGGGGCAGGCGACGGCGTTCTATGCGCAGTTGATGGCGCAGCAGATGCCGCTCATCGCCCAGCGTCATGGTGTGCCTGTCGCTCAGCTCAACGGGCGTTTGCAGAAAATCCCCGCCATTGCACTGGGCCCGCCGCCAGCGCGGGATGCTTCGTTGTTTCAAGTGATCAGCACGGAACCGTTGAACACCTTGCCGGCCTATGCCGCGTTGATCGACAAGATCCACACTGACGGCGGCGCCAAGGGCATTGCCTCGACCGATGCTGGCATGGCCCCGGTGGCCAAGCGCGCCAGTCAGCGGATGGAAGCGGAAATGGCCCCGCGCGGGGCCGCCAGTGCTGTAGCGGCCGCGGCGGGGAAACTGGCTGGAGGGCTGATCTCGGTGGGTGTGGCGGGGATCCGCGCGATCATCCAGGCCAATGACCGACCCGACAGCGAAGCGCTGATTCGCACCAGTCTGGGCAGCACCTTCGACAAAGCCTGGCTGAAACTGGTGCAGAGCCCGACGACTGGCGTTATGGCCGGCACGTTGCACCTGGCCGGGCAGGTCGAGCGCAATCTGGATAGGGTTGATGAACCGTCGGTCGGCTTGGGGGGGAATCGTGTCGAATGGCAGCCGCCGCAATCGACCAATCAGCAGATCGAACCCAACGTGCAAGGAGAGTGATCATGGCTTACATCGATATTTTCGTAGCGCCGGTGCCGACCGCCAATCGTGAGCAGTACAAAAAGCACTGTGAAATCGCGGCGAAACTGTTTAAAGAATACGGTGCACAGGATGTGATGCAGTGCTGGGGCGATGACGTGCCGGAGGGCAAGGTCACGTCATTTCCGATGGCGGTCAAACTCAAGGAAGGCGAGACGGTTTCATCCGGCTGGCTGATCTGGCCCGACAAGGCCACTCGGGACGCCGGCATGGGCAAAATGATGGAAGATCCGCGCATGCAACCGGACGTCAATCCAATGGGGTTTGATGGCCAGCGCATGATTTTTGGTGGCTTTAAAAATATCCTCGAACCCTGAAACCAGCGTAAATCTTTTGTACGAGTGAGCCTGCTCGCGATCGCGGTGGGTCTGTCAATGAAGCATTGAATGTGCGAACGCCATCGCGAGCAGGCTCACTCCTACAGGTATTGTGTTCACTCCGAGGGAGTGATTCTGCAGCTTTTACGGTTGCGGATCTGCTCGTCCGTCGGGCGTTCACGGACGAATTCGAAGCGCGGCTCGCCCTCGCTGTAATGCACCAGCCAGCCCCATTCCAGTTCGCTTTCATCCTGCCCGGGATTGGGCGGCCGGGCCCACCACGGTTCTTTGCTGAGGATCTCGCGCATGGCGGCCTCCGGTTGATGGCAATCCTTGAACTATAGCTTCCTGTCACGAGTCGTCAGATCAGGCTGTGTAGAATCCGGCGGATCACTTTGAACAGGGGAGCAGGGCCATGACCGAAGAAGCGAAGCGACTGTTTTTCGCCCTCGATTGCCCGGCGGTGCAACGCAAGGCAATTGCTCATTGGCGCGGGGAGTTGGGTTTGCGAACCGGTAAGCCGGTGCCGGCGGACAATTTCCACCTGACGCTGCTGTTTCTCGGCGCCGTGCCCTTGGCGCAGATCAACGAAGTCTGCGAGGCCGCCGGACAAGTGCGTACGCCGGGAGAGGCCTTGAGAATTCCGCTTGATCGACTGCAGGTCTGGCATCGTGCCGGGGTGTTGTCGCTCGCCCCCGAGCAGGCCCCGCAGGCGCTGCTGCGGCTGGTCTACGCATTGGAGCAGGCGATGTTGCCTTTTGGTTTTGAAGAGACGCCCCGAGAGTTTCGTCCGCATCTGACCCTCGCCCGAGACTACCGTGCGCCAGAGCCGGAATCCGCCACGCCGCCGGAGTTTTTCTTGCGTGCCGAACGCTTTGCCTTGTTCGAATCGCACAAGGGTCGCTATCGCATCCTGCAGGATTGGCCGCTGATTTGAGCGCACAAAAAAAGGCGCCCGAGGGCGCCTGAAATTCACCTTGACCGAGGAAGCCAGGTGAGGCCGTTCATTGCAGGGTGCAGCGGTGGTAAGGCGCTGCGTGAACGGGAAATTTTTACACTGATCGTTCCCACGCTCTGCGTGGGAATGCCTCTTGTGACGCTCCGCGTCACGCTTTGGGACGCAGAGCGTCCCGGACTGCGTTCCCACGCGGAGCGTGGGAACGATCATCGGCTCACTTACCGAGTTTCACCCGGGTCCAGCCACGGGTCATGATCCGCTGGGTGGCAATCGGCTGATCCGGCACCGCATACAGCGTCGCCATCACCGCTTGCGACGGGTACGAACCCGGGTCGTTGCGGATCGCTTCATCCACCAATGGCGTCGCCGCCGCATTGGCGTTGCTGTAGCCGTTGCTGTTGGTGATCTCGGCGATGATCTCCGGGCGCATCAGGAAGTCCATGAACAGGTAGGCGTTCTCGACGTTCGCCGCATCGCGGGGGATCGCGACCATGTCGTAGAAGCTGCCGGCGCCTTCTTTGGGAATGCTGTAGTCGATCACCACGTTGTTGCCCGATTCCACCGCGCGAGCCTTGGCCTGCAGCACGTCGCCGGAGTAACCGACCGCCACGCAGATGTTGCCGTTGGCCAGATCCGAGATGTATTTCGAGGAGTGGAAGTACGCCACGTTCGGGCGGATCTTCATGAACAGCGCCTCGGCTTCCTTGATGTGCGCGGTGTCCTTGTCGTTCACCGGGTAGCCCAGGTAGTGCAGGGCGGCCGGGATCATTTCGGTCGGCGAATCGAGGAAACTGATGCCGCAGGCTTTGAGTTTTTCAGCGTTTTCCGGTTTGAACAACAAATCCCATGAATCGGTCGGGGCGTTGGCGCCGAGCACTTCCTTGACCTTGGCCGGATTGAAGCCGATGCCGATCGAGCCCCACATATAAGGGAACGCGTGGGCGTTGTCCGGATCACTGGCGGCGGCGTTTTTCAGCAGCACCGGGTTGAGATTCTTCCAGTTCGGCAGCTTGGATTTGTCCAGCGTCTGATAGACGCCGGCCTTGATCTGCTTGGCCAGGAAACTGTTCGACGGAACGACCAGGTCGTAGCCGGATTTGCCCGCCAGCAAACGCGCCTCGAGGGTTTCGTTGCTGTCGAAGACGTCGTAGGTCACGCGGATGCCGGTCTCGTCCTCGAACTTCTTGACGGTGTCCGGCGCGATGTAATCAGACCAGTTGTAAACACGCAGCACCTTGTCGTTGGCCTGGGCGCCCATGACGATTGCGCCCATTAAGGACAGTGTCAGCAGAGTCCTGCCAAACATTTTCATCGGTACAACTCCATTCTTTTTATTCACGTTACGCAAAGCCCCCTCACCCTAACCCTCTCCCAGGGGGAGAGTGGCTGACCGAGGGGCTGACTACATTTGTGTAGGAGCTGTCGAGTGAAACGAGGCTGCGATCTTTTGATCTTTCACATCAAGATCAGAAGATCGCAGCGTGCCGCAGCTCCTACAGGGTTATGCGGTGGCGGCTTGTTGCGGTTGCTGCCACGACTCATTCGCCGTCTGATCCATCGCTTCCTGAATTGCCCGCTTGCGGTTGGCTTCTGCCTTGCGGCCGAAGTACCAGACCAGGAAGGTCACCAGCGACACCGCCAGCAGAATCAGGCTGGCCACGGCGTTGATCTCAGGCTTCACGCCCAGACGCACCGCCGAGAACACTTCCATCGGCAACGTGGTCGAACCCGGGCCGGAAACGAAGCTCGCCAACACCAAGTCATCCAGCGACAAGGCGAACGACATCATGCCGCCCGCCGCCAGCGACGGCGCGATCATTGGAATGGTGATCAGGAAAAACACCTTGAACGGTTTCGCGCCGAGATCCATCGCCGCTTCTTCGATCGACAGATCCAGTTCCCGCAAGCGCGCGGAGACTACCACCGCGACATAAGCGGCACAAAACGTGGTGTGGGCGATCCAGATCGTGACGATGCCACGCTCCTGCGGCCAGCCGATCAACTGCGCCATGGCCACGAACAGCAGCAACAGCGACAGACCGGTGATCACTTCAGGCATCACCAACGGCGCGGTGACCAGACCACCGAACAGCGTGCGACCCTTGAAGCGCGTGACGCGGGTCAGCACGAAAGCGGCGAGGGTGCCCAGCGCCACGGCAGCAATCGCGGTGTAGCAGGCGATTTCCAGCGAGCGCACCACCGAGCCCATCAGTTGCGTGTTGTCGAGCAGGCCGACGTACCACTTCACCGACCAGCCGCCCCATACCGTCACCAGTTTCGAGGCGTTGAACGAGTAGATCACCAGAATCAGCATCGGCAGATAAATGAACATCAGGCCGAAGATCAGCATGAACTTGGAAAAACCGAAGCGTTTCATCCCCGTGCCTCCATCTCTTTGGCCTGGCTGCGGTTGAACAGCAGAATCGGCACAATCAGGATCAACAGCATCACCACCGCCAGCGCAGACGCCACCGGCCAGTCGCGGTTATTGAAGAACTCTTGCCACAGCACGCGACCGATCATCAGGGTCTCCGGGCCACCCAACAGTTCGGGAATCACGAACTCACCGACCACCGGAATGAACACCAGCATGCAGCCGGCAATAATCCCGTTCTTGGCCAGCGGCACGGTGATTTTCCAGAAGTTGTTGAAGTTGCTCGAACCCAGGTCCTGCGCGGCTTCCAGCAAGCTGCCGTCGTGCTTCACCAGGTTGGCGTACAGCGGCAACACCATGAACGGCAGGTAGGCGTAGACCACGCCGATATACACGGCCGTGTTGGTGTTGAGGATCTCGATCGGGTGGTCGGTGAGCCCCGTCCACATCAGAAACCCGTTGAGCAAACCGTTGTTGCTGAGGATGCCCATCCATGCGTAAACGCGGATCAGGATCGCGGTCCAAGTAGGCATCATGATCAACAGCAGCAGGACGTTTTGCGTTTCCTTGCCGGTCTTGGTGATCGCGTAGGCCATCGGGAAACCGATCAGCAGACACATCAGCGTGCTCAGCGCCGCGACCTTCAGCGAACCGAGGTAGGCCGACAGGTACAGCTCGTCTTCGCCGAGCATGGTGTAGTTGCCGATGTTCAGCAGCAGCTGGAATTTCTGTTCGGCGTAGGTGTAGATCTCCGAGTACGGCGGGATCGACAGCGCGGCTTCCGAGAAACTGATCTTCATCACCAGAAAGAACGGCAGCATGAAGAACAGGAACAGCCAGATGAACGGAATGCCGATCACCAGTTTTCGCCCGCTGGGCACCAGGCGCAGGAATTGCTGATTGAAGGTTTTCATGAGCGCAGTACCACGCCGCTGTCGTCTTCCCACCAGACGTAGACCTTGTCGTCCCAGGTCGGGCGCGCGCCACGGCGTTCGGCGTTGGCCATGAACGACTGGACGATTTTGCCGCCGGGCAATTCGACGTAGAACACCGAGTGACCGCCGAGGTAGGCGATGTCATGCACCTTGCCTTCGGACCAGTTGTAGCGGAACTCGGGTTGGGTGGTGCTGACGAGCATTTTTTCCGGACGGATCGCGTAGGTGACCGACTTGTCCTGCACCGAGGTGCTGACGCCGTGACCGACGTAGATCTTCTGCTGCAAGTCCGGGCTGTGGATGATCGCGTGACCTTCAAGGTCTTCCACCACGGTGCCATCGAAGGCGTTCACGTTGCCGATGAATTCGCAGACCATGCGGCTGACCGGGGCTTCGTAGATGTCGACGGGGCTGCCGATTTGCGCGATCCAGCCCAGGTGCATGATCGCGATGCGCTCAGCCATGGTCATGGCCTCTTCCTGGTCGTGGGTCACCATCACGCAGGTCACGCCGACGCGTTCGATGATCTGCACCAGTTCCAGTTGCATCTGCGAACGCAGCTTTTTGTCCAGCGCACCCATCGGCTCGTCGAGCAGCAACAGCTTCGGACGCTTGGCCAGCGAACGGGCGAGGGCGACGCGCTGACGCTGACCGCCGGACAACTGGTGCGGACGGCGTTTGGCGTATTGAGTCATATGCACCAGACGCAGCATTTCATCGACACGGGCATCGATTTCACTGGCCGGCAAACGGTCCTGCTTGAGGCCGAAGGCGATGTTCTGCGCGACGGTCATGTGTGGGAACAGCGCGTAGGACTGGAACATCATGTTGATCGGCCGCTCGTACGGCGGCATGTCAGTGATGTCCACGCCGTCGAGCAGAATCCGCCCTTCGGTCGGCCGCTCGAAACCGGCGAGCATGCGCAGCAGGGTCGATTTGCCCGAACCGGAGCCGCCGAGCAAGGCGAAGATTTCGCCCTGATGGATCTCCAGGGACACATCGTCCACTGCCACGGTTTCGTCGAACTTCTTGGTGACACGATCGACTTTCACCAGCACCTTTTTCGGTTGCTGATGACCTTCAAGTGCCTTCCTGTAAGTGCTGGAGGCGTTTGCCATGTGAAACTCCCAACAGGTTTCGTTCGCCGGGCCAATGTGGCCGGGCTTAAGTGGATTGCAAGCCAGGAACAACCATCCCCCTCACACATATCCCTGTAGGAGCTGCCGAAGGCTGCGATCTTTTGATCTTGTTTTTTACAATCAACATCAAAAGATCGCAGCCTTCGGCAGCTCCTACAGGGGCCACATTTTCAGTGGGTTGTCCTGGCTTGTTCGGCGCCGCCGTCCTGGCTGCCTGGGTCGTACTTGTTGTTATTACGGGTGTTGTTGTTCACGAATGACGGATGCGCAAAGGCACACCCGACGTCCGTGGGGGCAGTAAATCGTTGTGACCTTTGGGGTGTGTCAGCGCTGGTTGCGCCGCGCCGCCCGTTGCCGACAAGCCGCGCCGAATGCCTGGAAAATCTTCAAGTAGTTCGGGTTATCGAGCACTTGCCATTCCGGGTGCCATTGCACGCCGAGGGCGAAGGTCGGGCTGTGCTCGACCGAGATCGCCTCGATCAAGCCGTCCGGCGCCACCGCTTCGGCACGCAAGCCGGGAGCGAGGCGATCAATGCCCTGGCTGTGAATCGAGTTGACCTGGAACTCGCCGGGCAATCCCAGCGCCTCGAACACGCCGCCAGCAAGCACGGTCACCGCGTGAGCCGGCGCGTATTGCACGGCCACATCAGGGCTGTCGGCTTCACGGTGATCAAGCATGCCTGGCAGCTCATGCACCTTCTGATGCAGGCTGCCGCCGAACGCCACGTTCATTTCCTGGAAGCCCCGGCAAATGCCGAGCACCGGAACGCCCGCCGCGATGGCTGCACGTAATAAAGGAAGGGTGGTGGCATCCCGCGCCGGATCATGATCCGTGCCGGGTTCGCTGGCCGGGCCTTGATAGTGGAAGGGCTCCACGTTCGAGGGCGAGCCGGTCAGCAGCAGACCGTCGAGTTGACCGAGCAGGTCTTCGATTTCAGTCAGCTTGCCAAGGGAAGGAATGACCACTGGCAGCCCGTTAGCGCCAACGCTGACAGCACGTACGTACTTGTCGCCGCTGATGTGATAGGGGTGCAGGCCAATCTGTTTGACGCAGGCAGTAACGCCGATCAATGGCTTGAATGCCATTTTTATTCACCTCGAAGTTTGACACTTGAACGAGCTTTTCCGGAGCTTAGCCTCGTTGATTTTAATTAACAACTGCCATGTAAAAAATTCTAAACGCCGTTCATCAAATCTTCATGATTCTCGGGGCTGTGGCGCCTGTATTGGCACGCAAGTGTTAAAAAAAGCCCGAAAAATAAACCCTGAACGGCCATCTGTTCGCTATTGACTTCACTTTGCCGTTCGGGTTGACTGGCTCGGCGAAACAGCAGTGAACATAATAATTAACAGCTAAATAGGTGCATCATGTCGGTCCCTCTGCGTACCGTTCAACTCAACGAAGCAAACGCATTCCTTAAGAAATATCCTGAGGTTTTGTACGTCGACCTTCTGATTGCGGATATGAACGGTGTGGTGCGCGGCAAGCGTATCGAACGCACCAGTCTTCATAAGGTTTACGAGAAAGGCATCAACCTGCCGGCCTCGCTTTTCGCGCTCGACATCAACGGCTCCACGGTGGAAAGCACCGGTCTGGGTCTGGATATCGGCGACGCTGACCGCATCTGCTACCCGATCCCCGGCACCCTTAGTATCGAGCCGTGGCAGAAGCGCCCAACCGCACAACTTCTAATGACCATGCACGAGATCGAAGGCCAGCCGTTCTTCGCCGACCCGCGTGAAGTGCTGGCCAACGTCGTGCGCAAATTCGACGACCTCGGCCTGACCATCTGCGCGGCATTCGAACTCGAGTTCTATCTGATCGACCAGGACAACGTGAACGGTCGTCCGCAATCGCCACGTTCGCCGGTGTCCGGCAAGCGTCCGGTGTCGACTCAGGTGTACCTGATCGACGACCTCGACGAATACGTCGATTGCCTGCAAGACATCCTCGAAGGCGCGAAAGAGCAGGGCATCCCGGCTGACGCGATCGTCAAGGAAAGCGCCCCGGCGCAGTTCGAAGTCAACCTGCATCACGTCTCCGACCCGATCAAGGCGTGCGACTACGCCGTCCTGCTCAAGCGTCTGGTGAAGAACATCGCCTACGACCATGAGATGGACACCACCTTCATGGCCAAGCCGTATCCGGGCCAGGCGGGCAATGGTCTGCACGTGCACATTTCGATCCTGGACAAAGAGGGCAACAACATCTTTGCCAGCGAGGATCCCGAGCAGAACGCCGCGCTGCGCCACGCGATCGGCGGTGTGCTGGAGACCCTGCCTGCGCAAATGGCGTTCCTCTGCCCGAACGTCAACTCGTACCGCCGCTTCGGCGCGCAGTTCTACGTACCGAACTCGCCGAGTTGGGGTATCGATAACCGCACCGTTGCGGTTCGTGTGCCAACCGGGTCGGCCGATGCTGTGCGTATCGAGCATCGCGTCGCCGGTGCTGACGCCAACCCGTACTTGCTGATGGCTTCGGTGCTGGCCGGTATTCACCACGGTCTGACCAATCAGATCGAGCCGGGCGCCCCGGTGGAAGGCAACAGCTACGAGCAGAACGAACAGAGCCTGCCGAACAACCTGCGCGACGCACTGCGCGAACTGGACGACAGCGAAGTCATGGCCCGCTACATCGACCCGATGTACATCGACGTGTTTGTCGCGTGCAAGGAAAGCGAGCTGGCCGAGTTCGAGAACTCGATTTCTGACCTTGAGTACAACTGGTATCTGCATACGGTGTGATTGGCTGAGGCCCTCAAAAGCTGAAGAGCCCCTCACCCTAACCCTCCCGAAACGTCGGACCGCCCGGAGGGAGAGGGGACTGATTCGGGGATGCTCGGGGAATCCGCCGACCTGAACGATTTTTGCCGAATCTATATTCGACTCGGTCGTTCAGGTCGGTGTATCTCCCAAGACAACTCGGTCGGTCCCCTCTACCCCCGGGAGAGGGCTAGGGTGAGGGCAGCCATCTCAAACCAGACACAACACCCCGACACCCCCAATCCCCCCTTGTCGAGCCACAACAATGACAACGACCCGCAACGACTGGGAACAACGCTTCCAGTCCCTGACCATCGAAGCCCGCGCGTTCATCAACGGTGAATACCGCCCGGCCATCAGTGGCGACACGTTTGAATGCCTGAGCCCCGTCGACGGCCGTTTCCTCGCCTCCGTGGCCAGCACCGATGAAGCCGACGCCAACCTCGCCGTTGAAGTCGCGCGCCAGTCTTTCGAATCCGGCGTGTGGGCGAAAAAAGCCCCGGCCGAGCGCAAGCGCATCCTGATTCGCTTCGCCGATCTGATCCTGCAGAACCAGGAAGAACTGGCGCTGCTGGAAACCCTCGACATGGGTAAACCGATCAGCGATTCGATGAGCATCGACATCCCGGCGACCGCCAACGCGATCCGCTGGAGCGCCGAAGCCATCGACAAGATCTACGACGAAGTCGCCGCCACACCCCACGACCAACTCGGCCTCGTCACCCGCGAGCCATCCGGCGTGGTCGCGGCCATCGTGCCGTGGAACTTCCCGCTGATCATGGCCAGCTGGAAATTCGCACCAGCGCTGGCAGCAGGCAACTCGTTCATTCTCAAGCCTTCGGAAAAATCGCCGCTGACCGCAATCCGCATTGCTCAGCTTGCGCTGGATGCCGGCATTCCGAAAGGCGTGTTCAACGTGCTGCCAGGCTTCGGCCACACCGTCGGCAAGGCGCTGGCGTTGCACATGGACGTCGACGTGCTGGCCTTCACCGGCTCCACGGCAATCGCCAAACAACTGATGATTTATGCCGGCCAAAGCAACATGAAACGCGTCTGGCTCGAAGCAGGGGGCAAGAGCCCGAACGTGGTGTTTGCCGACGCACCGGACTTGCGCGCGGCAGCACAAGCAGCGGCCGGCGCCATTGCCTTCAACCAGGGCGAAGTGTGCACCGCCGGTTCGCGCTTGCTGGTCGAGCGTTCGATCCGCGAGCAGTTCATTCCGCTGTTGGTGGAAGCGCTGCAAGCGTGGAAACCGGGTCATTCACTGGATCCTGCCACCACCGTCGGTGCCGTGGTCGATCAGCGTCAACTCGACAACGTGCTGCGCTACATCAGCATCGGTCGCGAGCAGGGCGCCGAGCTGATTGCTGGCGGTCAACGCACCCTTGAAGAAACTGGCGGCCTCTATGTGCAACCGGCGCTGTTCGACGGCGTGACCAACGCGATGACCATCGCCCAGGAAGAAATCTTCGGCCCAGTGCTGTCGCTGATCACCTTCGACACCGCCGAAGAAGCGCTGCGGATCGCCAACGACAGCATCTTCGGCCTCGCCGCCGGCGTCTGGACCAGCAACCTGAGCAAGGCGCACACCTTCGCCCGTGGCCTGCGTGCCGGCAGCGTCTGGGTCAACCAGTACGACGGTGGCGACATGACCGCACCGTTCGGTGGTTTCAAGCAGTCGGGCAACGGTCGCGATAAATCGCTGCACGCGTTCGACAAGTACACCGAGCTGAAAGCGACCTGGATCAAGCTCTAATTCTTTTACAGCGGCGGTCGCCAGCGTCTGGCGGCCATCGGAGAAACGTATGAAACAACAACACGTAAACAGCTACTACGCCGCCACTCGCAATGAAGTCATCGACTTTCCGGTTCTGGAAGAGTCGGTCGAGTGCGACGTCTGCATCATCGGCGCTGGCTACACCGGCCTGTCTTCGGCGCTGTTCCTCACCGAAGCCGGCTACAAAGTGACGGTGCTGGAAGCGGCGAAAGTCGGCTACGGCGCCAGCGGTCGCAACGGCGGTCAACTGGTCAACTCCTACAGCCGCGACGTCGACGTGATCGAAGAGCGCTACGGCGACAAGACCGCAGAAATCCTCGGCAGCATGATCTTCGAAGGCGCCGACATCATCCGTTCGCGCATCAAGGAATACGACATCCAATGCGACTACCGCCCGGGCGGTATCTTCGCAGCGATGAACAAGAAACAACTCAACGGTCTGGCCGAGCAGAAGCGCGGCTGGGAGCGTTATGGCAACCGCAATCTGAAGATGCTCGACGCGGCTGAGATTCGTCGTGAAGTCGGCTCCGATGCTTACGTCGGTGGTCTGCTCGATATGCAGGGCGGCCACGTGCATCCGCTGAATCTGGCGCTCGGTGAAGCGGCTGCGATCACGCGTTTGGGCGGCAAGATTTACGAGCAATCAGCGGCTGTAGAAATCAAATACGGCGAGCCTAACGTCGTGCGCACCGCCAAAGGCCAGGTCCGCGCCAAGTACCTGCTGATCGCCGGCAACGCTTATCTGCCGCAAGGTCTCGACAACCGCGTGACCGCGAAAAGCATGCCGTGCGGTTCGCAGATCGTCGTCACCGAGCCGTTGACCGAAAAGCAGGCGCGCAGCCTGATCACCAACAACTACTGCGTCGAAGACTGTAACTATCTGCTGGATTACTACCGCCTCACCGCCGACAACCGTCTGCTTTACGGCGGCGGTGTGGTCTACGGCGCGCGGGAACCGGACGACATCGAACAACTGATCCGCCCGAAGATCCTCAAGACCTTCCCGCAGCTCAAAGACGTGAAGATCGACTACCGCTGGACCGGCAACTTCCTGCTGACCATGTCACGCATGCCGCAATTCGGCCGCATCGAAAAGAACGCCTACTACATGCAAGGCTACAGCGGCCACGGCGTCACCTGCTCGCACCTGGCCGGCAAACTGATCTCGGAAATGATCCGTGGCGACGCCGAACGTTTCGACGCTTTCGCGTCCTTGCCGCACATGCCAATGCTCGGCGGCCGCACCTTCTCCGCGCCACTGACCGCCCTCGGTGCTGTCTACTACTCACTGCGCGACCGTTTCGGCATCTAAGTTACCTCCCCGGCGGCGGCCCCCAAGACCCCGCCGGTTTTTTAATGCTGCAGCAACACCACCGATGTCACTGACACCCAGATGTCCAACTGTGGGAGCGAGCCTGCTCGCGAAGAGGCCAGCCCAGCCACCCTCCCTCCCACAGAAACACCAAAAACCCTGTGGGAGCGAGCTTGCTCGCGAAGGCGGCCATCCAGTCAAAAATAATGTTGAATGTGCCACCGAATCGCGAGCAGGCGAAGGCCTACTGGGCTGTATTACCAAGGCAAGAAGGACTTTTGCCCCACCGTCCATCGAACCTGCTGAGCAACACCGGCAAACGTGATTTAATAGCCGCCTTTCACGGTTCCGGGACACGGGAGCAACGTGATCCGCGCCCCTCGGCGCGTCACCCGCCACCCACCCCCATCGCCCTTAAGTCGTTCTTACATAAGGCAGTCATGGATACGGGTTCTCGACTCAAACTAGTACGCGAAAGCTACAAACTCTCCCAGCGCGAGCTGGCCCGGCGTAGCGGCGTGACCAATGCCACCATCTCCCTGATCGAACAGAATCGCGTCAGCCCCTCCGTCAGCTCACTGAAAAAGCTGCTCGAAGGCATACCGATGTCCCTGGCCGACTTCTTCACCTTCGACCAACCCCCGCGCGAACACCAATACGTCTTCCGCGCCAACGAACAACCCGACCTCGGCCGCCATGGCTTGCGACTGCTGCTGATCGGCGCCTCGGTGCCCAGCCGGCAGATGCGCTTGCTGCGCGAGCAATACGCACCAGGCGCGAGTTCGGGGGAAGAGCCGATTGTGCATGCTGAGGGCGAGGAGTGTGGGCTTGTCACCCGTGGCACGGTGGAGTTGACTGTTGATGGGGCGGTGAGTGTGTTGAATGCCGGGGATGGGTATTACTTTCCGACGACGCTGCCGCATAAGTTCCGGAATATCGGGGCGGATGAGGCTGAGATTATTAGTGCGAATACGCCGGCGAATTTTTGATTGTTTCTCTCGCGTGGTGGCGATTTGGTGCTACATTCTTCCACATTCTCGTTGGCAGTCTGTAGATGGAGAGCTGAAGAGTTGGGATTGACGCGTCATCCCGCGTCTCGACATAAAAAGTAGGGGGGAGAATGTTTGTATATAAGACTTATAGTTTTCCGCCAGTGGCGAAATTGTCAAAAAAACTTACCTCTGATTGATAGTGACTTGAAGTATATATTTGATGAATAGTAAAGCTGGTGTTGAGCTGAATGTAAGTTCTGGCGGATTTCAAGATAACGTTATTAATACTGTCCAGGAGCCTAGCTTGGCGCGAAACGATACAGTCCTCAAATGCGTAGATCTATTCGCTGGCGCAGGAGGGTTCTCTCTCGCGGCGCGCAAGGCAAATATCCAAGTGGTCGCTGCAGTTGAACTTAATAAATATGCGTGTGAAACATATCGTGCGAATTTGATTGACCATCATGAGGGTGATAGTGATCGTCCTCTCCTCTATTCGCAAAATATTCTCGATTTGGAACCTCTTGATCTCAGCCGCTCTCACTTTTCGAAAGGCGAGAGTTGCGATATTGTTTTGGGAGGACCTCCGTGTCAGGGTTTCTCAGTTCATCGGATTAATGGCGCGGGTGTTGATGATCCTCGTAATGAATTGATTCTTCGATATTTTGAGTATGTGAGAGTATTGACTCCAAAAATTTTCTTGATGGAAAATGTGCCCGGAATACTTTGGCCTAGACATAAGAAGTTTTTGGATGCTTTTCTGGCGGAGAGCGAGGACGCGGGATACAGAATTTTAGGGCCGATTCGAATAGATGCCAGGGATTACGGAGTGCCTCAGCGTCGTGTTCGTGTTTTTATACTTGGAATACGTAAAGATGTGGAGTTTGATGACTCGGTTTGGCCTCCAAAAAAAACACATGGTGATTCTAAGACTATTGCCATTCGACCTGATTTAAAACCTTGGGTTGCTGCATCAGAAGTTTTTTCAAAACCTCTTTTGCCTAATGATAAAAATGATATTCATATGAATCATTCGGACAAGCTCGTCGAGGTGTTTCGCGCTACACCAATTAATGGTAGTCGACATGACTCGAATAGAGTTTTGCCTTGTCATAAGGGGCACTCTGGTCACAACGATGTGTACGGCCGTATAAATCTCAGTGAGCCGGGTCCGACGATGACCACTGCATGTATAAACCCGTCTAAGGGTAGATTCGTTCATCCAACCGAGCATCATGGGTTGACGATAAGGCAAGCAGCTAGGTTTCAAACGTTTCCAGATGATTTTGTGTTCAAAGGTGGGTTAACAGCAGCTGGCGTACAAATTGGGAACGCAGTGCCGGTATATCTTGGAGAAGTATTGTTAAAGGCTGTCTCTCAGGGACTTGTAGGCAACTTAAATATAAACTGAGGTTGAAGTCATGGTTGACGCGGTATCCTTCAGAACTCGGGCTCGTACAATTGACCATCTAGGGCGAGAGCAAATCGCGGACTGTCCAACGGCAGTGTCGGAACTTTGGAAAAATGCGTACGATGCTTATGCGACGACCATAGGTCTCCATATATATGATGGCAAGCTACCAATAGTCACATTGGTAGATGATGGGCATGGCATGAGTCGTGACGAGTTTGTTGAAAAATGGCTCGTGATAGGGACCGAATCCAAAGCAACAGGAAAGAGCACAGATGAAGAAGATCGCAATGGCCTCATGGTCAGGCCCAAGCAGGGACAGAAAGGCATAGGACGTTTATCCTCAGCTTTTCTGGGACCTCTTCTATTAGTAGTCTCCAAGCGAAAGCACGATTTATTCACCGCTGCGCTTATTGATTGGCGGTTGTTTGAAAATCCATTCCTATACTTGCAGGATATAGAAGTTCCTGTTGTGGAATTTGAGAAGAAAGAAGAGATTTTTGGTTTCCTGCCGTCAATGTTTGAATCGTTGCGTGGCAACCTGTTTGGAGATGGGAAAGACCGAGCTAGAGATGTCAGGATCATTGATGCATGGAATGCATTTGATAAGCTGGAAGCTTCTGAGGGGAAAAACTCAACCCGGTCTGCTATGGAAGAGGTGGCTGGTAACACTACGTTTGAGTTAAGTCACTTCGAACAGTGGCCGTTGTGGCAAGACGAGAAAAAGCACGGCACTATATTGCTGATAGCAGATATCGTTTTTGATTTGGAAGCTCAAATTGAATCAAGAGTTGCGCCTGAAGATATGGATGCTGCTGCACAAGCGAAAGAACGGCTTTTTCAAACGCTTTCAAATTTTACTGACCCCTATTCTGATGAAGAAAATCGCATCGAAGGATTTACGGCTGAAGCTTTTAATTATTCGGTGACTGCCTGGAGTGGAGGACTACGTCGCTCAGTAATTTCCAATCAGCGTGAGTTTGACGTGAAGAATTTGGAAGAATTAGAGCACGTCGTCGAGGGTACAGTTGACGAATTTGGCGTGTTCACAGGACGTGTTAAAGCATTCGGCCGATGGTTAGATGGCGATGTAGTTATTTCTCCCAAGAGCGAAATTTCTATCAGAAGTAACTCAAAAGTGGGTTGCTTTCATCTGAGGTTGGGTACTTTCCAGCAGATGCCCGGTTCCTCTTCACACCCGCCAGAGATACATAGAAAGCTTGTTGAACAGTCTTCAAAGTACGGCGGAGTAATGGTCTATCGGAACGGGCTTCGAGTTATGCCCTATGGTAGAGAGGATAGTGACTTTTTTGAGATCGAAAAACGCAGATCCCTACATGCTGGGCGGCACTTCTGGTCCAATCGCAGGACGTTTGGCCGAGTTGCTCTTACAAGAGAAGGAAATCCGAACTTAAAAGACAAGGCTGGTAGAGAGGGGCTGATTGATAATAAAGCAGTTAAGGTTTTCCGGGATCTGGTGGAAAATATCCTTATGAAAACTGCGTATAATTATTTCGGTACTGATTCTGACCTACAAAAGAAATTTCTCCCTGGAATTCAAGAGTCCCGAGCAAAGGAAAAAGCCGAAGAACAGCGTAATAAAGCACGGGCATCCAGGCGGAAGCGATTTAGAGGAGCATTGAAAAAGAATTTGCCAATACTTAAGTTGCACTGTGAAGAGCTTGATGAGCTAATTGTTAAGGTGCGAAACGCAACGTTAAGTACTGAGCAGGAAGTGTTAAGTCTGCGGGATCAACTTTTGATTCTTAAGGATAGATCTAAAGAGTTTTCCTTAGGTGAGGCTCCAAAAAATCTTGGATTAATAGAGCAGGAGTATGAAGGATATCGCTACAACCAACGGCGCTCCGCAGAAATGGTTAGCTCTTTAGATCAGTCATTAACGTCTGCACTTTCTATATTGAAGCCTAAAGCGCCGCGTGATATCGCTTATTCCGATCTAAATAGTCATGCATCTTTTTTACAAGTTAGGTTGCGCAGATGGCATAAAGAAGCTCGCGATCTATTGGATGCTGAGCAGCAGCGAATTGCCGAACTTTATGAGGAGAGCAGTAAACGTTACCATGCTTTAACACTGCCGCTATTAGATGATGTTGAGAATGATAGAGTAGCTCTTTCTGATGTGCTTGAACGGCTAGCTGTAGAGAGAGATAAGGTTGATTTTGAGAACTCTGAGGTATTTGAGCCTTATATATCGGCCATGAGGAGTTTGCAGGAAAACATTGATTTGGAAACGTTGGCTACCTACGGCATGGATGCGGTGGATGAGATGAGAGAAGAGCTAGATCGGCTTCACTCTCTAGCGCAGCTAGGCATAACTGTTGAGATAATCGGTCACGAGGTTGAGGGGTTGGAACTGTCAATCAGTGAAGGCTTGGAAAACCTTCCACAAGAGGTGAAAAATTTAAAGGCATACTCCGAAGTTAAAATTGCTCATGAGATGCTAGCAGATCGTTTGAGATTTTTGTCTCCCTTAAAGCTTTCAGGTTCAAATCTTAAGGTTTCAATCAGCGGTCAAGAAATCATGCAGTATGTCTTGAAGTTTTTTGGCATTGGACTGCAAGAAAAGGAAGTTCGAGTTGAAGCTACTGATAAGTTCAATAATTTTAGTGTTTACGAGCAACCAGCGAGAATTTTTCCTGTTTTTATAAATCTGATAAACAATGCTATATATTGGGTCGGTCAGCGTAGTATGGGTGATCCCCAGGTTTTAATAGATGTAGTCGATGGTAAAGTTGTAATTGGCGATAGTGGTGCTGGTGTAGATAGTGAGGATCAAAAGCATTTATTTTCCCTGTTTTTTACGCGGAAAATTCGTGGTGGGAGAGGTGTAGGATTATATTTGTGTCGTGCTAACTTGTCTGCTGGTGGGCATACAATCCAATATGCTGTGGAAGATAAGTTTAAAATCCTTCCGGGCGCTAATTTTGTAATGGACTTCAAAGGTGCCGTGTATGCATAAGGCAAGCATCGAAGTAACGAGTGAGTATGGTAATCTCATTGAAGAGGTTTTCATTAAACCAATTCGTACCGTTATGGTCGTTGATGATGAATTTCCTACAGTGGATGCATTACTTCAAAAAGAGCTCGGAGGGGGAGGTAGTTGGGTTTCTACTAATGTTGAACGAGCTTGCCGTATTATCGAGTCATGCAGGAGTGACGAGCGTCGTTGGGTAGTAGATATTCACGACGGCCAAAACTCTTTCGCAATCGAAGGAGAAGGTGAGGGAGTATCCCATTTTCATCATTCAGATCTAATGATTCTAGATTACCATTTGGATAGGGATCAGCCAGAGGATGGCGGAAATGCTGTTTCTATCCTTCGCCGGCTGGCTGACAATGACCACTTCAACCTTGTGATTGTTTATACCAAAGGGTATGGGTTGACTGGGGGACATATTTCTCGAGTTGTAACTGAAGTTTCACTCGGCCTTTCTTCAATTGATGCCCGGTTGGGTCAGCATGCGAATGCCACTGCAATAGTAGCAGAGTTATTAGATAGTTGGGAGGATGTAAGTCGGGGTGCTTCGGAGCGAGTGCTGGGTTTTATCGATGATAATTTGTATTTAAAGTTAAAGTCGATTAAGGACAAGAGTATTGATTGGCTCACCGTAGGTGGGTGGCCAGAATTGGAGTCATTCAAAGCCTTTGTAGAGGCTGGCCCTCCTGAAGTTTCAAGTAAGTATATTAGTTTTTTGAAATTTTCTGTTAATTATAAGCAAGAAGAACTGAAAGGAAAATTGTCGGAAAAGGATTTTGGCAAATTAGATTGGGGTTTTGAAGGTGTTACTGGCATTAATTGGATTCGCACGGATCGTTTGTTTGTGACAGTAGTGAGTAAGACGGAGGATCCAGCTTCTTTACCAAGTAAGCTGCTTTCTTCATTGGTGCGGTGGAATCCGGAACCGCACAGATTACTGATGTCAAAAATGCGTGCAGAGCTAGACGAACGTGGTGTTTTGGCTGAGGGTACGGTATTAGATAATCAATACTTGCAAGCAGGATGGCTACAGGAATACCTTACCGAAGATATGTATGAGCGACAGTGGAAAGTTCATAGTACGATTAATCGGCATTGGGAAGGCTTGGGTGATTCTATACGTTTAGGAGTAACAAATTTTGCAGACAGGCTTGCACAATACTTGATAGCCGAGGGACGTGCTGAAGTAGTAAAGCAGTGGTATCCGCAATTAAGTGAGCAAGAGGTAAAAAGTTACTTAAATAGTTACGTCAGCAGCAAAGTAAGTGTCGAGGGGTCGTACCTAACCACGGGGCACGTTATACGGTTTGACAAATGTGTAGGAGATGGATGCTTTTGGTTATGCCTTTCTCCCGCATGCGATTTGGTTCCTGGTCAGAAAAGTTCTGGTTGGCCAAAAAGGCTAGGAAATCACACACCATTTATCGCTGTTGAATTATTTCCTGTTAAAGAAGGCGAAGCATTAAAAAACGCTTTCGCTGGAAATCATCTGTTTCTGAAAATAGAAAATAAAGTTTTATGCTTTAGCTTTACGCCCCCTCTGAGTCTGAAAGAAGACCCTCTTGGAGAAAAGACATCGAATCCAAAATGGGAACAGATGTTTGCGGGGGATCAAGGAAGGTTTGCTTCCGGGACACAAAATATTACGGTTACTCGTGCCGATGGAACTGGTGGCGATTTAGCTTTTAAAAAGCAATCTGCGCAGGTCGTTGCTCATTTACGATATGAATATGCGTTGAATTTGCTGAATAGGCTAGGTTCGAATTTGTCTAGGGTTGGGCTTGATTTTATTGGATTCGCTGGTGGTGCTGTTCCCGTACTACAAACAGAAATGTCCAGCGGTGTAGTCAACCAAGTTTCTGCGAATCAGCCATAATAGAGTTAATTCACTTTCGATAATTTAATTTTATCCAGTGAAGTTTTCAGTTTTGGTGCGAGATCATTCAAGTTTGGATGATCTCGAGCAGTTTATTGCTTTTTATTGTTTTATATTTTTACTTTATACGGGAGCTGTGTTTTTTACTCTGGGGCTATTTGTTCTGTTCATCTGCAGAGTTATCCTTCTATATTTTTTAGGGTTAGTTATCTCGGCTATCAAGCCCCCGCTTCTCAATAATTCGAAATACATCGCTCACATCCTGCACCATGATCCTGGCGATGTTGGTGACGGTATTGATGTCGTGTTCAGCGTGATCGGGGAGGCGGGTGCAGGCGATGAGGTCGAGGTATTTGAGGACGGCGGTGAGGCGTTCAGAGGCGCAAGCGTGAAGGTCGCGTAGCGGGGCATTGGCGTCGATGAAGAGGACCGGGTGGTCGGTGGCGGGGTGGGACATTTTTGCGTAATGGTGGAGCGGTTTGTCTATCGGCATAAGTAAAACTTCCTCGTATCCGGGAGAGAAGCTACTGCCATTCGCTGCGAGTCGAAGGGTGGTAGCTGTGTGCGGGTTCGCAGACCGAGGATACGAGGAACCCGGCAGACCCGAAGGTCTCCCACACACAGCCACCATTGAACGGATTTCGGGCGCTAGTGCGACCGCCACCGTTTTTAGGGGGCGCTAGGTTACTACACGTATCGTCGGGGCTGCGAAACCCTGGTGCTGAATTTGCTCAGCGACAGACCCACTCTAGGCATCAATTTCACCAGCCACAACCGACCTGTAGGATGTGAAACCCGTACCCGTGGCGAGGGCGCTTGCTCCCGCTCGGCGACACATCCGTCGTAATTCGGGGCGTGCGGTATCTCTGGGAGAAACGGACTATCCGGTTTTGGCGCAGCTTCGCAGCCCAGCGGGAGCAAGCTCTCTCGCCACCTGGGGTGTTTTCCTACGAAGTTTTCAGACGTCGAAATTGCGCGAGCCTTTTGGGCGATAACCATTCGTCCGACACACCGCACCTTCGCCGCACACCTCCTTCCAATACTGTAACTCCCCACGCAAAGGAAGAGCCACCATGCTGAACCATAAAATCGCGGTGTTTACCCTCGCGGCGTTGCTGTCCGGCAGTTCGCTGTACGCGATCGCGGCTGGCGAAACGCCGACTCCGACAGCGAACGACGGCAACAGCCAGACTCGTGAACCGGCGTCTCCAGCCACCAATGCCGACCCGGATGCCGATTCGCTGCCCAAGGGTGGTGATGGTGGCAAGACCGACAATGGGCCGGTGCCTTCTGCCTCCAAACCCAGCCCTGCGGGTCAACCGTCCGGTAGCAGCAGTGGTGGTAATGGCGGTGGTTAAAGGAAATCGCGCACTAAAAAGCCCGGTTTTTTAAGCCGGGCTTTTCTTTGTCTGTCGCAAGCGTGGATATCAGTCGTTTACTTCGTTTTCCAATGCCCGCCGCCATTCTCACAATCAATCCGCGCCTGCGCCAAATGTTCCACGTCGTAGTAATACGTGGTCACTTGTGCGTTGTCGGGGATGTTTAGGGCTTTGGCGTTTTTGTCTTTGCTGGTTGAGTGCGGGTTGGCCAGGGATTCCTGGGTGATCGTGGCGATACACGTGGCCTGGTAGTGATCGGCGCAATGTTCAACCTTGGTTTTTGTGCTGTTGAGCATGTCTTTGCTTTCGTTGCTGCACGACCAGTCGATGGAGTTGACGGGCATGCCTTCGTATTCATAACAACTGTGGGTTTCCACCGCTGGTACCGAGGCGCTGGAGGATTGGGTCTGGACGTCGCAGCCTTCGGCCATGACGCAGGTGGGGATGATGGCGAAGGTGGCGATCAGAAGCAGGAAGCGAATGTTCATCGGGGTTTCCTCTTCAATGGCGCCGTGTCTGATCGGTGATTTGGCGCTAATACAGATTCGAGATTCTGTGGAGGAGGGAGGTTCCATCGGGTTTTTGATTTGCTCCCGTCGCGTACACTGCGAAACAATCAGAAACATTAGCGCCCAAGGAATGGAGCATCACCATGATGGTCATCGGTAGCCGCAACAACGCTCCCACGACGCAACACAAAACCCACGACGTCTACATTTTCAGCATCGACCTGTCCCGGCCGGCCACGCCTTTGTGTTTCGAGCAGTCAATAGGTGGCGGGCATGCCGAGCAGGGCGGTGCGCGATGGTTGGCGCTGGATGAGCTGGACGCCTGGCCCGGCGATTGGCGTGAGCATCTGAACAAGGCTGATTGTGCCTGGGTTGCCGAATTGATCGATGCTCATCCGAAAGCCGATCAGGCTACCTTGGTGTCGTTGATTCTTCAGCGTCATTCCGGGCCTGCGGAGCCAGTCGGACGATTGAAAGCAATCGGCAACTGGCTCAAACGCAACATCCATGTCGGCGGCCGCTACGGCGTCTAACCCTCGGAGACTCCCATGACCCAGACCCTCGAACGCGCTATCGCCATCGCCGCCACGGCCCACGCCGGGCAGGTCGACAAGGGCGGTGCACCGTACATTCTGCATCCGTTGAAAGTCATGTTGCGCATGAGCACGCAGGAAGAACGCATCGTCGCCGTGCTGCACGATGTGGTTGAGGATTGCGGTATCAGTCTCGATGACTTGCGCAAGGAAGGTTTCAGCGAGGAAGTTTTGAGCGCTATCGAATCCGTGACCAAAGTGCCGGGCGAGTCCTATGAAGACTTCGTCGACCGCGCCGCGCAGAACCCGATCGGTCGGGTGGTGAAATTGGCGGATCTGGAAGAGAACAGCGACTTGTCGCGGATTGCCTCGCCGAGTTGGGAGGACCTCGAACGAGTCGAGAAATATCGCCGCGCGATTGGCCGGTTGCGCGGCTGAAAACGAATACATCCCCTGTAGGAGCTGCCGAAGGCTGCGATCTTTTGATCTTGCTTTTAAAAACAAAAGTCAAAAGATCGCAGCCTTCGGCAGCTCCTACACGGGTTGTGGTGTGTCAGGTAAAAAGCCAGGAAGGCGACTATGAAATCCATTCTCTGTTTGTTGATGGCTGCCGGTTTCGGCGCGCTGTTGCAGTTCGAAGGCGTACCCCATGGCCTGCTGTTGGGTTCGATTGTCGTTACCGCATTGTTTGCCAGCAAAACTGGTATCGCGCCGGCAACTCCTTATGGACTGGGCTACATCCAGGTCACGCTGGGCATCGCCACCGGGCTGATGTTCGAAGCGTGGGACAGCGAGACGGCCTCGACGATGTTGCCGAGCCTCGGCGTGTTGCTGATTTGCCTGGCAGTGCAGATCGCATTGGCCGGATGGTGGCTGACGCGCGGTGCAGGCTGGAACCGCACTGATGCGCTGTTGGCGGTTTATCCCGGTGCGCTGGCCGCAGTGTTCGATCTACTCGAGTCGGAAAAGGCGTCGAGCAAGGTCATCATCGTGCATCTGATGCGCTTGCTGCTCATCACGGTGTTGGTGAGTTTCTTGATTCCCGGTCAAGCCGCTGCCGTGGCGGTTGCCGATGGTGATCCTTTAACGACAGGCATGGCACTGACCGCGTTTTCGGTGATCGCGTTGAGCGTGCTGCTCGGGCGCTTACTGCTGGTGATCGGTGTACCGGCGCCGTTCATGCTCACGGCGATCATCATTACGGCGGTGTTTGTGAAATCGGGATGGTTGCACGGGTTTCACATGCCGGACTGGAGTTTGAATCTTGCGGCGCTGATTCTCGGCGTGCGGATCGGCTCACGGTTTCAAGGTCTCGGCTTCGCGGAGCTGACGCGTCACGGCCGCACGGCGTTGGTCTCGGTTGGTTTGATGATCGTGGTCGCGGCGGTGTTTGCTGAAGTCGCGGCACGCTGGTTGGGCAGCGATCCGCTGTCGCTATGGCTGGCGTATATGCCGGGGGCGATTGAGACGATTGCGATTGTCGCGTTTGGTGGCGGGCTGAATGTGGTGTTTATTCTGACTCACCATCTGAGCCGGATGGTGTTGCTGCATTTCGCGCCGGCGTTGTTGGTGCAGGTGCGTCGGGCGCGCGAAGAAGCCTGACCGGAGCCACTGATGCCTGCATGTTGCGGTGTGTCAGTTAGATCCGTCCCCCTCACCCCAGCCCTCTCCCCCAAGGGGGCGAGGGGGAAGGGAGCCGATTGTGGGCTGTTCAAAACTTGAGTTCGGCTCGATATACCAGGTCGGCGTAGCTCGAAAAAACAACTCGGTCAGTCCCCTCTCCCTCTGGGAGAGGGTTAGGGTGAGGGGCTTTTGCTCTACGTGGTCGATGCGGCGCTAGCGGATGTGTGATTGGAAGCCTTCGCTATCCGGTGCGATATCGCTCTTCAACGTCAAAGCAGGAATTTCGTATTCGCCGCCATTCTGCTGCCGAAACCCAATCGGCCGCGCACTCCACAACTCATCCAGCCGCCGCCCCAGCTCATCACAAGTCTCGGCATACCGCGCCGCATCCATCCGACTAGTCCGATACACCACAAACGGTGGCACCACTTCAAACCCCGGGTAGTACAAAATCCCGTGTTGAATCGGAAACAACAAATCATCAATCGGCCCGTTAATCCCACGCGGTGCGTAGTGCGATTCCCAGCCACCGGTGGTGACCATCAACATCGCCCGTTTGCCTTTCATTTTCCCTTCGCCATAACGCTCGCCCCAGCGACTGTCGGAGTGTTCGCCGACGCCATAGGCAAAACCGTAGGCGTACACCCGATCGACCCAACCTTTGAGAATCGCCGGCATGGTGAACCACCACAGCGGAAACTGCAGAATCAGCGCGTCGGCCCACAACAGTTTTTCCTGCTCGCGAGCTATGTCGGTAGCCTGAGTGCCTTCGGCGTAGGCGACTTTCGAGTCGAGGGAGGCGTGGAACGGTTTCGTCGCGTCGCGCTGCGGGGCGTCGTCGGCGTCGAGGGTGGCTTTCCAGTTCATCGCGTAGAGGTCGGAGACCTGCACGGTGTGGCCGGCGGCTTGCAGGCGCTGGACGCTGAAGTCGCGCAGCGAGCCGTTGAGGGACGTCGGTTCTGGGTGCGCGTAAACGAGTAAGACATTCATGTTGAAGCTCCGTTAGCTGAGTAACAGCAGGATCGGCGTTCAACAGGTATATTGGAAATGAATGTCTGATATGTCTGGTATAGCCATGAATAATTTGAGACGACTGGATATCAATCTACTGCTGACCCTCGATGTGTTGCTGTCGGAGCACAACGTCACCCGCGCGGCACAACGGCTGAACCTGTCGCAGCCGTCTGTGAGCGTGCATCTGGCCAAGTTGCGCGACATCTTTGGTGATCCGCTGCTGTTGCCCGGGCCGCGTGGTATGCGCCCGACGGCGCGCGCCGATGAACTGCGTGAACCGTTGCGCGAAGCGTTGGAGGCGTTGGCGAGGGCGGTGGCGCCGGCCAGTGCGTTCGACCCGGCGCAGGCGACGCACACCTGGAAAATCGCCGCGACCGATTACGGCGAGACGACGGTGGTGCTGCCGGCGCTGAACGGCTTGCGCGTACAGGCGCCGGGCACGCGGCTGGCGGTGGTCGATCTGACCCCGGCGCATTTGGTCAAACAGGCCGAGCAGGGTGTATTTGATCTGGCGCTGCACATCAGCGAAGACGCTCCGCCGGAGTTGTATCGGCGACCACTGTTCACTGAGCGTTATGTGTTGGCCGGCCGTATCGGCCATCCGGGATTGAAGTCTGCACCCACACGCAAGCAATTCTGCGCGCTGGAACACGTCATGGTGTCGCGCGAGGGCGGGGGCTTTTTCGGGGTGACCGATCGGGCGTTGGCCGATGTCGGGCTGATGCGCAAAGTGGTGTTGTCGGTGCCGCACTTTCTGATGGCGATGTCGGTGTTGGCCAGCACCGATCTGGTGGCGATGCTGCCGTCACGCCTGGTGCATGGCAACCAGGCGTTGCAAGTGGTCGACGCGCCGCTGGAAGTACCCGGTTACGAGATGGCGATGTTCTGGGGCGAGCGTTCGCATCGCGATCCGGCGCACAAATGGTTGCGCGAGCAATTGCTGGCGTCGGTCTGAGGCGCTGTCAGGCGTGGCCGAGGGCAATCGCAAACGACACGACGATCATGCACGCAAATGCAAAA
Source organism: Pseudomonas sp. Irchel s3h9 (assembly GCF_900187475.1). Taxonomy (NCBI): domain Bacteria; kingdom Pseudomonadati; phylum Pseudomonadota; class Gammaproteobacteria; order Pseudomonadales; family Pseudomonadaceae; genus Pseudomonas; species Pseudomonas sp. Irchel s3h9. Next base: position 320,865 of record NZ_FYDH01000003.1, on the reverse strand, counting down.
TTGAGATTCATGAGGTGTTCATCCTGAGCCTTTTAGAGTGGGGCCATTCTGAACAGGTTGAAAGCAAAGAAAAAATTCGCCTTGTTGATTCCAATGATCGAAACAATTGATACCCCGTCGGTTTGTGTTCGTGCAAGGCTTTCGCTAATCTCGCGAAACCTGCAATTACAAGCACAAACAGGCACAACCATGCACGATCATTCCGCGGCTGAACTACCATCCCTGCGCCGGCAGAAAATCCTCTTGCTCCTCGAACGTGACGGCAAAGTTATGGCGTCCGAGTTGAGTCAGCACTTCGCAGTCTCCGAAGACACCATCCGCCGCGACCTCGCCGAACTGGATAACGCCGGGCTGGTGCAACGCGTGCACGGCGGGGCGCTGCCGCGTCCGAAAGACTCCGGCAAGGACTATTTCACCCGGCTGGACGAGACGGATGAGGTGAAAATCCGCCTGGCGCAACGGGCGGCGCAGGAGATTGAAGACGGGCAGATTGTGCTGTTCGATTCCGGCTCGACCACGTTGCAGGTGGCGCGCTCGTTGCGTGCAGATATCAGTATCACGGCAGTGACGGCTTCACCGATGACGGCGATTGCGCTCTCGGAATTCAAGGGGGTGAAGGTGATTCTCGCCGGCGGCCAGTTGAACCCGCGGACGATGGCGGCGGGAGGGCATGAGGCGCTGCGGCTGCTGGCGGGGATCAAGGCAGATCTGGCGATTACCGGGGTGTGCGCGATTCATCCGGAGATGGGGATTACCTCGCTGCATTTCGATGAAGTGCCGGTGAAGCAGGCGATGCTGGAGGGCGCGACGCGGGTGATTGCGGTGACTTCGGCGGACAAGTTGGGAGCGGTGGAGCCGTTTGTGGTGGCGCCGTGTACGCGCCTGCATACGTTGATTACCGAGCGGCATGTGGCGTCGGGGAGTGTCGAGGATTACCGGCGGTTGGGGATTGTGGTCGAGCAGTTGGCGGATTGAAGTTTTGTAGTGGGGCTGATGGCCTCATCGCTGGCAAGCCAGCTCCCACAGGTTTTTGCGGTGTACATGAAATTTGGGTACGCCACGGACACTGTGGGAGCTGGCTTGCCAGCGATGGGGTCAGCAGGATCAACACAGGCTTAGCGAAGTCGCTCAAGCATCTGGTAATACCACATCCCCGCCGCCAGCAACGGGTTACCCAACAAATTCCCCATCGGCACGCGAATGTGCTGGCACTGGGCAAACGTGTCGAACTGCTCCATCTGCCCAGTGATCGCCCGGCTCATGATTTCGCCCATGATGTGCGTCGTCGCGATGCCGTGCCCCGAGTAGCCCTGGCAGTACCAGACGTTGTCCGAGAGCTTGCCCAGTTGCGGGATGCGGTTGATCACGATGCCCATCGCGCAGCTCCACTGGTAATCGATCTGCACGCCTTTGAGCGCCGGGAAGGTTTGCTCGATGCACGGGCGCAGTTCGGCGGCGATGTCCCGTGAATCCTTGCCGCTGTAGTTGGCACCGCCACCGAACAGCAAGCGGCCGTCGGCGGTGAGGCGGTAGTAGTCGAGCACGAAACGGCAGTCGTACACTGCGAGGTCTTCGGGGTTGATCTGTTTTGCCAGATCGCCCAGTGGCGCGGTGGTGACGATGCCGCCCATGGCCGGGAAAATCTTGCCCTTGAGCTGTCCCGGTTCGAGCTTGTGATAGACGTCGCCGGCGAGCATCACCTGCTTGGCGTCGATCTGGCCGTGGGCGGTTCTTACGCTAGGCGAAGCGCCGTGAATGATCTCCAGCACTTCGCTGTTTTCGAAGATCAGTGCCCCGAGACTTTCCGCCGCCCGCGCTTCACCGATGCACAGGTTGAGCGGGTGCAGATGCATGTTGCGGGTGTTCTTGATTGCGCCGTGGTACAGGTCGCTTTGCAGCAGGTCACGCACTTGGCTGCGGTCGAGCAGGCTGACCTCATCGCCTAATCCGCGCCGTACGGCTTCTTCATAATCTTTGCGCAAGTCGGTCATGTGGCTGGGTTTGTACGCAGCGTGTAAGTGGCCGTGTTTGAGATCGCATTGAATGCCGTACTTGTCGACGCGTTGCTGGATGATTTCATGTCCGCGCCAGCGCAGGTGCCAGATGAAATCATCGACCTCGTCGCCGAGTTTCGCGCGCATCTGTTTGCGCATCGCACCATCGCCGGAAAGGCTGCCGGTGACTTGTCCGCCGTTGCGCCCGGTGGCGCCCCAGCCGATCTTGTGGCTTTCGACGATGGCGACTTTCAGGCCTTTTTCGGCGAGTTCGACAGCGGTGGCGACGCCGGTGAAGCCGCCGCCGATGATCACCACGTCGACCTTGTGCCGGCCTTGCAGGGTCGGGTAGTTGGTGTCTTGGTTAAGGGTGGCGGTGTAGTAGGAATTGCAGCGTTCGGTCATGTCAGTGTCCACACGAATTCTTAGGTTGTACGCGCTCCCCTGTAGGAGTGAGCCTGCTCGCGATGAGGCCATGTCAGACACATTATTGCTGAATGACACACCGCTATCGCGAGCAGGCTCACTCCTACAGGGGGTAGGGGTGAGTCTTCAGGCCTCGGTGAGATACCAGCGCCAATCCTGCTCACCCACCTCGGCCATGAACTGCCGGTACTCGGCACGCTTCACCGCCAGATACACCCCGAGAAATTCCTGCCCCAAGGCATCCCGTGCCCACACCGAATTCTCCAGCGCCTGCAGCGAGGTCAACCAATCGGTCGGCAACAATTCCTTCGCCTGCGCATAACCATTGCCCTCAACCGGCGCACCGGGATCAAGGTCTTCACGAATGCCACGATGAATCCCGGCAAGGATCGCCGCAGCGGCCAGATACGGGTTGGCATCGGCGCCGCAGATGCGGTGTTCGATGTGCCGAGTGTTGGCCGGGCCACCGGGTACGCGCAGGCTGACGGTGCGGTTGTCGACGCCCCAGGTCGGCGCCAACGGTGCATAGCTATTGGCCTGGAAGCGCCGGTACGAGTTGGCGTTCGGGCAGAACAGCAGCAACGAATCGAGTAGCGAGGCGAGCATGCCGCCAATCGCCGTACGCAGGAGCGGGGTGCCGGCCGGGTCTTCCGAGGCAAAGAGGTTACGTCCCTCGCCATCGGCCAGACTCACATGCATGTGCATGCCGGTGCCGGCCAGATCATCGAACGGCTTGGCCATGAACGTTGCCTGCATGCCGTGCTTATGGGCGATGGCTTTGACCAGACGTTTGTAGCGCACGGCTTGGTCCATCGCCTCCAGCGCATCGCCATGTTCAAGGGTGATTTCCACCTGACCCGGCGCGTATTCGGAGATCGCCGTGCGCGCCGGAATGCCGTGCAGTTTGCAGGCGCTGTAGAGGTCGGCGAGGAACGGTTCGATCTGCTCCAGTTCACGCAAACCGTAGACTTGGGTGTGTCGCGGTCGACCGCCGTCCGCGTCCAGTGCCGGTTGCGGGCGGCCGTTGTGATCGCGTTTGGCATCGAGCAAGTAGAACTCCAGTTCGCAGGCCATCACCGGGTGATAACCCTCGGCCTTGAGCCCGTCGATAACCTTGATCAGCAAGTGTCGCGGGTCGGCGATGCTCGCGGGCATGCCCTCGGTCGGATGCATGCTGACCTGCACGGCGGCGGTCGGAATCTTGCGCCATGGCAGGCGTACCAGACTGCCTTCCAGCGGATAGGCACGGCAGTCGATGTCGCCGACATCCCAGACCAGACCGGAGTTTTCGACGTCTTCACCCTGTACGGTCAGGCCGAGGATGGTGCTGGGTAGCGGCCGACCGCTTTGGTACACGGCAAGCAGTTCTTCGCGGTGCAACAGCTTGCCGCGCGGCACGCCGTTGGCGTCGAGGATAAACAGCTCGATCATGTCGATATCGGGGTTCTGTTCAAGGAACAGGCGTGCGTCTTCAATAGCTGCGAATTTCATAACGATCACTCACGATGGCGCCGCACAGGCGCGCAGATTCGGGCCGGGCACGACGCGACAAAAAGGCGTAGGTGTCCTGGCAGGGATATCAAGAAGTAGGGGACTGTCGCGGTTCTTTAACGGACGCGATCAGACAGACCGGGCGATATCCGGCGGGCGTGCGGAGTGACGCAGCTTGGAACGGCGCAGGGCCATGGGGAGATTGACGATACGATTCATACGCCGCCCCTGTGAGAGAGGGCGCGCAGGGTAGAGACGTTCAACGATTCTGGTTGTTGTAGTGACGTACTCATAACGCGTGTTTCCGTTGGCGGAAAACGTCGGTGGCGGGCTGAGCCGCCGACCGGTGTGCCCGGATAGTAAGGGGGAATTCGCGGGCGTGTAAACGGGAGATTCGCGGGCCAAAGTTCAGCGCATCAGGTGAAAGCCCAGCCCGGCGAGGGCGCAAACGATCAACACACTGATCACGCCGCGTTTGAAAACGAACAAAGCCAATGCTGCCGCCACCGCCAGCATCAGCGAAAACAGATCCAGCGCCCCGGCAAAACCGTTTGGCCACAACACGTGATAGGCGAAAAAACACGCCAGATTGACAATCACCCCGACCACGGCGGCGGTGATCGCCGTCAACGGTGCGGTGAACTTCAGTTCGTTGTGCGTCGATTCCACCAACGGCCCGCCGGCGAGGATGAACAGAAACGAGGGCAGGAAGGTGAACCAGGTTACCAGGGTTGCTGCCAGTGCGCCGGCAGCAAAGGCATGTTCGGGGCCGAACGCCGGTTGCACATAGGCACCGACGAAACCGACGAATGCCACCACCATGATCAGCGGCCCGGGAGTGGTTTCGCCGAGGGCGAGGCCGTCGATCATCTGCGTCGGCGTCAACCAGCCGTAATGCCCGACGGCGCCCTGATAGACGTAAGGCAGCACCGCGTAGGCGCCACCAAAGGTAAGCAGCGCGGCTTTCGTGAAGAACCAGGCCATTTGCGTGAAGGTGCCGTCCCAGCCGAACAGCACTGTCAATAACGCCATCGGCAAACACCAGAGCACCGCACCGATCAACCCCAGACGCAGCAACTTCGGCAGACTGAAACGGGCGTGTTCGGGCGCCGGCGTATCGTCGTCGATCAACGCCGCGCCGAAGGATTTCTCGCTGTTACGCGCACCTGCGTTGCTGAACCGTTGCGGCGCGAATCGTCCGCCCAGATAGCCGATCAACGCGGCCCCGAGGACAATCAAAGGGAAGGGCACGTTGAAGGCGAAAATCGCCACGAACGAGGCGCCGGCAATCGTCCACAGCCAGGCATTCTTCAATGCACGCGAGCCGATGCGATGCGCGGCGTGCAGCACAATCGCGGTGATCGCCGGTTTGATCCCGTAAAACACCCCGGCCACTGCCGGCACGTCACCGAAGGCAATGTACAGCCAGGACAACGCGATCAGAATGAACAACGACGGCAGCACAAACAGCGCACCGGCGATGACACCGCCCCAGGTGCGATGCAGCAGCCAGCCGATGTACGTCGCCAATTGCTGAGCCTCGGGGCCGGGCAGCAACATGCAGTAGTTGAGTGCATGCAGGAAACGTTTTTCGGAGATCCAGCGCCGGCGCTCGACCAGTTCTTGATGCATGATCGCGATCTGCCCGGCCGGCCCGCCGAAACCGATGCAGCCGAGTTTCAGCCAAAAACGCCAGGCCTGGCGCAGGGTGACGGGATCGGGGCGGGGCAGGTTGTTCGGCGCTGTGCTCAAGCGGAGACTCCGGAGTTGGGTCCTGGCGGAGCGGCTATCTAATCAGACTTTCAACCCTCACCCCAGCCCTCTCCCAGAGGGAGAGGGGGCCGACCGAGGTGTCTGGCGTTATCCATCGACCTGGAAGATCGAGTCGATTATGGATTGGGTCTTCAGCTAAGGGTCAGAGGGAGAGGGAGCCGACCGAGGTGTCTGGTGTTATCCATCGACCTGGAAGATCGAGTCGATTATGGATTGGGTCTTCAGCTAAGGGTCAGAGGGAGAGGGGGCCGACCGAGGTGTCTGGTGTTATCCATCGACCTGGAAAATCGAGTCGATTATGGATTTGGTTACCAGCCGCAGGGGCTGGCGCAGGCGTCTGGCATCGTCCATCGATCTGACAGATCCCATCGATTATGGATTCACCACAATTCCTTCAGGTCGGCGTACTTCTGCAATATCCCCCAATCAGTCCCCTCTCCCTCGGGGAGAGGGCTAGGGTGAGGGGCTTTTGCTTTTCAGGCATGCGCCATACTCCAGTGCAACGCCACACCCAAACAACTTCCGCGCCTCGGCAAAACACTTCTCGGCAATCGCCGAGCGCGGTTCGGTCTTGCGCATCACCAGGCCCAGCGGCGCGAGCACGCTGGCATCCGGCAACTGCATGAACGACAGGTGCTCGATCGGCTCTTCCAGGCCACTGTCCAGCGGCATGATCGCGCAGCAGAAGCCTTGGTGAATCGCCTGCAATAGCTGATAGGTTGAGTCGCTTTCCATGATCGGCTGCGGACTGAGTCCACGGCTGCGGAAGCTCAAGTCGATGGATTTACGGTAATGCATGCCGGCGGTGATCATCCCCAGCGGCAGTTCGGCGGCGTCTTCCCAGCTCATTTGCGAGCCTTCGAACTGGAAGTGGCGGTTGTCGTAGAGCAGACCGACACGGGTTTCGCCGATCTCGAAAAACTCGAAATAGTTCGGGTTGACGTGATCCAAATAGCACACGCCCAGATCGAGCTGATTGTTGCCCAGCCGGGCGATGATCTCGTCAGAACTGAGCGACGATAGACTGAACTTCAACTCCGGATACGTCCCCGACAAACCCTGAATGTAATTGACCGGGTTGAAGCTGCTCAGCGGCACCAGGCCCAGACGCAAGCTACCCACCAGTTGCCCGCGACACGCCGCCGCTTCGGCGAACAAACCGTCATGGGCCGCGAGCAAGGTGCGTGCCCACGCCAATACGCGCTCGCCGGCCTGGGTGAAACCTTCAAAACGCTGGCCACGGTTGACCAGCACCAGATCCAGCTCGTCTTCCAGATTGCGCAGGCGCATCGACAACGTCGGTTGGGTGATGTGGCAGCGGGCGGCGGCCTGGCCGAAGTGTCGGGTTTCGTCCAGCGCGATCAGGAACTTGAGTTGTTTGATGTCCACGATGGCACCTGCTTGATGGGGATTTTTTGATTGAGTAGTAACGCAGATGCGCGGGGCGCACGAAAAGCGCAGGTTGCGACGATCTCATCTGAACAGTTGTTCGTCCAATCAGAAGTGCTTGAAGGACTATCGATCAGCTCTATAAGGCCCGGTTTTACTGGCATGCAACAACGTGAAAGGCACCGATAGAGGCGGTCGATAATGTGGTTGGCCGGAGTGATTAGACACTGCTCATAAGTGGCACTTAGGCTGCTCGGCAATGTTGATTAAATGCTGCCGGAGAACTGCCATGAGCGCAAAAGCCGATGCCCTGTTTGTCCCCCTGAATATTGCCGTGCTGACGGTCAGCGATACTCGCGATTACGCCAGCGATACCTCCGGCCAGTTGCTCGTCAGTCGTTTGCTGGAAGCCGGGCACACCTTGAGCGAGCGCAACTTGCTCAAGGATGATCTGTACAAGATCCGCGCGCAGGTCGCCCAGTGGATCGCCGACGAAGGTATTCAGGTCGTGCTGATCACTGGTGGCACCGGATTTACCGGTCGCGACAGCACGCCGGAAGCGGTGGCCTGTCTGTTCGATAAACACATTGACGGCTTCGGCGAACTGTTCCGGGCGATTTCGATTCTGGATATCGGTACGTCCACCGTGCAAAGCCGTGCGCTGGCCGGGCTGTCGAACGGCACGTTGGTGTGCTGCCTGCCCGGTTCGACCGGCGCCTGTCGCACCGCGTGGGAAGGCATTCTTGCCGAACAACTGGATAACCGTCATCGCCCGTGCAACTTCGTCCCGCACCTGAAAGCCGTGCAAGCCTGTGGGCCACGCGGATGAGCAAGGCACCGCTGATGCCGGTCGAGGACGCTCTCGACCAATTGCTCGGCATGGCCAATGAGCAACGTCTGGCCGACAGCGAACTGCTGGCGCTCGACGATGCGCGTGGGCGGGTGCTGGCCAGTGATCTGGTGGCGACACTCGACTTGCCGCCGTGGCCGAACAGCGCCATGGACGGTTACGCGCTCAATCTCACCGATCTGCACCGACAGCCGCTGAAGGTCTCGCAAAAGGTTTACGCCGGGCAGGCGCCGGACACGTTGCTGCCCGGCACCTGCGCACGGATTTTTACCGGCGCACCGCTGCCGCCCGGCGCTACCTGCGTCGAGATGCAGGAGAACGTCGAAGTGCTGGAGGACAGCCGCGTGTGCTTCTTGCAGCCACTGAAAGCGGGGCAGAACATCCGCGCGCAAGGTCAGGAAAATCGCGTCGGCGACATCCTGCTGCGCGCCGGCAAACGCCTTGGACCGTTCGAACTGGCGGTCGCCGCCGGGCAAGGGCTGGCGCAACTGCACGTGGTGCGTCGCCCGCGTGTGGCGTTGTTGTCGACCGGTGATGAACTGGTCGAGCCGGGTCAGCCGTTGCGCCCCGGCAGTATCTACAACAGCAACCGCGTATTGCTCGGCCACTGGTTGCGGGAGCTGGGCTGCGAAGTGATCGACGCCGGCATCCTCCCGGATCGACCGGCGCAGACGCGGCTCAAACTTGAGCAACTGCAAGTGAGCGCTGATCTGATTCTGACTACGGGTGGCGTGTCTGCCGGTGATGCCGATTGCCTCGGACAGGTACTACGCGACAACGGCAAACCGCTGTTGTGGAAACTGGCGATCAAGCCTGGCAAACCGCTGACGGTCGGGCATTTCGGCACGGTGCCGGTGATAGGTTTGCCGGGCAACCCGACCTCGGCGCTGGTGACGTTCGGGTTGTTGGCACGGCCGTATCTGCTGCGCATACAAGGCGTGGAAGATCTCATGCCGCTGAGCTTCACAGTCAACGCGGGTTTCGATTGGCACAAGGCTGGCGGCCGTCGTGAATACCTGCGGGTGAAGCTGGAAGCGGGGCGAGCGGTGCTCTATCCGAATCAAAGCTCCGGCGTCCTGCTCGGCGCGACCTGGGCCGATGGCCTGGTGGAAATCCCCGAGAACAGCACGCACAACCTCGGCGACCCGCTGCGCTTTATTCCCTTCAACGAACTGTTCTGACCTCAACACCAATCAAAACTGTGGGAGCTGGCTTGCCAGCGATGGTGGCAGGTCAGTTGGCGTTGATGTTGGCTGATACGGCCTCATCGCTGGCAAGCCAGCTCCCACAATGATTTGAGGTGATGCTTGATGTTGAGGATGTACACAGAACCTGTGGGAGCTGGCTTGCCAGCGATGGCGGCAGGTCAGTTGGCGTTGATGTTGGCTGATAAGGCCTCATCGCTGGCAAGCCAGCTCCCACAATGATTTGAGGTGATGCTTGATGTTGAGGATGTACACAGAACCTGTGGGAGCTGGCTTGCCAGCGATGGCGGCAGGTCAGTTGGCGTTGATGTTGGCTGATACTACTCATCGCTGGCAAGCCAGCTCCCACAATGATTTGAGGTGATGCTTGATGTTGAGGATGTACACAGAACCTGTGGGAGCTGGCTTGCCAGCGATGGCGGCAGGTCAGTTGGCGTTGATGTTGGCTGATACGGCCTCATCGCTGGCAAGCCAGCTCCCACAATGATTTGAGGTGATGCTTGATGTTGAGGATGTACACAGAACCTGTGGGAGCTGGCTTGCCAGCGATGGCGGCAGGTCAGTTGGCGTTGATGTTGGCTGATAAGGCCTCATCGCTGGCAAGCCAGCTCCCACAATGATTTGAGGTGATGCTTGATGTTGAGGATGTACACAGAACCTGTGGGAGCTGGCTTGCCAGCGATGGCGGCAGGTCAGTTGGCATTGACGTTGGCTGATACGGCCTCTTCGCGAGCAGGCTCGCTCCCACAGGGTTTTGAGGTGTCTGGAGAGCTAAGGATCAGCTCAGCACATAGTCCACAGGCTTCAGCGCCGGGGGGACTTCTGCGCCAAGCTCAGCGAGGATATCGCGTTCGATGGTGCGCACCAGCGCATCGGTTGGCAGGTCGTTTTCATCGCGGCCGAAGGGGTCTTCCAGTTCATCGGCAATCGCATCCAGGCCAAAGAACGTGTAGCTGACAATCGCCGTGAACAACGGTGTCAGCCAGCCCAGCGGTTCGGCCATGGCGAAAGGCAGCAGGATGCAGAACAAGTAAATCGTCCGGTGTAGCAACAGCGTGTAAGGAAACGGCAGCGGCGTGGTCTTGATCCTTTCGCACACCGCTTGCGCCTGGGTCAGGCTGGTCAGGTGATTGGCCAGCAGCATGTAGCGCCACTCAGTCAGTTCACCGTTCTGATGCAGATCGGAACACTGCTGGCCGACCGTTTGCAAAATGCGCCCGCTGTAATCCGGCGTCTGCGGATCAGGTTTGGGAATGATCCATTGGCTACTGGCGTCCGCTTCACTTTCCTTGCGCAACCGCGCGTTCAGCGCATGAGCAAAGCCACACAGATTAAGCAGCAACGGCTTGCGTTCAGCCGATTCACGAATCACATGGGTTTCGCGAATCACCGAGCGAATGTGCACGATCACCTCGCCCCAGGCTTTACGAGCTTCATACCAACGGTCATAGCAGGCGTTGTTGCGAAAACTCATGAAGATCGACAGCGACAAACCGAGCAAGGTAAACGGCGTGGCATTGACCTTGGTGAAGTTGCTCGGATGGAGGATTTCCACCAGGACGATGGCCGAGGCGAGCAGGGTGACCATCAACGTGCGCATGGCGATGCGCTTGGCAATCGAACCCTTGAGGGTGAAGAGAATGGCGAACTGGTTGACCTTGGGTCTGATGATCATGCTGTGCGGTTCCGATAACCGATGAAACTGGCGGGATCAGCCGCCGGTCATGTTCATGAAGCGCACGACCTGAACGTCGTCGTTCACTTCGAAATTGTGCCGATACGGCTTGAGCTTCATCGCCTCGATGATGGCTTTCTCCAGCCGCTGCGGTTGCCCCGGATGCGCACGCAGCACCGCTTTCAGATCCACCGAATGCTCGTTACCCAGACACAGTAGCAGGCGCCCTTCGACGGTGAGGCGCACACGGTTGCAGGTGCCACAAAAGTTGTGGCTGTGCGGTGAGATAAAACCCAGGCGAATCTCCGGTGCCTCGGCCAGCCGCCAGTAGCGCGACGGGCCTTGAGTCGATTCTGCCGAGTCGATCAGGGTGTAGCGCTCGGCGATTTTTTCGCGCACCTGCGCGCTGGAGAAAAACGACTCTGCGCGACTGTGTTCACTGATGATCCCCAGCGGCATCTCTTCGATGAAAGAGACGTCGAGCTGACGATCAATGGCGAAGCTGACCAGATCGTTGATCTCCTCATCGTTACGGCCCTGCATCACCACGACGTTGAGTTTAGTGCGGGTAAAACCGGCCTTGCGCGCGGCATCGATGCCGTTGATCACCTGCGCCAGATCGCCCGTGCGGGTCATCTGTTTAAAGCGCTGCGGATCGAGGCTGTCGAGGCTGATGTTCAGGCGCTTGACCCCAGCGTCGAACAGCGGCGCGGCGAGTTTGCCCAGTTGTGAACCGTTGGTGGTCATGCACAACTCGCGCAGGCCGGGCAGGGCGGCGATCTGCTCGCACAGCTTGACCACGCCCGGACGGATCAGCGGCTCACCACCAGTGAGACGAATCTTGCGTGTGCCGAGGACAACGAAGCTCTGCGCCAGTTGATAGATCTCTTCCAGCGTCAGCACTTGCTGGCGTGGCAGAAACTGCATGTCTTCGGCCATGCAATAGACGCAGCGGAAATCGCAGCGGTCGGTCACCGACATGCGCAGATAGTCGACGCGGCGGTTGTAACCATCGATCAAGACACGCTCTGACAAGGAAGCCTCGCAGGAATGAAAACCGCTGTGGAAAGAGTGGGGGCAACGTAGGTTATGGGCAGCGTTCCATGGCGTCCAATCACTGTTAGTGACTGATCGATTGACGCCATCGATGACCCGAGTTTTGAGTATCACAGATCATGGATACACCGCTTAGCACTGAGGGAGCTGTGTTGGCCGAGAATGACGGGGATTGCACCGATCACTGTGGGAGCGAGCTTGCTCGCGAAGGCGTCAGGTCAGACAATGTTGATGTTGAATGTACTGGCCTCTTCGCGAGCAAGCTCGCTCCCACAGGGGAAGGTGGTGAACTTGAGAGCGGCTTATTGAGCGCCAAACATCGCGGTCCAGTAGATGCCGGCGCTGCTTTTCGGGTCGGTCGCGTAGGCGGCGCCGAGTTCCTGGTATTGCGGGTTCATCAGGTTGGCGCAGTGGCCGGGACTGGCGAGCCAGCCTTCGACGACTTTGTGCACGGTGTCCTGGCCGGCGGCGATGTTTTCGCCGACCTGTTGGCCGCTGTAACCGGCGAGTTCCGCGCGATCGCCGGGGGTGCGACCGTCGCGGTCCTTGTGGTCGAAGTAATTGTTGTTGGCCATGTCGCGGCTGTGATCCTGGGAGATCGTGCCCAGTGTCGTGTTCCAGGCCAGCGGTGCGGCAGCGGCAAAAGCCTGACCCCCACACTGTCGTGCCTGACTGCGGGCGACGTTGAGTTCACTGAGCAACTTCTGTCCTTCACTTTGCGCATCCCCCAGCTTGGCCGACAGCAGCGGCCGCGCCAGCACGATGCGCCAGTCACGGTCGTCGCGGCTGACACCAACATCGACAAACTGCGGATCGAGCACCACCTGACAGAAACTTTCCTGAATCGCCTTCATCGCCGACGCCGCATCGCGCGGGCCGTTGAGCGTGATCGCCTGCACATTGACCATCGGGTAGCTGGCGCTGGCCATGGCTTGTTGCAGATCGACAGCACCGCTGGCGCGTAATCTCAGCCGTGGATCAGCCGACAGCGGCGGCAGTTCATTGGACGCCTGCGAACCACAACGCTGCGGTTGGCTGCGGTAGCTGTTGATCGACTCGATCAATTGCGACTCATCGCCAGCCAGCGCCGGAATGGCAAACATAACGCCCACGGACAAAGCGGCAAGACGCAGAACGAATGGCATGAAGCGCATGGAAATCTCCCTTGAGCTGAATGCGCCCATGATGCGCGAAAGGCCCCCGGTGAGTGCAATGTCTTTTTTCTTCATTCAGCGGTTTTTCTGCGCAACTTTGTCTCTGGGTTTGCCGTCTACACTCACCGAAGACCCCGGGATACGGGTGTCTCCCCGACGTAACACCTTGCCCGACTCGGGCGCTGCCGGAAGAACAGACATGGGATTGAAAGGCTGGGCGGGTTGTCTCGTATTCACCCTGTTGGCAGGCTCTGCATGGGCCACCGATCAGGCCCCGATCAAAGCGAAGGCTGAAGAAAAAGCCCAAGTGCTGGAAGAGAAAGCGGCGGACAAGGTTAGCGCCGCACCGGCACCGAAAGCCGAAGCCATCACCCCGACCGAAGTGCAAGCGGTCGACCCGGCCGGCGCGGCGCCGCTGGACGATCCGATCACTTGCCTGGCGCGCAGTATCTATTGGGAAGCCAAAGGCAAAGACACGCTGGAAATGGAAGCGGTGGCCAGTGTGGTGATGAATCGCCTCGGCCACGAAGGTTTCCCCGACACGGTGTGCGCTGTCGTCAAACAAGGTTCGGAAACCAAGAGCTGCCAGTTTTCCTGGTGGTGCGACGGGCGTCCGGATCAGGTCAAGGAAGATGCCGAATACACGCTGGCCAAGGATATCGCCCGCAAAGCGCTGAACCGCCAGCTCAAGGATCGCACCAACGGCGCGCTGTATTTCCACGACCGCAATGTGCATCCGAGCTGGGCCAAGGAATATCGCAAGACCGCTGAAACGAAAAAATTTCTCTTCTACAAACCTGCCGGCGGCGACGCGCGCTAAGCGCAGACCTGCCGCACACAATCACGCAACCAGCGATGCGCCGGGTCAGCGTCCATGCGCGGATGCCAGAGCATCGACACACTGATGTCCGGCATCGCGAAGGGCAGGGCAAAGCTGTGCAGGCCCGTGCGCAGTTTGCTGGTATGACGCTGCGGGACCGTGGCGATCAGGTCTGACTCACGCACCAGCGTCAGCGCCGCCGAGAATCCACCGAACGAGGTGACGATGTCCCGCGTCAGACCGAGCGCGAGTAACGCTTCGTCTACTGGTCCGCTGCTGCGCCCGCGTCGTGAAATGAGAATGTGCTCGCCGCCGGCAAAGCGCCTGCTGGTGATTTTTCCCGAACTCAAGGCATGCCCCTCTCGAACCACACCGATCCATTGATCCTGAAACAGGATGCGGCTGTGCAGCGTCGGATCGGTGCTGTCATCGACCACGCCGGTTTCCAAATCGACGCGGCCTTCGCGCAGCGGCGTGCTGTCCTTGTCGGCTTTTTGCACAAAGCGCAGGCGTACATCGGGCGCTTCTGCAGCGATACGCGCGAGCAGGGCAGCGGCGAAGGTTTCAACAAAGCCGTCGGTGTTGCGCAGGGTGAAGGTGCGTTGCAAGCGGCGCGGGTCGAGCACCTCGGCAGGGCGTAAAACCGCCTCGGCTTCCTGCACCAGATGACTGACCCGCTCGCGCAATTCGAGTGCGCGCGGCGTTGGCACCAGGCCACGACCTGCTCGCACCAGCAAGGGATCCCCGGTGGTTTCGCGCAAACGGGCGAGGGCGCGACTCATGGCCGACGGGCTCAACCGCAGGCATTTGGCGGCGCGGGCGACGCTGCCTTCGCGCAGTAACACGTCGAGGGTGATCAGCAGGTTCAGATCCGGGGTGGTCATAACATGGCGTTCCATGCAGGTATTGAGTGCAAAGCATGCGTCTTGCGCCGTGTGTTGTCGAGGCTCAGGCTTTGACGCATCACCTTTGCACTGTGAGCCTGCCATGCCCCAAGAACCTCTGAGCACTCCCGCCCGCTGGGCGCTGACCAGTCTGGCCTTGTCGATGTTGATGCCTTCCCTGGACACCAGCATCGCCAACGCCGGCTTGCCGATCCTCGCGACGGCGTTCGAGGCGACGTTTCAACAGGTGCAATGGATCGTGCTCGCTTACCTGTTGGCGATCACCACGTTGATCGTCAGCGTCGGGCGTCTGGTCGATGGTTTTGGTCGACGTCGACTGCTGTTGATCGGGATCGGCATTTTCACCAGCGCTTCGTTGGCCTGTGCGCTGGCTCCCGGACTGGGTTGGCTGATCGGCGCACGGGCGGTGCAAGGCGTCGGCGCGGCGATCATGTTCGCTTTGACAGTGGCGTTGGTGGCCGATGCGGTGCCGAAGACGCGGGCAGGCAGTGCGATGGGCTTGCTGGCGACGATGTCGGCGACGGGCACCAGTCTTGGGCCGTCGCTGGGTGGGTTGTTGATGACGCATGTCGGCTGGCAGGCGATTTTCCTGCTCAACGTGCCGCTGGGCTTGCTCAATGTCTGGCTGGTGTATCGCTTTCTGCCGGTGGATCGCGCAGCAGGGCCGCGAGTGACGTTCGATTATTCTGGCAGCGCGGTGCTGGTCTTCACGCTGGCGGCCTATGCGCTGGCAATGACGCAGGAAGGTTTCATGTTGCCGTTGCTGCTGGCCAGCTTGGGCGGCGCGGGCTTGTTCTTCATGATCGAGAAGAAGGCCAAGGCGCCGCTGATACGCTTGTCACTGTTCGCTGACCGGCGATTGAGCAGCAGCCTGGCGCTGACCTTGCTGGTGACGACCGTGATGATGACCACGCTGGTGGTGGGACCGTTTTACCTGAGTCGCGGATTGGGCCTCAGCAGTGCAGTGGTCGGCTTAGCGTTATCGCTCGGGCCGTTGTTGTCTGCGTTTGGCGGTGTGCCGGCCGGGCGTCTGGTGGACCGCTTCGGCGCGCGGCGCATCGTGCCGGGCGCGTTACTCGCCATGGCCTGCGGTTGTGGCTTGTTGGCGCTGTTGCCGATGAGTCTGGGGTTGCCCGCCTATTTGCTGTCGATTGCAGTGGTCGCCGTCGGCTATGCGCTGTTTCAGGCGGCGAACAACACCGGGTTGATGGCCGGAGTTCGTCAGGAGCAACGCGGTGTGGTTTCGGCGATGCTTGGATTGGCACGTAATCTGGGGTTGATCACCGGGGCGGCTGTGATGGGTGCAGTGTTTGCGCTGGCGGCGGGCGATCCGACTCAGGCCCCTGCAACCGCCATTGCCAGCGGCTTGCACATCACTTTTGGCGTCGCGGTGGCATTGATGGCTATGGCTTTGATCATAAGCCGAGCGCAGTTCAACTGTAGGAGTGAGCCTGCTCGCGATAGCGGTGTGTCAGTTAATGAGGATGTTGGCTGAACCACCGCTATCGCGAGCAGGCTCACTCCTACAGGGGATTTGTGCTGTCTTGCCGGGCGGGGAAGAACAGTTCGAAGCAGGTGATGCCATCGGCACTGCTGACGCTATAGCGGCCCTGATGCAACTGCATGATGGTCGCGACGATTGACAAGCCCAAACCATTGGATTGCGCTGAGCGCTCGCGTGACTGATCGACGCGGTAAAAACGCTCGAACAGCCGCGCCAAATGTTCAGGGGCAATGGTTGTGCCCTGATTGCGTACCCGCAGATAACTGCCATCCAACTCGGCAATCGCTTCCACCTGCACCGTCGAATCCGCCGCACCGTACTTGATCGCATTGGCGCACAGGTTGGCCAGCGCACGGCGCAGCAGCATCGGTTCGGCCCAGATCACACCGCTACCACGAGCCTCAATGTACACCCCGACATCAGCCGCCAATCCTTCAAAATAATCGGCAATGCGCTGCATCTCATCCGCCGCGTCCAGCTCCTGGCGCTGGCTCAGCGCACTGGCCGGATCGGTGCGGGCGAGGAACAGCATGTTGTCGAGCATCCGCGTCAGGCGCTCCAGCTCTTCGACGTTGGAGGCGAGCAACTGTTGATAGGCCTCCATGCTGCGGTTCTGCTGCAGCGCAACCTGGGTTTCGCCGAGCAGGTTGTTGATCGGCGTGCGCAACTCATGGGCCATGTCGGTGGACACCTGACTCAACTGCGTAAAGCCCTTGGCGAGGCGGTCGAGCATGGCATTGAAGGCTTCGATCATCGGCTGCAATTCTCGTGGTGCACCGCTGCTGGCAAGGCGTTCGCCAAGGTTGCCGACACCAATGCCATGCGCGTGTTTCGCCAGTCGTCGCAACGGCAGCAAACCGCGATACACCAGCAAACAGCCCACCACCGCCAGCAACAGTGCCGCCAGTGAGGCAAGGCCATAAACACTCAATCGGTAGTTGGCGAGCATCGCCGTGCGCTCGCTCATCAAACGCCCGGTGGTGACTTGCAAGTTGCCCAGTTCACCGGAATCGATACTCGCCGCCACCGCCGAAAACGGCACGCCGTCGACGCTCGGCAAGTGCTGCACGTCCTTGAGCGTCATCGGCTGGTCGCTGGGCACCGGCGGCAACGTAGGCGTGCTCAGATTGCCCGGATTGACCACCAGCAGCGGCGGTTGCCCCGGCGAGCCAATGGTCAGCAACGCTTCGCGATTACCAAGCATGTTCTGGAACAACGCCGGTTTGTTCTTGATCAATTCGAGGGTGTTGCTGTCATTGAGAAAGGTGCGCAACTGATCGACGCGGCTGACCAGTGAGATGTCGTCGCGGCGAATCAGTTGCGCTTCGAGTTCGCCGTACAGCGCGGCGCCGAGGCCGGCCAGCGAGGCGAACGCGAGCAGGGCAAACACCAGCGCCAGGCGCAGTGTCAGGGAATACGGACGATGGGCGCTCATGGTTGCGTATCGAAGCGATAGCCGATGCCACGCACGCTATGGATCAGCTTGAGCTGGAACGGGTCATCGATCTTCGCCCGCAAGCGGCGCACCGCGACATCAACCACGTTGGTGTCGCTGTCGAAATTCATGTCCCACACCCGTGAAGCAATCAGCGAACGGGCGAGAACCTGGCCGGTATGAGTGGCGAACAACTGCAGCAACGCGAACTCTTTGTTGGTCAGGGTGATGCGCACCCCGGCGCGGCTTACGCGGCGTTTGAGCACGTCGATCTGCAGGTCGGCGACTTGCAATTGTTCGTCTTCATGGATCGGCCCGCGCCGCGTCAGGGTGCGCAGGCGCGCCACCAGTTCGGCGAAGGAAAACGGCTTGATCAGGTAATCATCAGCACCTAGTTCGAGGCCTTTGACGCGGTCAGCGATATCGTCGCGGGCGGTGAGGAACAGCACCGGCGTATCAGCTTCCTTGCGCAGCCGGCGCAGGACTTCCCAGCCATCCATTTTCGGCATCATCACATCGAGCACGATCACATCGAAACTGTGTTCCAGCGCCAGGTGCAGGCCGTCGGCGCCGTCACGGGCGAGGCTGACGCTGTAACCCAGTTCCTGCAAACCGTTGAGCAGATAGTTGCCCGCCTTGGGTTCGTCTTCGACAACCAGAATATTCATTGATCAGTCTCAATGGTCATTGATGCAACCGCTGCCTTGTACCTGATAGTCCAGCACATGTTCGCGGCCCTGATGGTCGAGGTAATTCAATTGCGCCGGGACCACGCCACACGCTTGTGAAATATCGGTGCTGGACAGGACTTTGTCGACATCCAGATTGACGTAGAAACCGGATTTGTCATGAATCACGGCGGTGTCGGGCATGTTCGCGGCGAACGCGCTGCCGGTGGCGAGGAGGGCGGTGAAGGCGAGCAGAAGGGTTTTCATGGTCAGTCACTCAGTGGTCGGAGTTGATCGGCATTGGCGCCGGGACAACTTCAGGCTACCGAGCGATCCGCACGGCAAACCGACAGCTGAATGACAAAGTTGTAATGAAACGGTGTACGAAGATTTTCCAGACTCAACTCAAATCCTTGTGGGAGCTGGCTTGCCAGCGATGAGGCCTGCACAGTCAAAATTTCATTGACTGATCCACCGCTATCGCTGGCAAGCCAGCTCCCACAGGGTTACAGGTTGTGCCGTCAGCTCGCGTGGGTGTTGAGGATGCTCGCCACCTGCTGCGGCTGGCAGTTCAGGTACGGCGACGACTTCAGCCAGCGCTGATCCGGGTACCACGAAAACATGAACTGGCCATTCTTCAACCGGTCGATCACCTGCTTGGCAATCTGCGGCCGCACTGCCGGGCAGCCCTGGCTGCGGCCGATGCGCCCCTGTTTCTTGCTCCACAACGGATTCACATAACTGGCGGCGTGAATGACGATCGCGCGATCGCGGGCCATGTCATTGAAACCCGGCTCCAGACCGTCCATGCGCAGCGAATAACCGTGGGTGCCGCTGTAGCTTTCCTGCGTGCGGAACAGGCCAAGGCTCGACTGGTAACTGCCTTCGACATTGGAAAACTGCGTAGCGAAGTTTTCACCGGAGTTGGAGCCGTGGGCAACCAGATCGCGCAGCACCAGTTTCTTTTTGTTGAGGTCGAAGATCCACAGACGGCGTTCGGTGGATGGCTGCGAATAGTCGATGATCGCCAGATGGCGGGACGGTTTCGCACCGTTGTTGACCGCGCACTGCATGGCGTTCAACGCACCTTTCAGCGCTTGGGGATTGAGTTCTGGCGCGGCGTGCGCGAGGCTGGTGTAGAGAACCGGCGATGGTTTGCCGGCGGCAAAAACTGGACTGGTCACGACGAGAGCGGTGGCAGTCAACAGAAGTCGGCGCAAAAACGTCAACATTTTATAAAGTGTCCTCACTTGCTACTTATTTGGCACTTTGGCTCCTGACTCCCAGTCAATACCCGCAAGCCCGTCGATCGAGCCTGACTCTCAAGCGCACCTGATGTAAGGTTGGCCATCATCTGGACGGCCATGGATTGGAGTAAAGCAGTTGTTCAAAAAGTACGCATGCTACTTGAGCATTTGTTTGCTCGCTGCGCCGTTTGTCGCTTGTGCCGATGAGCCGCTGCCGCCGCTGGAAACACTGCCGACGCCACCGGCAGAAATGCCGGTCGAGCCGCAAAGTCCGTTGCAGGCTGTAATGATCAATCTGCCGCAGTCGTGCCCGGCGATTGCCGCGCATCTCAACGGCCCGGCGCTGACGCAATTGCAGGCCTTCTATCAGCAGCAGGACTGGATGCCGGTGTGGGCGAGTGAATCTGCGCGATTGCCGATGTTGCAGGCGCAATTACAGTTTTTGGCCGATGATGGCCTCAATCCAAAACGCTATCCGATCGCGACCACAGCGCCGCAGGATGGCGAGTTGTGTGCCGACATCGACATCAGCCGCAACTACCTCCAGGCCCTGCAGGATCTGCATTACGGAAGCTTGCTGCAATCACACTTCGAACCGCTGTGGCATGCCGACGCCACCCCACGCGACCGTCAGGCGGAATTGTTGGCCATCGCGGTACCGGGCATGCACGACATTCCCGCCGCGTTCGAACTGGCCCGACCGCGCCTGGCGCAATATCAGGACCTGCGTCAGCTCTACGCTGCGCAACGGCTCAAAGCCTTGCCGCAATGGCAGTCGGTGGGCAGCGGGCCGCTGTTGCGCCCGGCCATGGAAGACAAACGCGTGCCGGAACTGGCCCAGCGTCTTTACAACGAAGGTTATCTGACTCAGGTCGTTGGTACGCCCGGCAATGCTTATGACGGCGTGCTGGTCGACGCCGTGAAGAGTTTTCAGGCCAACCATTCGCTGCAGGCTGACGGTGTAGTCGGGCCGGGCACGATTGCCGAACTCAACATCAGTCCGCTGACCCGTCGCGAGCAGTTGCGGGTCAACCTCGAACGTTTCCGCTGGATGGCTCAGGACATGGAGCCCGATGGCTTGCTGGTCAACGTCGCCGCCGCGGAACTGACGCTGTATCAGGGCGGCGTACCGGTGTGGCAGACGCGCACTCAGGTGGGCCGCGCCGAACGCCAGACGCCGCTGCTGAAATCGCGGGTGACACGCCTGACCCTGAACCCGACCTGGACCGTGCCGCCGACCATCTGGAAAGAAGACAAGCTGCCGGAAATCCGCAAGGACCAGACCTTCCTCAGCCGGCAGAACCTGCAAGTGCTCGACGCCAACGGGCAGCCGCTGGCGGCGGCGGACATCGATTGGGACAACCCCGGCAACATCATGCTGCGTCAGGACGCCGGGCCGCGTAATCCGTTGGGGCAAATGGTCATCCGCTTCCCCAACCCGTTCTCGGTGTACCTGCACGACACGCCAAGCAAGGCGCTGTTCGAAAAAGGACCACGCGCTTTCAGCTCCGGTTGCGTGCGGGTCGAACACCCAATGCAACTGCGTGATCTGCTGCTCACCCCGGCGGAAAAGGCCCGCACCGAAACCTTGCTGGCCACCGGCACCACTCACGAATTTCGCTTGTCGGCACCGGTGCCGATCCTGATGACCTACTGGACGGCCCAGGTCGACAGCAGCGGCCGCGTGCGCTACTCACCGGACATCTACAGTCGCGATAGCGCGTTGCTGGTGGGGCTTGATCGAGCGCACTGAGCCTCAGCGGGTGCTTCGGTTCCAGAACACCCGCGCCAGCCACGCATCGACACTCAACTTGCCCGCCCCGGCGAACACCAGCGGCAGTAGCGCGGCCAGGTAAATCGCCGGCAGCTTGAAGTTGCCGAAGCCTTTGTTGGTGATCGCATACCCCTGCGCCAGTTCGCTCAGTGACGACCAGTCTGCGGGCCAGTGCACGGCGGCGGTCGCCACGACGGTGACCACGATCAGCGAAACCGCCGAAATGCGCGTGCCGAAGCCAAGCAGAATCGCCAGTGCGCAGATCAGTTCGGCCCACATCGACAGTTCCCAGTTCAGCGTTGCCGGCAGTTGATCGAATGGGAAGGGGAATCTGTCCTGGATGTCTTCGAACCAGTTCTGCCCGTTGAGTTTCTCCAGCCCGGATTCGAAGAATTCCCAGGCGATGAACAGGCGCAGGGTCAGAGGGGCGAGCCAGGTGCCGGCGCGGTCGAGGTTCAGGTGCAGGGTTTTGATGGCGGTTGAAAGGGTGGCGGTCATGATGCAGCTCCGGTGAGTTGAGTGAAATCGACCGGGGCATTTCAGCGTTGGGGTGTATCGGGTGTGTGTCGACGGTGTGGGGATTGTGCTTTTGGTGTGTCTGCGGCTTCGGGATATACAGTGCGATACAGTCAAAGGCCCCTCACCCCAGCCCTCTCACGGGGGGAGAGGGGGCTGACCGAGTTGTCTTGCGTCATCCATCGACCTGAGAAATCCGGTCGATTATGGATCTAAGTTTTGGCGATCATGGATTCACAGACGCTATTTCAGGTCGGCGTAAAATCTCCCATCTCCCCCAATCAGTCCTCTTTGCCTCTGGGAGAGAGCTAGTGAGGGCAGTCGATTATAGGTTTGAGAAGTCTTGTCGATCGTGGATTCACAGATGCTATTTCAGGTCGGTGTAAATCTCCAATATCCCCCAATCAGTCCCCTCTACCTCTGGGAGAGGGCTAGGGTGAGGGCTGCAGTTTCGGCACCCGCCACAAATACCACGCCGCCACCGTCCGATACGGCCGCCACGCCAAACCAATCTCGACCATCTGTCTGCGCGTCGGCTGCACCTCGAGCCCCTTCAATCGCCGATACCCCTCACGCACACCAAAGTCATCCGCCGGCAAAATATCCATGCGCTCCAGGCTGTAGATCAGCAACATCTCCACCGTCCAGCGACCGACCCCGCGCAAACTGACCAAACGCTCGATCAACGCCTCGTCATCCATCGCCAGCGCCGTAGCGTAATCCGGCACCACACCCGCCAGCGTCGCCTGAGCAATCCCCTGAATCGTCGCAATCTTGCTCGCCGAAAACCCGCAACCGCGCATGCGTTCGAAATCAGTCGCAAGAATCTGCTCGGGACGCGGAAATGACTGCCCCGGAAACAGTCCCACCAAGCGCCCGACAATCGCATCGCCGGCCTTGGCATGCAGCTGCTGATAAGCAATCGCCCGCACCAATGACTCGTACGGATCACGCGCCGGATGCGGTTGATGCAGGCACGGGCCGACCGCTTCGATATGGCGCCGCCAGTGCGGATCAAGCGCGGCCAGAAACGCGCTGGCCGCTTGATAGTCGTCAGCCATTTATTTCAGCAAGCCGTTGACTTCGCCGTAGGTGAACGCCTTGAGTTCATGGCTGTCGAGTTTGCCGCTGGCCAGAAAGCTTTTCACCAGCCCGCCCATCGCGCCATAGAGGAATTCGGCAATGCCGGAGCCGGCGCTCAAGCGGCGTACGCCCAGCGCCAGCAGCTCTTCAGGCGACGGCAAACACGCGAAGCCAAGCACGTTGACCGGCAGCGCCGTGCCCTTGCAGATTGCCTCGATTTCATAGGCAATCGTGACGCCCGCCGCGAACAGGCCATCGGCACCGGCCGCTTGATATAACGCAGCGCGACGCAGGGTTTCGGCGACGCGATCTTCGGCCGGAACCAGGCTTTTCAGATAGACGTCGGTGCGCGCATTGATGAACAGCTGCACCTCGCGCTTGTTGGCCACCTGACGTGCCACTTCGATCTTGCGCGCGAGCAACTCCGGATCCGCAGAACCGTCCTCGATATTGATGCCAACAGCACCCGCCGCAATCACCGCATCCAACACTTCCGCCACGCGCCCGAGGTCGTCGGAATAACCGGCCTCGACGTCCACGGTCAACGGCACGCTGATCACCCGGGCGATGGCTTCTACCGTCGACACCAGCCGTTCGAGGGGCAGAGCGTTGCCGTCCGGGTAGCCGTGGGCCCAGGCCACTGCGGCGCTGCTGGTGGCCACGGCTTTACCGCCCAGGTGCTCGACCAGTCGCGCGCCGGTGGCGTCGCCGACGTTGGTCAGCATCAACAGGCCTTGCTGGTGCAACTGGTGAAACTGCGTAGCGAGCGCGTTCATCAAAAATCCTTCTTGTCAGTTGATTCGATTCGTCAGAATGCCAGGGGTTGCGTGAGCTGCACGGCGGCGTTTTCCAGTCGCAGCAGAAACGCTTTGCGCGGCTGCCCACCACCATAGCCGGTCAGCGAGCCATCCGCGCCGATCACGCGATGACAAGGCACCACAATCGACAGCCGATTGTGCCCGTTGGCCAGGCCGACCGCGCGACTGGCGCCGGGTTTGCCCAAACCGGCGGCGATGGCGCCGTAGGTGCTGGTGTGGCCGTAAGGGATTTGCAGCAGCGCCGACCAGATCTGCCGGGCGAACTCGCTGCCGGGCAGGTGCAATGGCACGGTAAAGGTATTCAGCTGGCCGGCGAAATACTGCGCCAGTTGCGCCTCGATCTGCTGCAAATGCGCGTTGTGCCCCGGCGCCACCGCGTAACCGTAGCGGTTCTGCAATTCCTCGACTTCGCGGGTCAGTGCCGGGCGATCAAGAAACTCCAGCAACACCAGGCCACGGCGTTCGGCCATGGCAATCATCGGCCCCAGCGGCGTGGTCAACCGGGTGAACAGCAGCGGCTCGCTGTGTCCGGCGCGGCCCGGGGTGATGTGGAAGGACTTCTGAAAGGCATCGCGAAAACCGCTGAGCGATTCATAACCCGAATCAAACGCGGCGTGATCAATCGAGGTGCCTTGCTTGATCCCGCCCAGCGCCATGCCCAAGCGGCGCGTACGCAACCACGCATGGAAGGTCATGCCGAAATGCTGCTTGAACCAGCGCCGCAGCTTCAGCGGCTCGATGCCTTCAGCGAGCAATTGTGCGTCGCTCCAGCGCACCTCCGGATCGGCGTCCACGGCGTTGAGCAGCCGTTGCACCCAGTCCGGGGCGATGGCTGCGGCATCCAGTGGTTTGCAGCGCAGGCAGGCGCGATAGCCCGCCGACAGGCAGTCGTCGGCGTGGGCGAAGAACTCGACGTTCTCCGGTTTCGGTTTGCGCGCCGTGCAACTGGGGCGGCAGAAGATCCCGGTGGTTTTCACGGCCGTGAAGAACACGCCCTCGTAGGCAGTGTCGCGTTCGAGCATGGCGCGAACCATCTCGGCGTGGGGCGGCAGGACAGCGGTTTGTATGTTCATGGGCTGAGAGTAAAACCAGTTTGTCGATGGCTCCACCGAAAAATCGACAGTGAATTTTCAACCCCTCTGAACTACCGTGTAGGAGCTGCCACAGGCTGCGATCTTGATCGTTCCCACGCTCTGCGTGGGAATGCAGCCCGGGACGCTCCGCGTCCCAAAATCCCAGATCGCCGCTATCGGCAGCTCCTACCGTTTGTTGAGGTGTGTCCGATGCATCCGTTTTCCATCCAGCATATCGATCACATCGTCCTGCGCGTCGCGGACCTGCCGCGCAGCATCGACTTCTACAGCCAGGTGTTCGGTGCCGAAGTGGTCAAGCGCAACGAACCGTTGGGCCTGATACACCTGCGCGCCGGTACGTCGATGATCGACCTCGTCGACCTGCAAGGCGAACTCGGCCGCAAGGGCGGCGGGGCGGCCGGCAGCGAACGGCGTAACGTCGATCACTTCTGCCTGCGCATCGAGCCGTTCGACGAAGAAGCACTGCGCGCGCACTTGCAATCCTTCGGCTTGAGCGTGGCCAAAGCCGAGTCACGCTTCGGCGCCGAGGGCAAAGGGCTGTCGCTGTACTGCTTCGACCCGGACGGCAATCAGGTCGAACTCAAAGGCCCGTCCGAGGCTTAAGCGCGTTTGGCCATCAACAGCACCGAAGCCGCCGCCGACAGCAGGCCTGCGCAGCAACGATTGAAGATCCGTTTGCCGCGCGGCTCGGCGAACCAGCGGCGCATGTGCAGGCCCATCCAGGCGTAGGCGCTGATGGCGATCCACTCCAATAAAAGGAACAGCACGCCGAGTACGGCGAATTGCGCCGCCACCGGGCGCGCCGGGTCGACGAATTGCGGCAGAAACGCGGTGAACAGCAAAATCGCCTTCGGATTGCCCGCCGCCACCAGAAACTCCTGTCGTGCTAAAGCAAAGAAGCCAACGGTCCCGCCTGTTACTTGCTGCTCGGCCTCGGGATTGGCCCACCACAACTGCCAGGCCAGGTACAACAGATACGCCGCGCCGACGATCTTGATCGCATGGAACAACCATTCCGAAGTCTGCAACACCACTGAGAGACCGGCACCGGCCAGTGCGATCATCCCGGCGAACGCCAGAATCCGTCCGATGCCCGCCGTGCAGGCGCGGCGAAAGCCATAACGCGTGGCGTTGCTGACCGACAGCAGATTGTTCGGCCCGGGGGCCATGTTCAGGGCGAAGCAGGCCGGAAGAAACAGGATGAGCGTGGCGAGATCCATGACGGCACTCCAGAAACGAGAGCGATATTTTTAGCACAGCCTCCGGGCGCTCAGACCCATACAGTCACGCGGCGCTGTCGCGGTACAGCGCCCGGTGCCGTTGGGCAACGCGGTCGAACTTTTTGCAGATGCCTTCACTCTGAATGACTCAGAGGGTGATGGTTTCGGCAGAAATATCTATCCGGCCGGTCAGAAACCGCGATAGCCGTGTAAAATTTCACCGACGTTGCATTCACCCCGTTTGGCCCCCGGCGGCCCCACCAAGAGCGATCTACATGCAAGCAAAGGCCCGTGAAGTTTATGTGCCACCGGTGCTGCAAGATCTGCGAGCCGGCACTGCCGAACTGCACATCGCACTGGAAAAACGCCTTCCTTTTTTCTCCGATACCCTCGATACCCAGGCTTTTGTGCGGTTGATGCAGGCTTATTACGGCTTCTATCTGCCGCTGGAAAACGCCTTGCTCCGCAGTGATGCAATTCCTGCCGATTTTGATCTGACGCCTCGACTCAAAGCGCTAACCTTGCGCACTGATCTGCACGCGCTGGGCGTAACTGCCGAAGCGCTGCAAAACCTGCCGCAGTGCGAGCAGTTGCCGGTCATCGACTCAAGCGCAGCCTGCCTTGGCGTGCTCTACGTCCTCGAGGGGGCGACGCTGGGCGGGCAGATTCTGCGCCGGGAAATCTCGACGCGGTTAGGCCTGGAAGCCGATAACGGCGCGGCTTTTCTCGATATCTACGGCGCCGCCACGGGCCGGCGCTGGCGTGACTTTATCGAATACCTCGGCAGTCGGCCAATGAGCGCCGCCGAGCGCGGCGCTGTCGTCACCGCCGCACAAACCACATTCAGCTGTTTCGAGCGCTGGCTCGAAAGCCGGGAGGTACTGGCATGAACCCGCAAGACAAAGAAGCCTTTGAAGAACTGCTGGCCAACTGTGCCGACGAGCCGATTCGTTTCCCCGGTGCGATCCAGCCCCACGGCTTGCTGTTGACCCTGAGCGAACCTGCATTGGCGATCATTCAGGTCAGCGCCAACGTCGAAAGCCTGCTGGCCCGGGTGCCGCAAAGCCTGATCGGCCAGCCACTGGAAAGCCTGATCGGCGACGCCGAAGCGGCGCAAGTGCGCGAAGCTTTACTGCAACCGTCGCTGTCCGATGTGCAGCCGCTGCGCTTCAGGCTCAACGGCACGGCATTCGAGGGTTTGCTGCACCGCCATCAAGGTGTGCTGATTCTGGAGCTGGAAATCCACGTGGAAAATTTCCAGCCGCGCAATATCGCCGGCAATCAAACGCATCTGGGGCGCATGCTCCAGCGTCTGCAAGGGGCCACCACGTTGCAGGCGCTGTATGACATCAGCGTCAAGGAAATTCAGGCCATGACCGGTTACGACCGGGTGTTGATCTATCGTTTCGAGGAGGAGGGCCACGGTCAGGTGATCGCCGAAGCCTCCGACCCGTCGATGGAAGTGTTCAATGGCCTGTTTTTCCCGGCGTCGGACATTCCCGAACAGGCGCGTGAGCTGTATCGCACCAATTGGCTGCGGATCATCCCCAATGCCGACTACCAACCGGTACCGCTGGTGCCTAAGCTGCGCCCGGACACGAACACGCCGCTGGACCTGAGTTTCGCCACCCTGCGCAGTGTGTCGCCGATCCACTGCCAGTACATGAAAAACATGGGCGTGTTGTCGTCGATGAGCATTTCCCTGCTCAAGGGTGACAAGCTTTGGGGCCTGATCAGTTGCGGCAATCGTCAGCCACTGCACGTGCCGCATGAGTTGCGTGCGGCGTGCCAGACCATCGGCCAGGTACTGTCGTTGCAGATTAGCGCCATGGAAGCGCTGGAGATCAGCCGTCAGCGTGAAGAAAAAGTCGAAGCCTTGGCGCTGCTCAATCAGGCGATGATCGACTCGCCGCAGAATGTCTTCGACGGTCTGGCCAATCAACCGCAGACGTTGATGGCGCTGACCAATGCCGGCGGCATCGCGATCATCGAAGACAAACAACTGCACCGTTACGGCAACTGCCCGGAACCGGAAGACATTCGCGCCTTGCACAAGTGGCTGCAGGACAGCGGCGAGCCAGTGTTTGCCAGTCATCACCTGGCCAGCGTCTACCCGCCGGCCGCGCAGTATCAGCAGGTGGCCAGCGGCGTGCTCGCCATGAGCTTGCCGAAACCGGTGGACAACGGTGTGTTCTGGTTCCGTCCCGAGGTCAAGGAGAACATCAATTGGAGCGGCGATCCGCGCAAGCCGCTGGACCTGGAAAACTCCGGCGCCGGCCTGCGTTTGCGCCCGCGTACCTCGTTCGAAATCTGGAAAGTAGAGATGGCCGGGATCTCCACCAAGTGGAGCCACGGTGATTTGTTCGCCGCCAATGATCTGCGCCGTTCGGCACTGGAAAACGATCTGGCCCGGCAGGTCCGCCGTGAGCAGGAAGCGGTGCGCGCCCGCGATGAATTGGTGGCGGTGGTGTCGCACGATCTGCGTAACCCGATGACCGTGATCTCGATGCTCTGCGGCATGATGCAGAAGGCTTTCAGCTCCGACGGCCCGCACACTTCGCGCAGGATCTCCACGGCCATCGACACCATGCAGCAGGCCGCCGGGCGCATGAATACGTTGCTGGAAGATTTGCTCGACACCTCGAAAATCGATGCCGGGCGCTACTCCATCACCCCGCAGAAACTCGATGTCGGGCAGATGTTCGAGGAGGCGCAGGCGTTGCTCGCGCCGCTGGCGTTGGACAAGGACATCAGCATTTCCTTCGCCGCCGACCCCGATCTGCGTATCCATGCCGACCCCGAGCGGCTGTTTCAGGTGCTGTCTAATCTGGTCGGCAACGCGATCAAGTTCACCCCGCGCCTGGGCACGGTGGGCGTGCATGCCACGTCGGTCGGCGATGATATCGTTTTCACTGTGCGCGACAGCGGCGAGGGCATTCCCAAGGAACATCTGCCGCACGTCTTTGACCGTTACTGGACGGTGAAAGAGGGCAATCCGACCGGCACCGGTCTGGGGTTATACATCACCCAAGGTATCGTCGAAGCCCATGGCGGGCGGATCTTCGCCGAGAGTGAACCGGGGCAGGGCAGCGAGTTCCGCTTCACCGTGCCGCGTTTGGACTGAACACAGCTTTTATGTGGGAGCGAGCCTGCTCGCGAATGGGGTCGTCCTGGCAATGCAGTGCTGAATGACCCACCGCTTTCGTCGGAACGCCGCCCGGAGCAGGCTCGCTCCCACAGGGGATTTGTGTCGTTTGATCGTTCCCACGCTCTGCGTGGGAATGCCTCAACGGACGCTCTGCGTTCGGCTCTGGAAGGGACGCGGAGCGTCCCGGGCTACATTCCCACGCAGAGCGTGGGAACGATCAGGATCACAGGGGCATTTTCTTCAATACCGAGGACCGGGTGCTCGCTACCGTGAGCACCTTGTTCCTCGATTTGAAGCAGGTGTGCGATGAGTCTGATTGTTTCCATGGCGGCTTTTGCGTTGGCTGCGTCGATCACGCCGGGGCCGGTGAATATCGTGGCGTTGAGTTCCGGGGCGCAGTTCGGTTTTCGCGCCAGTCAGCGGCATGTTGCCGGAGCGACGCTGGGGTTTGTGCTGTTGCTGGTGTTGATGGGATTGGGCCTGCATGAGGTGTTGAAGCTCTGGCCGTTCATGACCCGTGTGGTGCAACTGGCCGGCGTGGCGTTTCTGCTGTTCATGGCGTGGAAACTGGCCATGGATGACGGACAGTTGAATGCCGGTGAGTCAGGGCGGGCGCCATCGATGCTGTATGGCGCGGTGATGCAATGGCTCAACCCGAAAGCCTGGCTGGCATGCGTCGCGGGTATGGGCGCGTTTGTCGCTGATGGCGAGGCGCGGCTGGTGTGGCAGTTTGCGGCGGTGTATCTGGTGATTTGTTATCTGTCGGTCGGCTGCTGGGCGTATGCCGGGACGTTTTTGCGTGGGTATTTGAGCAATGCGGCGGGAATGCGTTGGTTCAATCGGGTGATGGCGGGGTTGTTGGCCGTCAGCGCGATATACCTGCTGCTACCGTAAACCCTGTAGGAGTGAGCCTGCTCGCGATAGCGGTGTATCAGTCAATATAAATGTCGATTGATAGACCGCTATCGCGAGCAGGCTCACTCCTACAATGGATCACGGGTAGCCGAGAGATTGATTAGTTGAATGGCTGCTGAAACGCGCCACCTTCGATGTGCCAGACCTTCGGCTCGTCCGAAAAATACTCCTCCAGGCCCAGCATGAACAGCCGATGGTCTTCACTCGCTTCAAACCCCGGCGTGTGATCCTCAAGGGATTGCCAGCGCACAATCAAATTGAACACCTCAGGCGTTTCGATTCCTGGCGCGAGCAGGTGGCCGCCGTAACCCTTTGCCCGTTTGAGCAAAGGCTCGACCTCGGCGAACGCACGCCGAAACGCTTCAGTTTGTTCTTGGTGAACGGGTAGTAGAGCGATCTCGTAAACCATGATGTTCTCCTCGAAGTGAGTTCAGCGATTGTCGACTTGAGACGACGGCATGACAGCAATCGCGATCTTCCCTTGGAGGCCGTTGTTGGGCGTCTCCAGCCGGGCATGGGCCAGGCCGATGTCGGCCAGCGCATAGACCGCGCCAACGTGCGGGCGCAACTGACCGTTGACGATCAATGCGCTCAACTCATCGAGTTTGCCGCGATTCTGTCGGGTGAAAACGAAGTGGTAGCTGGCGTTCTTGCCCCAGGCCTGAATCAGGTTTTGCGGCTGGGCAAGGTCCACGATCGACACCACGCGGCCAAGCTGTGCGAGGGCGTCGGGACTGCGTGCCAGGGTGTTGCCGCCAATGGTGTCGAACACCACATCGACGCCGCGGCCAGCGGTTTCGCGCAGGATCGCCTCGACGTAATCTTCCTTTTCGTAATCGATCAGCACATCGGCGCCCATCTGCCTGGCGAACTCGAAATTGCCTTCACGCACGGTAGTGAAGACCTTCGCGCCGATGGCTTTGGCCAGCTGGATTGCGACATGACCGACGCCACCCGCGCCGCCATGGATCAGAATGCTCTCGCCGACTCTGAGCGCCGCCCGCACGACGAGCGCTTCCCACGCCGTGCCGCCAACCAGACTCAGGCTTGCCGCTTCAAGGTGGCTCAGTGCGGGCGGCTTCTTGCCGATAATGCTTTCGGCCGCCACGTGGTATTCGGCATAACTGCCTGGGCCGTCGAAAATCTGCGGGGTGTACCAGACTTCGTCACCCGGCCCGAACGCCGTCACCCCCGGCCCGACGGCTTCGACAACGCCGGAGACGTCGTGCCCGGTAATGGCGGGGAGGGGCACCAGATCGGCATAGTCGCCACGGCGAACCTGATAATCCAGCGGGTTGATGGAGGTAGCGTGCACCCGTACCAGGACTTCGCCCGCTTGTGGCACTGGCTTGGGTACCTCACAAAGTTCGAACGATTGCGCGCCGCCAAATGAAGTAAGGATCATCGCTTGCATTGCATTTCCTCGTTTCGGTAAAAAGGGATATCGAGAATTCTCGATATCGTGGGGCAAAAAATTACAGCTCGCTGCCGATGATCTCGGCCAGCGCGCTGATCGCTGCTTCGTTACGTTTGTAATAGGTCCACTGCCCAATACGCCTGACTTCGACCAGGCCGGCGCGTTGCAGCGTCGCCAGGTAATCGGACACCGTCGACTGCGACAGCCCGACGCCTTCCTGAATACTGCTGACGCAAACACCCACCGTATGCACGTCACCTTCGTCCTGGGGAGGAAAGTGTTTCTCGGGATCCTTCAAGCCTTTGAGGATTTCCAGGCGTGTGCGGTTCGAGAGGGCTTTGAAGATTTCGAGTAGTTCCATGCCGCGACGATATCGGAATTTACCGATATGTCAATATAGCCGTTCATCGGAATTACACCTGTACCTGTAATTTCTGACAGTAGACGAGATTTCCCCTGTTCTGCGTAATGACGCATCAGCCGAACAGGCTTTGCTTTCCAGGAGAACGGTATGGATGTTCAGTCAACAGAACCGGTCGAAGCATTAAAGCTGTATCCGATGAGCATTCCGGGATGGGAAGACTCTGTGCTTCCCGCCGGTGTTGCCCATGGCGGTATTCCCCAATCGATCTATCCGGCGGATAAAGGTTTATTGATGTTTATTGATCCGTTCACGAAGCTGTCGACCGCGACGGGCGTTTACGAGAACGCAATGGCGGTTGGCGATAACGTGACGGTGTGGCTCAACGGCGAAAAGACGTCCGCGAGTAAAACCATCGAGGCGGGAGAGGAGTCGGAACGAATCAGCCTGCGCCTGGAGTCAGGTTTGCTGGTGAACGGTATCAATGAAATGTTTTACCGGGTGACTCGCCTTTCAGGAAATCCCAACGACTCCGAGCCGATCCTGAAGCTGCTGTATCACAACCCGGCCCCGGGTTTTCCCGTACCAGCGGGTTTTACCATCGCCCACCCTGCCAGTGTCGGCCCAACAGAAGCGGCGCAAGGCGTGGTGGTTAGCTTTAAGGTCAGTTACGCGCGCCCGTATGACAAGGTGACGCTGACCGTGGGGACCGAGCGTCGCACGATTACCGTTACCGACCCTGCCCAACCGATCACGTTGACGTTGATGGCTGCGGATTTCCAGCAAATCGGCGACAACCCCCAGACGCCGATCAGTGCCCGGGTGGTTGATCAACTGGGCAACAGCAATTTGTCCGCGACGACCTTCATGGATATCCATGCCAGCGAGTCCCGGTATGTGGTTGCGTTTCTCAATGGCCCTTACAGTGTCGCTCCCGGCGGGCGCGTCAAGGACATTGAGCTAAGCCTGACCCGGGAAGGACAGGGGGCGGCCGGAGCCATTTCTGTGACCTTGCCAGCGGGTACGGTATTTCCCGATGGGATTGGAGGTGCTCGTGACTTTACTACGCAAACGGATGGCACGCTGACGATCCGTGGGGTGAGGGGGGCGCGTACGTCAGGGGCGTATGACTTGACTGCTGCCAATGGTAGCGCCGTTGCCACTGCAGCCTTGACCATCATGGCGTACGGATATCTCGGATCAATTTTCATGCCGAGCGGCGTAACCGGTATTACGCTCAGTCCGGACGGTACTAGGGCGTATACCCATGGATCAAGCGCAGTGTATGTGATTGACACCGGGAACTCTCAAGTGATCGGTCAGACGCCGATACCACAGCAGGCTAGTCAGTGGGAGATTGCCCTGAATTACGATGGTTCGCGAGCTTTTGCCTGTAATCATTTCGGTACGGTTTCTGTCATTGATACGGGTAGTTCCACATTAATCGCGAACATTCCTGTCGGGGCACAGCCAATTGGCATTGTGATGAGTCAGGACGGTTCACGTGCCTTCGTAAGCAACTGGAGCGGTAATGTTGTGACGGTCATTGATACGCTGGACTTGCGCGTGACCGCAACCATTCCGGTAGCCACGTACCCCAGAGGAATCGACAGGACTCCCGATGACAGTCTGGTTCTCGTGGTCAATTACGAGAGCTACTCTGTCTCGGTCATTGATGTCCAAAAGTTGGCAGTGATCCGTACTGTGTCGACGCCGATGAAACCTTATGGTGTTGCATTCAGCCCAGACGGCAACAGCTTTTACGTTGCCGGAGGGGTGGGTGGCCAAGGCACTGTCGTGCAGTTCAATACTCACACTTGGGCCCCGGGCAAGAGCATTGCGCTCAATGATATCGCCCGAGGAATTGTGTTTAACCATGCGGGGACTAGGGCGTATGTTGCTGCTGGACCGGTCTACACGATTGATACGTCAAATTTCGAGGTGATCACTTCTACCCCTGTTGGGGCGCTGGCCATGGAAATTGCGATCAGCGATGACGATAGCCGGGCTTTCGTGGCTTGCGACAGAGGCACTGTATCGGTCATTTCTCTGTTGCCGGGAGTAGCGGGTATCAATGCACAGAACGGGGAAGGCGAGACGGAATTCAACGCATTGCCATGGGAGCCGATTCCGGGTGATGTGCGCTGAGTCGTGATGGCTTGAAATGAACGCTGCGGGTGGTGTCGTTTCTCAACCGCGATACTGGCCGGGCGTCGCCGCCAGATGTTGCTTGAACGCTCGCTGAAAATGCGCCTGATCGGCAAACCCTGCCTCAAGCGCCACATCCGCAATCAACTGGCCTCTGCGCAAACGCTCGCGGGCGAACTGGATGCGCTGGTTGACCAAAAATGCGTGGGGCGTCATGCCGTAATGCTGTTTGAAGGCGCGGATCAGGTACGACGGTGAAAGCTGTGCAGCGGCGCAGATGTCGTCGAGGTTGAGCACTTCGGTGCAGTGCTCGCGGATGAAATCGGCAGCGCGTTCCAGTTTGAAATTTGGCTCGCGCAGAGAGGGGCCGGCGGGGTTCAAACGCAGTTGCAGGTCGCTGAAAAACTCCACCGCCGCGCTTTGCTTGCGCAGCACATCCTGTTGCGGGTCGACTAACGTTTGATACAGCCCGTTCAGTTCGTTGAACAGCGCAGTGTCATCAAGGTGTGTGGTGGAAAAACGCCGAAACTCAAGATCACCGGCAAAGCCCAACTGATGCTGCAAATCCGTCAGCCAGGGCGTTTCCACGTACAGCATCACATACGACCACGGCTGATCATCGATCGGATTGCACGCATGCACATCGCCGGGGTTCATCAGCACCACAGTGCCCGCCGCGACCTCGAACTGCGCCTGCTCATGCACATAGGTGCTGCGACCGGCGGTGATTGCGCCGATGGAAAAATGTGCATGGGAATGCCGGGCGTAACAGACCTCGCGGCCATCGGCGATGGCCCGCGCTTCAATGAACGGCAGCGCCGCGTCGCGCCAGAAACGCGGGTCTTTTTCAGGGTTTTTGGCGGCAGCGTGTTTCATCGTTGTTATTCCCGGCAGGCCAGTGCGCCAGTGTATTAGCTCTGGCCGGCAAAGGCCCGTTCGAGTTCGGCAATGTCGAGTTTTTTCATCGTGAACATGGCCTGCATCGCTCGCTGCGACTTGGCGGTGTCCGGGTCCAGCATCATGTGCATAAAGGCCACTGGCACGATCTGCCACGACACGCCGAACTTGTCCTTGAGCCAGCCGCATTGCTGGGCTTCGACGGGGCCGCCTTCGGACAGATGGCCCCAGAAATGGTCGACTTCTTCCTGATTCTGACAATTGACCTGAAACGAAATCGCCTCGCTGAATTTGAACATCGGCCCACCGTTGAGCCCGGTGAAGGTCTGGCCGTCGAGTTCGAAACTGACGGTCATCACCGCACCTTCCGGCTTGCCGTGAAATTCCTGGCCGACCTTGCTGTAGTGGGTCAGGCCGGTGATTTTCGAGTGATCGAAGATCGAGCAGTAGAACTTCGCGGCGGCTTCGGCCTGATCGTCGAACCAAAGGCAGGGCGTGAGCTTTTGAAAGCGTTGCATGGCAGTCATCCTCGGCAGGTTAGACACGCAGGATTTTCAGCGTAGTCAGTCCCTGGTCGATTGCCGGTGCCGTAGATAGACAATTGCCGAGCATTGGAAATTCTGACGACGGAGACACCGAGCCGCAGACCGGATTTTCTTACCGTGTCTTTCTGTAGTCGTAATGACAAGGTTTCAGGTCGAATTGACTATGTCCGCGTTGTGTCAAATTGACTTGTTATCGTGCAACTAACTGATTCTATTGAATTGATAATCTGGCACGAGACTTGATGTACTCAACTGACCTAAACGAACCGCTCAGGAGTACGCCACCATGCTCACTTTCTTCGAAAGCCCGCTGGACGTTCTGCACCTGTCGAGCAAAATCCTCGTCGCTGGTCTGCTCATGCTGCTGGCCGGCATCTACGGCGCGTATCTCTACAACGGCCACATGCCGATTGCGCTGCTGGTGGCGATGCATTCGCTGACCATCCTCGGCCCGACCCTGATCAAGATCGGCTACGTCATGCGCCTGCTGGCGCAGTACCGCATCCGTGGTCCCGAAACCACTGTGGGAGCTTGCCTGCAAGCGATTGCGGTCTGATATTCAACATTGATGTCGCCTGAAATACCGTCATCGCGAGCAGGCTCACTCCCACAGGTTTGTATGGTGGTCACAAATTCCTGGCACACCCAAACCACTGTGGGAGCTGGCTTGCCAGCGATGAGGCCAGCACCTTCAACATCAATGTTGACTGACCCGACGCCATCGCTGGCAAGCCAGCTCCCACAATGATTGATGGTGTTTCTGAAATCTCAGCGGCGCTCGGCAACCATCAGCAAGGACTGCGGCACTGGACTTTGCGGATGCTGTGGCTCCTGCAAACCGGCCAATTGGAACCCGGCCATGTCCAGCGCATTCAGCCAACTCGACAACGTGCGGAAATACCACGGCATCGGCTGCCACTGACCTTTGAATCCCGCGAACGATTCTTCGCGCCAGCCATCCTGATAATCGCCTGCCGCGACAGACCATGGATGCAGTGTCTGAATGACCACAACACCTGTGGGAACAAGCAAGGCATTCATCGCGGCAAGCAGCGGAATTATGTCTTGATGCAGTAGCGAGAAATTCGCGCACACCAGGTTGTAGTCACGACCGATATCGACCTTGCCATCGACCAGCGCTTCGTAACTCGCAACATGCACCCGCGCCGCCCCCGCCAGACGCGCCGCTTCGACCAGCCGCGCATCGCCATCCACCCCGACGGCATCAATCCCCCGATCCGCCAGCGCCCGCAACAGCCAGCCTTCACCGCAGCCGAGGTCGAGCACACGCTGCGGCTGCCGGCCCATGATCGCCAACAAAATCGCTTGATCGGTAACCTGCTGACGGCTTTCGATGGCGCCGCTGCGGATCACCACGATCCAGACATCAGCGTTGTCGTGCCAGCTCTGCAAAAGGCTGGATTCGGGGGAGGGCATGGCGGAGTCCCGACTTCTGAAAAACCACAGTATGGACGCTGATCGCAAGCCAGGGTTTGTAGATCAGCGCACCCACACAACTCCGAACGCCGATATTTTTGAGAAATCGATATCAGGTCCATTTTTCGGTCATTTTTTCGAAGCCGCCAAAGCCTCTTTGAGCGCTGCATTTGCACGTTCGGCGGTTTGCGCATCACCGTGCTTTTTCAGCAGCTCAGTGACCTCGGCCAACTGTGCCGCGCTGAGCCCGACGCGCAGGCTCGCCGCCATATGCGCGCGCAGTTGCGATTCTACGCCCGGCGTTGCAGCCAGCGCCCCGACGGTCGCCAGTTCACGGCTTTGCCAGTCAAGGTTGTCGCGCTCGAAGATGTCGCCGAACAGGTGGGTTTGCAGGAACTGGTTGATAACCGGGGCGAACTCGAACACCGGGCCTTTGACCGGGGCGCCCGAAATTTTCGTTTGATTCGCCGTGCCGCTGGCCAGCAGTTCATCCCCAACTGGAATCGCCCGGCCCGGCTCACGCCCCGGCGCATCTTCGATGCCGCGTTGTTTGCGTGCCTGCACCACGGTCATCAGCTCGTTCAAGGCATTGAGGCTGCGCGGGAACCCGACGTAAGCGTAGAGCTGCACGAGAATTTCCCGGGTTTCGCTGATGGTCAGGCCGGCGTCGAGTGCCTGGTTGAGCGCCGAGTTGAGGTTGCGCATGTCGCTGGTCGCCATGAACGCGGCAATCAGTGGAATCGTCTGTTGTTTACCCGACAGGGCTCGTGCTGTGGTTTGCGGAGTAGTCATGGATTGCGGTGTCTCGGCTGCTTGAGTGGTAGCGCTGAACATCGACCCAACGCTCAGGCAGAACGCCATAAGTGCGGGAAGGGCAGCGCTGCTGCGTGTGTCAGTGGCCATCGTGAAAGGCTCCATCCTTTGCGGTTCTGTGATGTCCTGAGTAGCTGTGGTCGAGCCATAGCCATAGCTCAGGTCCATGCAGCCAACGCCGAGGGCGGATACTTCGAGTGAACGGTTGCCGCGTGTGCGCTTGTGCATGTCGATCTCCCGTTGGGCGTGGGGAGCACAGTAAGCGAGGTGACGGGGGGGCACTAGACGGCTAAATCGGGATGGCTTGATGAATTCTGCTCATCAATCTACGGAATGAGTGAAGGGGTAACTCTGCACTCATCCTTTGGGTGACTACTGTGGCACGCGCAGCTTGTCCAGCAGGCGATTGACCAGCAGCTCGTTCAGCATGATCACCTGTTGCAGCGCCAGCAGCGGTTTGCGCTCCGGGCCGCCTATCGAGTTGGCGATGTTACCGGCCATGGAGTGGGCGTAGGAAAGCGACTCACAGGCTTCGACCCGTAGGGTTTCGTCATCCAGCGTGGGGTCGACCAAATAGACCGGGCGAAACTTGGGTGAGCTTGGCGGCGCCCCCAGTGCTTCGGGTCGCAGGTAGTAGTCGAGGGCGCGGTCGGTGGCTTCTTTGACCTTTTGCGGGTTGAGCGCTGGGTCGTGAGGGATTGGATCGGTGGGTGGCGGATTTGGCGTGATTTTGAACATGGATGAAACTCCTATCGCAGTTTAAGGAGCCATCACTCTCGCTACCAAACGAGTGGGTGGTGGCCATACGCGGGTTGGTAGACCGGCTGCAATAGGAACCCGGCGCTCACGAGTGAGCCCCACGCATGACTACCATTGAACTGAGCCTCCACAAAGAGACAGCACAGGGTGTTGTCACACGGCTATTACAGACGGGCTACCAAACCCGATCACTGTTTTGCAGTGACAGGCAAACGATATAGCCCGGCCCATAGCCGTGTAAGCCGGCGGATTCTGGCGTACGCGTAGGTAACGACGCAAGGTGTTGTAGGGAGGATGGCGTAACGGTTTGTGTGCTTTAAACGTGATCACGGCCTTCGTGTTTATTGATGAAAATACTGGATGGCGGGGGCTTTGGGTTTTGCGGTGTGTCAGTGCGATTCCCCCCCTCACCCCAGCCCTCTCCCCCAAAGGGGGCGAGGGGGAAAGGGAGCAGATCTCCATGTACTTCCAGGCCTGAGTCCGACTCGGTATCTCAAGTCGGTGCAACTTGCACATTCAGCGCGGTCAGTTCCCTCTACCTCTGGGAGAGGGTTAGGGTGAGGGCTGTCGCTAATTTCAAATTCTGAAGAGGAGGTGCGACATGAATCTATTGACCGGCAGTTGCCTGTGCGGCGATGTCCGTTTCGAAGTGACAGGTCAGCCCTACCGAGTCGGCATCTGCCACTGCCTCGACTGCCGCAAACGCCACGGCACGCTCTTTCACACCTCGGCCATATTTCCCGAGGATGCGTTGAAGGTCACCGGCGAAACCCGCGACTACAACGGGCGCTTTTTCTGCCCGCGTTGCGGCTCACCGGTGTTCACACGTTCGGCAGATGAAGTAGAGGTCAACATCGGATCGCTCGATGAGCCTAATCAGTTCAAACCCACCTACGAACTCTGGACGATTCGCCGCGAGTCGTGGTTACCGGCGCTGCCACTGGCTCACCACTATGACCGTGATCGCGAAAACACTGGCCGAACCGAAGATTAATTGCAGCCCACATCTGCCTGTGTAGGAGCTGCGGAACGCTGCGATCTTTTGACGTTGATTTTCAAGGCGCAAAATCAAAAGATCGCAGCGTTCCGCAGCTCCTACATTGTTCAGCCGCGAATAAAGGCTAAAAGATCCGCGTTGATCGTCTCGGCCTCCGTCGTCGGCATCCCGTGCGGAAACCCCGGATACG
Source organism: Pseudomonas sp. Irchel s3h9 (assembly GCF_900187475.1). NCBI lineage: Bacteria > Pseudomonadati > Pseudomonadota > Gammaproteobacteria > Pseudomonadales > Pseudomonadaceae > Pseudomonas > Pseudomonas sp. Irchel s3h9. The sequence goes on along the minus strand of NZ_FYDH01000003.1, from coordinate 281,141 downwards.
ACTTCAGCGTGCCATTGGGCAGCAACTTCGCCGACAACGGCCCTGAATCCGCATACGGCACAATCTGATCATCCTCGCCATGCATCACCAGCACCGGCACCGTGACCTTCTTCAAGTCTTCGGTGAAATCGGTCTGCGAAAACGCCACGATCCCATCGTAGTGCGCCTTCGCTCCGCCGATCATGCCCTGACGCCACCAGTTGGCAATAATCCCTTCCGATGGCGTGGCCCCGGGCCGGTTGTAGCCATAAAACGGCCCGGTCGGAATATCGCGATAAAACTGCGCGCGATTCGCCGCGAGTTGCGCCTGAAAGTCATCGAATACCGATTTCGGCAGCCCACCCGGATTGCTCTCGGTCTGCACCATCAACGGTGGCACCGCGCTGATCAGCACACCTTTGGCGACGTTGGCCTGACCATGCCGGGCGATGTAATGAATCACCTCACCGCCACCGGTCGAGTGACCGACATGCACCACGTTCTTCAGGCCCAGATGATTAACCACGGCCAGCGTATCGTCGGCGTAATGATCCATATCGTGGCCATCCCAGACCTGGCTCGAACGCCCGTGCCCACGGCGATCATGGGCAACCACCCGGAAGCCTTTGCCGAGGAAGAACAGCATCTGTGCGTCCCAATCGTCCGAGCTGAGCGGCCAGCCGTGGTGGAAGTGGATCACCGGCGCGTCTTTCGGGCCCCAGTCTTTGTAGAAAATCTCGACGCCGTCTTTGCTGGTGACAAATCCCATGTTCGCAACTCCAGACCAATCTGATGGGTAACCCGCGCGGTCAGCGCGGACCGGTTTCGCTCATGACGAGTTTTCCACTGCGATGGCTCAGTGCGAGCCGTTATCAACTGTAGGATTAAAGTCGACATCTGCATGACCGGTGGTCGCAACGTCTGGCTTCGTGCGCAAATTAGGCTTTGCTGAAAGGGATAAGCCGAGGCGCGCGTAGGCTTTGATGGCCACAGCGGCGCCCCTTCAGAACACCGTGAGTCTGAGGAAATTCCCCGATGCTGACCTTGAATATCAATGGCAAGGATCAGGAGCTCGATGTCCCCGCGGACATGCCGTTGCTCTGGGTCCTGCGCGATGTCGCGCACTTGACCGGTACCAAATTTGGCTGCGGCATGGCCCAGTGCGGGGCCTGCACCGTGCACGTTGACGGGGCGCCGTTGCGCGCCTGCATTACGCCCGCGACCGCCGTAGCCCATGGCCAGAAAATTCTCACCATCGAAGGGCTGTCCACCGATGGTTCGCACCCGGTGCAGCAAGCCTGGGCCGAACTTGACGTGGTGCAGTGCGGTTACTGCCAGTCGGGGCAGATCATGTCTGCTGCCGCGCTGCTGGCGAAAATCCCCAAACCCACCGACAGCGATATCGATCAGGCGCTCTCCGGCAATATCTGCCGTTGCGGAACCTATCCCCGCATTCGCGCAGCGGTTAAGCGTGCATCGGAAATCGGCTGATTCAATCTGTGGGAGATAGGCGATGAACAGTCCTGTATCGCGTCGGAGTTTTCTCAAAGGCAGCGCCCTGTTGGGCGGCGGTCTGGTGGTGGCGTTTGTCGTCCCTGGCGGCCACAAGTTTGCCTATGCGGCCGAGAATGAAGGCAAGGTGTTTGCGCCGAATGCATTTTTGCGAATCGCAGCGGACAACAGCGTGACGGTGCTGCTCGGGCATTCGGAAATGGGCCAGGGCATCTGGACCGGCCTGACCATGTTGATTGCCGAGGAGCTGGACGCGGACTGGTCGAAGATCCGCGTCGAGCACTCGCCCGCGTCGGCGGCGGATTACGGCATGCCCGGTTTTGGCGGCATGCAGATTACCGGCGGCTCGACGTCGACGTGGATGGAGTTTGACCGCTATCGACTGGCAGGCGCGACCGCGCGGCAGATGCTGGTGGAGGCGGCGGCGAAACGCTTCGAGGTGGCACCGTCGGCCATTCGCACTGAATCGGGCGTGGTGATTGCCGGTGACAAGCGTGCAACTTATGGCGAGCTGGCAGATGCCGCCGGGCAATTGCCGGTGCCGGATCCGAAGTCGATTACCTTCAAGGAAGCCAAGGACTGGAAGGTCATTGGCAAACCGACCAAACGCCTCGACACACCGGAGAAAATCACCGGCCGCGCCAAGTTCGGCATGGACGTGCAGTTTGAAGGCTTGATGACCGCAATGGTCGCGCGCCCACCGGTATTCGGTGCCACTGTTAAATCTTTCGAAGGCGCTGAAGCGCTGGCGGTGCCGGGCGTACACAAAGTGGTGCAGGTACCGACGGGCGTGGCGGTGATTGCCGAGCATTACTGGGCGGCGAAACTGGGGCGTGATGCGCTGAAGGTCGATTGGGACCTGGGTCCGCATGCGGACCTGAGCAGCGAAAAACTGCTGGCAAGTTTCCGCAAACTGGCCGCGACGCAAGGCACGTCGGCGAGTCAGGCCGGTGATGCCAAGGGCAGTTTTGGCAAAGCGGCGAAGAAGATCGATGTCGAATACAGCGTGCCTTATCTGGCTCATGCGCCGATGGAGCCGCTCAATTGCACGGTGAAAATCAGCGCCGAGAAATGCGAAATCTGGACCGGTACGCAGTTTCAGACGCTGGATCAAATGGTCGCCGGCAAGATCACCGGGCTGAAGCCTGATCAGGTCGAGATCCACACTGAGTTTTTGGGTGGCGGTTTCGGGCGTCGGGCCAATCCAACGTCTGACTTTGTCGCCGAAGCCGTGCACGTGGCGAAAGCCGCCGCGATGCCGGTGAAAACCGTGTGGTCGCGGGAAGACGATATTCGTGGCGGTTACTACCGCTCGATGTTCTTGCATCAGGCGAAGATCGGCTTGGGCGCTGATGGTTTGCCGTCGAGCTGGCAGCACGTGCTGGTCGGGCAGTCGATCATGACCGGCACGCTGATGGAGGCGACGATGGTCAAAAACGGCATCGACCCGACCTCGGTCGAAGGCGTTTCCGACAGTCCTTACGTTAAAGGCCTGGCCAATCATCAGGTCGATCTGCATTCGCCGCAAACGGGCATCAATGTGTTGTGGCTGCGCTCGGTTGGCCATAGCCATACCGGTTTTGTCATGGAATCGCTGATCGATGAAATGGCCACGGCGGCGGGCAAGGATCCGGTCGAGTACCGACGAACCTTGCTCAAGGATCATCCTCGGCATTTGGGCGTGCTCAATCTGGCGGTGGAAAAGGCTAACTGGAAAGCACCATTGCCGGATGGCCATGCGTTGGGCGTGGCAGTGCACGAGTCGTTCGGTAGCTACGTGGCGCAGGTGGCGGAGGTGTCGCAGGACAATTTGGCGATTCGCGTGCATCGCGTGGTCTGTGCGGTGGACTGCGGGATTGCGGTGAATCCGCAGAGTATCGCGGCGCAGATGGAATCGTGCATCACCTTCGGTCTGGGCATGGCGCTGCACAGCAAACTGACGCTCAAGGACGGCGCGGTCGTGCAATCCAACTATCACGATTATCAGGTGCTGCGGCTCAACGAGATGCCGGTGGTGGAAGTGCACATCGTGCCCAGCAGCGACAAACCCGGTGGCATCGGCGAGGCCGGTGTGCCGCCGACCGCGCCAGCCGTGGCCAACGCGGTGTTCGCCCTGACCGGGCAACGCCTGCGCGAGTTGCCGCTGCAACTGTCGGGGGTGTGAGATGAAACGACATCTAGTGTTGGGCACGGTGGTTCTACTGGGGCTGGGCGGTTATGCCTCGGACCTGTTTGCCGATGATCAGGAAGCCTTGAAAGCCTTCACCACGGTACAGAAAGTCTTCCAGAGTCCGCGCTGCCAGAACTGTCACATTCCCGGTGATTCGCCGTTGCAGTTCGACGCCGGCATTCCCCATGCGATGAACGTGGTGCGCGGCATGGACGGCAAGGGCGCCGCCGGTTTGCCTTGCGCGACCTGCCACGCGGAAAACAATCCGCCGGCCAGTTACGGCCCGCATGCGCCACCGGGGGCGCCGCACTGGAGCCTGCCGCCGGCAGCGCACAAAATGGCCTGGATCGGCCTGCCACCGGACAAGCTCTGCGCGATGATCAAGGACCGTTCGAGCAATGGCGATCGCGACTTTGCTGCGCTGATCAAGCATGTCAGCGAAGACAAATTGGTGCTGTGGGGCTGGAATCCCGGGGCAGGGCGCGCGCCGGTGCCAGTGCCGCACGATATTTTTGTCACGCAATTCAAGCTCTGGGCCGATGCGGGCGGGCCATGCCCGGTGGCGCAAATGTGAGCCATTGCCAAATTAGCGCTACGCTTGGAAGCATTGTTGCCAATGGAGTGTGCTGATGCTGGTTCCAGGAAAACCTGCGAATGAAACGGCGCGCGTTCAAGCGTTGCACGGTCTTGAGCTGCTCGATTCCGCCCCTGAAGAACGTTTCGACCGACTGACACGGTTGGCGAAACGCCTGTTCAATGTGCCGATTGCACTGGTGACGTTGGTCGACACCAATCGGCAGTGGTTCAAGTCGTGCGTGGGCCTGGATGTCAGCGAGACACCGAGGGATGTCTCGTTCTGCGGCCATGCGATTCTTAACGACGGCCTGCTGTTGGTGCCGGACGCCCGCGAGGATGTGCGCTTCCATGACAACCCGTTGGTGACAGGCGCGCCGAACATTCGCTTCTACGCCGGTTACCCGCTGACCGTGCCCAATGGCAATAAAATGGGCACGCTGTGCCTGATCGACACCAAGCCCCGCGACCTCGACGAGGAAGAGCGCGCGTTGTTGCGTGATCTGGCGGAAATGGCCGAGCAAGAGTTGGCCGCTGTGCAGATCGCGAGCATGGATGAGTTGACGTTGCTGTCCAATCGCCGTGGTTTCAAACAACTGGCGCAGCATGCACTGGACGCCTGCGCACGGCTGGAACGGCCGGCAACCTTGCTGTTTTTCGACCTCAATGACTTCAAGCAGATCAACGATCTGTATGGGCATGCCGAGGGTGACAGTGCGCTGAAAACCTTTGCCGACGTGCTGCGCATCGCCTTTCGCGAGAGTGATGTGGTCGGGCGCCTGGGCGGGGATGAGTTCGTCGCGTTGCTGACCGGCTCCAGCCATATTGAAACGACGGCGATCATGGCGCGGCTCAAGGAAATCCTTGAAGAGCGCAATGCCACGTTGCACCGCGGGTATGCGATTCGCTTCAGCGTCGGCCAGATCGAATACGACGCCAAACGCCATGAGGCCGTGGATCGGCTGCTGGCGGATGCCGATAGCGCGATGTATGTGCACAAGCAGGCCTTGAAGCGTTGTTAGCGAATGCACCGCAGATCGCTTGTAGGAATGAGCCTGCTCGCGATAGCGTCCGGCCATCAACCTCTTCATTGCCTGACACAGCGCTCCCACAGGGGACAGTGTTGCAGGCATAAAAAAACCCGCCAGATCGGCGGGTTTTTTTATTGGCTAACCGAAGATCACTCTTCGATGTTGCCCATGGCGGTGGTGTTGAAGCCGCCGTCGACGTACATGATTTCGCCGCTGATGCCCGACGCCAGGTCGGAGCACAGGAAGGCGCCGGCGTTGCCGACTTCGTCGATGGTGACGTTGCGACGCAGCGGGGTTTGCGCTTCGTTGGCGGCCAGCATCTTGCGGAAGTTCTTGATGCCCGAGGCTGCCAGGGTACGGATCGGGCCAGCCGATACGCAGTTGACGCGGGTGCCATCCGGGCCCAGAGAGCCGGCCAGGTAACGTACGCCAGCTTCCAGCGAAGCCTTGGCCATGCCCATTACGTTGTAGTTAGGCATGGTGCGCTCGGCGCCCAGGTACGACAGGGTCAGCAGGCTGCCGTTGCGGCCTTTCATCATTTCGCGACCGGCTTTGGCCAGGGCCACGAAGCTGTAGGCGCTGATGTCGTGCGCGATGCGGAAACCGTCACGGGTGGTGGCTTCGGTGAAGTCGCCGTCCAGTTGGTCGCCCGGGGCGAAGCCAACGGAGTGGACGATGCAGTCCAGGCCGTCCCACTTCTTGCTCAGTGCTTCGAAGACCTTGGCGATTTCTTCATCGCTGGCCACGTCGCACGGGAAGCACAGCTCAGGGCTCGAACCCCAGCCTTGGGCGAATTCTTCAACACGACCTTTCAGTTTGTCGTTCTGATAAGTGAAGGCAAGCTCAGCGCCCTCGCGATGCATGGCGGCAGCGATGCCGGATGCGATGGACAGCTTGCTGGCGACACCGACGATCAGTACGCGCTTACCGGCGAGAAAACCCATGTGTTGCTCCTCTTTCAGGTTATTGCGCAGTGGCTGGTGCCAAAAAAGCGGCTTCCAGCAACTGCTGTGTATACGGATGTTGGGGGGCGGCAAAAATACTTTGCGCGTCTCCCTGTTCGACCACTTGGCCATGCTTGACCACCATCAACTGGTGGCTCAGCGCTTTGACGACAGCCAGATCATGGCTGATAAACAAATACGTCAGGTTGTACTTGGCTTGCAGTGAACGCAACAGCTCCACCACTTGCCGCTGCACCGTGCGGTCGAGCGCCGACGTCGGCTCGTCCAGCAGGATCAGCGCCGGTTTCAGCACCAAAGCCCGGGCAATGGCGATTCGCTGCCGTTGCCCACCGGAAAATTCGTGGGGGTAGCGGTGCCGGGTTTCCGGATCCAGACCTACCTCCTTCAATGCCGCAATAATCGCCGCCTCTTGTTCCTCAGCGGTGCCCATCTTGTGAATCCGCAGGCCTTCGCCAACGATATCGCTGACACACATGCGCGGGCTCAGGCTGCCAAACGGGTCCTGAAACACCACCTGCATCTCCCGACGCAACGGGCGAACCTCGTTCTGCGTCAGGCAGTCTAGCTGCTTGCCTTCAAAGCGGATCGCGCCTTTGCTGCCGATCAGCCGCAAAATCGCCAGACCCAGGGTGGATTTACCGGAGCCGCTTTCTCCCACGATCCCCAGGGTCTGACCCTGCGGTAGGCTGAAATTGATGCCGTCCACTGCCTTGACGTGATCCACCGTGCGCTTGAGCAGGCCTTTCTTGATCGGGAACCAGACTTTCAAGTCCTCGACTTCAAGCAGCGGCGCGCCGATTTTATTGCTCGCCGGGCCTCCGCTGGGCTCCGCGCCGAGCAATTCCCGAGTGTACGGATGCTGCGGCGAACGGAACAGCTCTGCGCACGATGCCTGTTCGACGATGCAACCGCGCTGCATGACACATACACGATGCGCAATTCTTCGCACCAGGTTCAAATCGTGACTGATCAGTAACAACGACATGCCCAATCGAGCCTGCAATTCCTTGAGCAAATCGAGGATTTTCAGCTGAACGGTCACGTCCAGCGCCGTGGTCGGTTCGTCGGCAATCAGCAATTCCGGCTCGTTGGCCAGGGCCATGGCGATCATTACACGTTGGCGCTGGCCACCGGACAACTCGTGGGGCAAGGCCTTGAGACGCTTGTGCGGCTCGGGGATGCCGACCATGTCCAGCAGCTCCAGCGTACGCTTGGTCGCGACTTTGCCGGTCAGACCCTTGTGGATGCCGAGGACTTCGTTGATCTGCTTCTCGATCGAGTGCAGCGGATTCAGCGAAGTCATCGGCTCCTGAAAGATCATCGCGATGCGGTTGCCACGGATGTGGCGGATGGTTTTCTCACTGAGCCCCAGCAGGTTTTGCCCGGCATAGTTGATGCTGCCGGCCGGATGGCGGGCCATCGGGTAGGGCAGCAGGCGCAGGATCGAGTGCGCGGTGACCGATTTGCCCGAGCCGGATTCGCCGACCAGCGCCAGGGTTTCGCCGCGTTTGATGTCGAAACTCACGCCTTCGACGACCCGGTGCACGCGCTCGCCGAAACCGAATTCGACGGCGAGGTCACGCACTTCGATCAGATTGTCCTGATTCATTTCACTTCCTCGGGTCGAAGGCGTCGCGAGCGGACTCGCCGATAAACACCAGCAAACTCAGCATCAACGCCAGCACGGCGAAGGCACTCATGCCCAGCCACGGCGCTTGCAGGTTGGATTTGCCCTGGGCGACCAGTTCACCCAGCGACGGACTGCCGGCCGGCAAGCCGAAACCGAGGAAGTCCAAAGCGGTGAGGGTGCCGATGGCGCCGGTGAGGATGAACGGCATAAACGTCATGGTCGAGACCATCGCGTTGGGCAGGATGTGGCGGAACATGATCGCGCCGTTCTGCATGCCCAGCGCCCGCGCCGCGCGCACGTATTCAAGGTTGCGGCCACGGAGGAACTCAGCGCGCACCACGTCGACCAGGCTCATCCACGAGAACAGCAGCATGATCCCCAGCAGCCACCAGAAATTCGGCTGGACGAAACTGGCGAGGATGATCAGCAGATACAGCACCGGCAGCCCCGACCAGATCTCCAGAAAACGCTGCCCGGCCAGATCGACCCAGCCGCCATAGAAGCCCTGCAAAGCACCGGCAATCACGCCGATGATCGAACTCAGCACGGTCAACGTCAGCGCGAACAGCACCGAAATGCGGAAACCGTAGATCACCCGCGCCAGCACATCGCGGCCCTGATCGTCAGTGCCGAGCAGGTTGTCCGCCGACGGCGGCGCCGGGGCCGGGACTTTCAGGTCGTAGTTGATGCTCTGGTAGCTGTAGGGAATCGGCGCCCACAGCACCCACGCATCCTTGGCCTTGAGCAGTTCGCGGATGTACGGGCTCTTGTAGTTGGCTTCCAGCGGGAATTCGCCGCCGAACGCAGTTTCCGGGTAGCGCTTGATCGCCGGGAAGTACCAATTGTTGTCGTAATGCACCACCAACGGCTTGTCGTTGGCGATCAGCTCGGCGCCCAGGCTCAGGCCGAACAGCACCAGAAACAGCCACAGCGACCACCAGCCGCGCTTGTTGGCCTTGAACAGTTCGAAGCGGCGGCGGTTGAGAGGGGACAGGTTCATCTCAATGCTCCCGGCTTTCGAAGTCGATGCGCGGATCGACCAAGGTGTAGGTGAGGTCGCCGATCAGTTTCACCACCAGCCCCAGCAGGGTGAAGATGAACAGGGTACCGAACACCACCGGGTAATCGCGGTTGATCGCCGCTTCAAAGCTCATCAGGCCGAGACCGTCGAGGGAGAAAATCACTTCCACCAGCAAGGATCCTGTGAAGAAGATGCCGATGAACGCCGACGGGAATCCGGCAATCACCAGCAGCATGGCGTTGCGGAACACATGGCCGTACAACACGCGATGGCGGGTCAGGCCTTTGGCCTTGGCGGTGACCACGTATTGCTTGTTGATTTCGTCGAGAAAGCTGTTTTTGGTCAGCAGGGTCATGGTTGCGAAGTTACCGATCACCAGTGCGGTCACCGGCAGCGCCAGGTGCCAGAAGTAATCGAGGATCTTGCCGCCGAAGCTCAGTTCATCGAAGTTGTTTGAGGTCAGGCCCCTTAGCGGGAACCAGTCGAGATAACTGCCGCCGGCAAACACCACGATCAGCAGGATCGCAAAGAGAAACGCCGGGATCGCATAGCCGACGATGATCGCCGAACTGGTCCAGACGTCGAAATGGCTGCCGTGCCGCGTGGCCTTGGCGATCCCCAGCGGGATCGACACCAGGTACATGATCAGCGTGCTCCACAGCCCCAGCGAGATCGACACCGGCATCTTTTCCTTGATCAGGTCGATCACCTTGGCGTCGCGGAAGAAACTGTCGCCGAAATCCAGCTGCGCGTAGTTCTTGACCATGATCCACAGACGTTCCGGGGCCGATTTGTCGAACCCGTACATGTGCTCGATTTCCTTGATCAGCGCCGGGTCCAGACCCTGCGCGCCGCGATAGGAGGAACCGGCCACCGACACCTCGGCACCGCCGCCGGCAATGCGGCTGGTGGCGCCTTCGAAGCCTTCGAGCTTGGCGATCATCTGTTCCACCGGGCCACCGGGCGCGGCCTGGATGATCACGAAGTTGATCAGCAGAATGCCGAACAGGGTCGGGATGATCAGCAGCAGTCGCCGAAAAATATACGCCAGCATCTGATTACTCCGTGCCCACAGGGTCGGCTTGCAGTTTGGTTTCGACTTCTACTGCCGGTTTGGCGTCGGGCTTGACCCACCAGGTATTAATCCCGATGTCGTACTTGGGCGAGACTTTCGGGTGACCGATGTGGTTCCAGTACGCTACGCGCCAGGTCTTGATGTGCCAGTTGGGCACCACGTAGTAACCCCATTGCAGCACGCGATCCAGTGCGCGGGCGTGGGCCACCAGGCTTTTGCGTGAGTCGGCGTTGATCAGGTTTTCGACCAGTTGATCGACAATCGGATCCTTCAGGCCAATGGTGTTGCGGCTGCTCGGTTTGTCGGCAGCGGCGCTCATCCAGAATTCGCGCTGTTCGTTACCCGGTGAGTTGGACTGCGGGAAGCTGCCGACCATCATGTCGAAGTCCCGCGAACGCACGCGGTTGATGTACTGCGAAACGTCGACGCGGCGGATTACCAGATCGATGCCAAGGTCGCTGAGGTTGCGCTTGAATGGCAGCAGTACGCGTTCGAATTCGGTCTGCGCGAGCAGGAACTCGATCACCACCGGTTTGCCCGTGGCGTCGACCATTTTGTCGTCGACGATCTTCCAGCCGGCCTCTTGCAGCAGTTGATAGGCCTCGCGCTGCTGCGCGCGGATCATGCCGCTGGCATCGGTCTTCGGATTCTCGAACGCTTCGCTGAACACCTGCGCCGGCAGTTTGCTGCGGAACGGCTCGAGGATCGCCACTTGATCGGCGTCGGGCAGGCCGGTGGCGGCCATTTCCGAGTTTTCGAAATAGCTGCGGGTGCGGAAGTAGGCGCTGTTGAACAGTTGTTTGTTGGTCCACTCGAAATCGAACAGCAGACCGAGTGCCTGACGCACCCGCACATCCTGAAACACCGGGCGACGCAGGTTGAAGACGAAGCCCTGCATGCCGGTCGGGTTGCTGTTGGCGATCTGTTCCTTGATCAAGCGGCCTTCGGTAACCGCCGGGATGTTGTAGGCGTTGGCCCAGTTCTTTGCGGTCATTTCCAGCCAGTAATCGAATTGTCCGGCCTTCAGCGCTTCGAGCGCGACGGTGTTGTCGCGGTAGTAATCGGTGGTCATCGTGTCGAAGTTGTAGAAGCCACGGTTGACCGGCAGGTCCTTGCCCCAGTAATCCTTGACCCGCTCGTAACGCACTGAACGTCCGGCCTTCACTTCGGCAACCTTGTAAGGGCCGCTGCCCAGCGGAATTTCCAGGTTGCCCTTGGTGAAGTCGCGATCGGCCCACCAGTGCTTGGGCAGCACCGGTAACTGGCCGAGGATCAGCGGTAGTTCACGGTTATTGGTGTGCTTGAACTTGAAGAGCACTTTCAGCGGATCTTCGGCGATCACTTCGGAAACGTCGCTGTAGTAGCCGCGAAACAGCGGTGAGCCTTCCTTGGTCAGCGTGTTGAAGCTGAACACCACGTCCTCGGCGCGTACCGGGTGGCCGTCGTGGAAGCGCGCTTCGGGGCGCAGGTAGAAACGCACCCAGCTGTTGTCCGGGGCTCTTTCGATCTGCCGGGCGATCAGGCCGTATTCGGTGAACGGTTCGTCGAGGCTGTGTTTGGTCAAGGTGTCGTAGATCTGCCCGACATCGTCGGCCGGCACGCCTTTGCTGATAAACGGGTTGAGGCTGTCGAAGCCGCCGAAACCGGCCTGACGGAAGATGCCGCCCTTGGGCGCGTCGGGGTTCACATAATCGAAATGCTTGAAATCGGCTGGGTATTTCGGCGGCTCGTTGTACAGGGTCACGGCGTGTTGCGGAGCGGCAAAGGCCAGCCCGGCGAACAGCAAACCGCTGGCCTGGACGAGCAGGGCGCGGATCGGTTTCATTGATCTTTCTCCGAAGACTTCAGCCACCACGCGCTCAGGCCCAGAGTGTAGGGCGGCGTGGTGACGTGGGCCAACCGGTTGCGGTAGGCCAGACGGTGATAATTGAGGTACCAGTTGGGAATGCTGTAGTGCTGCCAGAGCAGCACGCGGTCGAGCGCCTTGCCAGCGGCGACCTGCTCGTCGCGGGTGCGCGCGGCGAGCAATTGTTCGAGCAGGTGATCCACTACCGGGTTGGCAATGCCTGCGTAATTCTTGCTGCCCTTGACCCCGACCTGACTGGAGTGGAAGTACTGCCACTGCTCCAGGCCCGGGCTGAGGGTCTGGTTGAGCGTCATCGAGATCATGTCAAAATCAAATTGATCGAGGCGCTGTTTGTACTGCGCCCGATCCACGGTGCGCAGGCGCGCGTCGATGCCGATGCTGTTGAGGTTCTCGATATAGGGCTGGTAGAGGCGCTCCAGGTTCGGATTGACCAGCAGCAGCTCGAACCGCAGCGGTTGGCCGTCAGCGTTTTGCAGGCGCTGACCGTTGAGCTTCCAGCCGGCTTCGGCGAGCAATGCCAATGCCTTGCGCATGGTTTCCCGGGGAATGCCGCGTCCATCGGTTTTTGGCAGGGTGAACGGCTCGGTGAACAGCTTGGCCGGCAGTTGTTCCTTGTACGGCTTGAGCATCAGCCATTCATGCCCGACCGGCAGGCCGGAGGTGGTGAACTCGCTGTTGGGGTAATAACTGGTGGTGCGTTTGTAGGCATCGCTGAACAGTGCGCGGTTGGTCCACTCGAAGTCGAACATCAGGCCCAGCGCTTCACGGGTCTTAACGTCCGAGAACGTCGCACGGCGGGTGTTCATGAACAGGCCCTGACTCTGGGTCGGGATCTGATGCGGGATCTGTGCCTTGATCACATCGCCACGGCGTATGGCCGGGAAGTTGTAGCCGTTGGCCCAGTTCTTCGCCTGATGCTCGATGTAAATGTCGAATTCGCCAGCCTTGAATGCTTCGAAGGCGACATCGCTGTCGCGGTAGAACTCGACTTCCATGCGATCGAAGTTGTACTTGCCGCGATTGACCGGCAAGTCCTTGCCCCAGTAATCCTTGACCCGCTCGAAGATCAACTGCCGGCCCGGCGTCACCGAAGTGATGCGATAGGGGCCGCTGCCCAGTGGCGGTTCGAAGGTAGTGGCCTTGAAGTCGCGGTCTTTCCAGTAGTGCTGCGGCAGCACCGGCAATTCGCCAAGGCGCAGGATCAGTAGCGGATTGCCCGAGCGCTTGAGCACGAAGCGAATGCGCTGCTTGTTGAGAATGTCGACCCGCAGCACTTCCTGCAACGCGGTACGGTACAGCGGATGGCCGTCCTTGAGCAGCGTTCGATAGGAGAAGGCGACGTCATAAGCGGTGATCGGCGTGCCGTCGTGGAAACGCGCTTCCGGGCGCAGGTTGAAGACTACCCAACTGCGATCTTCGCTGTACTCCACCGATTGCGCGATCAAACCATAGCTCGACGCCGGCTCGTCACCGGACGGCGAATACTGGCCGGTGCCGACCATCAGCGGCTCGTTCAGCTCGTTGATGCCGTACTGGAGGAAATTCGCTGTGGTGACCGGGCTGGTGCCCTTGAAGGTGTACGGGTTGACCGTATCGAAGGTGCCGAACGCCATCACCCGCAACGTACCGCCCTTGGGCGCTTGCGGGTTGACCCAGTCGAAGTGGGTAAATCTGGCCGGGTACTTGAGCGTGCCGAACTGCGCATAACCGTGACTTTCGGTAATCGTCGCGCTTGCGGTTGAGCTCAAGGCCAGGCTGATCAGGAGCAGGAGGAGGGGACGCTTCAAGTCAGATCCGATCCAGGCGGCTTGGGCTTAGTGGGCCGTACAGTAACAGCTTGTCTGGACAGGAAAAAGATGTGGGTTAAAGAGCCCCTCACCCTAACCCTCTCCCGGAGGGAGAGGGGACTGATCGTGGTGTTTGGACGAATTACACCGACGTGCTGCACCGAGTCGAACTCAAGTTCTCAAAAGCCCCTCACCCTAACCCTCTCCCGGGGGGAGAGGGGGCTGACTGTGGTGTTTGCGAGAGCTGCGCCGACGTGCGATACCGCGCCGAACTCGGATGTTGAACAGCACGGAGATCGGCTCCCTTTCCCCCTCGCCCCCTTGGGGGAGAGGGCTGGGGTGAGGGGGATGGATCTAATGCACACCTCAAAAACGTGATCAAAAAAAGCCCCTGAAAACTCAGGGGCTCATCTGTCAGTGCGGCTGATAAACCGTGAGCATCTGCCCCGGCTTCAGTGCTTTACCCGCACCCGGATTCCAGCGCTTGAGATGCTGCATCTCAACGTTGAAGCGCTTGGCCACCACGTACAGCGTGTCGCCGCGTTTGACCTTGTACTGGGTTTGCTGCGCGCTGTCGTCCTTGCCTTTGCTCTTGCTGTTGGCCGCAATCACCGTGTTGACCCGGCCGGATTTGCGTGCCGGCGCGCGCTTGGTGGTGTCTTGCATCACCAGGGTCTGACCAACCTTGAGGTTCTTGCCGGTCAGCTTGTTCCAGCGCTGCAGGTCTTTGACTTCGACCTTGTTGGCCTTGGCGATGGAACCGAGGTTGTCGCCACGCTTCACCCGATAGGCACGCTTGAGCTGCGCCACTTCCGACGGATCGGCACCCTCGAACACCGGTTTCAGTGAACGCGGGCTGATCAGCTCTTCCGGACGCATGGTCTGCAAACTGGCCGTCAGCAATTGCGCCTTCGACGTCGGCACCAGCAAATGCTGAGGGCCGTCGATGGTGGTGCGTTGCTTGAAGGCCGGGTTGAGCTGGAACAGTTCGTCTTCGTCGATGTTGGCCACCGCAGCGACCTTGGACAGGTCCATGCGCTGGTTGATTTCGACGACCTGGAAGTACGGTTCGTTGGCGATCGGGTTGAGGTTCACGCCGTAGGCTTCCGGCGCCAGCACCACTTGCGACAGCGCCAGCAGCTTCGGCACGTAGGCCTGGGTTTCCGCCGGCAACGGCAGGTTCCAGTAGTCGGTGGGCAGGCCGAGCTTTTCGTTACGTTCGATGGCGCGGCTGACCGTGCCTTCACCGGCGTTGTACGCCGCCAAGGCCAGCAACCAGTCGCCGTTGAACATGTCGTGCAGGCGGGTCAGGTAATCCATCGCTGCCGTGGTCGAGGCGGTGATGTCGCGACGGCCATCGTAGAAGCGCGTCTGACGCAGATTGAAATAACGCCCTGTGGACGGAATGAATTGCCACAACCCGACTGCATCGGCCCGGGAATAGGCCATCGGGTTGTAGGCGCTTTCAATCACTGGCAGCAGGGCCAGTTCCAGCGGCATGTTGCGTTCTTCGAGGCGTTCGACGATGTAGTGAATATAGAGACTGCCGCGTTCGCCGGCGTTCTCGAGGAAAGAGGGATTGCTGGCGAACCACAGGCGCTGTTGCTCGATGCGCGGGTTGACGCCGAGACCTTCCTGCAGCTGAAAGCCCTGGCGCATGCGTTCCCAGATGTCCTGGGGAACCTGTGGGCTGGGCTTTTCGGACAGCCAGATCGGCTTCTGCTTGGCTCGCGCAGCAATGTTCGGCGTATGGGTCGCTTCAGTCTGCGGAGCATGGCTGGAACAGCCCGCCAGCGTGGCGGACACAGCCACCGCGATGGCTTGCGCCAGGCGGGTCAATGCGTCTGAATTGACGGACTTACGTATGGATGACGACATTGGCTGGAAGTAAGTTCCGGGCAAAAATGTCGGGCGATTCTAGAAAGCGCACCCCCTGCGGTCAACCATTCAGAATTTTTGTACCAAGTGGTGGGGGGCTTAGAACTTATCTTTCCAAGCCCGCAGAGCCGCAAATACCTCACTCGGCGCCCGGTTTTGAGCGCCTGCCCGTTCGTCCACTTTTTGTGTAACTAATGTTTCAGAGGTACGCAAGAACGGATTTGTGAGCTTTTCCAGTGCCAGGGTCGAAGGCAGGGTCATGACGCCGTTTTGCCGCTGCTGAGTGACTTTTTCCAGACGGGCGGCGATGTCCGGATTGCCCGGCTCGACGGCGGCGGCAAACTTCAGATTGCTCAGGGTGTATTCATGGGTGCAGTAGACCAGGGTATCTTCCGGTAGAGCAGCGAGGCGGCTGAGCGAGTGGTGCATTTGCTCCGGCGTGCCCTCGAACAGGCGACCGCAACCGGCGGCGAATAGGGTGTCGCCGCAAAACAGCAGGCCGTGGTGGTAATAGGCAATGTGCCCCAAGGTGTGACCGGGCACCGCATAGACGTCGAAGTCCCAGCCGAGCACGCTGACCGTATCGTTGTCCTCGAGCGCCACGTCGCGCCCCGGGATGCTTTCGCTGGCCGGGCCGTAGACTTTTGCGCCGCTCAGCGCTTTCAGGCGTTCGACGCCGCCGACGTGATCATGATGGTGGTGGGTGATCAGGATATCGCTCAACACCCAGCCTGGATGCGCTGCAAGCCACGCCTGGACCGGCGCGGCATCGCCCGGGTCGACCACGGCGCAGCGCTGGGTGCGGTGATCCTGTAACAACCAGATGTAGTTGTCGGTGAACGCGGGCAGGGCACTGATCTGTATCATCGTCGGAATTCGCCAAGCGGAAAACATTGGCGCATCTTAGTAGTTCCTGGCGCTTTGGAGAATGCGATGAGTGATAAAGCGTTCGCACAGGCTGATCCTGACTGGCTGGCCCTGATCGGTGCAGCCCGTGAATGGCTGTCCGGCCCGCTCGGGCAATTTCTGCTCGATGAAGAGCGGCGCATGCTCGAAGACGAGTTGGGCCGTTTCTTTGGCGGTTATCTGGTGCACTACGGGCCATCGGCCGAAACCCCGCCGTCGGCACCGCAAGTGCAGCGCAATGTGCGCCTCGGTGCACCGTTGCCCGGGGTCGAGATCGTCTGCGAAGAGCAGGCCTGGCCGCTGAGCGAGCATGCCGCCGATGTGGTGGTGATGCAGCACGGTCTGGATTTCTGCCTGTCGCCCCACGGTTTGCTGCGTGAAGCAGCGAGCAGCGTGCGTCCCGGTGGGCATTTGCTGATCATCGGCATCAACCCCTGGAGCACCTGGGGGCTGCGCCATGTGTTCGCCCACGACGCCTTGCGCCAGGCGCGCTGCATCTCGCCGTCGCGGGTCGCCGACTGGCTCAATCTGCTGGGCTTCGCGCTGGAGAAACGCCGCTTCGGGTGCTATCGTCCGCCGCTCGCGTCACCCAAGTGGCAGGCCCGTCTGGCCGGCTGGGAACGCAAGGCCGGTGACTGGCAGTTGTCGGGCGGCGGCTTTTATTTACTGGTCGCGCGCAAGATCGTGGTCGGGCTGCGGCCGCTGCGTCAGGAACGTCGCGAGCCGATGGGCAAGCTGATTCCGCTACCAATGGCCAAGGTCAACCGCCGCCGCATCGAACCGTAAACCTTCTTTTTATAAGTGGCCGGACTTGTTCCGGCCTAGGTCATTGTCGATCCGTGATCGGCAAGACAGGCATTTTTCTGGATAGAGTGGCATGAGCGAAAGCGTTGAAAGCGTCGACACCGTAGAACTGTTCACCGACGGTGCCTGCAAAGGCAACCCCGGCCCCGGCGGCTGGGGCGCCTTGCTGGTGTGCAAGGGCGTCGAAAAGGAACTGTGGGGTGGCGAAACCAACACCACCAATAACCGCATGGAACTGCTCGGCGCGATCCGTGGCCTCGAAGCCTTGAAGCGGCCGTGTGAAGTATTGCTGGTGACCGACTCGCAGTACGTGATGAAGGGCATCAACGAGTGGATGGCCAACTGGAAGAAGCGCGGCTGGAAAACCGCAGCGAAGGAGCCGGTGAAAAACGCTGATCTGTGGAAAGAGCTGGACGAGCAGGTCAACCGCCACAAGGTTACCTGGAAGTGGGTGCGTGGGCACATTGGCCATCACGGTAACGAGCGGGCTGACCAGCTGGCTAACCGTGGGGTGGATGAGGTTCGCGGTTACAAGCAGAGCTGATTTCGCTTCTGAACCGTGGTGTGGCCATTCGCGAGCAGGCCCGCTCCCACACTGGATCGTGCTCACAACACATTCAATGTGGGAGCGAGCCTGCTCGCGAAGGGCGCGCCACGGTCTGACTGAAACACCCCGCCGAGCGTGTTAACATCCGCGTTTTTTGCAAGATCGACCCGTTGAGAGCTGAACACTGATGGCCACCAGATCCGTTGTACTCGATACCGAAACCACCGGCATGCCGGTGACCGATGGTCACCGGATCATTGAAATCGGCTGTGTCGAACTGATCGGGCGGCGCCTGACGGGCCGGCATTTTCACGTTTACCTGCAGCCGGATCGCGAGAGTGATGAAGGCGCCATCGGCGTCCACGGCATCACCAACGAATTCCTCGTCGGCAAGCCGCGCTTTGCCGAAGTGGCCGATGAGTTCTTCGAGTTCATCAAAGGCGCGCAGCTGATCATCCACAACGCGGCGTTCGACGTTGGCTTCATCAACAACGAATTCGCCCTGATGGGCCAGCACGATCGCGCTGACATCACCCAGCACTGCTCAATCCTCGACACCCTGATGATGGCTCGGGAACGTCACCCGGGGCAGCGCAACAGCCTCGATGCGTTGTGCAAACGTTATGGCGTCGACAACTCCGGCCGTGAACTGCACGGCGCCTTGCTCGACTCGGAGATTCTCGCCGACGTCTACCTGACCATGACCGGTGGCCAGACCAGCCTGTCGCTGGCCGGCAACGCTTCCGACGGCAATGGCACGGGCGAGGGCGCGGACAACTCGGCGACCGAAATTCGGCGCTTGCCGGCTGATCGTCAGCCTGCGCGGATCATTCGTGCGACGGAAGAAGAACTGGCGGCGCATCTGGTGCGGCTGGAAATTATTGCCAAGTCTGCGGGTGGCCCGGCGATGTGGACGCAGATCGCGGAAGCTGACGCCCAGGCTTGAAGATCAACGGATCGGACGATCTTTGCTTTTGGCGGCATGAAGCCAACTGGCCACCCTCGCCACATTCGCTGCAACCCTCTACCCTTGAGTGCATTGGCCGATTCAATTCGGCCGCCTCAGGACACTGAGCCTCATGTACAAAGATTTGAAGTTTCCGGTGTTGATCGTTCATCGCGACATCAAGGCCGACACGGTCGCCGGTGACCGTATCCGTGGCATCGCCCAAGAGTTGGAGCAGGAAGGTTTCAGTATCGTGTCGGCCACCGACTACGCCGAAGGGCGGTTGGTCGCGTCGACCCATCATGGTCTGGCGTGCATGCTGATTGCCGCCGAGGACGCCAGCACCCACTCGCATCTGTTGCAGAACATGGCCGAGCTGATCGGTCTGGCGCGGGTACGCGCACCGGATCTGCCGATCTTTGCCCTGGGCGAGCAAGTCACCCTGGAAAATGCGCCGGCCGATGCCATGGCCGAGCTCAATCAACTGCGCGGCATTCTCTATCTGTTCGAAGACACCGTACCGTTCCTCGCCCGGCAAGTGGCCCGCGCGGCGCGCAAGTACCTCGATGGCTTGTTGCCGCCGTTTTTCAAGGCGCTGGTGCAGCACACCGCCGACTCCAATTATTCCTGGCATACCCCCGGCCATGGCGGAGGTGTGGCGTATCACAAGAGTCCGGTCGGGCAGGCGTTTCACCAGTTTTTCGGTGAAAACACGCTGCGTTCGGATTTGTCGGTGTCGGTGCCGGAGCTCGGTTCGCTGCTCGATCACACCGGACCGCTCGCCGAAGCCGAAGCGCGCGCCGCGCGCAATTTCGGCGCCGATCACACCTTTTTCGTGATCAATGGCACCTCGACCGCCAACAAGATTGTCTGGCATTCGATGGTCGCGCGCGACGATCTGGTGCTGGTCGATCGCAACTGCCACAAGTCTGTTTTGCACGCGATCATCATGACCGGGGCGATCCCGCTGTACCTGTGCCCTGAGCGTAATGAGCTGGGGATCATCGGCCCGATCCCGCTGAGCGAATTCAGCCGCGAGTCGATTCAGGCCAAGATTGACGCCAGCCCGCTGACCAAGGGCCGTGCGCCGAAAGTCAAACTCGCCGTGGTCACCAATTCGACTTACGACGGCCTCTGTTACAACGCCGAGCTGATCAAGCAAAGTCTCGGCAACAGCGTCGAGGTGCTGCATTTCGACGAGGCCTGGTACGCCTATGCGGCGTTTCACGAATTCTTCGCCGGGCGCTACGGCATGGCCACCTCGCGCAGCGAAGACAGCCCGCTGGTATTCACCACGCATTCCACGCACAAGCTGCTCGCTGCCTTCAGTCAGGCCTCGATGATTCATGTGCAGGACGGCGGTGCGCGGCAACTGGACCGTGACCGTTTCAATGAAGCGTTCATGATGCACATCTCGACTTCACCGCAGTACAGCATCATCGCCTCGCTCGACGTTGCCTCGGCAATGATGGAAGGCCCGGCCGGGCGTTCGCTGTTGCAGGAAACCTTTGACGAAGCGCTGAGCTTCCGTCGCGCGCTGGCCAATCTGCGGCAGCACATCGCCGCCGATGACTGGTGGTTTTCGATCTGGCAGCCGCCGGGTGTCGAGG
This sequence comes from Pseudomonas sp. Irchel s3h9, assembly GCF_900187475.1. Lineage (NCBI taxonomy): Bacteria > Pseudomonadati > Pseudomonadota > Gammaproteobacteria > Pseudomonadales > Pseudomonadaceae > Pseudomonas > Pseudomonas sp. Irchel s3h9. The sequence continues at coordinate 260,840 of NZ_FYDH01000003.1, read as the reverse complement.
GCATCGACCGCGTGCAGACTGAAGACTGGTTATTGCAGCCGGATGCCGAGTGGCATGGTTTTGGGGAGGTCAGCGACGATTACGTGTTGCTCGACCCGATCAAAGTCACGCTGGTCATGCCGGGGTTGAACGCCGGCGGCGCGCTGAGCGAGAAGGGCATCCCGGCGGCGGTGGTCAGTAAATTCCTCTGGGAGCGGGGGCTGGTGGTGGAGAAGACCGGTCTGTATTCATTTCTGGTGCTGTTCTCCATGGGCATTACCAAAGGCAAATGGAGCACGCTGCTCACCGAGTTGCTGGAATTCAAACGCAGCTACGACGCCAATGTGCGCCTCGACACCTGCCTGCCGTGTGTTGCCCAGCAAGACACCGTGCGTTATCGCGGCATGGGCCTGCGGGATTTGTGTGATCAACTGCACGCCTGTTATCGCAGCAATGCCACGGCCAAACACCTCAAACGCATGTACACCGTGTTGCCGGAAATTGCCATGAAGCCGGCGCACGCTTACGATCATCTGGTGCGCGGCGAAGTCGAGGCGGTGCCGATCGATGATCTGGAAGGACGCATCGCCGCGGTGATGCTGGTGCCGTATCCGCCGGGGATTCCGCTGATCATGCCCGGCGAACGCTTTACCGAGTCGACACGCTCGATCATCGATTACTTGAAATTTGCTCGCACGTTCGATAGCAGCTTCCCCGGTTTTGTCGCGGATGTGCATGGATTGCAGCACGAAGATGAAGGCAATGGGCGGCAATACACCGTCGATTGCGTCAAGGAATGAGGACTTTTCCCAGTATGCAACCGGTCATGAATCCGAAATACCCAGGGCTGTCGGTGCGCGTCGCCGATGAAGGCTTTGCGCCGTATATCTGGGGCAGCGACTTCAGTTTTGAGGTCGCCGCCTATGGCGCTGCCGTGATCGGCCAGCCTGTCGAGCAATGGCGGGTGACGCCGATCGTGCCGTACCGCAAGTGCTACGGCATCGATCCGGAAGAGTTCAGCGCCTTTCATAACGCGCCGGACAGCGCGATTTTCATGGCGTATCTGGATGATCAGCCGGTCGGCCATCTGGTGATCAGTACCAACTGGAACGGCTTCGCCCATATCGATGAGCTGGCGGTGCATGCGCCGGCGCGGCGCCATGGCGTGGCCAAGGCGTTGCTCGATGTCGCGCAGTTCTGGAGTCGCAAGAAAAAACTGCCGGGGATCATGCTCGAAACCCAGAACAACAACCTCGGCGCTTGTCGGCTGTATGAGCGTTGCGGCTATGTAATGGGTGGCATCGACCAGTTGCGCTATCGCGGCATCGATCCGAACACCGCCGAAGTGGCGCTGTTCTGGTATCGATTGTTCGATAACCCGCTGGAAAACCCTGTCAGCTCGCCAGCATCGCCTCGGCTTGTTCCGTGATGATCGCCAGTAGCGTCTGAATCGCCGATGCCGGCGCGATGTGCTTGAACGTTAGGGCATAGAGGCTGATCGGCACGGCCGGCGACAGCGGGCACACGTCGAGTCCGGCGGCGCGCGCACCCAGTGCGGTGAACGGATCGACGATGGCCAGGCCTTCGCCGGCCTCGACCATGCTGCGCATCATCTGATGGGTTTGTACGCGGGTCTGGATGCTCGGTGCCGGACGCAACGCCTGGAGTTTGTTTTCCAGCGCCGGGCTCAGCGGGTCCTGGCCTTCGAGGCCGACCATGGCCTGGCCAGCGAGATCTTGCAGGGAAATGTATTTCTGTTTTGGTTGCAGCCAGCCATGGGGGGCGAGCAGTTGCAGCTTGCCCTGGGCCAATGGCCGGCAATCAATGTCGGGGTGTTCGGGATCGTGCAGGCTCAAGCCGAGATCGCTTTCGCGCAGCAAAAGGCTGCGGACGATATCGCGGGTTGGCGCGCTGAGCAGGCTGCACGGTGCATCGGGCAGGCGTCGGCGCAGGGCGGCAAGGCTTTGTGGCAGTAATTGTTGCGCCAGCGGCGGGGTGCCGATGATGCGCAAGGGTGGGGCGAGGTATTGTTTGAGGCTGCTGGCCAGACGCTGCACTGGCTCCAGCGCTTCATAAACGTGGGCGATTTCGACCTGCAATGCCCGCGCTTCGGGCGTCGATTGCAGGCGCCCGCGTACGCTGGCGAACAGCATGAACCCCAACTGACTCTCGGCTTCGCGCAAACGCTCTTCGACCTCGGCCACCGGCAACTGCAACCATTCGGCGGCGGTGCCCAGGTGACCGGTCTGCAAGAGCGCCTGAATCACTTCGATATGACGTAAACGCATGCGTGAAGTCCATGTTCAGCAGGTGGGGTCAGTGGCTGAATCCTACCCCAACTCTGCGCATATGACTTCTGCTCATAACGGCCAGTTATGAAGCGACGGTGGTCTCAGGCTCACGGGTCAGGGTGATGCCTGACTGAACCAGGAGAAACTCGTTGTCGTTGACCTTGTTGACGCGATCGCCAATGGCCAGTTTGTAAATCGGCTCCGAGCCAGTGGAACCGTCTGCCGACGGGTTGGATTCCTGGAACTCATGCACGGAATAAACGCGGCCTTCCGCATCTCTTGCATGGAACTGACCGACCAGTACTGCTGCCATCTGCTTAGAACCTCTGGAGATAAAACGCTTGATTTGCGGCTTGGTAGACCGCTATCAAGGCCTGTAAGTTTTCCTACAGGAAAAAAATAATCAGCGCGCGGGAATTTCCCATTGTGTGCTGGTGGAATCGTCACCGGATCATCTATAACTACGGGCTCCTCCCACGGACCATCGAGAGTTCTTCCATGAGCAATGTCTACAACGTCGCTGTAGTGGTCGGTAGCCTGCGCAAAGCTTCGATCAATCGCAAAGTCGCCCTGGCACTGGCGGAGCTGGCCCCGGCTAACCTCAAGCTTGAGATTGTCGAAATTGGCGATCTGCCACTGTATAACGAAGACATCGACGGCGACTCACCGCCGGCAGCCTACAGCACTTTCAGGCAAAAAGTGGGTTCTTCCGACGCGGTGCTGTTTGTCACGCCCGAGTACAACCGTTCGGTGCCGGCGCCATTGAAGAATGCCATCGACGTCGGCTCGCGGCCTTATGGCAAGGCTGTCTGGAGTGGCAAACCGGGGGCGGTGATCAGCGTATCGCCGGGTGCGATCGGTGGTTTCGGCGCGAATCAGCATCTGCGCCAGTCGTTCGTGTTTCTCAACGTGCCGTGCATGCAGCAACCGGAAGCGTATCTGGGCGGCGCGGGTTCGGCGTTTGACGAGGCGGGCAAGTTGAGCGAGTCGGTGAAACCTTTTCTGCAAAGCTTTATCAATGCCTACGGACAATTCGTAGAACAACACAAAAAGTAACCTGTACACGGAACAATGTAGGAGTGAGCCTGCTCGCGATAGCGGTGTGTCAGTCGACCAATTGGTAACTGACAGTCCGCTATCGCGAGCAGGCTCACTCCTACAGGTTTTGTGTTGGCTTCATAACCCCATTTCAATTTAAGGCTGTTGCGGATGCTCGCTGCGTCACTGATTTTCCTGCTGACCATTACCCTTGTCATCTGGCAACCCAAAGGCCTTGGCGTCGGCTGGAGTGCGACGCTTGGCGCGGTGCTGGCGCTGATCTTCGGCGTCGTTCACCTCAGCGACATTCCGCTGGTGTGGCAGATCATCTGGAACGCCACCGGCACCTTTGTCGCGCTGATAATCATCAGCCTGCTGCTCGACGAAGCCGGGTTCTTCAACTGGGCGGCATTGCACGTGGCGCGTTGGGGGCGGGGCAGTGGGCGCAAGCTGTTTGCTTTTATGGTGCTGCTCGGCGCATTGGTGTCGGCGTTGTTTGCCAATGACGGTGCAGCGCTGATCCTCACGCCGATCGTGATTTCGATGTTGCTGGCCCTACGGTTTTCCCCGGCGGCGACGTTGGCGTTCGTCATGGGCGCGGGTTTTATTGCCGACACGGCGAGCCTGCCGCTGGTGGTATCGAACCTGGTCAACATTGTTTCGGCAGACTTCTTCCACATCGGCTTCAACCGCTACGCAGCGGTGATGGTGCCGGTCAACTTCGTCAGCGTGGCGGCGACGCTGGGCATGCTGTTGTGGTTTTTCCGTCGCGACATTCCATCGACGTATGACCCTGAGCAACTCGAGCATCCGGAAACCGCGATCCACGATAAAGCCACGTTTTACGCCGGTTGGGCGGTGTTGGTGATTCTGCTGATCGGCTGCTTTGCGCTGGAGCCGCTGGGCATTCCGATCAGTGCGATATCTGCCGTGTGTGCCGCGCTGTTGCTGGGCATCGCCGCCCGTGGCCACAAGATTTCCACGCGCAAGGTGATGAAAGAGGCACCGTGGCAGATCGTGATTTTCTCGTTGGGCATGTATCTGGTGGTGTATGGCCTGCGCAATGCCGGGCTGACCGTGTATCTGGCCGGTTGGCTGGATGTCTTTGCCGGTCATGGCGTTTGGGGCGCGGCAATGGGCACGGGTGTGCTGACCGCGTTGCTGTCATCGATCATGAACAATTTGCCGACGGTATTGATTGGTTTGTTGTCGATTGATGCCAGTCAGGCCAGCGGAGTGGTCAAGGAAGCGATGATCTATGCCAACGTGATTGGCAGTGACCTAGGGCCGAAGATCACGCCGATTGGCAGCCTGGCCACGTTGTTGTGGCTGCATGTGCTGGAGCGCAAGGGCATTCACATTGGCTGGGGCTATTACTTCCGGGTCGGGATTGTGTTGACGGTGCCGGTGTTGTTGGTGACGTTGGCGGCTTTGGCCCTGCGTTTATCCCTTTAGACCGAGTCGGCCCATTCGCGAGCAGGCTCGCTCCCACAGGGGAATGTATCGCCTCTCCCTACATTTGAAATGCGGTCCAAATGTGGGAGCGAGCCTGCTCGCGAAGAGGCCGGGTCAGGCACTGAAATTTTCAGGCCTGGCCGGGGACATTCGGCCAAAGGTCCGAGACCAGAAACAACCGCTCAGCCTCTTCCCATTCCCCTCGCGCATTCTCGATCAGGCGCACCATCAACTGCGCCGGGGCCAGCGGCTCAAGATCCTCCAGCCACATTCGTAAATGCTCCATAGTCCACGTCTGATCCGCCGGATAATGCGCCGGTGCCAGCCAGGCGTGGCGGGGCAGGGGTTGCCAGCGTCCCGCCGGACGTTGAGCGACGAATGCCAGCCAATCCTTCTGATGCAACCAACTGCCGCGCAAATGCTGCGGGTGCGCACCGCTCGGTGATTCAGCCGGCCCGGGCCACGGATACAACAAGTAACCACCGAGCCACAGCTGCGCGCTGAACACCTCGATATCCAGCGCCGCCAGCACTTCGCGACTTTCCGGGCGCGCCGAGATCGGCAATTGATGCTCGGCCAGATGCGCCAGTTTGCGATCCAGCCGATCATGACAACCCGGGCCTAGCCACTGCGCGGGATCACGACCGTCGCCATTTTGCGGGCCCAGATAAAGCTTGATCGCCAGTTCCAGGTGATGCACGCCGTCGCGGTCACGCAACAGCATGTCCAGCTCGCCGAGGGTGTGGCCCTCGCGGCGGATCGGCAGGTTGGCGGCGATCAGCTCAATGCCCGGCGCATGCTCCACGGCAAACTGCCACAGCCGTTCGTAATACAGGCCCAGACGCCGCGTGCGCGCCTGCGACAGCCAATGCAACAAGCCATAACTGTCGCGGTCGAGCTGGCGCAACCAGTGCTCCAGTCGCTGCGGGTCATGCACCCAATCGCTGCCCGCCAGCGGATGACGCTGCGGCCATGGCGTGGTGGCGAGCATCGGCGGGGCGAGGATCACCCACGCCAGATCCCGCACTTCCGGGTGGCGTAATTGGTGGGGCAACTGAAGCAAATCGGGAAACAGGATCATCTTGCGAGCATAGCCTGAAACATGAGCGCAGCCTTGAGGCTGAAAGGATTTTGTCTAACCGGCGCTTTCGCCCATAATCGTGCTTTTCGCGTTTTCGATTGTCCGCAGAGGTCCCATGGAGCAATTTCGTAATATCGGCATCATCGGTCGCCTGGGCAGTTCCCAGGTGCTGGATACCGTCCGCCGACTGAAACGGTTTCTGCTCGATCGTCACCTGCATGTGATCCTCGAAGACACCATCGCCGAAGTCCTGCCGGGCCACGGTTTGCAAACCTCGTCGCGCAAAATGCTCGGCGAAGTCTGCGACATGGTCATCGTCGTCGGCGGTGACGGCAGCCTGCTCGGCGCCGCACGAGCGCTGGCCAAACACAATATTCCGGTGCTGGGGATCAACCGTGGCAGCCTCGGTTTCCTCACCGACATTCGCCCGGACGAGCTGGAAGTCGAAGTCGCCAAGGTGCTCGACGGCCACTATCTGGTGGAAAACCGCTTCCTGCTGCAAGCCGAAGTGCGCCGCCACGCCGAGGCCATTGGTCAGGGCGATGCGCTCAACGACGTGGTGCTGCACCCCGGCAAATCGACCCGGATGATCGAGTTCGAGCTTTACATCGACGGGCAGTTCGTCTGCAGCCAGAAGGCCGACGGCCTGATCGTCGCGACGCCGACCGGTTCCACCGCGTATGCGCTGTCTGCCGGCGGGCCGATCATGCATCCCAAGCTCGATGCCATTGTGATTGTGCCGATGTACCCCCATATGTTGTCGAGCAGGCCAATTGTGGTCGATGGCAACAGTGAGCTGAAAATCGTCGTGTCGAAAAACATGCAGATTTACCCGCAAGTCTCCTGCGATGGGCAGAACCACTTCACTTGCGCGCCGGGCGACACCATCACCGTCAGCAAGAAAGCACAGAAGCTGCGGCTGATTCATCCGCTCGACCACAACTACTACGAAGTCTGCCGCACCAAGCTCGGCTGGGGCAGCAAGTTGGGTGGTGGAGGCGACTGATGCTCGATCCCGCGCGCAGTTATGACCTGATTGGTGACGTGCACGGATGCGCCCTGACCCTTGAACACTTGCTGGACCGTCTCGGTTATCACAAGCAGGGCGGGGTCTGGCGGCATCCATCGCGCATGGCCGTGTTCGTCGGCGACATCATCGACCGTGGCCCGCGCATCCGCGAGGCGCTGCACATCGTCCACGACATGGTCGAGGCAGGTCAGGCCTTGTGCATCATGGGCAACCACGAATTCAATGCTCTGGGCTGGAGCACCCCGGCGCTACCGGGCAGCGGCAAGCAGTTCGTCCGCGAACACACGCCGCGCCATGCGCGCCTGCTGCACGAAACCCTGACCCAGTTCGAAGACCATCCCGGTGACTGGCACGATTTCCAACGCTGGTTCTATGAGTTGCCGCTGTTTGTCGACGCCGGCCGCTTCCGCGTCGTGCATGCCTGTTGGGATGCCGGCCTGATCGAGCCGTTGCGCGCGCTGTTCCCCAATGGCTGCATCGATGAACACTTCCTCCAGGCCTCGGCCGTGCCGGACAGCTTCGCCTGCACCGTGTTCGACCGTCTGTTGCGCGGCACCGACATGCGCCTGCCCGATGGTCTGACCATGACCAGCGGCGATGGTCTGGTGCGGTCTTTCTTCCGCACCAAGTTCTGGGAAGACGATCCGAAGACTTACGGCGATATCGTTTTCCAGCCTGATGCACTGCCAGATCCGGTGGCGCAGAAGCCGCTGACGTCCAGCGAAAAAAACAACCTGCTGCGCTACGGCGTCGACGAGCCACTGCTGTTCGTCGGCCATTACTGGCGCAGTGGCAAACCAGCACCGATCCGCCCGAACCTCGCGTGCCTGGATTACAGCGCGGTGCTTTACGGCAAACTGGTCGCCTATCGTCTGGATCAGGAAACACGTCTGGATCCGCATAAATTTGTCTGGGTCGATGTCGAGCGGCCGGAGGTGCTGCAATGAGTGCGGTAGCGGTATTGCGTCTGCCGTTGGCGGTGGACTTGAGTGGTTTCGTCAAACTGCTGCAACGCATGCAGGTCCCGCATCGGGTCAGCGAAGAGGCCGGCGAACAAGTGCTGTGGGCACCGGCGGAAATCAGCGAAGACGTGCGCTCCTTGTACGAACGCTTTCCGGCGGGTGATCCCGACCAGCAAATGGACATTCCCGTCGCGCCAACCTTCAAGCGGCCGAGCTTCGCCGAGCAACTGAAATACGCCAAGGCCACCGGGTTCATCCTGTTGTTGTGCCTGATCGTTGGCGGGCTGACGTACCTCGGCGAAAACCTGCAAACGCTGCGCTGGTTGACCTTTCTCGATTTTCAAGTTGTGGGCGAGTACATCCATTTCACGCCATTGGCCGACAGCCTGGCGGCAGGGCAGTGGTGGCGTCTGGTCACGCCGATGCTGATCCACTTCGGCATCCTCCATCTGGCCATGAACGGCATGTGGTACTGGGAGCTGGGGCGGCGTATCGAGTCGCGCCAGGGCAGTATCAACCTGATCGGCCTGACGCTGCTGTTCAGCCTGGTTTCCAACTACGCGCAGTTTGTCTGGAGCGGCGCGACGTTGTTCGGCGGTCTGTCCGGCGTGCTTTACGGCTTGCTTGGGCATTGCTGGATCTTCCAACTGCTGGCGCCGAACCCAGCCTATCGCCTGCCGCGTGGCGTGCTGGTGATGATGCTGGTGTGGTTGCTGGTGTGCATGTCCGGGCTGATCTCGATGATCGGTTTCGGCGAAATCGCCAACGCCGCCCACGTCGGCGGGTTACTCATCGGATGCTTCACCGGTTTGTTGGGCGGTTTGTATAACCGCCGTAAACTGGCCGCCTAAAATTTCAGTAGATAAAGAGCACGGAGACCCTGATGTCCTCTTTTAACGACATGATCAACAACATCACCCCGGACATCTACGAGAGCCTGAAACTGGCCGTGGAAATCGGCAAGTGGTCCGACGGTGGCAAACTCACCGCCGAACAGCGCGAGCTGTCGCTGCAGGCGATGATCGCCTGGGAAATCCAGAACCTGCCTGAAGACCAGCGCACCGGTTACATGGGCCCGCAGGAATGTGCATCGAAGTCGATCGAAGTGCCGAACATTCTGTTCAAATCGGATGCCATCCATTGATCGAGATTGGCCGCGGTGCAATCAGCAAAATGTCGGCGCGCCTGGACGGGTCGAACGTGCAATACGCGTTTCGTCTGGATGACGTCGAGGTCCCGGTCAATCCGTTGATTGGCAGTACGGTGCGTCTGGAATACCTGGGGGCGATCCACTGCACCCATTGCGGGCGCAAGACCAAAACCAGTTTCAGTCAGGGTTACTGCTACCCGTGCATGACCAAACTGGCGCAGTGCGACCTGTGCATCATGAGCCCGGAGCGCTGCCACTATGACGCCGGCACCTGCCGCGAGCCGGAGTGGGGCGAGAAATTCTGCATGACCGACCACGTGGTTTACCTGTCCAATTCGTCGGGGATCAAGGTTGGCATCACTCGTGCTACGCAACTGCCGACTCGCTGGATCGATCAGGGCGCATGTCAGGCATTGCCGATCATGCGCGTCTCGACACGGCAGCAATCGGGCTTCGTTGAAGACCTGTTCCGCAGTCAGGTCGCGGATAAAACCAACTGGCGCGCGCTGCTCAAGGGCGATGCGGCGGCGGTCGATCTGGCGCAGGTACGTGACCAGTTATTCGAAAGCTGCGCCGAAGGCCTGCAAGGTTTGCAGGAGCGATTCGGCCTACAGTCTATTCAGACGATTGCCGATGTAGAACCGCTGGAAATCCGCTATCCGGTCGAGCAATACCCGGCCAAAATCGTCAGCTTCAACCTGGACAAGAACCCGATTGCCGAAGGCACGCTGCTGGGGATCAAGGGCCAGTACCTGATCTTCGACACCGGCGTGATCAACATTCGCAAGTACACGGCTTATCAGCTCGCCGTGCATCAATAAGGACGCCAGCATGCGCACCGAACAACCGAAGATGATTTACCTGAAGGACTATCAGGCGCCCGAGTACCTGATCGACGAAACACACCTGACCTTCGAGTTGTTCGAGGATCACAGCCTGGTGCACGCGCAGTTGGTCATGCGCCGCAACCCGGCGCGTGGCCCGGGCCTGCCGCCGCTGGTGCTCGATGGCCAGCAGTTGGAGCTGCTCTCGGTAACGCTGGCGGATCAGGAACTGTCTGACGGCCAATACCAGCTCACGGAAAACCACCTGACCCTGCAACCGGCCAGCGAAACTTTCACGGTCGACACCAGCGTGAAGATCCATCCGGAAACCAACACCGCGCTGGAAGGCCTGTACAAGTCCGGCACGATGTTCTGCACTCAGTGCGAGGCCGAAGGTTTCCGCAAGATCACTTATTACCTCGACCGCCCGGACGTGATGAGCAAGTTCACCACCACCGTGGTCGCGGAACAGCACAGCTATCCGGTGCTGCTCTCCAACGGCAACCCGATTGCCTCGGGCCCGGGCGAAGACGGCCGGCACTGGGCAACCTGGGAAGACCCGTTCATGAAACCGGCGTACCTGTTTGCGCTGGTGGCCGGTGATTTGTGGTGCGTTGAAGACAGCTTCACCACCATGACCAACCGCGATGTTGCACTGCGCATTTACGTCGAGCCGGAAAACATCGACAAGTGCCAGCACGCGATGAATAGCCTGAAGAAGTCGATGCGCTGGGACGAAGAGGTTTACGGTCGCGAGTACGATCTGGACATCTTCATGATCGTCGCCGTCAACGACTTCAACATGGGCGCAATGGAGAACAAAGGCCTCAACATCTTCAACTCCAGCGCCGTACTGGCCCGCGCCGAAACCGCGACCGACGCCGCACACCAGCGCGTTGAAGCAATCGTCGCCCACGAGTATTTCCACAACTGGTCGGGCAACCGCGTGACCTGCCGCGACTGGTTCCAGCTGTCGCTGAAAGAAGGCTTCACCGTATTCCGTGATTCCGGCTTCTCTGCCGACATGAACTCGGCCACGGTCAAGCGAATTCAGGACGTGGCTTATCTGCGCACCCACCAGTTCGCCGAAGATGCCGGCCCGATGGCTCACGCTGTGCGCCCGGACAGCTTTATCGAAATCTCCAACTTCTACACCCTGACCGTATACGAGAAGGGTTCGGAAGTGGTTGGCATGATCCACACCTTGCTCGGCGCCGAAGGCTTCCGTAAGGGCAGCGATCTGTACTTCGAACGCCATGACGGCCAAGCGGTAACCTGCGACGACTTCATCAAAGCGATGGAAGACGCCAACGGTGTCGACCTGAGCCAGTTCAAACGCTGGTACAGCCAGGCCGGCACGCCGCGTCTGGCGGTGAGCGAGTCGTACGACGCCGCCGCGAAAAGCTACAGCCTGACCTTCCGCCAGAGCTGCCCGGAAACCCCGGACAAAGTTGAAAAACTGCCGTTCGTGATTCCGGTCGAACTCGGCCTGCTCGACAGCCAAGGTAACGAGATTGCTTTGCGTCTGAGCGGCGAGGCATCGGCGCAAGGCACCACCCGCGTGATCTCGGTCACCGAAGCCGAGCAGACTTTCACCTTCGTTGATATCGCTGAACAGCCGCTGCCATCGCTGCTGCGCGGCTTCTCCGCGCCGGTGAAACTGAGCTTCCCGTACAACCGCGATCAACTGATGTTCCTGATGCAGCACGACAGCGACGGCTTCAACCGCTGGGATGCCGGTCAGCAACTGTCGGTGCAAGTCCTGCAGGAATTGATTGGCCAGCAACAGAAAGGCGAAAGCCTGAAACTCGATCCGCGTCTGGTGTCGGCGCTGCGTACGGTGCTGTCGGATGAAACGCTGGATCAGGCCATGGTCGCGGAAATGCTCTCGTTGCCGGGTGAGGCGTACCTCACTGAAATCAGCGAAGTGGCGGATGTCGATGCCATTCATATCGCCCGTGAGTTCGCGCGTCAGCAACTGGCGGAAGGTTTGTTCGAAGCTCTGTGGCTGCGTTATCAAGCCAATCGTGATCTGTCGAAAAAGACCCCGTATGTGGCCGAGGCCGAGCACTTTGCTCGTCGCGCGCTGCAGAACATTGCATTGTCGTACTTGATGCTCAGCGGTAAGCCGGAAGTATTGGCGGCGGCGCTGGAGCAATTCGAAGCGGCCGACAACATGACCGAACGCCTGACTGCGCTGGCCGTGTTGGTCAACTCGCCATTTGAAGAGCAGAAAGCCTTGGCGCTGGCGAGTTTCGCCGAGCACTTCAAGGACAATCCTCTGGTCATGGATCAGTGGTTCAGCGTGCAGGCCGGCAGCACCTTGCCGGGCGGTCTGGAACGGGTGAAAGCGTTGATGCAACACCCGGCGTTCAACATCAAGAACCCGAACAAGGTGCGTGCACTGGTCGGCGCGTTTGCCGGGCAGAACCTGATCAACTTCCACGCGGCCGATGGTTCCGGTTATCGCTTCCTCGCGGATCTGGTGATCGAGTTGAACGGCTTCAACCCGCAGATCGCTTCGCGCCAACTGGCGCCGCTGACGCGCTGGCGCAAATATGACGATGCGCGTCAGGCTTTGATGAAGGGCGAGCTGGAGCGGATTCGGGCGTCGGGGCAGTTGTCGAGTGATGTGTATGAGGTGGTGAGCAAGAGCCTGGCTTGATGGTGTGTTGGCGTCGGTGTTCCAGCGTTGGACCGGCCCTCACCCTAACCCTCTCCCAGAGGGAGAGGGGACTGACCGGGTTGGATGGTCGAGTGACACCGACCTGAAGGTCCGGAGTCGAACTCAGGCTTTGAACGGCCCCGATCTGCTCCCTTTCCCTCTTTCATAGTGGGAGAGGGGACTGACCGAGGTGGATGTACGAGTTTCACATCTTAAAGTCCGGAGCCGAACTCAGGACTTGAAAAGCACGAAGATCTGCTCCCTTTCCCCCTCGCCCCCCTGGGGGGAGAGGGCTGGGGTGAGGGGGCAGGATTCACGCATCACCACAAAACCCAAGCCGTACACACAAAAAACGCCGCATTGAAACAATGCGGCGTTTTTATTTTCCGAAAAATTACTTCAAATCAAACCGATCCAGATTCGTCACCTTCGTCCAGGCCGCAACGAAGTCTTTGACGAACTGCTCCTTGGCATCCGAACTGGCATACACCTCAGCCAATGCCCGCAGTTGCGCATTCGAGCCGAATACCAGATCAACCCGCGTCGCCGTCCACTTCACGCTGCCGGTTTTACGGTCACGCCCCTCGAACTCATCCGCATCCCTCGAAGTCGGCTTCCACTCCACCCTCATGTCCAGCAGGTTGGTGAAGAAGTCATTGGTCAGTGCTTCCGTCTGCGAAGTGAACACACCATGCCGGGTTTGCCCGACGTTGGTGTTCAACACCCGCAGACCACCCAGCAGCACAGTCATCTCCGGTGCGGTCAGTGTCAGCAATTGCGCCTTGTCGATCAGCAACGCCTCGGCCGAAACGGTGTATTTGCCTTTGCTGTAGTTGCGGAAGCCATCGGCAATCGGTTCAAGGAAACCGAAGGAATCAACGTCGGTTTGCTCTTGCGAGGCGTCCGTACGTCCCGGTGTGAACGGCACCGTGACCGAGTGGCCAGCGTTTTTCGCTGCTTGCTCGACCCCGGCATTCCCGGCCAATACGATCAGGTCTGCCAGCGAGACTTTCTTGCCAGCAGCGCCGCTGTTGAAGTCGTTCTGAATGCCCTCAAGGGTTTGCAGCACTTTGGCCAGTTGCTCAGGCTGATTGGCCTGCCAGAATTTTTGCGGTGCCAGACGCAGGCGACCACCGTTGGCGCCGCCGCGCTTGTCGGAGCCACGGAACGTCGAGGCAGCGGCCCATGCGGTCGAGACCAGTTGCGACACCGAAAGGCCTGACGCGAGGATTTTGCCTTTCAGCGCAGCCGCGTCGCTTTCGTCGATCAGCGGATGAGTGACAGCGGGGATCGGATCCTGCCACAACAGTTCTTCATTCGGCAGTTCCGGGCCGAGGTAGCGAGACAGCGGGCCCATGTCGCGGTGGATCAGTTTGTACCAAGCGCGGGCGAAGGCATCGGCCAACTGATCCGGGTTGGCGAGGAAGCGCCGCGAGATCTGCTCGTAAGCCGGGTCGAAACGCAGCGCCAGGTCGGAGGTGAGCATGGTCGGCGAAAGCTTTTTGCTCGGATCATGGGCGTGGGGAACGGTACCGGCACCGGCGCCGTTCTTCGGAATCCACTGATGCGCACCGGCCGGGCTTTTGCTCAGCTCCCACTCGAAGCCGAACAGGTTTTCCAGGTAGTTGTTGCTCCACTTCGTCGGTGTGGTGGTCCAGGTCACTTCCAGACCGCTGGTAATGGTGTCGCCACCCTTGCCGGTACCGAACGCGTTGCGCCAACCGAGGCCTTGTTCTTCGAGGCCGGCCGCTTCCGGCTCAGGCCCGACGTTATCGGCTGGGCCGGCGCCGTGGGTTTTACCAAAGGCGTGACCGCCAGCGATCAACGCGACGGTTTCTTCATCGTTCATGGCCATGCGGCCGAAGGTTTCGCGAATGTCGTGGGCTGAAGCGACGGGGTCTGGATTGCCTTCCGGACCTTCGGGGTTCACGTAGATCAGGCCCATTTGCACGGCGGCGAGCGGGTTTTCCAGATTGCGTTCGCCCTGATCGGTGCGGCTCTCTTCTTTGCCATGCAAATCCGGCTCGGCGACCAACGTACCGTCACCGGGTTCCTGCATGGCGGACTTGTCCTTGCCGTAACGGCTGTCGCCGCCCAGCCATTCGTGTTCCGAACCCCAGTAGACGTCTTCGTCCGGCTCCCACACATCGGGGCGGCCACCGGAGAAACCGAAGGTTTTGAAACCCATGGATTCCAGCGCGACGTTCCCAGTGAGAACGATCAGGTCAGCCCAGGAAATATTGCGGCCATATTTCTGCTTGATCGGCCACAGAAGGCGGCGGGCCTTGTCGAGGCTGACATTGTCTGGCCAGCTGTTCAGTGGTGCAAAGCGTTGTTGCCCGGAGCCGGCGCCACCACGGCCATCGGCGGTGCGATAAGTGCCAGCGCTGTGCCAGGCCATGCGGATGAAGAGGGGGCCGTAGTGGCCAAAGTCGGCTGGCCACCAGTCCTGAGAGTCGGTCATCAGCGCATTGAGATCTTGTTTCAGGGCTTGAAAGTCGAGGCTTTTGAAAGCTTTGGCGTAGTCGAAATCCTTGCCCAACGGATCGGACTTTGGCGAATGCTGACTGAGGATTTTCAGGTTGAGTTGATTCGGCCACCAGTCACGGTTCGTCGTACCACCACCGGCGGCGTGGTTGAACGGGCATTTCGATTCGTTTGCCATGTTCGGGTCCTTATCAGGTCTGCTACGGCCGGCTCGTGCCGACTTCGGACTAGTAAGGCTAGACCCGACTTGGAGAGTCAGCTAATAGGCCGACTATTGGAGGCTGATAGGCAAAGTCTTTCAGCGTTTTTCGGAGCGCTTCACGGATCAGCCGATAGCGGCTACCTGCTGGAAACATGCGTTGTTGAGCCTCTGCAAAAAACAAAAAGTGAAAATCGGGATGACAGGAAGAAATGTTATTGTATAACATAAAATTCGTTTCATTCTGTTTCTACCAGCGTTAAAGAAAAACGCTGGCAGCGATCCTCACTTTTCAGCGCATGGAAATTCTGCAATGCCTGCCCGTTCTAACCCCCTGCAACGACGCCTCAATCCGTTGGCCGCCGCGCTGCTTTTTGCATCCCCGGTGTTCGCCGCTGACACCCTCGAACTGCAACCGCAAGTCATCACCGGCAATCCGCTCGGCAGCCAGACACTCGCTTCGCCATCGACCGTGCTCAGCGGCGACGACCTCACGTTTCAACAGAAGGGTAGCCTCGGTGAAACCCTGAACAAGCAGCCCGGGGTGTCTTCGTCGTACTTCGGCCCGGGCGCGAGCCGGCCGATCATTCGCGGCCAGGACGGTGACCGCATCCGTATTCTGCGCAACGGTGTCGGCGCGCTGGATGCCTCGTCGCTGTCTTACGATCACGCGGTGCCGCTGGACCCGGTCAACGTCGAACGCGTTGAAATCGTCCGTGGTCCGGCAGCGCTGCTGTACGGCGGCAGTGCCATTGGCGGGGTGGTCAACACTTTTGATAACCGCATTCCGACCGAGGCTATCGACGGAATCCATGGCGCCGGTGAGTTGCGCTACGGCGGTGCCGACACCACGCGTAGCAGCGCCGGCAAACTCGAGGCCGGTAACGGTCAATTCGCCCTGCATCTGGACGCCAGTGCCCGCGAGTTTAATGATCTGAAAATCCCCGGTTACGCGAAAACCGCTCGCGAACGCGCAAACGACGACGGCGACTCGAAAAAGCATCGCCTGGCCAACAGCGATGGTCGGCAGGACGGCGGCGCGGTCGGCGGCTCTTACACTTGGGATGACGGATACGCCGGCCTGTCCTACAGCAACTACGACTCCAACTACGGTTCGCCCGCTGAACAAGACGTGCGCATCCGCATGCAACAGGAGCACTACGCGTTCGCCTCGGAGATCCGCAATCTCGATGGGCCGTTCAGTTCGATCAAGCTGGATGCGGGTTACACCGATTACGAGCATCGCGAAATCGAAGGTGGCGAGGTCGGCACGACGTTCAAGAACAAAGGTTACGAGGCGCGGGTCGAGGCGCGGCACCAGCCGTTGGGGCCGTTCAACGGCGTAATCGGTGCGCAGGTCAGCCGCAACGAGTTCTCGGCACTCGGCGAAGAAGCGTTTGTACCGCAGACCGATACCGATGCCGCTGCGCTGTTCATTCTTGAAGAGTTGCAAGCCACCGACCGGCTGCTGTTCACCCTCGGCGGACGCCTTGAGCACACCACGGTCGACCCGGACGCCAAGGGTAACGAGCGCTTTGCCAACGCCGATCGATTCAGCAGTTTCACCGCTGGCAGTCTGTCGTCCGGTGCGGTGTACACGCTGACGCCGATCTGGTCGGTGGCCGCGACGCTGGGCTACACCGAGCGCGCCCCGACGTTCTATGAGCTTTACGCCAACGGTGCCCACGTCGCGACCGGCACTTATGAAGTCGGCGATGCCGGGCTGTCGAAAGAAAAAGCCGTGTCCAGTGACCTTGCGCTGCGCTTCGACAATGGTACGCACAAGGGCAGTGTCGGTGTGTTTTACAGCCACTTCTCCAACTACATCGGCTTGCTCGGCACGGGCCGAACGCTGAATGACGAGGGCGAAGAGGACGCCGACGGTATTCCCGAATACACCTATTCCGGTGTGCGCGCGCGCTTCAGCGGCTTTGAAGCGCAGGATCACTGGAAGCTCGGCGAGAGCGCATACGGCAAGTTTGCGCTGGAGTTGTCCGGCGATTACACCCGCGCGAAGAACCTCGATACCGGCGAAGACTTGCCACGCATCGCGCCGCTGCGGTTGAGCACCGGGCTGCTGTGGGAACTGGACAAGTGGCAGGCGCGCATTGATGTTGAACACGCCAGTTCACAGCATCGCGTGCCGGACAATGAAAGCAGCACTGACGGCTACACCACGCTGGGCGCCAATGTCGGGTATCACTTCGATGTCGGTCAGAGCCAATGGCTGGCCTTCGTCAATGCCGAGAACCTGACCAATCAAACCGTGCGTTACGCCAGTTCGATTCTGCGCGACATTGCGCCGGCAGAAGGGCGCAGCATTCAGGTCGGGTTGCGCACAACGTTCTGATAATCACTGATTCCCACTGGAGCTGCCGCAGGCTGCGATCTTTTGATCTCTATTTAAAAGATCGTCCGATCGCGGCCCGAGCCTGCGGCAGCTCCTACACGGGCGTGATCAGGTGGATTGAGCCGTGTCGTCCTCCGGCACGTCGTCAAGGATGTCCTCTTGCCCCGGTAACTCGGTAATCACACTGAAATCCGTCACCTCAACCGCGCCCAAGCCATACCCCAGCAAATGGAAAGAAAACGCTTTGCGCTCTTGCGGGTTGTCGAAGCTGAAGTTCATTTCCAGTGGCTGCTCGGCGGTTGCCACCATCTCCTGCGGCAGACCGATCTGCACGTCCTGTTCAAACTCTTTGGCCTTGAGCTGAATGTACGCCGCTTGTTGCGGATCGACTGAGCGCACGGTCAGGCGCACGCGGGTGTGCGAGCCTTTGGGCATTTCCAGGTACTGCGCGCCGATCAGGTTGTCGGCCCAGTCATCCTTGATTTGCGCTTGCAGCGGGATGACGTTGGTGCTGCCGAACTGATAGCGATGATTGAGCGGCGTGCGCAGCAGCGACAGGTCGAGAGCATTGGCGCGAGCGGCGATCTGCCGGGCCGGATGACCGCTGTAGTTGCCTTTGTACGTGGCGCTCTCGGCGATGAAACCGGCGCTTTCGTAGTAGCGGCAGCGGCGCGGCATGTCGCACTCGGAAAAAATCCCCTGACCGTTGTGATAGCGCAGCTTGCCGTTGGTGAACGACATGATTTCGCGGCCGCTGTCGTAGTCGCGAAACAGCGAGCGGCCACTCAGCGCGGAAGGCACCGGCAAGTCGAAGTAGTCGAGTATGGAAGTGCTCAGATCGACGTGGCCATACACGCCTTTGTTGAGCCTTGGCAGTTGTTCATGCTCCGGCGCCAGAGTCAGGTTGAAGCCCCATGAAGAGGCCAGGCGCACGCCGTCAATGCCATGGGATTCGTCCGAGGTGATCACCACCAGCGTATCTTTCAGGACGCCCTGGCGCTCGAGGCCGCTGAGGAATTGCTCCAGCGCATCGTCGAGATAACCGACGGCGGCCTGTTTCGGCGTTTCGTAGCGCTCCAGGTATTCCTCGGGCGCGGAGTAGGGCTGATGGGTGCCGACGGTCAGCAGCGTCAGCATCCACGGCTGTTTCTGCTTTTTCAGTTGGCCGACATAATCCAGCGCGCCTTCAAAAAACGCCTTGTCATCCTTGCCCCACGGGAATTCCAGATAATTGCTGTTGCTGAACCATTCCAGACCGTGCGTCGCATCGAAACCAATGTGCGGCATGATCTTGTCTTTGGCCATGAAGCGCAGCCCCGCGCCCTGTAGATAGTGCGTGCTGAAGCCGTGTTCGCGCAGCTGCGCCGGCAGGCAGGCCTGATTGCGCTCGTTGAGGGTGAGCATTTCCACGCCTTTGGGCGTGCCGTTGTTGAGTTTGTCGTAATCGCCGCAGAGCATCGCGTACAGACCGCGAATGGTCTGGTGCGTATGCAGCACGTAGTCCGGGGTGTTCATGCCGCGCTCGGCCCAGCGGCTGAGGTTGGGCATCAGGTCTTCCTGATAATGGCTGCCGATCGCCTCGCGGTTGGCGCGGATGTAAGCCCCGGGAATGCCTTCCAGCGCGATGATCAGCACGTTGCGTGCTTGTCCCGGCGCGGCCAGCAGTTTCTGCCCGTTGAGGTCGACGTCGGTGAGACCGGCCATCGCCGGCGCGGGTTCTTCGACATCACCGTCCAGCCATTCCTCGGCCTGGATCTGCAGATCGGCGACCTCGCTGGCCAGCAATTGGTGCGGCAGGTTGTACTGACGCCACGGATCCGCTTCGTTTGGCCACAGGTTCTGCGCGCCCCAGTGGGCGGCGAACAACACCAACGGTGCGCTCCAGGCAGCGCGGGGCAGGGGCGGACGTGGCAGGTCGCGGTTGGCAAACCGGGTCAGCAGCCAGAACAGCAGGGCCAATAGCAAAGTGATGCCCAGTGCAGGATGGGCCAAGCCGCCACCACTGGAGTTTTCCACGAACTGCGGATCGATCAGGTAATGAATGTCCGAAGGCGTCGGCAGCCGACCAACCGCGCTGACCAGTTCAGCAGTCGCTACAGCCAGCAATCCCCAGAACAGCAACACCGGCAAGGCCAGCCACCACGCCCGGCGATGCAGCAACACCACCAACAGGCTGCCGATGGCCAGATCCGACAAATAGCCCAGCGGTGCCGACCAACCCAGCGCCGCACGCAGGCACAGCGGCACCACGAGCACCAGGACAATCAGGGAAAAGAGGCGGGCATGCGGCTGCCGCAACCGGTTAAAAAGAGCGCTCACAAAAAAGACCTTCCAGCCATTAAATCGTCATAAAAGTGTGCGTGATGATACCAAGGGTGGACTGTCTGATCGCCCTTTTAAACCCTCAACTGATGTGCTGGTGCGGTGGCCCCTGAAGGTGATGAAGTGTCTGCAGGCCTGACCGGCCTTCGCGTGGCACAGCAATCGACGATATTGAGGCTGGTGGATTTATTGTTTCAGGCTGTTTAACCCGTCGAGCCGCCACCGGATTCCAATGTAGGCGCTGCGGCACGCTGCGATCTTTTGATCTTGTTATCGAAACCCGGCATCACAAGATTGCAGCCTCCTTTCGCTCGACAACCCGTGCTATCGATATGCGATAAAGATATTTAATTTCTATTTTTTATAGCGATAAAGTCAGGCCTTTCAGCACACCACCCCCATGCTGCGAGGTTGTCATGGCCACACCGTTCAAACGTTCTGCACTGACTCTGTTGGCCGCCTCCCTGGCCGCGAGTGCGTTGTTCAGCACCGGCGCCCAGGCCGAAGGCAAGATCAGCATCGCCCAGCAATTCGGCATCGGTTACCTGATTCTCGATGTAGTGCGCGACCAGAATCTCATCGAAAAACACGGCAAGGAGCAGGGCCTCGACATCAAGGTCGACTGGAACAGCATCTCCGGGGCCACCGCGATGAACGAAGCATTACTTACCGGATCCCTCGACGTGGTGTCCGCCGGTGTGCCGCCGATGCTCACCGTGTGGGATCGCACCAAAGGCAAACAGAACGTCAAAGCCATCGCCGCGCTGGGTTCGATGCCCAACTATTTGCTGACCAACAACCCGAACATCAAAACGCTCAAGGACTTCACCGACAAGGACCGGATTGCCGTGCCGGCTGCCGGCGTGGGCTTCCAGTCACGCACCTTGCAGATCGAAACCGCCAAGGAATTCGGTGACGGGCAGTACAAGAAATTCGACGATATTTCAGTCAGCCTGCCGCACCCCGATGCGACCGCCGCGCTGATCGCCGGCGGCTCCGAGATCAACTCGCATTTCTCCAGCCCGCCGTTCCAGTACCAGGCTTTGCAGAATCCCAACGTGCACAAAGTGCTGAGCTCCTATGACGTGCTCGGCGGTCAGGCAACGTTCAACGTGCTCTACACCACAGAAAAATTCCACGACGAAAACCCGAAAACCTACAAGGCGTTCTACGACGCTTTGGCCGAAGCCGAGAAAATTATCAAGGCTGACAAGCCGGCGGCGGCTCAGGCGTACATTCGTGTCGAACAGTCGAAGTTGCCGCTGGCCCTGGTGGAGCAAATCGTCAAAGACCCGGAAATCGACTTCACGGTGGTGCCGCAGCGCACCTTTATCTATGCCGAGAAGTTGCAGGAACTGGGTGTGCTGAAGAACAAGGCCGACAGCTGGAAGGATTACTTCTTTGAAGAGGCGCATGGTGGGGCCGGTAGCTGAAGAACCCGGCCCGGTGCAGGGGATTTCCGGAACTCAACCGGCAGGCTCGATCAGTCGCGTAATGGGGTGATCGTGCCCCTCGACGTGCCATTTCACCCACAACCGATTGCGCCCGTCGGAACTTTTGTCTGGCTCGATGGACAGCCAGTTACGACTGGCAATCAGGCAATTTCCGTCGTACCCAATGGCTTGCATCTCGGCAGTAAGGTCGGTGTCGATCTTTTCCCGGGTAGCGGTGATCGTTTCCAGGCTTCTGATCGTCAGCACAGGCAGAGGAGGATGGACGATGCCGGTTGAAATCAGCTGATGGATGACTTCTGCACCATTGTCGATATGCCGGGGGTTGGCCGAACGAATGACGCTGGCGGCCGCTACATGCACATCCCCGGAGACAATGGTGACTTTGCATTTCGCCAACTTGGCGAAATCGAGCAATCCATTGATCAGTTGCTTGCGCTCGTTTTTGTGCGGCTGATGGCGCCAGTGGTCGCGGAAATCATCCTCCGGTCCGATCTCTCCCGGAATCCATCCGATCAGGGCCTCAAGCAGCGCAAGGTTGACGAACGATACCGGAACGCTGGAGATGAACAGCAGGTGTGAAGGTTTGCTGACCGTCAGGCTTTTGATCCAGGTAAACATCTGCGAGATGCTTTTTTGCGACATGATTTGCGTGGGCTGTTTGAGCTGGCCGTTTCTGCCTTTGATGTCGGGCGCACGTTCAGACCTGAGGTCGGGAACGACAATGGCGAGGCCACCGAGGCCTTCAAAAGCGAAGGTATGCCCTTGACGAGTAATCGCTCCCGGGCGGCTCTCGGTTTCGTCAACCTGTAATTGGTAGAGACGAAAATAATAACTGGCAATGCGGAACAGCCCCTGGTGTACGGGACTTTCATGCAGGGCCTGGGGATAGGATCCCCAACCGTCAATGATGTCGTGATCGTCCCACATCATCAGGGTCGGAACGCAACTGAGCATTTTCAGTATCTGTGGTCTGGCCCAGTATCGCGGGTAAACACTGGCGAAAAACTCGTCTGCCTGAACTTCCATTTCTTCAGTCCACAGAGTGTCATCACGATTCCAGGAGAACTGTTTGTACCATTCATTCAAGGGGCCTTGAGTCTGTAACAGTTCATCGCTGTAAATCTGATCGCCTCCCATGACCAACAGATGGTACTCGGCTTGCTTGTGGGTCTGCGCGAGATGACTCCAGCGTTCGGCATAGCGATCTGCCAGCGAATTCAGGTATTTGACGTCCGACACACCGTTGCACGAGGTGTAAGCGATGCGGGGAGCCTGATCCAGAGGCGGGACGTGAAATGAGCCCGATACGTCTCCCAAGTCATAGTCAATCTTCAACTGCGTTTTACTTTGCTGGATCTGCATGTCCAGTCGCCAGACGGCCATGCGCGGTTTGATCAAAGGAATCCGGGCAATCCGTTTGATCGTCGGATTGTGTGCCTGCGCGACCTGCGTAGTGGGTGCCGGTGCGTTGAGGTCTTGCACCAGCAGGGCAGATACACAGTATTTCTGATTCTGAATACCGCGAAAGCTCAAAACCGGGCCAAAGGGACTCATGTTGTCGTCCTCGCTGACAATAGAAAAACGGATGCCACGCAATGCCGTGGTGTCTCCGAGCGTAGTCCGTTTTTGCAAGTAGCGAGGACGCGAGGGGAGCGTTTCAGTTCATGCCATCATCAAAAATGCTTTCGATTGATAACTCGAACGCCCGAGCAATCTGAAAGGCCAGTGGCAGACTCGGGTCGTAGCGTTCGTTTTCTATAGCGTTAATCGTCTGACGCGACACGCTCAGGCGTTCAGCCAGATCGACCTGCGACCATTTGCGCTCGGCGCGCAATTCCTTGAGACGGTTTTTCATTGGTAGCGGCGTCGCGCAATTTGCAGGCCGACAATCCACATCAGCCCCATCACCGGCCATACACACGTCCACGGAATATGCGGGGCGCCGACGTTTTCCAGGAAACCGTAGCTGAAGGTCAACAGTGCCGAGGCGGCGAAGGCAAACCCCAACGCTTCAAACTGGATGCGCAGATGCATTTCGTCCATGCGCCGCATATTGCGCACGATGGCCCAGCACATCAGTCCCGCCGGAATGACCGGCGTCACTGCGACGGCCGAGCGCATCACGATGGGGGCGTCCATCAGGTATTGCGAGGCAATCAATGATGCTGTCAGCACCAGAATGTAGATGATTAATGCTGCGCCCAATTCGAGGTAGTACCGGTTCATTCTTCACTTCCTATGTAAAAGACCCTTTACATGGTCGCCGAAGATTTATTCGATGTAAAGCACACTTTCCATCCAGCCGTTAACCTCGAACAGACTCATGCCGGAGGATTTCGCGTAGGTCTGCAGCTTAGGGGCACGTTTTCTGGACAGCGTAATAGCCACTCAGTAGCATTCGACTCCAACGGATTATCCCATCGCACGTCGTCCGACGTGGAACGCTCAAGGAATCGGCATGCGCGACACCCCCACTGACCAAAAACGAACGGTCGTGACCCAGGTCAACGGCGAGATTCACTATGAAACCCAGATCAGTTTCAGCTCCATGTCGCTCGTCGATGGCGACATTCGGGTGCATCGTGCTGAAGGTAATCAGCTAAACATTCCGGTGGCCGGGGCGGACTTCGCTTGGCGCATTGATCTGGATGGGGTGCACAGAGTACCGGTGACGCAGGCAGTGGTTGAACCGGCTGAACCGGTGCCTGCCGATGACAGCTTGAAGTTATTCACCTCGAAAACCGTGTGGATCACCCTCGGGCTGTGGTTCTTCGTCAGTTCGGTGTTCGGTTGGCTGGGGATTGTGGCGGCAGGCGGATATCTCGGTTATCAGTGGCGTGAGGTGGAAAAGCGCAAGGAACAGTTGGCCAAGGCGCCCGTAGATAAGGCCGTGCCCCGTTCCGGCTCGGGGATGTCACGGGAAAGCGTGCGCAAGGCGTTGGCCCGCAAGCGTTAATACTGCGCAGATCAAATACAAAAAAGGGGCGGCCTGATCATCGATCAGGCCGCCCCTTTTTTATTGCCGCTCAGTCAGATCAATGCATCTTGCTGTGATCGTGACCTTCCATGTTGGTCAGCGCACGAACCGGTGCCTTCACTTCGATTGTTTCTTTTTCGCCCTTGGCGTTTTCCACGGTCAGGGTCAGCGGCACAGTTTCGCCTTCCTTTAGCTGACCGGTCAGGCCCATCAGCATCACGTGGTAGCCGTTTGGATCAAGCTTGACGGCTTTGCCGGCGGGCAGGGCGACCGACTTCACTTCGCCCATTTTCATTACATCGCCGTTCATGGTCATTTCGTGGATCTGCACGATTTTGGCCGCGGATGTCGCGACGCTCAACAACTTGCTGTCGCTGTCGGCGGTGAGGGTCATGAACGCGCCGCTGGCGGACTGGGTCGGCACGGTGGCACGGACCCAGGCGTCGTCGACTTTGGTCTGCGCGGACACCTGGAACGCCAGGCCCAGCAGAGACAGACCGATGACAGCGCGTTTGATGTGGTTCAGAACAGGTTGCATCAGCAAACCTCCATAACAGTAAGCAAATCTTCCGTGCATTGTTCTGCCGAAAGCGAGGTGGACAGACCCAGGCGCAAGCCGCCGTTGGAGTCGTAAACGTAACTGGTGGCAGTGTGCGAGATGGTATAGGTGTCGCCGGCCGGGACTTTCTCGTAGAACACGTCGAATTCCTTGGCGGTGGCCGCGGTTTCCTCGAGTGTGCCGTACAGCGCAACGAACGTCGGGTCGAAGGCTTTCATGTAGGCGTCGAGGATTTCCGGGGTATCGCGCTCGGGATCGAGGGTGATGAAGATCACCTGCAAACGATCGCCATCGGCGCCCATCAGTTTCTTGATTTTCGCCGCGCGGGCGAGGGTGGTCGGGCAGACTGCCGGGCACTGGGTGAAGCCGAAGAACACCATCGGCATCATGCCGCGAAAGCTCGACAGCGTCATGGTTTCGCCATCGGTGTTCTTCAGTTTGAAGGTGCGCCCCATGATCTTGTTACTCAGATCCTTGCCGTACTTGTACGACAGTTGGCCGCGGGTGTCGCAGCCGGCGAGCAGGCCGAGCCCGAGTACGCCCATTCCCGCAAGCACCTTGCGGCGAGTCAACAAAGCCGTCATCTAATACCGCCTTTTGCAGCCCGTCAGTCAGCAGGACTGGCGGGGGGTTAACCGTAAAAGCGGCGCATGATACCAAACTGCAGGCAGACGCCGGCCACGGATCGCCGCCACGGCGCAGGATCGCGCGACAAAAGGTGTAAGGAAAAGTGACTGTGGCTTACTGCGCGCGTGACTCATCGGCGCTCCAGCCCCCGCCCAGCGCGGTGTACAGATTGACCTCGGCGACCAGTTGCGCGAGGCGATCGGTGATCAGGCCTTGCTGCGAGCTGAACAGCGAACGCTGCGCATCGAGGAACGTCAGGCTGCTGTCGACGCCGTTTTGATAACGGTTTTGCGCCAGGTTGTAGTAAGTCTGTGTGGCCGCGACCAGATCGCGCTGCGCCTGCAATTGCTGCTGATAAGTGCTGCGCGCAGCGAGGCCGTCGGCGACTTCCTGAAATGCGGTTTGAATCGATTTTTCGTATTCGGCCACCGCCACATCTTTCTGTAGCTTCGAATAATCCAGGCTGGCGCGCAGGCTGCCGGCGTTAAAAATCGGCAGGCTGATCTGCGGCTGAAATGTCCAGGCGCCAGAGCCACCGCCGAACAGCCCGGACAGATCGCGGCTCGACGTCCCGGCATTCGCCGTCAGGCTGACACTGGGGAAAAACGCCGCCCGTGCCGCACCGATATTGGCGTTGGCTGCTTTCAGTTTGTACTCCGCCTGAAGGATGTCCGGACGCCGTTGCAGCAGATCCGAGGGCAGGCCGGCGGGCAGTTGCCGCACCAGCTCGCTGGCCAGTGGACGCGCGGGCAGTGACTCGGGCACGGGCGCGCCGACCAGCAAGGTCAGGCTGTTCAAGTCCTGGGCGACCTGACGCTGATAGCGCGCCAGATTGGCCCGTGAACTGTCGACGCTGGTTCTGGCCTGCGCCTGCTCCAGCGCTGACGATTTGCCGGCCTCACGGTTGCGGGTGGTCAGGTGCAGGCTCTGTTCATCGGCAGCAA
Organism: Pseudomonas sp. Irchel s3h9; assembly: GCF_900187475.1. Classification (NCBI taxonomy): domain Bacteria; kingdom Pseudomonadati; phylum Pseudomonadota; class Gammaproteobacteria; order Pseudomonadales; family Pseudomonadaceae; genus Pseudomonas; species Pseudomonas sp. Irchel s3h9. The sequence goes on along the minus strand of NZ_FYDH01000003.1, from coordinate 234,446 downwards.
GGGTGTCGCGGGTCAGTTCCAGCAACTCCTGATCGGCGCGCCAGGTCAGGTAGGCGTTGGCGACGTTGGCCACCAGACTCAACTGTGCGCTGCGCCGCGCTTCTTCAGTCGCAAGCCAGGTTTGCAGCGCTTGCTCGCTGAGGCTGCGCACGCGGCCGAAGAAGTCCAGCTCATAAGCGCTTATCCCGAGGTTGACCGAGTACGTCGAATTGATCAGCGCTTTGCCTTGGGTCACGCTCGGCGGCATGCGCTGGCGCAATTCATTGGCATTGGCCGACACCGCCGGCAGCAGGTCGGCGCGCTGAATGCGGTATTGCGCCTGAAAGGCTTCGACGTTCAGTGCCGCCACGCGCAGGTCGCGGTTGTTGACCAGCGCGCTTTCGATCAGTTGTTGCAGCACCGGATCCGTGAACAGCGTGCGCCAGTCCTCAGCCCTCGTGGCTGGCTGCGTTGCTGTCGGATACTGCGCGGCAGTGGGGGAAGCGGGGCGCTGATACTCGGGAATCAATGAACAACCGCCCATCAGCACCGCGATGGACAGCAGGGAAAGTCGCAACGTCAACATCGAACTGCCTCATGCATTAAAAGAGCGTTGTGCTCAGGCCCCGGCCATCCATTTCGCCAGGCCATGGCGGCCACTGACGCCGAGTTTGGCGGTGGCGCGTTTCAGGTACGTCTCGATCGAGCTGTTTTTGACCCGCAGCTTTTCCGCCATTTGCGGCACGGTGCCGCCGGTCAACAGGCCGAGACAGACTTCTTTCTCGCGCACCGACAGGGCGATGTCGCTTAATGCCAGGCGCTCATCGAACACCTGCGCCAGCGGCGCCTGATCCAGCTCGGCCAACGGTTGGCGCGGTTGCCGGGCGAGGATTTGCCGACTGATCTGCGCGTGACGTTCGATCAGCGGCAGCAGGGTGTCGGACAGGCTCTTGAGAAACGACAGCTCCGGCAGGGAAAACACCCGTTGGGTATGCGGTCGGTAAAACGAAATCACGCAACGGCGGTTGGACGTACGCGAAACCAGATTGCATTGATGGGCACTGTGTTGCGGATGGCGAGGCTGGAGCGAGGCTTTCAGTTGAATCAGCAGCGAGTCGTTCATCTCGATCATCTTCTGCAGCAGCGGATGATCGTCGGGGCTTTCCAGCGGATCGGGTGCGGCACAGGTCTGCGTCAAACCGGCGCTGCCCAACGGCTTGATGTCGACCACGCTGGCCTGACGCTCATCCAGCGTCCACTCACTGAGATCCACGCGGTTGACCGGCACCAAGGTGTCGACCAACTGGAACATGTTCGTGGCGAAGTGATCATCGCCGGTGCTTGCTATCAACTCACCCAGTTGCCAGTAGAAGTGTGGGTTTTCCATATTACGAATGCTGCCGGTCAGATTCATATCCTTCATCCTTGGTTCAGAGCCATCACTGAATCGTCTGCCGTCTCTGTAAAAGCCGCCCACGCAGTCATTTCTCCTTGAACATGATCTGGAGCGGGATTTAAGCCTATGGATTTGTCCTACGTCTGTAGGGGAAAACAGGGACACAAAGTGCCACTATTTCTGAATATTGGCGCCGGGGTTCTGACGCTGTTAAACGCCGGCGTAACGGCGAGTGTGACTGTTCAGTCACGCTCAAGCCCCGGAAAACCTGGCGAAGGGGAATTCTGATCGGCAGCGTTCGGGTAAATGGCGGCGCTGCTATGTGGTTTTTTTCCTACAAGCTTTTCAGTGTTTCCTCTCCGAACTTTTCGACAGTGCCTACGGTAAACACGCCCGCAAGGTCAGACAGGCGCTTACGAGCCTGGTGGTTGTCCGGGTTTCAGGTGTCATGTCGGTGGCGGGGCCGATGCTTGAATACCGGCAAAATTTCATGAGATGGATCTTATGCAGCCTACTTCTGCCAACGTGGCGGACGATGAGTCCGTGCCTGTCGAGACATTTGCGCTGACTGCCGCCCAACGGGATATCTGGCTGGACCAATTGAGCCGCGGAGATTCGCCGCTGTACAACATTGGCGGTTACGTGGAGCTGACCGGGCCACTGGATCCGGCATTGCTGCAATCGGCGCTTGAGTGTCTGGTGGAAGCGAATGATGCCTTGCGCATTGTTCTGCGATCGGACGTGGGTCGCGACGGGCTGCCGTTGCAAGGGTTTGCGCAGGCGCTGCCGGTGGCCATGCCGCTGTTTGATCTCAGCGGGCAAGCCGATCCACAGGCGGCGGCCCGGGCGCTGGTTGAAGCACAGATGGCGCAGGCCTTTGTGTTGAGCGGGCACGCGTTGTTCCGCTTCAGTCTGATTCGCCTCGATCGCCATCGTCACTGGCTGGCAGCCCAGGCCCATCACTTGATCATCGATGGCTGGGCGTTCGCGCTGCTGTTCAAGTCGGTGGGCGAGATCTACAGCACGTTTTGCCGTGGCGAGCGCCCGCGCATGGCGACACCGTCCTATGTCGACTTTATCGAAGATGACGCGCGCTACCATCAATCACCTCGCTATGAGCGCGACCAACGCTACTGGCTGGACAAGTACCGCAGTATTCCCGAACCCTTGTTGACCCCTCGTCATCGCGAACCCCTCGACGCTGAAGCGGCGCCCGCTCGGATCCACGTCAAGGCATTTCCAGCGCTGTTGCACGAACGCATGAAAGACACCGCGCGGCCACTGGGCGGCTCGGCGTTTCATGTCTTGCTGGCGGCGCTGCATGTGTATTTCAGTCGTACCGCCCAACGTGATGAATGGGTGATCGGTTTGCCGATTCTCAATCGCTCCGGTGCCCGCTTCAAAAGCACCTTGGGCTTGTTCACCCAGGTCAGTGCAATGCGCATGGGCTTTGGGCGAGCGCTGTCATTCGCTGAATTGATCAAGGCGATCGGCGCTGACCTGAAGCAGGATTTCCGCCATCAACGCTACCCGCTGAGCGAGATGAACCGCGCGCTGGGCCTGTTGCGCGAAGACCGTACGCAACTGTTCGAGCTGTCGCTGTCCTACGAACAGGACGACCATGACTACCGTTACGGTGAGGCTTCGGGACACTCGGTCAAGGTCTCCAACCAGCACGAGGCGACTCCGCTGGCCATTCACCTGCGCAGCAACCGTTACACCGACAAGGCTTGGTTGCATCTGGTGTATTCACCGGCCTATTTCACGGCTGACGAGATCGCGGCGTTGACTGAACGCTTGCTGCTAATTCTGCAGCAAGGCCTGGAATGCCCGGCGCTGGCGATCGCCGATTTCAACCTCAATAGCCCGGCAGAACTGGCCCGGCTCAATGAGTGGAACGACACCCGGGTCAGTTATCCGCAAGGCCGACTGATTCATCAGCGCTTCGAATCGCGAGTGGCCGAAGAGCCGGACGCGGTGGTCGCGACGTATCAGGGACGAACCCTTACTTATGCCGAGCTGAATCGGCAAGCCAATGCGTTGGCCCACCATCTGATCGGCCTCGGCGTGCTTCCTGACGATCGTGTGGCAATCGTTGCACGCCGTGGCCTGGACACGCTGGTCGGGCTGTTGGCGATTCTCAAGGCTGGTGCTGCTTATGTGCCGATTGATCCGGCGCATCCGCCCGAGCGCCTGAGTTACTTGCTCAGCGACAGTGCTCCGGTGGCGCTGCTGACGCAAAGCGATCTGCGTGATCGTCTGCCCGCCACAACGCTGCCGGTGATCGACCTGGATCGGCGCGAGTGGCCGCTCGACAACTTGACCGATCCCGACGTGACGGGGTTGAACACCCACCACCTCGCCTATGTGATTTACACCTCTGGCTCCACCGGGTTGCCCAAAGGCGTGATGGTCGAGCACCGCACGCTGGGCAATCTGGTCGACTGGCACTGTGCGGCGTTTGGACTTGGCCCCGGGCAGCATACCTCAAGCCTGGCTGGCTTCGGTTTTGACGCAATGGCCTGGGAGGTTTGGCCGGCGCTGTGTGCCGGGGCAACGCTGAATTTTGCACCCGCGAGCGAAGGCAGCGAAGACATCGATGCGCTGCTTGCCTGGTGGCGTGCGCAGCCGCTGGATGTCAGCTTTCTGCCGACGCCGATTGCCGAATACGCCTTCAGCCAAAAACTCGATCATCCGACCTTGCGCACCTTGCTGATTGGCGGCGATCGTCTGCGCCAGTTCAGCCGAGCGCAAGGTTTTGCGGTGGTCAACAACTACGGCCCGACCGAAGCCACGGTGGTCGCCACCTCGGGGCTGATCAGCCCGGGGCAGGCGTTGCACATCGGCAAACCCGTGAGCAATGCCACGGCTTATCTGCTCGATGATCAGCAGCGTCCGGTGCCGATCGGCATCATTGGCGAGCTGTATGTTGGCGGCGCCGGGGTTGCCCGGGGTTATCTGAACCGTCCGGACCTGACGGCCGAACGCTTTCTCGACGACCCGTTCAGTGCGCAGCCTGATGCGCGCATGTACCGCACCGGCGACCTCGCGCGGTGGCGCGCCGACGGCAATCTTGAGTACATCGGTCGCAACGATGACCAGGTGAAAGTTCGTGGGGTGCGTGTCGAGCTCGGCGAGATCGAAGCCGCACTGGCCAGCCATGACGCGGTGCAGGAAGCCGTGGTGCTGGTGCGCGACGGTCAACTGTTGGCATGGTTCACCGAGCGTGAAGCGCTGGACATCCTGCAACTGCACGTGCACCTGACATCGCGCTTGCCGGCCACGATGCTGCCGGCCGCTTACATGCGCCTGGCGAGTTTGCCGCTGACCGCCAACGGCAAGCTCGATCGCCAGGCGTTGCCGGCACCGGGGCCGGACGCGCTGATCCGCCGTCAATACGAGGCGCCACAAGGTGACGTCGAAATCGCTCTCGCCCAGATCTGGGCCGAGGTCTTGCAAGTCGACCGGGTAGGGCGTCACGACCATTTCTTCGAGCTGGGCGGCCACTCCTTGTTGGCCGTGGGCCTGATCGAACGCATGCGCCAGATTGGCATGAGCAGCGATGTTCGCGTGCTGTTCAACCAACCGACACTGGCGGCGTTAGCGGCGGCAGAGGGCAGCGGCCGCGAAGTCGAGGTGCCGGCTAACCGCATTGCGCCCGATTGCACGTACATCACGCCGGACCTGTTGCCATTGGTTGAACTGGATCAGGCGATGATCGAGCGTATCGTCGCGACCGTGCCGGGCGGTGCCGCCAATGTGCAGGATATCTACCCGTTGGCACCGTTGCAGGAAGGCATTCTCTATCACCACATCACCGCTGCGCAGGGCGATCCGTATTTGCTGCAATCGCTGCTGGCGTTCGACAGCCTCGAGCGGGTCGAGGCCTTTGCCGCTGCGCTGCGTCAGGTCATGGCGCGGCACGACATTCTGCGTACGGCGGTGGTTTGGGAAGGGCTGACGTCGCCGGTTCAGGTCGTTTGGCGCGAGGCGATTTTGCCGGTGCAGGAGGTTGAATTTGATCCTGCCCGTGGCGCGATCATCGATCAATTGCACGAGCGTTTCGACGCGCGGCGTTATCGCCTCGATGTCAGTCAGGCGCCGCTGCTGCGCCTGATGTATGCCCGTGATCCCGCGCACAATCGGGTGGTCGGCATCTTGTTGTTCCATCACCTGGCGATGGATCACATTGCGCTGGAGGCGATGCGCGAAGAAATCCACGCCAGCCTGTCCGGGCACGGCGAACCGCTGGCAGCACCGGTGCCGTACCGCAACTATGTGGCGCAGACGCGCCTGGGTGTCAGCGAGCAGGAGCATGAAGCGTTCTTTCGGCAGATGCTCGGCGACATCGACGAGCCGACCTTGCCGTTCGCTTTGCTGAACGTGCAGGGCGACGGCAGCAACATCGAAGAAGCCGAGCAGGCGCTGGCCAGCGCTCTCTATCAGCGCCTGCAGCAGCAGGCGCGCCTGGCGGGCGTGAGCATCGCCAGCCTGATCCACCTCGCCTGGGCGCAAGTATTGGCGGCGACCTCCGCGCAGCAAAGTGTCGTATTTGGCACGGTGTTGATGGGCCGCATGCAGGGTGGCGCGGGTGCCGACCGGGCGCTCGGGGTGTTCATCAACACCTTGCCGCTGCGGGTCGATGTCGGCGAGGGTGCGCGCGCAGCGCTGAAGTCCACCCATGCGCGCCTGAGCGCGTTGCTTGCCCATGAACACGCTTCGTTGGCGCTGGCCCAGCGTTGCAGCGGCGTTGCTGCGCCGGCACCGCTGTTCAGCGCCTTGCTCAACTATCGGCACAGCGATGATGTCGAGCAAAAAACCTCGCGGCAAACCTGGCAGGGCATCGAGACCCTGGCTAACGAGGAGCGGACCAATTACCCGTTTACCCTGAGTGTCGATGACCTCGGCACAGGCTTGCGCTTGACCACCCGCACCCTGTCGAGCATCGGCGCACAGCGGATTTGCAGTTATGTGCAGTCAGCGCTGAGCGTGTTGGTCGAAGCGCTGGAGAACACGCCGCAGCGGCCGCTGAATAGCCTGCCGTTGTTACCGCAGGAAGAACTGCAACGGCTGCTGATCGAGTTCAACGATACGGCAGTCGACTGCCCGCTGGATCAGCCACTTCAGGCGCTGTTTGAACAACAGGTACAGCGCAAGCCGGATGCCATCGCCGTGCAGTTCGCCGAGCAACGCCTGAGCTATCGCGAGTTGAACGAGCAGGCCAACCGCCTGGCCCATTATCTGCGCGGGCTCGGCGTGCAACCGGATTCGCGGGTCGCGATCTGCGTCGAGCGCGGGCCTGAACTGGTGATCGGTCTGTTGGGCATTCTCAAGGCCGGCGGTGCTTATGTGCCGCTCGATCCGGATTATCCGCAGCAACGGCTCAACTACATGTTGCAGGACAGCGCTCCGGTCGCGCTGCTGGTGCATGCCGCAACGCGTGATTTGCTCGGCGAACCCGGCGTGCCACTGATCGATCTCGATCTCGGTGTATGGCGGGACCAACCGCACGAGAATCCGCAGGTGCCCGGTCTCGTCGCGGCGAATCTGGCCTACATGATCTACACCTCCGGCTCCACCGGCACGCCGAAAGGCGTGATGATCGAGCACCGCAGCGCCTGCAACATGGTGCATTGGGGTTCGCAGTTGTCGCCGCCGACTGAACACGGGGCGTTGCTGCAAAAGGCCCCGTACAGTTTCGACAGTTCGGTGTGGGAGATCTTCTGGCCACTGTGCTCGGGCATGCGCCTGGTCCTGGCGCGAGCCGATGGCAATCGCGATTCGGCGTATGTCACGCAAGTGATTCGTGAGCAAAACATAACCGTGGTCAAGTTCGTGCCGGCCTTGTTGCAGCAGTTCCTCGAACAGGACGATGTCAGCCAGTGCACCAGCCTGACCGATGTGCTCAACGGTGGCGGCGAGTTGACCGTCGCGCTGGCCCGGCAAGTGCGCGAGCGCCTGCCGTGGGTGCGCCTGCACAACGTCTACGGGCCGACCGAAACCACGGTCGACAGCAGTGGCTGGACGCTGCAACCCGGCGAGCCGGTGCCGCAGACACTGGTACCGATCGGCAAGGCCCTGAGCAACACGCGGCTGTACGTCCTTGATGCCTTTGATCAGCCAGTGCCGTCAGGCGTCAGTGGGCATTTGCACATTGGCGGGGTGGGCGTGGCGCGGGGCTATCTGGGACTGCCGCAATTGCAGGCCGAACGCTTTATCGACAGTCCGTTCGTGCCTGGTGATCACTTGTATCGCACCGGTGATTTGGTGCGTTATGGCGCCGATGGCAACCTCGAATTCCTCGGTCGTAACGACTTTCAGGTCAAGCTGCGCGGGGTGCGTCTTGAGCTGGGCGAGATTGAAGCGCGCCTGCTGGAACACCCGGCCATTCGCGAGGCGGTGGTGCTGGTAAGCGATGAGCGGCTGGTGGCTTATTACACCCTGCGCGCCGAACTGGCTGCACCGACGCTGGAAGCATTGCGAGCGCATGTGTTGGCGCAGTTGCCGGAGTTCATGGTGCCTGGCGCCTACGTGAGGTTGGCGGCGTTGCCCTTGACGCCAAACGACAAAATCGACCGCAAGGCGTTGCCGGAGCCGGGGGCGGAGGCGCTGCTCAGTCGTCCTTACGAGGCCCCCGCAGGCGACGTGGAAACCGCGTTGGCGCAGATCTGGGCGCAGGTGCTCAAGGTCGAGCAGGTGGGCCGGCACGACAACTTCTTCGAGCTGGGCGGGCATTCGTTGCTGGCGGTCAGTCTGGTCGCGCGCATGCGTCTGGCTGGCCTGCATGTCGACGCGCGCACGCTGTTCAGCCAGCCGACACTGACCGCGCTGGCGGCACAGACCTCGCGGCAGGCGAAGCAGGTCGAAATCGCCCAGACCACCATCCCGAGCCTCAACCGCAAACGCCGGCTCTGATCGTCGGACACGAAACCTGTGGGAGCGAGCCTGCTCGCGAAAGCGCTGTGTCAGTCGCCATCAACATTGACTGAACCAACGCATTCGCGAGCAGGCTCGCTCCCACGGGGACTTGCGGTGCTCACGCTGGCAGCTTGTCCCCGCTTCCCATGTCAGACACCCACGCCCCGATGTTTTAGTTTTTCCAGGCTGCGCGCCGCCTGCATGGACTCGCTGCTGCGCGCTCATTTTTTTTCGAATTTACAGCAGGTTACCTCATGCATTTCAGCGAACTGATGGCTGCCATTTCCACCCGTGCGATCCGCCTTCAACAGGAAGATGAAGACCTGGTCATTCTGGGCAGCGACGACGCGCTGGATGACGCGTTGTGGGACAGCCTCGCGGCGCACAAGGCGCAACTGCTGGAGCTGGTCGCCCAACACGGCGGCGACTGGCTGAGCCCGGCCTTTCGCATCACCCCGGATATGCTGCCGCTGGTGCAACTGAATCAGGAAACCCTCGACCGCATCGTCGCCACGGTGCCGGGTGGCGCCGCCAACGTGCAGGACATCTATCCGTTGTCCGCGTTGCAGGAAGGCATGCTCTATCACCACCTCTCGGCCCCTGCCGGTGACCCTTACATCTCGCAGGCGCGCTTCGTATTCGACAGCCAGGAACGGCTGGACGCCTTCGCCGACGCGCTGCGCTGGGTGGTAAAACGTCACGACATCCTGCGCACCTCGTTCGTCTGGGAATATCTCGACGAAGCGCTGCAAGTGGTCTGGCGCGAGGCGCCGCTGGTGTGTGAGGAAGTCCCCGTCGACAGTGCCGCCGACGTGCTCACGCAACTGCTCGCACGCCACGACCCGCAACACTTCCGTCTCGACATGCAGCAAGCGCCTTTACTGCGCCTGGTGTATGCGCAGGATGCCGCGCAGGGCCGCGTGGTCGCGCTGTTGCTGTTTCATCACATGATCATGGATCACGTGGCGCTGGATGTGCTGCGCCGGGAAATTCAGGCCTGTCTGCTCGGGCAGACCGCGCAAGTGCCTGCCGCTGTGCCGTATCGCGATCACTTGGCCAGGGCACGCAAAGCCGGTAACGAGCAGGCGCAGGAAGCATTTTTCCGCGACATGCTCGCGGATATCGACGAGCCGACGCTGCCCTGTGGTTTGCAGGATGTGCAGGGCGATGGCCACGCCATCGAGGAAGCCTCGCTGATGCTCGACAGCCGCTTGAGCCGGCAGTTGCGCGAGCAGTCACGGCAGCTCGGCGTCAGCGTCGCGAGCCTGACGCATCTGGCCCTGGCGCGGGTGCTCGGGCAATTGTCCGGGCGCACGGCGGTGGTGTTCGGCACCGTGCTGCTGGGGCGGATGGACGCGGGCGAGGGCGGCGAGCAAGCGTTGGGCATGTTCATCAACACTTTGCCGCTGCGCGTTGATGTTGGCGAGCAAAGCGTGCGCGCCGGCGTGCTGGCGACCCATCGGCGCCTGACCGCGCTGCTGGCGCACGAGCAGGCTTCGCTAGCCCTGGCGCAACGCTGCAGCGCCGTTGCGGTGCCGACGCCGCTGTTCAGCGCGATCCTCAACTACCGACACAGCAGCGTTGAGGAAGTGGCGGAGGTGATCGACATCGCCCCCGGTGTGCAGGTGTTGGGTGCCCGCGAGCGCACCAACTATCCGCTGACCATCAACATCGATGACCTCGGCGCCGACTTGCGCATCACCGCGCTGGCGGATGCAGCGCTGGGGGCCGAGCGCATGGCCGCGTACCTGAACACGGCGCTGGAGAGTCTGCTCGCAGCCTTGCAAACCAGCGCCGATGTGCCGCTGCAAACGCTGCGCATCCTCCCGGCGAGCGAACGCGAACACTTGCTGTACGGCGTCAATTCGCCGCTGGCACAGTTCCCGGAAACCCTGTTGATTCACCAGCAATTCGAAACCCATGCCCAGGCCCAGCCTGAGGCCACGGCGCTGATATTCGACGGACAAACCCTCAGTTACGGCGAACTCAACCGGCGCGCCAACCAGGTGGCGCATCATCTGCTGGCCCTGAACATTCGTCCCGACGACCGCGTGGCGATCTGCGTTGAGCGTGGCGCGCCAATGATCATCGGCCTGCTTGGGGTGCTCAAGGCCGGCGCCGGTTACGTGCCGATCGATCCGGCCTATCCGCTCGACAGAATCAGCTTCACCTTGCAGGACAGCGCCCCGGCAGCGGTGCTGATGCAGGCGGCGACGCGCGAGCGCGTGGCCGCTCTCGAAGTGCCGCAGATCGACCTCGACAGCGCTCACCTCAAGGCCGAACTCGACAGCAATCCGCAGATCCCTGAGCTGACCCCGGCGCATCTGGCTTACGTGATCTACACCTCCGGTTCCACCGGTTTACCCAAAGGCGTGATGGTCGAGCACCGCAACGTGGCGCGGTTGTTTTCCGCCACCCACGATTGGTTCCAGTTCAACCCGCAAGACATCGGGGTGTTGTTCCATTCCTTCGCGTTCGACTTCTCGGTCTGGGAAATCTGGGCCGCGCTGGCGTTCGGCGGGCAATTGCTGCTGGTCCCGCAAGCCGTCAGCCGTTCGCCGGACGACTGCTATGCATTGCTCTGCCAGACCGGCGTGACCGTACTTAACCAGACGCCGAGCGCCTTCCGCCAACTGATCGCCGCGCAGGGCCGCAGTCAGCTGCAACACTCGTTACGGGAGGTGGTGTTCGGCGGCGAAGCGCTGGAGCCGGGCTTGCTCAAGCCGTGGTATGCGCGGGTCGGCAATGCCGGCACGCGGCTGGTGAACATGTACGGCATCACCGAAACCACCGTGCACGTGACCTATCGACCGCTGCAAGCCGCCGACGCGCAGTTGCTCGGCGTCAGCCCGATTGGCGTGCGTATTCCCGATCTGCAACTGTATATCCTCGATGCTCAGCGCGAACCGGTACCGGTCGGCGTGATTGGCGAGTTGTACGTCGGCGGGGCCGGGGTGGCGCGCGGTTATCTGAATCGTGAAGCATTGACTGCCGAGCGTTTTATCAATGATCCGTTCACTGAAAATGTCGATGCGCGGCTGTATAAAACCGGCGACCTCGCGCGCTGGGCCGCCGACGGCAGCCTCGAATACCTCGGTCGCAATGACGATCAAGTGAAAATTCGCGGCTTCCGCATTGAGTTGGGCGAGATCGAGGCGCGGCTGTCTACTTGCGAAGGCGTGCGCGAAGCCGTGGTAATCGCTCGTGAGGACAGCCCCGGCGATCAGCGTCTGGTCGCCTACTGGCTGGCCGACGCAGGCGCTGCGCCGGATGTGGCGCAATTGCGTGATCATCTGTTGGCGGGGTTGGCTGACTACATGGTGCCAAGCGCCTTCGTGCGCCTGGAAGCCTTCCCGCTGACCACCAACGGCAAGCTCGACCGCAAAGCCTTGCCGGCACCGGACAGCGATGCATTCGCGCGGCGCGGTTTCGAAGCGCCGGTCGGAGCGGTAGAGAATCTGATTGCTGGTCTCTGGCAGACATTGCTTGGTGTCGAGCAGGTCGGCCGCCATGACAATTTCTTCGAGCTCGGCGGTCATTCGCTGCTGGCAGTGAAGCTGATCGAACGCATGCGCCAACAGGATCTGCACTGTGACGTGCGCGTGCTGTTCGGTCAGCCGAGTGTGGCCGCGCTGGCGGCGACCTTGTGCAGCGAACGCGGCATCGTCGTTCCCGGCAACCTGATCGAGCCGGGTTGTACGCGCATCACCCCGGCCATGTTGCCGCTGACCAATCTCGATCAAGCCGCGATCGACCGTGTCGTTGCAACCGTGCCGGGCGACATCGCCAATGTGCAGGATATCTATGGCCTGGCGCCTTTGCAGGCGGGAATTCTCTATCACCATCTGGCCACCGCTGCCGGTGATCCGTATGTGTTGCAGGCGCAATTTGCCTTCGACGGTCTGGCGCAGATCAAAACCTTCGTTCGCGCCTTGAACGGCGTGATCGCGCGCCATGACATTCTGCGCACCGGCATCGTCTGGGAAGGGCTTGAAGAGGCGGTGCAAGTGGTCTGGCGCGAGGCGCCACTGGCGCTGGAACGCGTCGATGCTGACGAACTCGACGGCGACGTGCTCGAGCAGATGCAGGCGCGTTTCGATCCACGCCACTATCGTCTGGACCTCAATCGCGCGCCGCTGATGCGTTTTGTCTACACCGAAGATCAGCCGCACAAGCGCTGGATCGGCATTCTCCTGATGCACCATATCGTCCTCGACCACACCGCCCTCGACGTGCTGGTCGCGGAAATGAATGACGTCATGCTTGGTCGCAGCGAGCATCTGCCGCCGCCGGTGCAATACCGCCACTTTGTCGCCCAGGCGCGGCTCGGCGTTGATGATCAGGCCCATGAGGCGTTCTTCCGCGAGATGCTTGGCGATATCGACGAGCCGACCGTGGCCTTCGGTCTGCAGGACGTGCACGGCGACGGCAGCGACATTCTCGACAGTCATTCCGAGCTCGATGCCGACCTCGGTAAACGTCTGCGTGAGCAGGCGCGGCGGCTCGGTGTCAGTGTGGCCAGTCTGGTGCATCAGGCCTGGGCTCAGGTGTTGGCGCAGGTGTCCGGCCAGCAGGACGTGGTGTTCGGCACGGTATTGCTCGGGCGCATGCAGGGCGGCGAAGGCGCAGATCGGGCGTTGGGCATGTTCATCAACACCTTGCCGCTGCGCGTCAGCGTCGGGGCTGATTCGGTAGAGAGCGGCGTGCGGGGTACCCATGCACGTCTGGCGCAGTTGCTCGGCCATGAGCAGGCTTCGTTGGCGCTGGCCCAGCGTTGCAGTGGTGTCGCCGGGTCGCAGGCGCTGTTCAGCACCTTGCTCAACTACCGCCACAGTGCGCCGGAGTCGGCCGCTGTAACGTGGGACGGCGTGCAGATTCTCAGCTCCCGCGAGCGCAGTAACTATCCGTTGGTGGTCAGTGTCGACGACCTCGGCGACGGGTTCCGCCTGAACGTGCAAGCCGTGCCGCAAGTGGATGGCGCGCGGGTCTGCGATTTCTTGCAAACCGCGTTGCACAGCCTGGTCACGGCACTTGAGTACACGCCAACGGCGCCGTTGCAGCAACTGTCGATCGTGTCGCCGAGTGAGCGGCAGCGAGTGCTGGTCGGCTTCAACATCAGCGGTCGTGAATTCCCGCCGGCGCAGACCGTGCCGCGCCTGTTTGAAGCGCAAGTGGCGGCACATCCCGAAGCGCTGGCGGTGGTGCAGGGCGAGCAACGGCTCAGCTACCGTGAACTGAATCAGCGCGCCAATCGTCTCGCCCATCACTTGATCGGTCTCGGCGTGCAAGTCGATGACCGTGTTGCGCTGTGCCTGCGTCGCGGGCCGGACATGCTCGTCGCGCTGCTGGCGATTCTCAAGGCCGGCGCCGGTTACGTGCCGATCGATGCGGATTACCCGGCAGAGCGCATCGCCTACCTGTTGCAGGACAGCGACCCGATCGCGGTGCTGGCGCAGGCGTCGACGCGCGAGCTGCTTGGCGTTGTTCCCGTCATCGATCTGGATGCCGGCGACTGGCAGCACTTACCTGACACCAACCCAGTGCTGTCGAGGTTGACCCCGGCGAATCTGGCCTACGTGATCTACACCTCCGGTTCCACCGGGCAGCCGAAAGGCGTGATGGTCGAGCACCGCACCCTGGAAAACCTCGTGCACTGGCACGCCGAAGCCTTCGATCTGCATGCCGGCAGCCACACCGCCAGCGTCGCCGGTTGCGGTTTCGATGCCATGGCCTGGGAAGTCTGGCCGGCGTTGTGCGTTGGCGCGACCGTGCATCTGCCACTGTCTTCGATCAAAAACGAACATCTTGATGAACTGCTCGAATGGTGGCGCGCGCAGCCGTTGCAGGTGAGCTTTCTGCCAACCCCGGTGGCCGAATATGCCTTCAGTCGTGAATTGGGCCATCCGACCCTGCGCACATTGCTGATCGGTGGCGATAAATTGCGCCAGTTCCCGCGAGATCAGACGTTCGATGTGATCAACAACTATGGCCCGACCGAAGCCACGGTGGTGGCGACGTCCGGGCGCATCGAGCCCGGGCGGGTTTTGCACATTGGCCGGCCGATTGCCAATGCCAAAGTCTATTTGCTGGACCGTCAGCAACAACCAGTGCCGACCGGTGTACAAGGCGAGTTGTATGTAGGCGGCGCCGGGGTTGCGCGCGGCTATCTGAATCGTCCGGAACTGACCTCAGCACAATTCCTTGACGACCCGTTCAGCGATGAACCGCATGCGCGGATGTACCGCACCGGCGACCTCGCTCGCTGGCTGGCGGACGGCAATATCGAATACCTGGGGCGCAATGATGATCAGGTAAAACTGCGCGGCGTGCGTATAGAACTCGGGGAAATCGAAGCGGCGCTGAGCGCTCACGCCGCGGTGCGCGAATGCGTGGTGCTGGTGCGCGACGGCCGTCTGGTCGCCTGGTTTACCGCAATCGAGTCTGTCGAGATCGGCGATTTGCACCAGTATCTGCACGCGCGGCTGCCGGACACTTTGGTCCCGGCCGCTTACGTGCGACTGGACAGCCTGCCGCTCACGGCTCACGGCAAACTCGACCGCAAGGCCTTGCCCGAACCGGATCAGGACGCCTGGCTCAGCCGTGAATATGAAGCGCCACAAGGCCCGGTCGAAATGGCGCTGGCGCAGATATGGGCCGACGTACTCAACATCGAACAGATCGGCCGTCACGACAATTTCTTCGAACTCGGCGGCCATTCGCTGTTGGCGGTGAGCCTGATCGAACGCATGCGTCAGGCCGGTTTAAGCGCCGATGTGCGCGTGCTGTTCAACCAACCGAGCCTGGCCGCGCTGGCGCGGGCCTTGGGCAGTGGCCGGGAAATCGATGTGCCGGCAAATCTGATTGCGGCCGATTGCACACACATCACGCCCGACATGCTGACCCTGACCACACTCGATCAGGCCAGCATCGATCGTATCGTCGCGACGGTGCCGGGCGGTGCTGCGAATGTGCAGGATATCTATCCGCTGGCACCGTTGCAGGAAGGCATTCTTTATCACCACCTCAGTGCCGAACAGGGCGATCCGTACCTGCTGCAATCGCGTCTGGCCTTCGACAGTCTTGAACGTTTGCACAGCTTCGCCGAGCACTTGCAGCAGGTCATCGCCCGTCACGACATTCTGCGCACCAGCGTGGTCTGGCAAGGCTTGCCGAGCCCGCAGCAAGTAGTCTGGCGGCAGGCGCAGATGGTCGTCCAGCAGGTGCTGCTGAATGCGCAGGACGGCGACATTCTCGAACAGCTGCACGCGCGTTTCGATGCCCGGCATTTCCGCCTCGACCTGAGCGTTGCGCCGCTGATCCGCATGGTCTACGCCGAGGATCCGGCGCAACAGCAAGTGGTCGCCATCGTGCTGTTCCATCACTCGATTCTCGACCACACCGCCATGGACGTGATCGGCCGGGAAATGCACGCGTTGATGTTCGATCAGCTCGACACACTGACGCCGCCGATGCCGTACCGCAATTACGTAGCGCAGGCACGCCTCGGCGCCGATGAGCAGGAACATGAGGCGTTCTTCCGCGAGATGCTCGGCGACATCGACGAGCCGACTTTGCCCTTCGGTCTGCAGGATGTTCAGGGCGACGGGCGTGGTATCGAAGAAGCGCTGCAAGCGGTCGATGCCGCGCTCAATCGTCGCCTGCGCGAACAGGCCCGGCAGTTGGGCGTCAGCCCGGCGAGCCTGATGCACATGGCCTGGGCGCAAGTGTTGGGCGTCGTTTCCGGCCGTCGCGACGTGGTCTTCGGCACCGTGTTGATGGGGCGTATGCAGGGCGGTGAGGGCGCCGACCGCACGTTGGGGGTTTTTATCAATACCCTTCCGCTGCGGGTGGGTCTCGCTGAGAGCGTGCGCGCCGGGGTGAAAACCACCCACGCGCGGCTGACGGCGCTGCTCGCTCATGAACACGCGTCACTGGCGCTGGCTCAACGCTGCAGCGGCACGCCGGGTTCTGCGCCGCTGTTCAGCGCCTTGCTCAATTACCGGCACAGCGCCGCCGCACAACAGCCGCGCGACGGCCAGGGGATCTGGCAAGGCGTGCGCATGCTCGGTGGCGAGGAGCGCAGCAACTATCCGCTGACCCTGTCGGTGGATGATCTGGGCGACGGTTTTGCCTTGGACGTGCTGGCGCTCGCCGAGATCGGTGCGCAGCGGATCTGCAGTTACATGCACACCGCACTGGAGCAACTGGTGCAAGCGCTGGAGCAGCAGCCCCAGACGCCACTCGATCAGCTACCGATTCTGTCGCTGCCGGAGCAGGCGCGACTGCTGGTCGATTTCAATCGGAGTGCCGTCGCGTTTCGCCGTGGCGCAACCCTTCATGCGCTGGTCGAGGCTCAGGCGGCACAACGGGCGGATGCGCTGGCGGTGGTGCAGGGCGGGCAAGCGTTGACCTATGGCCAGCTCAATCAACGCGCCAACCGCCTGGCCCACCATCTGCTCAGCCTTGGCGTGCAGCCTGACGACCGCATCGCCGTGTGCGTGCGGCGCAGCCCGCAGATGCTGGTGGCGCTGCTGGCGATCCTCAAGTCCGGCGCCGGTTATGTGCCGGTCGACCCCACCTACCCGGCGGAACGCATTGCCTACCTGCTGGAGGACAGCGCTCCATTGGCGGTTCTGGCCGAGGCCTCGACGCGTGATTTGCTCGGTGCTGCGCGCGTGATCGATCTCGATCGCCTTGACTGGGCGCATCTGCCGGACAGCAATCCGCAGGTGCCGATGCTGACCCCGGCGCATCTGGCCTACGTGATCTACACCTCGGGCTCCACCGGCCAGCCGAAAGGCGTGATGGTCGAACACGCAACGCTGGAAAACCTCGTGCACTGGCACAACGGCGCCTTTGACCTGCACGCGGGCAGCCACACGTCGAGTGTCGCCGGGTTTGGTTTCGATGCCATGGCGTGGGAGGTCTGGCCAGCGCTGTGCATCGGCGCGACCGTGCATCTGCCACCGCAATCGGTGAGCAACGAGCACCTCGACGAATTGCTGGCGTGGTGGCGCGCGCAGCCGTTGCAGGTGAGTTTCCTGCCCACGCCTGTCGCCGAATACGCCTTCAGTCGTGACCTCGGCCACCCGACCTTGCGCACGTTGCTGATCGGTGGCGACAAATTGCGCCAGTTCCCGCGTCAGCAGACGTTCGCGGTGATCAACAACTACGGCCCGACCGAAGCCACGGTGGTTGCCACCTGCGGCGCGGTCGAGGCCGGGCAGGTGCTGCATATCGGTCGGCCGATGGCCAACGCGAAGATTTACCTGCTCGATGACCAGCAGCGCCCCGTACCGGTTGGCGTTGCTGGCGAGTTGTATGTCGGCGGTGCCGGCGTGGCGCGCGGTTATCTGCATCGCCCCGAGCTGACTGCCGAACGCTTTCTCGACGACCCGTTCAGCGATGAACCGCAGGCGCGCATGTACCGCACCGGCGACCTCGCGCGCTGGCTGGCTGACGGCAACGTCGAATACCTGGGGCGCAACGATGATCAGGTCAAACTGCGCGGCGTGCGCATCGAATTGGGCGAAATCGAAGCGGCGTTGAGCGCTCACGAAGCCGTGCAGGATTGCGTGGTGCTGGTACGCGACGGCCAGTTGCTGGCTTGGTTTACCGAACGCCTGAACGTCGAGATCGAGGATTTGCGCAGTCATTTGCAAGCACAGTTGCCGCAAGCCCTGGTGCCTGCCGCTTACGTGCGCCTGCAAGCACTGCCGCTGACCGCCAACGGCAAACTCGATCGCAAGGCGTTGCCAGAACCGGATCAAATGGCGTGGCTGAGCCGCGAATATGCCGCGCCACAAGGTTCGGTGGAAATCGCCTTGGCGCAGATCTGGTCGGACGTCCTCAAGGTCGAACAGATCGGCCGTCACGACAACTTCTTCGAACTGGGCGGGCATTCATTACTGGCGGTGACGCTGATCGAGCGCATGCGTCAGGTCGATCTGAGCACCGACGTGCGTGTGCTGTTCAGCCAACCGACCCTGGCCGCGCTGGCGGCGGCGGTGGGCAGTGGCCGCGAGGTCGCCGTGCCGGACAATCTGATTCCTGCCGATTGCACGCACATCACTGCGGACATGCTGACGCTGGTGCAACTGGATCAGGCCAGTATCGAGCGCATCGTCGCCACGGTGCCGGGCGGCGCGGCCAATGTGCAGGATATTTATCCGCTGGCACCGTTGCAGGAAGGGATTCTGTATCACCACCTCAGCGCCGCGCAGGGCGATCCGTACCTGCTGCAATCGTGTCTGGCGTTCGACAGTATTGAACGGTTTCAACGGTTCGCGGCGGCGTTGCGTCAGGTTATGACGCGCCACGATATCCTGCGCACTTCGGTGGTCTGGCAAGGCTTGGCGGCGCCGGTGCAAGTGGTCTGGCGCCGTGCGGAGTTGCCGGTTCAAGCTGTGGCGCTGGAGCCCGCGCAGGGCGAAGCCATCGATCAACTACGTGCGCGCTTCGATGCGCGGCACTGGCGTCTGGACCTCGACCAGGCACCGCTGTTGCGCCTGGTGTATGCCCTCGACCCGGACAATCAGCGCGTCGTCGCCATGCTGTTGTTCCACCACATCGCCATGGACCACACCGCGTTGGCGGTGGTCAGCGCAGAAATGCAGGCGATTTTGCACGGTGATGAGCGACTACCTGTGCCCGCCGTGCCATACCGCAACTATGTGGCGCAGACCCGCCTCGGCGTTAGCGAACAAGAGCACGAAGTGTTCTTCCGCGAGATGCTCGGTGACATCGACGAACCGACGCTGCCATTCGGTTTGCAGGACGTGCACGGCGACGGGAATGACATCGAGGAAGTCTGCCAAGCGCTGCCTGCCACGGTGGCGCAGCGTTTGCGCAGCCAGGCGCGCTTGCTCGGCGTCAGTGTCGCCAGTCTGTTCCATCTCGCCTGGGCGCGGGTACTGGCGGCAACGTCCGGTCAGGAACGGGTGGTCTTTGGGACGGTGCTGCTGGGCCGCATGCAGGGCGGCGCGGGCGCAGATCGCGGGCTGGGCATGTTCATCAACACCTTGCCATTGCGCGTGGATGTCGACGAAACCGATGTGCGCGCCGGGGTCAAGGCGACCCATGCGCGGCTCAGTGCGCTGTTGGCTCACGAACATGCTTCGCTGGCATTGGCCCAGCGTTGCAGCGGTGTCGCGGCACCGTCACCACTGTTTAGCGCGATGCTCAATTACCGCCATAGCGACAGCGAAGCTCAGCAAACTACCAAGCGCGAGGCCTGGCAGGGCATCGAATCCCTGGCCGGCGAGGAGCGCACCAATTACCCGTTGACCCTCAACGTCGATGATCTCGGCAGTGGTTTCGCACTGACGGTGATGACCCCTTCGCGCATCGGTGCAGCACGCCTCGGCCAGTACATGCACAACGCGCTGATCGCGCTGGTTGAAGCGTTGGAGCACACACCGCAACAACCGTTGAACTGCCTGACGGTGTTGCCGGACGAGGAGCGGCAGGCGTTGCTGTTCGGCCTCAATGCCACCGACGTCGATTACGACTTGCAGCAGACGCTGCACGGCTTGTTTGAAGCGCAGGTGCAGCGTACGCCACAGGCTGTGGCCGTTGTCGCCGGCGACCAGGCATTGAGCTACACGCAGTTGAACGAACGCGCCAACCGCTTGGCCCGGCACCTGC
Source organism: Pseudomonas sp. Irchel s3h9 (assembly GCF_900187475.1). Classification (NCBI taxonomy): domain Bacteria; kingdom Pseudomonadati; phylum Pseudomonadota; class Gammaproteobacteria; order Pseudomonadales; family Pseudomonadaceae; genus Pseudomonas; species Pseudomonas sp. Irchel s3h9. The sequence goes on along the minus strand of NZ_FYDH01000003.1, from coordinate 214,507 downwards.
TCAGCCTTGGCGTACAGGTTGATTCACGGGTGGCAATCTGCGTCGAGCGCAGCCTGGAAATGGTCATCGGCCTGCTGGCGATCAACAAGGCCGGCGCCGCTTATGTGCCGCTGGACCCAGCCTATCCGGCGGAGCGTCTGGCCTACATGCTCGAGGACAGCGCGCCGGCCGTGGTGCTGGTGCACGGGGCGACCCGCACGCTATTGGGAGAGTTCTCGGCACCGGTAATCGACCTCGACCAGAACACCTGGCAATCCCTGCCTGCCGACAATCCGCAAATCCCGACGTTGACACCACAGCACAGCGCGTACGTGATCTACACCTCCGGCTCCACCGGCCAACCGAAAGGCGTGGTCAACGAACATGCCGGGGTGGTCAACCGCTTGTTGTGGATGCAGGACGCCTATCGCCTGACCGCTGCCGATTCGGTATTGCAGAAAACCCCATTCAGTTTTGACGTCTCGGTGTGGGAGTTCTTCTGGCCGCTGATGACCGGCGCGCGCCTGGTCATGGCGCGGCCCGACGGACACAAGGATCCGCAATACCTCACTGAAGTGATCGAAACCGAAAACATCACCACGCTGCACTTTGTGCCGTCGATGCTCGATGTGTTCCTCGCCAATAGCGACACCACACGCTGCGACAGCGTGCGGCAGGTAATGTGCAGCGGCGAGGCGTTGCCGGGCCGTGTGGTGCGGCGTTTCAAACTGCAATTGCCGGGCAGCGCGTTGCATAACCTGTACGGCCCGACCGAAGCCGCCGTCGATGTCACCGCGTGGGACTGCGCGGGAACGATCGAGCAGACCCCGGACAACACGCCAATTGGCAAACCGATCGCCAACACCCGCATGTACATCCTTGATGCGCAACAGCAACCCGTGCCGCAAGGCGTGATCGGCGAGCTGTACATCGCTGGCGTGCAGGTGGCGCGCGGTTATCTGAACCGACCTGAGCTGAGTGCCGAGCGCTTCCTCAACGATCCGTTCCAGGCCAACGGGCGGATGTATCGCACCGGTGACGTCGCCCGCTATCTGGCGGACGGCAACATCGAATACCTGGGGCGTAACGATGATCAGGTGAAGATCCGCGGTCTGCGTATTGAGCTGGGCGAAATCCAGGCGCGCCTGGCCCAGATCAAAGGTGTGCAGGAAGCCGTGGTGGTGGCTCGCGAAGACGTGCCCGGCGACAAACGTCTGGTCGCGTATTACACCGGCGAACGGCTGGAAATCGACCTGCTGCGCAGTCAACTGCTCGAGCATTTGCCGGATTACATGGTGCCTACGGTGTTTGTGCATCTCGATAGTTTGCCGCTGAGCCCCAACGGCAAGCTCGACCGCAAGGCGCTGCCGGCGCCGGATCAGCAATCGCTGAAAACCCGCGAATACGAAGCCCCGGTTGGCGACGTCGAAATCACCCTGGCACGGCTCTGGGCCGAGCTGCTTAACGTCGAGCGGGTAGGGCGTCACGACCATTTCTTTGAACTGGGTGGTCACTCATTACTGGCGGTCAGTCTGATCGGCCGGTTACGTCAGGAAGGCATGGAAGCCGATGTCAGGGGGTTGTTCGAACAACCGACCCTGGCCGGCTACGCCGCAATTACGGAAAGAATGGAGATCGTCCTGTGAATGTGCTCGAACTGTTGGCAACCCTGAAGACAAAAGACATTCAGTTGGCGGTGACCGATGAGCAATTGCGCGTCAACGGCAACAAACAGGCGTTGAGCGATCCGGCGCTGCTGGCCGCGCTGCGCGAGCACAAACCGGCGCTGATCGAACTGATCAAGGCCGGCCAATACTCGGCCACCCGCGTCGGCCAGATTGACGTTCCGGCCAACGGCATTCTCCCCGGCACCACGCACATCACGCCAGCGATGGTGACCCTGGTTGACGTGGATCAGGCGACCCTCGACCGCTTGCTCGCCGAGGTACCAGGCGGCGCCGCCAATGTGCAGGACATCTACCCACTGGCACCGTTGCAGGAAGGCATTCTCTATCACCACGCGAGCAACGAGCAGGGCGATCCGTACGTCATGCAGTCGTACTTTGCGTTCAGCAGCCGCGAGCGTCTGCAGGACTTCGCTCAAGCCTTGCAAAAGGTCATCGATCGCCACGACATCTTGCGCACGGCGGTGCATTGGGAAGGGCTGGACGTGCCGCTGCAAGTGGTCTGGCGTCAGGCACCGTTGCCGATGGAAGAGATCGTGCTGGCAGACGGCGCAAGTGATGCGCTGCAGCAACTGCACGAGCGTTTCGATGCGCGGCATTTCCGTCTGGACGTCCGGTGCGCGCCGATGATGCGTCTGGCCTACGCGTGGGATGAGGACGGTCAGCGCGTGGTCGCGACGTTGTTGTTCCATCACATGGCGCTGGACCACTCGGCGCTCGACGTGGTGCGTCACGAACTGCTCGCCTGCCTCACTGGCCAGGCTCAATCGCTCGGCCGGCCGGTGCCGTTTCGCAATTACGTGGCGCAGGCGCGGCTGGGCATCAGCGAAGCTGAGCACGAGGTTTTTTTCCGCGACATGCTCGCTGACATAGCCGAGCCGACGCTGCCCTACGGTTTGCAGGATGTGCAGGGCGACGGCCTCGGTATCGCTGAGCTGAGCCTGCCGGTCAATCCGTTGCTCGGCCAGCGTCTGCGCGCACAGGCGCGGCAGCTCGGCGTGAGTGTCGCGAGCCTGTTTCATCTGGGTTGGGCGCAGGTACTGGCGGTGCTCACCGGCAAACAAAACGTAGTGTTCGGTACGGTGCTGATGGGCCGTATGCAAGGCGCCGAAGCCACCGAGCGGGCGCTGGGAATTTTCATCAACACCTTGCCGTTGCGGGTCGATGTCGATGCACAAGGCGTGCGTGCGGCGGTGGAGGCGACGCACAAACGCCTGACCACGCTGATGCGCCACGAACACGCACCACTGGCACTCGCCCAGCGTTGCAGCGGCGTGGTCGCGCCGACGCCGTTGTTCAGTGCCTTGCTCAATTACCGCCACAGCCACAACGCGGCGACGGCGAGTGCCGAGACCCTGGCGGCCTGGGAAGGCATCAGCACGATCAGCTCCGAAGAACGCACCAACTATCCGCTGACCCTGAGCGTCGACGATTTCGGCGATACCTTCAGCCTGACCTTGCTGGCCACCACCGAGGTCGATCCACAGCGCATCTGCGATTACTTGCACTGCTCCCTGGAAAGTCTGGTGCTGGCGCTGGAGCAGGCGCCGGACACCGCGCTCAACCAGTTGCCGATTCTGCCAGCGGCCGAGCGCGAACAGGTTTTGCTGGCGTTCAATGCCAGTCACGCCGATTTCCCCGCGACGTTGAACATTGCCCAGCGTTTCGAGGCCCAAGTGGCGCAGCGGCCAGAAGCTGTGGCAGCACAGTTCTTGGGTGAGCAACTGAGCTATGCCGAACTCAACCGGCATGCTAATGCCTTGGCTCATCATCTGATCGCACTGGGTGTGAAACCCGATGATCGCGTCGCCATTGTCGCCCGCCGAGGCCTCGATACGCTGGTCGGGCTGGTCGCCATTCTCAAGGCCGGTGCCGGTTATGTACCGATCGACCCGGCGCACCCGGCTGAGCGTCTGCACTACTTGCTCAGCGACAGCGCCCCCGTTGCAGTGCTGACCCAAAATAATCTGCGGGAGCGCTTGCCGACGCTGGCGGTGCCGGTGATCGATCTTGACCCGCGCACCTGGCCGCTGAGCGAGACCCTTGATCCGCAGGTGCCGGGCCTGACCGCCGCGCAACTGGCCTACGTGATCTACACCTCCGGCTCCACCGGCCTGCCCAAAGGCGTGATGGTCGAACACCGCACCTTGTCGAATCTGGTCGACTGGCATTGCACAGCGTTTGATCTGTGCGCCGGTCGCCACACTTCAAGCCTTGCCGGGTTCGGTTTCGACGCCATGGCCTGGGAAGTCTGGCCGGCGCTGTGTGCCGGCGCGACCCTGCACTTGGCACCGACTCAGGAAGGTACCGAGGATATCGATGCGCTGCTCGAGTGGTGGCGCGCGCAGCCACTGGACGTGAGTTTTCTGCCGACACCCGTCGCCGAATACGCCTTCAGCCAGAACCTCGAACACCCGACGTTGCGTACGCTGCTGATCGGTGGCGACCGCTTGCGCCAGTTCAGCCGCAATCAGCAGTTCGACGTGATCAACAACTACGGCCCGACCGAAGCCACCGTGGTTGCGACCTCTGGACGCATCGAGGCAGGCGATGCCTTGCACATCGGCAAACCGGTGACTAATGCCACGGTGTATCTGCTCGATGAACAGCAGCGTCCGGTGCCGATTGGCGTCATGGGCGAGTTGTATGTTGGCGGTGCCGGGGTCGCTCGCGGCTATTTGAACCGTGCCGACCTGAGCGCCGAGCGCTTCCTCCACGACCCGTTCCACCCCTTGTCGAATGCGCGCATGTATCGCACCGGCGATCTCGCACGCTGGCGTGCGGACGGCACGATCGAGTACCTGGGGCGTAACGACGATCAGGTGAAAATCCGTGGCGTGCGTATCGAACTCGGGGAGATCGAAACCCGCCTCAATCAGTTGCCCGGTATTCAGGAAGCCGTACTGCTGGCGCGTGAAGATGAGCCGGGCCAACCGCGACTGGTGGCGTATTTCACCGAGCAGAGCCAGGTCGAACCGTTGGCCGTGGCCGAGTTGCGCGCGCACCTGTTGACCCAGTTACCGGAGTACATGGTGCCGGTGGCCTTCGTCAGACTCGACGCGCTGCCGTTGACCGCCAATGGCAAGGTCGACCGCAAGGCCCTGCCGAAACCCGAGCGAGCGGCGCTGTTCACCCGCGAATACGAGGCGCCGCACAACGAACTGGAAAGCGCCTTGGCGCAGATCTGGGCGCAGGTGCTGCAAGTCGAGCGAGTCGGGCGTCAGGATCATTTTTTTGAACTCGGTGGTCACTCGCTGTTGGCCATGCGCATGGTGTCCCAGGTTCGCCAGCGTCTTGGTGTCGAGCTGGCGCTGGGCGATCTGTTTGCCAACGCCGAACTGGCAGCGGTTGCCGAGGCGGTGGCGCAAGCCGGGCGCAGCACGCAACCGGAGATTGTCGCGGTGGCTCGTGACGGCGCGTTGCCGCTGTCGTTCGCCCAGCAACGCTTGTGGTTTCTCGCACAAATGGAAGGCGCCAACACCGCGTACAACATTCCCATCGGCCTGCGCCTGCGTGGGCAACTGAATGAGCATGCCCTGCAACAAGCCTTGGCGCGTATCGTTGCGCGTCACGAAACCCTGCGCAGCCGTTTCGCCCAGTTCAATGACCATGCGCAAGTGCTGATCGCCCCGGTCGACAGCGGTCTGCTGCTGCGCGTTGAAGACCTGCGCCAGCATCCGCAAGCCGACCAGACCTTGGCGGCGCTGATTCAGGGCGAGGCCTCGGGGCCGTTTGACTTACAAGACGATGCGCTGATTCGCGGCCGCCTGGTGCGGCTGGCCGACGATCATCATGTGCTGCTGCTGACCCTGCACCACATCATCTCCGATGGCTGGTCGATGGGGGTTCTGACCCGTGAACTGATGGCGCTTTATCAGGCGTTCAGCCACGGTCAACCAGATCCACTGCCGCCGCTGGCGCTGCAATACACCGACTACGCAGTGTGGCAGCGGCGCTGGCTCAGTGGTGAGGTGTTGCAGCGCCAGAGTGAGTACTGGCAACAGACCCTGGCGGGCGCTCCGGCACTTTTGACGCTGCCGACTGATCGTGTGCGCCCGGCGCAGCAGGATTACGCCGGCAACACCGTCGAGGTGGTGCTCGACGAACGCCTGAGTGCCGGACTCAAGGCTTTGGCCCAGCGTCACGGCGTGACGATGTACATGCTCATGCTCGGCGCATGGGCGAGCCTGTTGAGTCGTTTGTCCGGGCAAGCCGAAGTGGTCATCGGTTCGCCGGTGGCCAACCGAACCCGCGCCGAGATCGAAGGCCTGATCGGCATGTTCGTCAACACCCTGGCGCTGCGTATCGATACTTCGGGCGAGTTGAGCACCGAGGCGCTGTTGGCGCGGGTCAAGGCGCGAACGCTGGAGGCGCAGGCGCATCAGGACCTGCCGTTCGAACAAGTGGTGGAAATCACCAAGCCTGCGCGCAGCATGGCGCACAGCCCGTTGTTTCAAGCGATGTTCAGTTGGGACAGTGGCCACGGCGCCAGCCTGGGTCTCGGCGAGCTGACGCTGGAAAGCGTTGCCGAACCGAGCCACTTTGCCAAATTCGATGTGTCGCTGACGCTGGCAGATGCGCCGGACGGCATTCGCGGTGTGCTGGAGTACGCCGTTGCCTTGTTCGATGAGTCGACTATTCAACGTTACGTCGGCTACTTCCAGCGCCTGTTGCAGGCGATGGTCAGCAACGATCAAGCGGTGTTGGAGCAGGTAACGTTGTTGGCGGACGATGAGCGTCAGCATCTGCTGGTCGATCTGAACGCAACCACTGTCACCCACGATCTTGAGCAGACTGTTCATGCTCGCTTCGAGACGCAGGTGTTGCGCACGCCAGACGCGGATGCCGTGGTGGCCGGTGAATTGCGTTTGAGTTACGCCGAGTTGAACCGTCGCGCCAACCAGCTCGCCCATCACCTGCGCCAGTGCGGCGTGGGCCGCGATTCGCGGGTGGCGATCTGCGTCGAGCGCGGGCCGCAATTGCTGGTTGGTCTGTTGGCGATTCTCAAGGCCGGCGGCGCTTATGTGCCGCTGGACCCGGGGTATCCTGCTGAGCGTCTGGCCTACATGCTTGAGGACAGCGCACCAGTGGCGGTGCTGGTGCATGCGCCGACGCGTGCGCTGATCGGCGAGTGGGCCGGTGTGTTGGTCGATTTCGACCATTGCACCTGGCAAGACCTTGCGCAAAGTAATCCGCAGGTGCCAGGCCTGAGCGCCGCGAACCTGGCCTACGTGATTTACACCTCCGGCTCCACCGGCACGCCGAAGGGCGTGATGGTCGAGCACCGCAACCTGGGCAATCTGCTGCACTGGAGCGCCAGCCTGTGTCCGCTTTCTACCGGCGCCGCGCTGTTGCAGAAAACCCCGCTGAGTTTCGACGCCTCGGTGTGGGAGCTGTTCTGGCCGTTGAGCTGCGGTATGCGTCTGATCCTCGCGGGCCCGGACGACCACCGCGATCCAGCCGCGCTGGTGCAACTGATTCGTGAGCAACAGGTCAACGTCGTTCAGTTTGTGCCGGCGCTGTTGCAGCAATTCCTTGAAGTGGCAGAGGTGGGCGAGTGCAGCAGCCTTACCGATGTGTTCTGTGGTGGCGGTGCGCTGACGGCCGCGTTGGTACGCAGCGTGCGTGAACGTCTGCCGCAGGTACGCCTGCACAACGTTTATGGCCCGACCGAAGCCACCGTCGACAGCACCGTATGGACGCTGGAGGCGAATTCGCCGGTACCGCAAGGCGCGCCACCGATTGGCAAACCGCTGTGCAATACCCGCGTGTACATCCTTGATACTCACCAACAACCGACGCCATGGGGTGTGGTCGGCGAGATGTATCTGGGCGGCGTGCAGGTGGCGCGGGGTTATCTGAATCGGCCTGAGCTGACCGCCGAACGTTTCCTCGACGATCCGTTCAGTGATCAGCCCGGCGCACGTTTGTACCGTACGGGTGACGTCGCACGGTATCTGGCCGATGGCAATATCGAGTACCTGGGGCGTAATGACGATCAGGTCAAAATCCGTGGTCTACGCATCGAACTGGGCGAGATTCAGGCGCATCTGGCGCAGGTCGACGGTGTCCGCGAAGCGGCCGTGCTGGCCCGTGAAGACGTGCCGGGCGATCAGCGTCTGGTCGCGTACTACAGCGGCGAACTCGTCGAAACAGATCAGCTACGCAGCCAATTGCTCAAGCATCTGCCGGCCTACATGGTGCCTGCCGTGTTTGTGTATTTGCCGGCCTTGCCACTGAGCCCCAACGGCAAACTGGATCGCCAGGCCTTGCCGGCTCCCGACCAGACTGCGCTGCTGAGCCGGGAATACGAAGCCCCGATCGGTGAAGTCGAAACCGTGATTGCCGGGATTTGGGCCGAGTTGCTGAAGGTCGAGCGGGTAGGGCGCTTCGATCATTTCTTCGAACTGGGCGGTCACTCGTTGCTGGCGGTCAATCTGGTTGCGCGCATGCGTCGGGCCGGCCTGTCGGCGGATATTCGTGTGCTCTTTGGCCAGCCGACATTGGCCGCGCTCGCTGCGGCTGTGGGCGGAGAACCTGATGCGGCGGTGCCGGCAAACCTCATTGCGGCCGATTGCCCGCGCATCACACCCGAATTGTTGCCGCTGGTAGCGCTGGACCAAGCGACGATCGACCGTATCGTTGCAAGCGTCCCCGGCGGTGTGCGCAATGTTCAGGACATCTACCCGCTGGCACCTTTGCAAACCGGCATCTTGTTCCATCATCTGTCGGCCGCGCAGGGCGATCCGTATGTGCTGCAGGCGCAGTTTGCCTTCGCCGACGAGCAGCGTTTGCAGGTATTCACTGATGCCCTGCAACGGGTAATCGAACGCCATGACATTCTGCGCACGTCGCTGTTCTGGGAGGGGCTGGAAGAGCCGGTGCAAGTAGTCTGGCGTCAGGCTTCGCTGGGCTGCGAGGCCTTGCCGCTAGACGCCGAAGCGGGCGATGCGCTGAGCCAGTTGCGCAGACGCTTCACCATCGATAACTACCGCATGCCCGTCACCGAGGCGCCGCTGATGCGCGTGGTGCACGGCCGCGATGAGGCCAATCAACGCGTGGTGGCGTTGCTGCTGTTCCATCACCTGGTGATGGATCACGTGGCGCTGGAGGTGTTGCAGCACGAGATGCAGGCGTTTCTGCTGGGCAACGACGGGCTGCTGAGCGAACCGGTGCCGTACCGCAATTACGTGGCGCACACCCGTTCCGGCCTGACCGCGCAAGCGCACGCCAGTTTCTTCGGCGAGATGCTCGGCGCTGTTGATGAGCCGACCTTGCCTTACGGGCAGAATCTGGCCAGCGACGGCCCTGCACAAGAGGCGCAACTGGACCTGGAAAACGCGCTGAGCCACAGCATCCGTCAGCAGGCCCGGCGTTTGGGGGTCAGCGCCGCCAGCCTGATGCACCTCGCCTGGGCACAGGTGCTGGGGCAATTGTCCGGACGCGACGCCGTGGTGTTTGGCACGGTGTTGCTCGGGCGATTGCAGGGCGGTGAAGGATCGGAGCGGGCACTCGGTGTGTTCATCAATACCTTGCCGCTGTGCATCGAGCTGAACGCCCATAGCGTCAAAGGCGCCGCACTGGCGACCCACGAACGCCTGAGTCAGTTGCTGGCCCATGAACATGCGCAACTGGCGCAGGTGCAGCAATGCAGCGCCATGCCGGCGGGCACGCCGCTGTTCAGCACGCTGCTCAACTATCGTCACAGCGTGCCGGTCGGGCCGATATCCGCTGAGGTGCAAGCGGCGTGGCACGGCATGCAATTGCTCGCTGCCGAGGAACACACCAACTATCGCCTGACTCTCAGCGTTGATGATCTCGGTGAAGACTTCCGCCTGAAGGTATTGGCCGGGGCCGGCATTGATGCGCAGCGTATCTGCGGGTACATGCAGGGAGCGTTGATGACGTTGCTGGAGGCACTGGAGCACACGCCGCACGTGGGCTTTGACCGGTTGTCGATCCTGCCGGCAGATGAGCGCGAACAGTTGCTGGTGGATTTCAATGCGACCGAGGCTGACTACCCGCGTGAGCTGACGATTGCCCAGCGCTTCGAATCGCAGGTCACCGAGCGTCCGCAGGCTATTGCAGCGGTGTTTGCCGGACAGCCACTGACTTACTTGCAGCTCAATCGCCAGGCCAATGCCTTGGCGCATCACTTGATCGCCATCGGGGTGAAAGCCGATGACCGCGTGGCCATCGTCGCCCGCCGGGGCCTGGATACATTGGTCGGGCTGGTCGCCATCCTCAAGGCCGGCGCCGGCTATGTGCCGATCGATCCGGCGCATCCTGCCGAGCGGATCAGTTATTTGCTGAGCGACAGCGCACCAGTCGCGGTGCTCACGCAAAGCGATCTGCACCAGAGACTGCCGCTGTTGAGCGTGCCAGTGATTGATGTCGATCTGTGCGCATGGCCGGCGCAGGCGCAGCACAACCCTGCAGTGCCGGGCCTGAGCGCTACGCATCTGGCGTACGTGATCTACACCTCGGGTTCGACCGGTCTGCCCAAAGGGGTCATGGTCGAACATCAAACGTTGTCCAATCTGGTCGACTGGCACTGTGAAGCGTTCGATTTACGCGCCGGCAGCCACACCTCAAGCCTTGCCGGATTCGGTTTCGATGCGATGGCGTGGGAAGTCTGGCCGGCCCTGTGCGCGGGCGCGACCCTGCACCTGGCCCCATCCCATGACGGCGCTGAAGACATCGATGGGTTGCTCGACTGGTGGCGTGCGCAGCCGCTGGACGTGAGCTTTTTGCCAACACCGGTCGCCGAATATGCGTTCAGTCAGAACCTCGATCATCCGACCTTGCGCACCTTGCTGATCGGTGGCGATCGCTTGCGCCAGTTCAGCCGTCAGCAGCGCTTCGCCGTGATCAACAACTACGGCCCGACCGAGGCCACCGTGGTCGCGACTTCCGGGCGTATCGACGTTGGCGCGGCGTTGCACATCGGTAAACCGGTGGCGAACGCGGCGGTTTATTTGCTCGACGAGCAGCAACGGCCAGTGCCAATGGGCGTCATGGGCGAGTTGTACGTCGGTGGCGCGGGCGTGGCCCGGGGTTATCTGAACCGCGCCGACCTGACTGCCGAGCGCTTCTTGCGCGACCCGTTCAGCCCCTTGCCGAATGCGCGCATGTACCGCACCGGTGACCTTGCCCGTTGGCGCGAAGACGGCTCGCTCGACTACTTGGGGCGTAACGACGACCAGGTGAAAATCCGTGGCATGCGCATTGAATTGGGCGAAATCGAGACTCGCCTCAATCAGCTCCCTGGTATTAACGAAGCGGTGTTGCTGGCCCGCGAGGACCAACCCGGCCAGCCGCGACTGGTGGCCTATTTCACCGAACAGGCGGGGGCCGAGCCACTGGCAGTGGGCGAGTTGCGCGAGCATCTGCTGACGCAGTTGCCCGACTACATGGTGCCGGCAGCGTTTGTCCGGCTCGAGGCTTTGCCGCTGACCGCCAATGGCAAGGTCGACCGCAAGGCATTGCCGAAACCGGATCTGGCCGCGCTGCCGACCCGCGAATACGTGGCACCGCAAGGTGAACTGGAAACCGCGCTGGCGCAGATCTGGTCCGAAGTGCTGCAAGTCGGGCAGGTCGGCCGTCACGATCACTTCTTCGAACTGGGCGGTCATTCGCTGTTGGCGATGCGCATGGTCTCGCTGATCCGTCAGCGCCTCGGCGTCGAACTGGCGCTGAGTGATCTGTTTGCCGATGCGCAATTGAGCGCAATCGCTGCAGTATTGAACCGCGCCGGGCGCAGCGCGTTACCGGAGATCTTGCCGGCACCGCGTGATCAGGCGCTGCCGATGTCCTTCGCCCAACAACGCCTGTGGTTTCTTGCGCAAATGGCGGGTGGCAACTCGGCGTACAACATTCCTCTCGGCTTGCGCCTGCGCGGTCACCTCGACGTCGATGCCCTGCAATCGGCGCTGGCGCGGATCGTCGCCCGCCACGAAACCCTGCGCAGCCGTTTCATCCGCCTCGACGACACCGCGCAGGTGTCGATTGCCCCGGTCGATAACGGTTTGCTGCTGCGCGTAGAAGATCTGCGCCAACAGCCGCGGGCCGAGCACACCTTGCAAATATTGCTGGCGCAGGAAGCCTCGACAACGTTTGATTTGCAGAACGATTCGTTGATTCGTGGACGGTTGGTGCGTCTGGCTGACGATCATCATGTGCTGCTGTTGACCGTGCATCACATCGTTGCCGACGGCTGGTCGATGGGCGTGCTGACCGGCGAGTTGATGGCGTTGTATCAGGCGTTCAGCCAAGGCCAACCGGATCCGCTGCCAGCACTGACGCTGCAATACGGCGACTACGCCCTATGGCAACGGCGCTGGCTCAGCGGTGAAGTGCTGCAGCAGCAAAGCCAATATTGGCAGCAGATCCTCGACGGTGCGCCGGCCTTGTTGACGCTGCCCACCGATCGCCCGCGACCGGCGCAGCAGGATTACACCGGCGGCAACGTCGAGGTGTTGCTGGACGAGCGCCTGAGTACTGGCCTCAAAGCGTTGAGCCAGCGTCATGGCGCGACCCTGTTCATGACCCTGATGAGTGCCTGGGCGTTGCTGATGAGTCGGCTGTCCGGGCAATCCGATGTGGTGATCGGCGCGCCGGTGGCCAACCGCAGCCGCGCTGAAACCGAAGGCCTGATCGGTATGTTCGTCAATACGCTCGCCGTGCGCATCGACACCTCGGGCGCGCCCAGCGTCGAAGCGCTGCTGGCACAGGTCAAGGCGCGGACACTGGAAGCGCAGGCGCATCAGGATCTGCCGTTCGAGCAAGTGGTGGAAATCGCCCGCCCGGTGCGCAGCCTGGCGCACAGCCCGTTGTTCCAGAGCACGTTAAGCTGGGACGGCAGCGTTGGCCCGCAATTGGCCTTGGGCGAGCTGTCGCTGGAGGGTGTTGCCGGGACCGGCGATGTCGCCAAGTTTGACCTGACGCTGACACTGGGCGAGGTCAACGGAGTGCTTCGCGGCACGCTGAACTACGCCACGGCGCTGTTCGATGCGCTGACGATCAAGCGGTACATCGGCTACTTCGAACGTCTGCTCGAAGCGATGATTGCCGATGATCAAACGGTGCTGGAGCGTGTGCCATTGCTGGCAAATGATGAGCGCCAGCGCTTGCTGTACGACTTCAACGCCACGGCGCGAGGCTACCCGCAAACACTGACCGTACACGGGGTTTTCCAACATCAGGCAGCCGCGCATCCCAAAGCTGTGGCGGCCGTGCATGGTGCGCATTCGCTGAGCTACTTTGAACTCAACGCGCAAGCCAACCGCCTGGCCCATCACCTGATCGCGCACGGCGTGCAGCCGGGCGATCACGTGGCGATCCTGCTGCCGCGTTCGCTGGAGTTGCTGGTCGCGCAACTGGCCATTGCCAAATGCGCGGCCGCTTATGTGCCGCTGGACATCAATGCACCGAGCGAGCGCCAGGCGTTCATGGTCGAGGATTGCCGCGCGGTGGCGTTGTTGACCTTGAGCGACGAAGTCATCGACTACGCCGCGCCGCGTATCGACCTCGACAAGCTGACCCTCAACGGCCAGCCGACGCATAACCCGAACCTGCTGCAGTCATCCGAGTCGTTGGCGTACATCATGTATACCTCCGGCTCCACCGGCACGCCGAAAGGAGTGATGGTGCCGCACCGGGGCATCGGCCGCTTGGTGCTCAACAACGGTTACGCCGATTTCAATGCGCAGGATCGTGTGGTCTTCGCCTCGAACCCGGCGTTCGATGCGAGCACCATGGACATCTGGGGGCCGCTGCTCAATGGCGGTCGCGTGGTGATCATCGACCATCAAACCTTGCTTGATCCGCATGCCTTCGGCCGTGAACTGAGCAGCAGTGGCGCAACGATCCTGTTCGTCACCACCGCGCTGTTCAATCAATACGTGCAACTGATTCCGCAGGCGCTCAAGGGCCTGCGGATTCTGCTGTGCGGCGGTGAGCGGGGCGATCCGGCGGCGTTTCGTCGCCTGTTGGCCGAGGCGCCAACACTGCGCATCGTGCATTGCTACGGCCCGACTGAAACCACCACCTACGCCACAACCTTTGAAGTGCGCGAAGTGGCAGAAAACGCCGAGAGCGTGCCGATTGGCGGGCCGATTGCTAACACGCAGGTTTACGTGCTCGATGCGTATCAGCAGCCGGTGCCGATGGGCGTCACCGGCGAGCTGTACATCGGCGGGCAGGGCGTGGCGCTGGGGTATCTGAACCGGGCGGATCTGACTGCCGAGAAATTCCTCTGCGATCCGTTCAGCGAAATGCCGGGCGCGTTGCTCTATCGCACCGGCGACCTCGCGCGCTGGCTGGCGCCGGGGCAACTCGATTGCATCGGGCGCAACGACGATCAGGTGAAGATTCGCGGTTTCCGCATCGAACTGGGAGAAATCGAAAACCGCCTGCTGAATTGCCCGGGGATCAAGGAAGCGGTGGTGCTGGCGCGCCGCGACGGACAGGACTCCCCGCGTCTGGTGGCGTACTACACGGCGCACGATGAGCACTTGGACAGCGCTGAGCTGCACGCGCAAATGCACGCGCGACTGCCGGAATACATGGTGCCCACCGCGTGGGTGCAACTCGATGTATTGCCGTTGAACAACAACGGCAAGGTCGATCGCAAGGCGCTGCCGGCACCGACGCAGGAGGCACTGCTCAGTCGGGCCTACGAGGCACCGGCCAATCCACTGGAAGCAAGCCTGGCGCAGGTCTGGGCCGAGGTGTTGCAGGTCGGGCAGGTCGGTCGCTATGACAACTTCTTCGAGCTCGGCGGCCATTCATTGCTGGCCATGCGCATGCTCTCCCAGGTGCGCCAGCAATTGGGTGTGGAGCTGGCGCTGGCCGATCTGTTTGCCAACCCGGAACTGGCGGCGGTCGCCGAAGTGTTGAGTCAGGCCGAACGCAGCAGCTTGCCGCCGATTCTGCCGGCACCGCGCGATCAGGCACTGCCGTTGTCGTTCGCCCAGCAACGCTTGTGGTTCCTCGCGCAAATGGATGGCGGCAACACCGCCTACAACATTCCTCTGGGCTTGCACCTGCGTGGCCGACTCGACGCCGTGGCACTGCAACGGGCATTGGCGCGAATCGTCGCTCGTCACGAAACCCTGCGCAGTCGGTTCACCCAACTGAACGACGAAGCACAGGTGCTGATTGCCCCGGTCGACAGTGGTCTGCCGCTGATTGTGGAAGACTGGCGACAACAGCCGCAGACCGAGGAGGCCTTGCGCACATTGCTCGATACGGAAGCGCGCGGACCATTCAATTTGCAGGACGATCCATTGATCCGTGGACGGCTGGTGCAGTTGGCCGATGAGCACCATGTGCTGTTGCTGACGATGCACCACATCATCTCCGACGGTTGGTCGATGGGCGTGCTGACCCATGAGTTGATGGCGCTGTATCAGGCGTTCAGCCACGGCGAGGCCGATCCGCTGCCACCGCTGGCCTTGCAATACACCGACTACGCGGTATGGCAACGGCGCTGGCTGAGCGGCGAGGTGTTGCAGCGCCAGAGTGATTACTGGCAGCAGACCCTGGCCGGCGCTCCGGCGTTGCTGAGCCTGCCGACTGATCGTCCACGACCGGCGCAACAGGATCACCGCGGCGGCAGTGTCGAGATCGTACTGGACGCGCAGACCAGCGCCGGTCTCAAGGCGTTGTGTCAGCGCCACAGCGTGACGCCGTACATGGTGATCATGAGCGCCTGGGCGATGCTGCTTACGCGTCTGTCCGGGCAGTCCGATGTGGTCATCGGCTCGCCTGTCGCCAACCGTACCCGCGCCGAAATCGAAGGGTTGATCGGCATGTTCGTCAACACCCTGGCGCTGCGCATCGATACCTCGGGCGATCTGACGGGGGCAGCGTTGTTGGCGCGGGTCAAAGCGCAGACGCTGGCCGCGCAGGCGCATCAGGATCTGCCGTTTGAACACGTGGTGGAAATCACCCGGCCGCTGCGCAGCCTTTCCCACACACCGTTGTTCCAGACTTTGCTGAGCTGGGACAGCAGCGTGGCGCGAGCCCTGGCACTCGGCGAGCTGACGCTGGAAGGTCTGGCCGGGGAAAATCACTTTGTGAAGTTCGACCTGTCGCTGAGTCTGGGCGAAAGCCAGCACGGGGTGCGTGGCTCGCTGCGCTACGCCATCGCGCTGTTCGATGAGTCGACCGTGCAGCGTTTTGTCGGTTACCTCCAGCGCTTGCTGGCGGCGCTGGTCAGTGATGATCAGGCGGTTTTGGCGCAAGTCGAGTTGCTTGCCGAGGATGAGCAGCGACGCCTGCTCGGCGACTTCAACGCGACGGCGCTTGATTGCCCGGTCGAGCAACCGGTGCAGAGCCTGTTCGAAGCACAGGTGCGGCGTCAGCCGGACGCCATCGCCGTGCAGTCGGGCGAACACAGCCTGACCTATCGCGCGCTGAATGCGCGTGCCAACCGCCTCGCGCATCACCTGCGTGAGCAAGGCGTTGGGCCGGATGCGCGGGTGGCGCTGTGCGTCGAGCGGGGGCTCGATCTGGTGGTGGGGTTGCTCGGCATTCTCAAGGCCGGTGGCGCGTACGTGCCGCTGGATCCGGCTTATCCGGCGGAGCGCCTGGACTTTATGCTCAGGGACTGCGCGCCGGTGGCGGTGCTGGTGCAGACGGCCACGCGATCGCTGTTTGCCGAGGCTGGGGCAATGCTGATCGACCTTGACCAATGCACCTGGCACGACCAGTCGGAAAGCAATCCGCAAGTGCCATGCCTGAGTCCTTCGAACCTGGCGTACATGATCTACACCTCAGGTTCGACCGGCACACCAAAAGGCGTGATGCTCGAACATCGTGGCTTGTGCAATCTGGTGCATTGGGGCTCGCAGATTTGCCCGCCAGCTCCAGAGGGCGCGTTGTTGCAGAAAGCCCCATTCAGTTTCGATGGTTCGGTGTGGGAATTCTTCTGGCCACTGACGGCCGGTGTGCGTCTGGTGCTGGCACGGCCGGGCGGCCATCGGGAACCGGCGTATCTGGCGCAAGTGATTCGTCAACAGCGGATCACGGTGGTCAAGTTCGTGCCGGCGCTGTTGCAGCAATTTCTCGAGCTGCAAGACGTCAGTGAATGCACCAGCCTCACCGATGTGTTCTGCGGTGGCGGCGAACTCACGGCGGCCCTGGCCCGCGAAGTGCGCCAGCAACTGCCGTGGGTGCGCCTGCATAACGTGTATGGCCCGACCGAAGCCACGGTCGACAGCACAGCGTGGACACTGGAACCGCACATGCCCGTGCCATCCACCGAATTGCCGATTGGCAAGGCCATCTGTAACACCCGTTTGTACGTGCTCGATGCGCATGACCAAGCGGTACCGCTCGGTGTTATTGGCCAGTTGCACATCGGCGGTATCGGCGTGGCGCGAGGGTATATGGGACTGCCACAGATGCAGGCCGAGCGCTTTATCGACAGTCCGTTTGTGCCCGGTGACCGCTTGTACCGCACCGGCGATCTGGTGCGTTACCGCGCGGACGGTAACCTCGAATTCCTCGGGCGCAATGATTTCCAGGTCAAGCTGTATGGTTTGCGCCTGGAACTCGGTGAAATCGAAGCGCGGTTGATCCAGCACCCGGGTGTGCGCGAGGTGGTCGTGCTGATGCGCGACGAACGACTGGTCGCGTATTTCACTTTGCGCGAGGGCAGTGCTGCACCGGCTATCGACACGCTGCGCGCGTTCATTCTTGAGCAGTTACCCGAGTACATGGTGCCGGGTGCGTTTGTTGCGCTCGACGTTTTGCCGCTGAGTCCCAACGGCAAGATCGACCGTCAGGCGCTGCCGGCGCCGGGCCTCGACGCGGTACTCAGCCGACATTACGAAGCACCTGAAGGCGAGGTCGAAACCGTGTTGGCGCGGGTCTGGGCTGAGGTGCTGAATGTCGAGCAGGTCGGACGCCACGACAACTTCTTCGAATTAGGCGGGCATTCGCTGCTGGCGATTCGTCTGGTCAACCTGCTGCAGCGTGCGGGGCAACAGGTGACGCTGGCGGAGCTGTTCCAGCGTCCGAGTGTCGAGTCGCTGGCCGCGCTGCTCTGTCAGCGCAACACGGTGCCCGAACAGCCGGAGGGCCTGGTCGTGGTACGGCCGGGCGAGGGCGGCGATGCGCTGTTCCTGATCCATGAGTTCAGCGGCAGGGAGGTGTATTTCCCGGCATTGGCGATGCACATCGAGGGGCAGTTTCCGATTTACGGTTTGCCCGGTGTGCCGTTGGGGCAGCCGCAGCTGCGCACGCTTGAGTGCATGGCCACGCGGATGGTCGGGATTATCCGGGCGGTACAGCCCCATGGGCCGTATCGTCTGGCCGGGTGGTCGTTTGGCGGCTTGCTGGCGTATGAAATCGCTCAGCAGTTGCTCGGCCTCGATGAGGCGGTGGCGTTTGTCGGTCTGCTCGATACCTACGCGCCGCATCCGGCCAGTCAGGATAAAACCCGCTGGAGCGGCGCGCATCGCGACAAGCATCAGTTGCTGGAGCACTGCCGCGCGCGCTCGCAGATGCGCGGTGCAGAAGGGCTGCCAGCGTTGGCTGAGGTCGAGCGGCTGGAGGCTGAAGTCGAACGCATTGCGTTCGATGAGCTGTTCCAGCGCTGCTGCGAACAGCAATTGCCTGACCCGGAACTGGCCGCACTGAGTGCAGCGGATGCCTGGAGTTACTTCGATCGTGAGGCCGCTCATGGCCTGGCGCTGGCGCATTACCGGGTCAGCCCGGCCAGTCAGCCGGTGCACTTGTTCCGCGCTCAGGCACTGATGCCGGGGCAGGCGCAGCCGAGTCCGACCCGCGGTTGGGAAAACAAGATCAGTACAAGTTTGCTGCGCTGCATCGATGTCCCGGGTGATCACCGCAGCATGATGAAAGCTCCGGATATTCAGGCGCTCGGCCAGGCCTTGAGTCAGGCTATGGCCGCTGCGCAGGCTCCGGAGCCAGAGGCCTATCAGCCGCTGTTGACCATTCAGAGCGGGCACGCCGGGCATGCGCCGATCTTCTGCGTGCCGGGGGCGGGCGACAGTGTCACCGGGTTCATTCACCTGACCGAGGCCTTGGGCCCGGAGTGGCCGATCATCGGCCTGCAACCGCGTGGGCTCGATGGCAGCGGCGTGCCGCACAGCCAGGTTGAAGCGGCAGCGAAGTGCTATCTGCAAGCTGTCGAGCAGTTGTATCCGCAAGGTGCGGTGCACCTGATCGGCCATTCCTTCGGCGGGTGGGTCGCGCATGCCATGGCCGCGCAGTTGCAGGCGGCGGGGCGTGAGGTGGCGTCATTGACCCTGATCGACAGCGAATCGCCCGGCGGCAACGGTACGGCGGGCAAACCGTACACCACGACTGCCGCACTGGAACGCTTGATCGAGACGCTGCAACTGTCCAGCGGCAAGTCGTTGGGCATCGACCCGCTGGCGTTCGCCGAGGCTGACGACACCACGCAAATGCGCCTGTTGCACGAGGGCATGGTGCGCGCCGGTGTGTTGTCTGCGCGTTCGTCAGCGCAGGCCATGCACGGCCCGGTCCGCACCTTCGCCACAGCCTTGCGCACGGTCTATCAACCGCAGTTGGCCTACACCGGGCCGGTGCGGCTGGCGCTGGTCGATGACCCGACGCTGGATGCGTGGGGCAATCAGCGCGAGCAAGCGGCGATGGTTGAAGGCTGGCAACGCCAGGTGACGGATCTGGCGGTGTGGTACGGGCCGGGCAACCACTTCACGATTCTCAAGGCGCCCAACGTTTTCAGTCTCGCGGCGTGGTGGCATGACGGCCTGAAAGTGCCGGCCGGCCAAGTGGTTTCCTGATTGTTGTTTATCTACCAGAGCCCGGCCGCTGGCCGGGTTCACCCCTGAACGGACTTGTGGTCATTTATGGAAAAGTCGAAGTTGCGCAAAGTCGGTATGGGTTTGGCGTTAGTGGCAGTAGCGGGATTGGCGTTCTACACGGTGCAGGCACCGGCCGAGGCGCCGCAGTACCTGACCGCGCCGGTGGAACGCAGTGACATTGAAAACGCGGTGCTCGCCACCGGGTTGCTCGAAGGCATCAAGCAAGTGGACGTCGGCGCGCAAGTGTCGGGGCAATTGAAGTCGCTCAAGGTCAAGGTTGGCGACAAGGTGAAGAAAGGGCAGTGGCTGGCGGAAATCGATCCGCTGGTGTTGCAGAACACTTTGCGCCAGGCCCAGGTTGATGAAGAAAACCTGCAAGCGCAAAAACGCGCGACCCAGGCTCAGCTCAGGCAGACCAAAGCGATTTACGAGCGCTACAAGAACTTGCAGGACGACGCGTCGATCTCGCGCCAGGACTTCGAAACCGCCGAGTCGGATTATCAGGTGCAACAGGCCAATCTGATGTCGCTGGATGCGCAGATCAAAAGCGCGCACATCCAGATCGACACGGCCAAGGTCAATCTGGCCTACACACGGATTGTTGCGCCGATTGATGGCGATGTGGTCGGCGTGGTGACACAGGAAGGCCAGACCGTGATCGCCAGCCAATTGGCACCGGTCCTGCTGAAACTGGCGGATCTGGACACCATGACGGTCAAGGCGCAGGTGTCCGAGGCCGATGTAATTCACATCGCCCCGGGGCAAGAGGTGTATTTCACCATTCTCGGCGAGGACAAACGCTACTACGCGAAACTGCGCGGCACGGACCCGGCGCCGCAGAACTTTCTTGAAACACCGCCCGCCGGCACGCCTAAGCAAAGCAGCGCGGTGTTCTACAACGCGTTGTTCGAGGTGCCCAATCCCGATCATCGCCTGCGCATCTCGATGACCGCGCAGGTGCGCATTATCCTCGACACCGCCAAGTCGGTGCTGACCGTGCCGGTGGCGGCGCTCGGCCCGCGCAATGCCGATGGCAGTTTTCCGGTACGGGTGCTCGACGCCAAGGGCCACGCGCAGTCGCGCAATGTGCAGACCGGGATCAACAACAACGTCAAAGTGCAGATCAACGCCGGTCTGGCAGAAGGCGACCGCGTGGTGATCGGTGATCCGGTGAACAATGTGGCGGGGGCCTGAGCATGACTGAGCCACTGCTACAGCTGACCGGCATCACCCGCAGTTTCACCGCTGGCGACCGCGAGTTTCTCGCGCTGAACAACATCAATCTGACGATCAATGCCGGGGAAATGGTGGCGATCATTGGTGCCTCCGGTTCCGGCAAATCGACGCTGATGAACATCCTCGGTTGCCTTGATTACGCCACCGCCGGCAGCTACAGGATCAACGGCCAGGAAACCCGCGATCTGGACAATCAGGCCCTGGCCGAGCTGCGCCGCGACTACTTTGGTTTCATCTTCCAGCGTTACCACTTGCTGCCGCATTTGAGCGCAATGCACAACGTCGAGATGCCGGCGATTTATGCCGGTACGCCACAGCTTCAACGCCATGCCCGTGCCCGTGAGTTGTTGGCGCGACTGGGTCTGGAAGGCCATTTGACGCATCGGCCGAGCCAGCTCTCCGGCGGTCAGCAACAGCGCGTGAGTATCGCCCGCGCCTTGATGAACGGCGGCGAAGTGATCCTCGCCGACGAACCGACCGGCGCCCTCGACACGGCCAGCGGCAAGGAGGTCATGCGCATCCTGCTGGAGCTGCACGCGGCGGGGCACACGGTGATTCTGGTCACTCACGACCCGAAAGTGGCGGCCAATGCCGAGCGCATCATCGAAGTCAGCGACGGCGAAATCCTCAGCGACCGCAGCAACGAACGCGATACCACGCACCTGCTCAGCGAAGAACCGGTGGCACCGAAAGCCACCGCTTCGCGTCGCCTGGTCGCCAGTCTCGGGCTATTCAAAGAAGCGTTCGCCATGGCCTGGGTGGCTTTGATTTCCCATCGCATGCGCACCTTACTGACCATGCTCGGCATCGTCATTGGCATCACTTCCGTAGTGTCGATTTCGGCGGTCGGGGAGGGCGCGAAGAACTACGTGCTCAAGGACATTGCGGCGATTGGCAGCAATACCATCGATGTCTATCCCGGCAGCAGTTATGGCGACAAACGTGCCGCCGCCATTGAAACCCTGACGCCGGCCGACGTCACCGCGCTGAATCAGTTGTACTACGTCGACAGCGCCACGCCGATGATTGGCCGCAGTCTGTTGTTGCGTTATCGCAATATCGATCTGGATGCGCAGGTCAACGGCGTCAGCGATCAGTACTTCAAAGTGCGCGGGATCAAAATGGCCGCCGGCATCCCGTTCAGCGAAAGCGATGCGCGGCGGCAGGCGCAGGTGGTGGTTATCGATCACAACACCCGGCAGCGTCTGTTCGGGCAGGATGTTGACCCGTTAGGCCAGGTGATTTTGATCGGCAACCTGCCGTGCACAGTGATCGGCGTGGCCGCGCAGGATAAAAGCCTGTTTGCCTCGGGCAAGACCCTCAACGTCTGGGTGCCCTACGAAACCGCCGCCGGGCGGGTATTGGGCCAGCGTTATCTGGACAGCATCAGCGTGCGCATGAAGGACGGCCAGCCGAGCAAAGTGGTGGAAGAACACGTCACCCAACTGCTGCTGCAACGCCACGGCACCAAGGATTTCTTCACCAACAACCTCGACAGCGTCTTGCAGACCGTGCAGAAAACCAGCCGCTCGCTGGCGTTGCTGCTGTCGCTGATTGCGGTGATTTCCCTGGTGGTCGGCGGTATCGGGGTGATGAACATCATGCTGGTGTCGGTGACCGAACGGACCCGCGAGATCGGTATTCGGATGGCGGTGGGGGCGCGGCAGTCGGACATTCGTCAGCAGTTTCTGGTGGAGGCGGTGATGGTCTGTTTGTTGGGCGGGGCGATTGGCATTTCCTTGTCGTATGCCATCGGGCATTTGTTTTCGGTGTTTATCAAGGAGTGGGAGATGGTGTTCTCGCTGGGGTCGGTGTTGACGGCGGTGGTGTGTTCGACGTTGATCGGGATTGTTTTTGGCTTTGTGCCGGCGCGGAATGCTTCGCGGCTTGATCCGATTGAGGCGTTGGCGCGGGATTAAGGGCTGACCCTCATCAAATCTGCTGGGCATTGCACAGGTCGTGATGTTGGGGGAATTACCGGTGAATCAGGCATTGGAGCACGTCGCGGGATTGCCCTCACCCTAACCCTCTCCCAGAGGGAGAGGGGACTGATCTCGGTGTTCTTTCGAGGTACACCGACGTGGGATACCGAGCCAAACTCAGGTTTTGAACAGCACAAAGATCGGCTCCCTTTCCCCCTCGCCCCCCTGGGGGAGAGGGCTGGGGTGAGGGGGTAAATCCCACTGACACACCGCAAAACCTCGAATCACCGCCATCCAGAATTTCCATCAATAAACACAACACCGTGAGCGCGTTTAAATTACACGAACCGTTACGTCATACCGCCTACAACACCTTGCGTCGTTACCTACGCGTACGCCAGAATCCGCCGGCTTGTGCGCTTATCCCATGGGCTCTATCGTTTCCCTGCCACTGCCTATCAGTGGTCGGGTTTAGTAGCCCGATTGGTATTAGTAAGTGCATGAGTTCCATTTAGTCAGGTGCGTCTCTGCCTGCACTCAATGGTGGTTGTGCGCAGGGCGCCCTCGGGCGCGCCGGTCTTGCTAATTCCACCGGTCTACTAACCTGTGCACAGCCGCCACCCTTCTTTTAGTAGAGAACGGTCGCGGCCCTATTTCAGGAATTAGATGAATATGTTCAAAGTTACGCCGAACCCTCCGGACACCGACCCGATCCCCTACGACGCCGCACTGGAACCTCAAAACATCAAAGAGGCCACAGAACGGGCGATCAATTTCTACCTCAATCCTTCCGCGCTCAAAACCTCAAAACCCACCCGCAAAACCGGCAAGATCTACCTGATCGACCCCACCGTCGACGACGAAACCCTGCTCGTCGAAGCCTACGAATCGCTGTCCTCGGCCAGTGACATGGCCCGCGACCTTGCCGACTCGATCGACAGCCCTCACCGCAAGAAAATGCTGATCCTGCAGCAGGTGATCATGTTGAGTGAATTGGTGGTGAGTCGCGTCCTCGACAACCAGCGCTTGCCCAACTAATTGCGAAACGGCCGCGCGAGGGAGCCTGCTCCCTCGCTGCGCAGAAGGAGTTTGAGCTTATGTCCAAGACATCCGATCCGCCGGTTACTGCAGCCAACATCATGGCCACGCCCTATACGCCCAACGCTATGTTCCGGGTCAACCCGCAAACCGATACCGAATCCCTGCTGGCAAACGCCTGTGAATCGCTGGCCTCGGCCTCGGTCATGTTGTGTGATTTTGCCGGGATGCTGGAGGGGCCGCATCGCCAGACCTTGTTGGGTATTGCGCAAGTGGTGATGCTGGGGGAGTTGGCGGTGAATCAGGCATTGGAGCACGTCGCGGGAGTGCCCTCACCCTAACCCTCTCCCAGAGGGAGAGGGGACTGACCGCGGTGTTTGCTGAAGATGCACCGACGTGAACTACCGAGTCGAACTCAGGTTTTGAAAACCACAAAAATCGGCTCCCTTTCCCCCTCGCCCCCCTTGGGGGGAGAGGGCTGGGGTGAGGGGGGAATCTCACTGACACCACCAAAAAAGCCAAGCCTTCGCTAATCCCGGTGTATCAAGCCGCACTCGACGCCAACGTCTCCAACGGCGAATACATCCAGCGCATCAACGAATGCCGCCCGCTGATGCCCAACTTGATCGCCGCGCGTTTCAGATAACTCTCTACGGTGTTGACCTTCAACGCCAATTGCTCCGCCAGTTCCGGCGCCGTGCGGCCGGCGAGCAGGCCGACGCAGACTTCAGTTTCGCGGTTGGACAGGCTCAGCCCCAGTTGCTCCAAGCGCTCGTCAAAGCGCAGGCGCAAGGTTTCCAGGCCGCTGCCTTCGGCTGCTTCGGACGGAATTTGTGGATCAGGGGTGGCCGGTTGCAGGGCGTTGATGTGTTTTTCCACCATCGGCAGCAGCACCGGGGAGATGTCCTGCAACAGGCTGCGCTCCTGCGCGGAAAAGCGTTGCGACTCGCCGTTGCGGTACACCGAAATCACGTAGCGGTAGCCGTCCTTGCGTCGGGTCAGGTGCAGTTGCGAAGCGTCCGCGCTGGTCGCGGCCGGCGGATTCTGTAAATGGTGAGCCGCCGCACTGTGTTCGGAAAACACCGTTTCGGCGAGCAGGGCCGGCTCTTTCAGCGGCTCCGGCTCACTGCGGCTCGACGTGCGGCTCACCGGTTCGACACGCATCTGCCGGATGTGCGTGGCGTCGACCGCCAGTTGCGTCAGGATCAGGTCATGCAGCATGCGCGGAAAGTGCCGGCTGCCGGTGCTGGCGATGACCTTGCCGATGTGGGGGAACAAGTGTGAATTCATATGCGTGTCATCCCTGAGAGGCGTTAATTCAAAAACGTCTGCAGCCCTGTCGACGATCTCCTTGGTCGACGAAAAACCGCAGACTTGGATCCTATCCTAGTACAACGTTTGAGCGACGGTTTAATGAAGGTGTTATTAGCTAATAACCCTGAATTTGCTGGCTTCAACGTGGGAACGAAGAGAACACCGTCGTTGAATTGTCCTGTTCAGGTTGACGGTGAAACCCATTTCAACCGATTTATCCCTTTCCGATGCGTCAGTAACCTGTACACAACTTGAACGCAACAACAACTTTCCAACATTGAAAAGGGACGCACACCATGACCACTCCAACCTACAACCGCCTGAACAAAGACGACGCTATCGTGCTGCTGGTCGACCACCAGACCGGTCTGATTTCGCTGGTGCAGGACTTCTCGCCGAACGAGTTCAAGAACAATGTGCTGGCCCTGGCGGATTTGGCCAAGTTCTTTGAGCTGCCGACCATCCTCACCACCAGTTTTGAACAAGGCCCGAACGGCCCGCTGGTGCCAGAGCTGAAAGAGATGTTCCCGGACGCGCCGTACATCGCTCGTCCAGGCCAGATCAACGCCTGGGACAACGAAGACTTCGTCAAGGCGATCAAAGCCACCGGCCGCAAGCAGATCATCATTGCCGGTGTGGTGACGGATGTGTGCGTAGCGTTCCCGACCTTGTCGGCGCTGGCAGAAGGGTTTGAGGTGTTTGTGGTGACCGACGCTTCCGGCACTTTCAACACCACAGTGCAACAGGCTGCATGGAGTCGCATGACCCAGGCCGGCGCACAGATGATGAACTGGTTCTCGGTGGCCTGTGAGCTGCACCGCGACTGGCGCAACGATATTGAAGGCTTGGGCAATCTGCTGTCGCAGCGCATCCCCAACTACCGCAACCTGATGAACAGCTACTCGGCGCTGACCGCACAGCAGAAGTAAGCCGACATGCTGCAAACGAAAAGCCTGCCCTGAAAAGCAGGCTTTGTCGTGTCTGCACTGTAAAGCGCTGGTTGCGTTGCGATGACGTTACTTCAGGTTATGGCTGAAGAACGTGGTCAATTTGGCGAAGGGAATCAGGTTGACCCGGTCGTACAAGTCGACATGGCCGGCCCCTGGAATGATCAGCAGCTCTTTGGGTTCGGCCGCGCGCTGGTACGCGTCTTCACTGAACTCGCGGGAGTGCGCCTGAGCACCGGCGATGAACAGCAGCGGGCGCGGGGAGATGCTCTCGATGTCATTGAACGGGTAGAAGTTCATGAACTTCACATTGCTGATCAGCGTCGGCATGGTGGTGGTCTGCGGCGAAGCACCGGTCGGAGTGACCTGGCCACGCGGGGTGCGGTAGAAATCGTAGAACTCGTCCCCCACCGCGTTGCCGGTGAGTTTGAGCGGTGTGCCGCCGGTGTAGCGCACCGGGCCGCCCCAGAACTGCGCGTTACGCTGCTGCGCCGCCTGTTCAATGATCGATTGGCGTTGCGCTGGCGTGAGCGAATGTTTGAGGCCGTTGCGGTTGGCAGCACCCATGTCGTACATGCTGACGGTGGCAATCGCCTTCAAACGTGGGTCGATCTTGGCGGCACTGATGGCGAAGCTGCCGCTGCCGCAAATACCGATAACGCCGATACGCTCGCGATCGACCAGTGGGCGAGTGCCGAGAAAGTCCACCGCCGCGCTGAAGTCTTCGGCATAAATGTCCGGCGCAACCGATTGGCGTGGCAGGCCTTCGCTTTCGCCCCAGAAGGACAAGTCGAACGACAGCGTGACGAAACCTTGTTCGGCCATTTTGGTGGCGTAGAGATTGGCACTTTGCTCCTTAACTGCGCCCATCGGGTGGCCGACGATGATCGCGGCATTTTTTGACTGTGGGTCAAGGTTCTTCAGGCTGAACAGATTGCCTGCGACCTTCATTCCGTACTGGTTCTTGAAGGTGACCTTTTCCACGGTCACTTTATCGCTGGTGTAGAAGTTGTCTGCGCCGTTCGACATATCGGCTCCCATGGCTGAAAAAGTACTGAAGAGCAGCCCGAAGGCCAAGCAAAAACCTTTCACTGGAATGTCCTTGCGATTGAGGGTTTATTCGTCTGAGCCTGTGCACGAACATTCTCTCGATCAGCGCCTCGGCGCCGAAGTGCATTCCTCTGGATTGCTTGCCTGATCCACTGAGTCCTGGATTTTTAATGCCGCGCAAACACGATTTGGCGGCGATGAGAGGGCAGGGACGGGATATGGATTACGCTGAAGATTCAGTGCTGGCCTCGACCAATCCGGTTTCAGCTTGCCGGCCACTGCGCTGAGTTTCCGGAACACCGATCGCGAGCAACACAACCGCCACCGCCGCAATAGCGGCCAGGGTCAGAAACGCCGCGCTGTAACCGGCCTCTTGCACGACGAGTCCGGCGAGGCCGTTGCTCAGCGCCGCGCCCAGCCCGAACACCGTGGTCAGTGCGCCGAGGCTGACGTTGAAGTGGCCGGTGCCCTGGGTGAGGTCTTTGACCATGATCGGAAACAAGGCGCCGAACAGACCGGCGCCGACGCCGTCGAGCAGTTGCACCGCGACCAGCCAATAGGCGTCGTCCGACAGCGTATAAAGCACGCCGCGCAAGGGCAGGATCAGGAATCCGGCCAGCAGCAGCGGCTTGCGTCCCCATAGATCGGCTTTCGCCCCGACCAGTAATGCAGCCGGCACCATCACCAGTTGCGCGGCGACGATGCAGGCCGAGGTCAGCGGGGTGGCCATCTGCAAATTGGCTTGCGCGAGTTTTTGACTCACCAACGGCAACATCGCCGCATTGGCGAGGTGGAACAGCGCACAGCAAATGGCGAACAGCAACAGCGGCCGGTTGCTCAGCAGCACCGACAAACCGGAAGGCTGGCGGTGGCAGGCGTCGGCTGGATCCAGTCCGCGCGCCAGATCATGGTCGATGGCTGCTGGCGAAACGCAGGTGATGGCAATGACACTGGCCAAAGCCATGGCCGCCATCAGATAGAACACTGCGACCGGGCCGAACAGGTAGGCAAATATACCGGCCAGCAGTGCGGCGCAGGCATTGCCGGCATGATTGAAGGTTTCGTTGCGCCCGGTTCGCCGAGTGAACGCCCGTGGCCCGGTCATGCCCAGGGTAATCGCACAAATGGCCGGGGCGAATATCGAGGCGGCCATTGCGCTCAAGGTTTGCGTCAGCGCCACCCAAGTGAACGACGTCACGAACGGCAGCACCAGGCAGCTTCCGGTCACCACCAGCGCGGCGATCGCAATCAACGCACGTTTGCGCCGGCTGTTGTCGACCCAGGCACCGGCGGGTGTCTGGGTGATCAGCGCGGCGACCCCGGCGATGGTCATCACCAGACCAATGCTGGCCGGCTCCCAGTGATGCACCGCCAAGAGATAGATGGCCAGATAGGGGCCGAGGCCGTCGCGCACGTCGGCGAGGAAAAAGTTCAGGCTGTCCAGTGACAGGTTGTTGCGGCGATCGAGGTCAGCGGCCACGGCGGTGTCTTCAATGTTCGAGGTTTGCGGATGGATTCAACCTCAGCAAGCCTAATGACCTGCGCCCGTGAATATAAGTTGCAGGCCACGGCTGTGTCGTTGCGAAACAACGCCAAGGGGCTGAAAACGACGTTCCGTCATACGGTTGCTGCACGTTCGACGCGCTACTTGTATCCTTGCGCCGGTCGAGGACATACGACCGCTGTTATTGCCTTGAATCAGTAACGGCCGGAACCGGAAACCGGACTTTCCATTAGGTACTTTCGTGAAGCGTGATACCCACCTCGTCATCCTCTTGCTGCTGGTCATCGGCTGCTCCCTGGCGTCGCTGACCATCTGGAAAGTGCTGTCTTCGCGCGATCGCGCGCTGGAGGAAGTCAACGTGCACGGGTTGAACCTGACCCAGGCACTCGAGACCTATTCCGAAGGCATTGTCCGGCAAAGTTCGCTGCTGTTGCTCGGGCTGGTCGAACGCCTGGAAACCGAAGGCAGTGGCCCCACGCAGATCCAGCGCCTGAGTGCGCTGATCAACCGCCAGCAACCGTTGATGCCACAAATGAGCGGTATCACCATCTATGACCGAGATGGTCATTGGCTGATGTCGTCGAACCGGCCGATTCCGGTCGGTGCCAGCAGTATTGATCGAGCCTATTTCATTCATCATCGCGCCGATCCGAGCCGCGAACCCTTTATCGGGCCACCGATCCGCAGCCGTTCCAATCAGGAGTGGGTGATCACCGTCAGCCGCCGTTTCAATGATGATCGCGGCGAGTTCGCCGGGGTTGTGGCCGTGACGCTGGGCGTGGAAAACTTTCTGCGCCTGTTCGGCAAACTCGACATCGGCCAGGACGGTGCCATCGGTTTGTCCTATACCGACGGCACGTTGCTGGTGCGCTATCCCTTCCGCGAGCAGGACATGGGCCGCAACTTTTCCAAGTCGCCGATCTACGCCAAGTACCTGGTCGATCAATCGGTCGGCACCGCGTCTTATACCTCCAGCCTGGATGGCGTCGAACGCCTCTACGCCTTCCGCAAAAGTGAGAAGTTGCCACTGATCACCACGGTCGCCATCGGCAAGCGTGAAGCGCTCAAGGCGTGGCGAACCGAGGCACTGCTGTCGGCGGTGGTGGTGGCGGGGCTGTTGGGGCTCACCGGTCTGATCGGTTGGTTCTTGATCCTCGATATTCGGCGCCGGACCCAGGTTGAAGGCGAACTGCGCATCGCTCAGCAGCAGTTGCTCGGCTCCAATCGGCAACTCGAGTTGTTGGCCATGAAGGATGCGCTGACCGGGCTGGCGAATCGGCGCTGCTTCGACCAGACCCTGGCCACAGAGGCGCGTCGGGCAAAGCGCGACGGTTCGTCACTGGCCTTGCTGATGATCGATATCGACTATTTCAAGCGCTTCAATGATGCCTTCGGGCATGTTGCCGGCGACGCTTGTCTGCAAACCGTCGGTAGCGTGCTGGATGAGTGTGTGCGGCGACCGTCGGACCTGGTGGCGCGCTACGGCGGCGAAGAGTTCGCCGTGATCATGCCCGACACCGATATGGGCGGCGCTGCGGTGGTGGCGCAGTTGATTATCGAGCGCCTGCAGCAAGCCAACATTGCCCACCCCACCAGTCCGGTGGCTCGTGTGAGCCTGAGCATCGGCATCGCCGTTGCGCACGGTCCGCACCTGGAGCCGGTGAGCGCTCTGATCGAGTGCGCCGACCAAGCGCTGTATCAAGCGAAAACGGCAGGGCGCAACAGGTTCATGACATCCGCTGCGCAACCCTCACTCAACGTCGATGGACAGCAGGCCACCGACTCGTGACACCAGCGTGTCGACGGCAAACGGTTTGGTCAGTACCTGCATGCCCGGGCCGAGCTGACCGTTGCCGATCACTGAATTTTCCGCGTACCCAGTGATGAACAAAGTCTTCAGCCTCGGCCTGATTTCCCGGCCCGCATCGGCCATCTGCCGGCCGTTCATGCCGCCCGGCAAGCCGACATCGGTGATGAGCAAATCGATGTGCGCGCTGGAACGCAATACTTCCAGTCCCTCAACGCTGTCGGCCGCTTCGAGCAGGTTGTAGCCGAGGTCGTTCAGCACGTCTTTGAGCAGCGTTCGAACGGTGGGCTCGTCGTCGACAATCAGGATGGTCTCACCGGCCTTTGCCGGCAGGGTTGCCGAGTTTTGCGTGTCATCGTGATTGCGCTGCGTTTCGCCGCGGTAGCGCGGCAGGTAAATGCAGATGATGGTGCCTTGCCCCACGGTCGACTGCACCCGCACCTGCCCGCCGGATTGCTTGGTGAAACCGTAGATCATCGACAGCCCCAGCCCGGTGCCCTGGCCCAGTGGTTTGGTGGTGAAAAACGGGTCGAAGGCCTTGGCCATGACCTCCGCACTCATACCGGTACCGGTGTCTGCAACCGACAGGCACAGGTATTGCCCTTCGGGCATCTCCCTGATGCGCGCCGATTCAGCATCAAGGGTTCGATTGGCAGTTTCAACGGTAATGCTGCCGCCATCGGGCATCGCATCACGGGCGTTGATGCACAGGTTGAGCAAAGCGTTTTCCAGTTGGCTGGCATCGACCAGCGCCGGCCACAGATCGGCGGCAACGACCGTTTTCAGGCGAATGCTCGGGCCGACGGTGCGCTGGATCAGTTCGGTCATGCCGGCAATCAGCGCGTTGACTTCAGTCGGCCGTGGATCGAGGGTCTGCCGGCGGGAGAACGCCAGCAGGCGATGGGTCAGGGCGGTCGCGCGTTTGGCGGCGTCCTGGGCGATCAGCATGTATTTGTCGATGTCCTTCAGACGACCTTGGGCGATGCGTTTTTCCATCAGCTCCAGAGAGGCACAGATCCCCGCCAGCAGGTTGTTGAAGTCATGGGCCAGACCGCCGGTGAGTTGCCCGACGGCTTCCATTTTCTGCGATTGGCGCAACTTCTCTTCGGCCTGCATCAGTTCTGTGGTGCGCGCCGAGACCCGTTGTTCCAGTGTGTCGTTGAGCGCTTTTAAAGCGGCGGTGACCCGGTCGCGTTCGTCTTCGACATTGCGCCGGTCTTCGACATCGATCAGCACGCCGGGAAAGCGTAAAGGCGTGCCGTCCTCGGCGCATTCGACGCGTCCGTTGGCTTCGATCCAAGTGTATTTGCCATCCCCGCCGCGCACTCGGTACTGGTGCGAATAGGCGCCACCGCGGGCAAGGGCGTCATTGATTGCCACTGTCAGCCCCTCGCGGTCATCGGGGTGCACGGTGACTACCACTTGCTCCAGGCTCAGACCGTCACGGCCCAGTGCCGGGTCAAGGTTGAAGATCCGGGCGAAAGCTTCGTCGACGTAGAAACGATCGGTGGGCAAGTGCCAGTGCCAAGTGCCGATAATGGCGCCGGCGGCCAAGGCGAGTTGGACCCGTTCGACGTTTTCCCGAGCAATCGCCTCGCTGACGCGCAAGCGTTCCTGCGCGTCGCGGCGCTCGGTGACGTCGCTGAAGAAGATCGCAATCTGCCGATCGGCCGGGTCACCGACACGGACGGCGCGTACGTCGAACCAGCGTTCGAAGGTGTTGGCGTAGTTCTCGAAGTTGGCCGGCTCGCCGGTCTTGGCGACGTGGCCGTAGGTCTCGAACCAGAATTTCTCCAGGTTGGGCGCAAACTCGGTGACCCACTTGCCCCGCAGGTTGACCCCGGCCTGACGCTCGAACGCCGGGTTGGCTTCAACGAAGCAGTAATCGATGGGGTAGTCGTCGGCGTCGAATTTGACTTTGACGATGGCGAAGGCGGCTTCGATGGTTTCCAGAATGGTGCTGAAGCGCTCTTCACTTTTGCGCAGTGCGGTTTCGGCACTGCGCGAACGGGTCAGGTCGAGCATGGCCCCGACCATGCGTTCGGCTTTGCCGTCGGCATTGCGGATCAGATGCCCGCGGTCGAGCACCTCGGCGTAGGATCCGTCCTGACAGCGGAAGCGGTACTCGGCACTCCAGGTGGTGCCTGTGCCCGCCATCGCCGCCCGAATCGAAGTCTCTACCCGCGCGCGATCCTGCTGGTGGATCTGCGCAAAGCGCCAGTCACACGTCGGTTCGATGGCGCTGGGGGCATAGCCGTACGCCTGTTCCAACGCGTCGTTCCAGACAATCTGATGGGTTGTCAGATCCCAGTCCCAGACGGCGTCGCAGGTCGCTTTGACGGCCAGGCGCAGGCGCGTGACCTCGGACTCAAGCTCCTCGCGAGTAAGCTGTTTCAGGATATCCACCCCTCATGCCTTGATTATTGGTCTGCGTTCAATAGGCGTGTTTCAAGCGAACACCCAGGTTGCTTCGTAAGCTTTGTGAGCCATTGACCCGGGGCGCCCTGTTTAAGTTGCACGCGGGGCACGGGCGCGTGCGTTTTCATAACGAGTCGCCGTTATCCAGCGTGTCGAGCAACTGTTGGCCGCGTTGCCACAGTGCCTGTTGTTTGGCTGGCGGCATGCGGTCGAGGTTTTTGTACATCATCGCCATGCGCTGATTGCCCCGTAGAAGGTCGGCGTGGCGCATCAGGAAATGCCAGTACAGGGCGTTGAACGGGCAGGCGTTGTCGGCCGTGGTTTCGCGCACCGAGTAAGCACAGTCGCGACAGTAGTCGGACATCCGGTTGATGTACTGGCCGCTGGCGCAATAAGGCTTGGAACCGAGGTAACCGCCATCGGCGTGCATGACCATGCCGAGGGTGTTAGGCAGTTCGACCCAATCGAACGCGTCCATGTAAATCGCCAGATACCATTCACAGATCTGCTTCGGCGCGATGCCGGCGAGCAGGGCGAAATTGCCAGTGACCATCAGGCGCTGGATGTGATGGGCGTAGGCGTGTTTGAGGCTTTGGCCGATGGCCTGGCGCATGCAATTCATTTTGGTTGCAGCGGTCCAGTAGAACTCCGGCAATGGCCGCTGGTTGGCAAATGCATTGCCTTCGGCGTACTCGGGCATGTGCAGCCAGTAAACGCCTCGGACATATTCGCGCCAGCCGATCAGTTGGCGGATGAAACCTTCGGCCGCATTCAGCGCGATGCTGCCGGACCAATAGGCCGACTCCACATCAGCGCAGAGCTGGCGCAGGTCGAGCAAGCCAATGTTCAGCGCCGCGCTGATGCGCGCATGGAACAGAAACGGCTCGTCGCTGGCCATGGCGTCCTGATAGTCGCCGAAGCCGGCCAGGGCGTAGTCGAGAAAGTACGCCCAGAGCGCCTGGGCATCGGCGTGCGTCACCGGATAGTTGAAGTCCTCCAGACTGCCGTAATGACTGGCGAAACGGTGTTTTACCAAGGCGAGGACTTCGACGGTGATTGCATCGTTGGCAAAACCGGCCGGGTAGGGTGCCTTGACGGTTTTCGGCAAAGCTTTGCGATTCTCGGCGTCAAAGTTCCACGCGCCGCCGACCGGCGTGCCGTCACCGTTGAGCAACAGGCGACTTTTGCGGCGCATCTCGCGGTAGAAGAACTCCATGCGCAACTGTTTTTTGCCTGCGGCCCAAGCGCGAAACTCATCGCGGCTGCACAGGAAGCGGCCGTCCGCGTGCCAGTTGATCGGCACACCACACGCTTTGAGCGATTGCTCCAGACGCCAGTCTCCGCACTCCGTCACGTGCAACTCGCTGGCCTGCAACAAAGTCTGCCAGCGCTTCAGCTCGCCGGGCACCGAACCGCTGTTCTGCGGGTCGTCGAGGGCCACGTAATGCACCTGGATGCCCTGTTTCTCCAGCGCCTGAGCAAAGTGACGCATGGCACTGAAAATCAGCGCGATCTTCTGCGGGTGATGGGCGACATGGGTGGCTTCTTCCATAACCTCGACCATCAGCACACGGTCGTGTTCGCTATCCAGACCGGCCAATGACGCCAGATCAAACGATAACTGGTCACCCAATACCAGGCACAGCCGACGGGTTTTGTTCATTTCACGAATTCAGCGTAAGGGCAGCAGGCTGCCGCGTGGACGTTTAAGTGCTAAGTCCAGATAGTTGTACAGATTGTAGTATGTGTATAGGTTTTTGTGCGGTGAATATTCACATCCCCCCTGCGGGAGCGAGCCTGCTCGCGAAGGCGTCGTCACATTCAACATTTTGGCTGACTGACACGCCGCTTTCGCGAGCAGGCTCGCTCCCACAAGGGCTTTCACTGCGACTCGGATGAACGCTCCCGCTGTTGCGGGAGCGCTTGACGCCGCGTGGAAAGGGTTAGCCGGGATAAACGGGGTAATCCACATAGCCCTCGGCGTTGCCGCCATACACCGTCGCCGGGTTCAGCGCGTTCAACGGCCAGTCATTGGCAATCCGCGCCGGCAGGTCGGGGTTGGCCATGAACGGGCGGCCGAAAGCGATCAGATCCGCCAGCCCGGAGTCGAGCAGTTGCACCCCGGATTCGGCGGTATAGCGCCCGGCGTAAATGATCGCGCCGCTGAAGGTTGCGCGCACGGCCTGACGAAACGTCAACGGCATCGCCGGGGCGTTGTCCCAATCGGCTTCGGCGATCGACAGATAGGCGATGCCCACGTCCTGCAGCACTTTGATCGCTTCGATGTAAGTCGTGTGCGGGTCTTCCTCGACCATGCCCAAATAGGTCCGCGCTTCATCAGTGGTGGTGAACAGCGGGGCGAAGCGCACGCCGACTTTTTCCTTGCCGATGCATTCGGCAACACCGGCCACCACTTCGCGCAGAAAACGCAGGCGATTGTCCAGCGAGCCGCCGTACTGATCGGTGCGCAGATTGCTGTGGGCCGAGATGAACTGGTTGACCAGATAACCGTTGGCGCAGTGCAATTCGATGCCATCGAAACCCGCGTCCATGGCGTTGCGCGCAGCCTGGATATACAGCTGCACCAGTTCCTGAACTTCATCAGTGCTCAGTGCGCGAGGTGCTGACGGTGGAACCAGTTCACCGGCGCCGGGCGCGGTTTCGATAAACACGCTGACGCGGTCGGTGGCCACGGCGGAGGCTGAAACCGGAGCTGCGCCGTTGGGCTGCAACGCGGTGTGCGAGACACGGCCAACGTGCCACAACTGGGCGAAAATCACCCCGTCCACGGCATGCACGGCGTCGGTGACTTTGCGCCAACCGGCGATTTGCTCAGGCGTATGAATGCCCGGCGTCCACGCATAACCCTGGCCACGAGGTTCGATTTGTGTGCCTTCGGTGACCAGCAAACCGGCGCCGGCGCGCTGTTGGTAATACTCGGCCATCAGCTCGTTGGCGATATTGCCCGGTTGCGTGCTGCGCTGACGGGTGAGAGGCGGCAGGACGATACGGTTTTTCAGGGTGTGATGACCCAGTTTGGCGGGGGTGAAGAAACTGCTGTGGTTCATGAATGACCTTGCTCGTGGTTTATTAGACCAGTCGTCTATTGGCTGGGCGAAAAAATAACGCCGGGCAACACGCACCCGGCGTTTGGAAGGGTTGTTCGAGGTTTTAGCCGAGCATCTTCAGCAGTTTCTCGGCGACGGCGGCGGAACTGGCCGGATTCTGGCCAGTGACCAGTTGCCCGTCGGCGACCACATGAACCTGCCAGTCAGCGACTTTCGAGTAATAACCGCCGAGACGCTGGAACTCGTCTTCGATCAGGAACGGCACCACGTCCGTCAGGCCGACTGCCTCTTCTTCGGCGTTGGTGAAGCCGGTGACCTGGCGATGCTGCACCAGCGGTTTGCCGTCAGCGGTAAGGACATGACGCAATACACCCGGTGCATGGCAGACGAAACCGTGGGGTTTGTTGGCGCGGTCAAACGCTTCGATCAACGCGATTGACTGCTTGTCTTCGGCCAGATCCCACAGCGGGCCATGGCCACCCGGGTAAAACACGGCATCAAAGTCATCAGCGTTGACGTCGGCCAAGCGGCCGGTGTTGGCCAGTGCCTGTTGTGCGGCCAGGTCCTGGCGGAAGCGATCGGTCTCGGCGGTTTGAGCATCAGGCTCATCGCTTTTCGGGTCGAGCGGCGGCTGGCCACCGGCTGGCGAAACCAGGGTGACGTCGGCGCCGGCGTCCTTGAAGGCGTAGTAGGGCGCGGCGAATTCTTCCAGCCAGAAGCCGGTTTTCTTGCCGGTGTCGCCGAGTTGATCGTGGGAAGTCAGAACCATCAAGATTTTCATAGAGCACCTTGCGTAGGTTGGGCGTCTTCGATTGGGCGAAACATTCGCGCATCGGCCACACCGGTCAGAAAACGTTTGTCGGGGCGCAGCATAGATTCCAATTAGACCAGTCGTCTAGTAATTTTTTATCCTGCGGTTTTTCATCGACAGGTATGGCAAACTTCCGTTCCTCCAAATATACGACTGGTCTATTGCCTGGTAATTCGCGCCCAATGAAACCGACCTACGACGACACCCGCCAACACTTGCTCGACACCGGCCACCGGATGATGGCTGAGAAGGGCTTCACCAGTGTCGGCCTCAACGAAATCCTGCAAACCGCCGGTGTGCCCAAGGGCTCGTTCTATCACTACTTCAAATCCAAAGAGTTGTACGGTCAGGCGTTGCTGGCGGATTACTTCGTCGATTACCTCGCTGACATGGAACGGCGCCTGACGCTGCCGGGGCTGAGCGCCTATGAGCGGCTGATGGATTACTGGCAGGGCTGGCAGAACCGCTGCACCCTCGAAGGCCACGGAGATGAGTGTCTGGTAGTGAAACTCAGTGCCGAAGTCGCCGACCTGTCGGAGTCGATGCGCCTGACCTTGCGCGATGGCGCCGAGCAAGTGGTGGCGCGCATCACTCTGTGCATCGAGCAGGGCCAGGCCGAAAACAGCCTGCCCGCAGGCGACGCCCGGCATCTGGCGGAAACCCTTTATCAGCTGTGGTTGGGCGCCAGTTTGCTGAACAAATTGCAGCGTACCGGGCAGTCGCTGCAGACCTCGATGGCGATGACGAAACAACTATTGCACGTTTGACCAAGGTTTTTGTGCGACGCAATGGGTGACCTACCTGTCGGCACTCGATCGGTTAGATATACGAATGGGAATAAGTTTCAATAACGGAACGCTTGGTATACCATCGCCGCGTTTTGCTGGCGGTTTTACCCTTCGTTCTGGCCTATTCGTAAGGTTTTCATTTCATGCGTCGTACTCTGCTTTCAATTTGCGTGCTGCAGGCGTTGTCCCCTTCCTCATGGGCCGAACAGGCCGAATCAACACCCGCAACGCTAGAGCTGGAGGCGACCGACGTGGTCGGTACAGCGGATTACGAACGGGCTGACGGCCCGGTGCAGGGTTACCGCGCCACACGTTCTGCCAGTGCCACCCGTACCGACACCTCGATCCATGAAACCCCGCAATCGATCAGCGTGGTCACCAAGGATGCTGTCGAAGACCTCGGCGCCACGCGTCTGCAAGATGCGCTGGATTATGCCGGTGGTGTGGGCCGGGCGAACAATTTTGGCGGGCAGGGCCTGACGACGTTCACCGTGCGCGGTTTCACCACCGGCGAGTTCTACCGCAACGGCTTCCCGATCAATCGCGGCTACCCGAACATGCCCGACGCCAACACCATCGAGCGTCTGGAAGTGCTGCGCGGGCCGGCGACGATGCTCTACGGCCGTGGCGATCCCGGCGGCACCTTCAATGTCGTTTCCAAGCAGCCGTTGGCCGAGCGTACGGTCACGTTGGGCAGCCAGTTGAACGATCAAGGCATGAAGCGCGGCACCCTGGACGCCTCCGGCCCGCTGGATGAAGAGGGGCGCCTGGCCTATCGATTGAACGTGGTGGGTGAGGGCGGCGATACCTTCCGCGATCACGTCGAGACTGAGCGCTACGGCATCACGCCAGTGCTGACCTGGCAGGCCAGCGATACTACTCGAGTGATCTTCGAGGGTGATTTCATGCGCAACAATCATCCGCTGGATCGCGGTGTGACGCGTTACGCCAAGCAGATCGGCACCGCCTCGCGTGACACGTTTTTCGGCGAAAAAGACGCCGGCAAATTGCACAACGACAACAACATGGCGCAACTGCGTTTCGAACATCTGCTCAATGATGACTGGACGCTGGGCGGTGGTTTCCAGTGGCTCGACGGTTCGCTTGAGGGCAATGCGATCGAGGCCAACGGCATTGCCGATGACGGTCGAACCCTGGGGCGCAACTTCAACTACCGCAAACTGGAATGGACCGACAAGGACACCCAGCTCAATCTGACCGGGCATTTCAGCACTGGTGGTTTGCAGCACACCTTGTTGACCGGCATTGAGTATGAAGATTATGACTACAAGTCGATCATTCAGCGCTCCAGCGGCGCGTTCGGCGCCTACCCGATCGACATCTTCGATCCGGTCTACGGCCAGCCGCGTCCGGCACTGACGCGCACGCCAACCCACGACAAGGAAAACCTCAAGACTTACGCCGCGTTTGTACAGGATCAGGTCGCGTTGACCGAGCGTCTGAAGGTCTTGGCCGGCGCACGTTTTGAGCGTTTCGAGCACGACTATGAAACCTATGTGCCGGGCGGCAAAAACTGGCAGGCCAGTGATAACGCGGTGACCCCGCGCATCGGCGTGACCTACGACCTGACCGAGACCCTGGCGATCTATGCCGACACGGCGCGCTCGTTCAAACCCAATACCGGCGCGAGTCGTACGGGCGGAGGCTTCGCACCGGAGAAGGGCAAGTCCTACGAAATGGGCATCAAGTGGGAAGCGCTGGACCATCAGTTGAGCGTGGATGCGGCGATCTACCAGATCGAAAAACGCAATGTGCTGACCACTGACCCGGTTGACTCGACCTTCAACGTCGCCGCCGGAGAAGTGCGCAGCCGTGGTTTCGACCTGAACGTCGCCGGCAACCTGACACCCGAATGGCGAGTGATCGGCGGCTACGCCTACGTCGATGCCGAGGTGACCAAGGACAATGTGATCCGCTCTGGCACGCGCCTGATGAACATTCCGCAAAACAGCTTCAGCCTGCTCAACGTCTACGAGTTTCAGGACGGTGCGCTAAAAGGCCTTGGCCTGGGCACCGGACTCAAGTATGTCGACCAGCGTGCCGGGCAAACCGCCAATACCGCGTTCTCGATGGACAGTTACACCGTTGTCGACCTGCTCGGCTTCTACAAGGTCAACGAGAAAGTGCGGCTCAACCTTGACCTGAAAAACCTGTTTGACCGCGATTATGAAGAGGGCGCGTTCGGTAACGTCTACGCCTATCCAGGTTCACCAAGAACCGTGCAGGTGGGGATTTCCTACACCTTGTAAGCCGAGCTCGACGCTGCAACGGCAGCCCCTCACCCCAGCCCTCTCCCGGAGGGAGAGGGAGCCGACCGAGGCGTCTTGCGTAAGCATCGACCTGAAAGATCGCGTCGATTACGCGGGCATCGGCGATGCTTGGCGGTATTGAATTCACCGGCGCTATTGCACATGGCGTTCATCGCCAATATCCCCCAATCGGTCCCCTCTCTTCGGGGAGAGGGAGCCGACCGAGGCGTCTTGCGTTACGCATCGAACTGACAGGTCGTGTCGATTACGCGGGCATCGGCAATGCTTGACGGTATTGGATTCACCGGCGCTATTGCACGTCGGCGTTCATCGCCAATATCCCCCAATCGGTCCCCTCTCCTCGGGGAGAGGGAGCCGACCGAGGCGTCTTGCGTTATGCATCGAACTGACAGGTCGCGTCGATTACGCGGGCATCGGCAATGCTTGGCGGTATTGAATTCACCGGCGCTATTGCACATGGCGTTCATCGCCAAATATCCCCCCATCGGTCCCCTCTCCTGAGGGAGAGGGCTAGGGTGAGGGCAGCTGCTTCGGCACATGCCCGTTAGTGAGCGGGTGCTCGAACGCAGGATGCACGCGGCGCGCAATTTCCTGCTCAACAGCACGCGCTCGGTGGGCGAGGTGGCGCGATTGTGGTCGCTAGAGATTGTCCTTTTTGAGTTGACGGATAAACGCTTTTCAGCCGATTTATCCCGTTCCTGTGCGTCAGTAATCTGTACCCAACTTGAACGCAACAACAACTTCAAAAACTCAAAAGGGAAGCAAATCATGACCACTCCAACCTACAACCGCCTCAACAAAGACGACGCCATCGTGCTGCTGGTTGACCACCAGACCGGCCTGATTTCCCTGGTGCAGGACTTCTCGCCAAACGAGTTCAAGAACAACGTGCTGGCCCTGGCGGATCTGGCCAAGTTCTTCGAACTGCCAACCATCCTCACCACCAGTTTCGAACAAGGCCCGAACGGCCCGCTGGTACCGGAGTTGAAAGAGATGTTCCCGGACGCGCCGTACATCGCTCGTCCAGGTCAGATCAACGCCTGGGACAACGAAGACTTCGTCAAGGCGATCAAAGCCACTGGCCGCAAGCAGATCATCATTGCCGGTGTGGTAACGGATGTGTGTGTAGCGTTCCCGACCTTGTCGGCGCTGGCGGAAGGGTTCGACGTGTTTGTGGTAACTGATGCTTCCGGCACCTTCAACACCACTGTGCAACAAGCCGCGTGGAGTCGCATGACCCAGGCCGGTGCGCAGATGATGAACTGGTTCTCGGTGGCCTGTGAGCTGCACCGCGACTGGCGCAACGATATTGAAGGCTTGGGTAATCTGCTGTCGCAGCGGATTCCCAACTACCGCAACCTGATGAACAGCTACTCGGCGCTCACCGCTCAGCAGAAGTAAGCCTGCGCGATCCAAACGAAAGCCTGCCCTGAAAAGCAGGCTTTTGTCATTTGCTGCGCCGATTTAATCCGCGTTAACCGGCCCACTCATCACGAAACTGCAGCAGAAAATCGACAAAAGCCCTGACCCGTTGCGGCACATAGCGGCCGTGCGGGTAGAGCAAGGTGTAAGGTCGTGAGCGGCCGGCGTACGGCTCGAGCACCTCGACGAGTCTGCCGTCGGCCAGTTCTTTTTCGACAATGAATTTGTAGGTCTGAAAGACCCCGGCGCCATGCTTGGCCAGGGTCACGCCACCGAGCACATCATCAGAACAGGAGTAGCCGCCGTCGGAATACACTTCACGGTCGTGGCCGTTTTCCTCGAACAGCCAGGAGATCCGCCGTCCGCTGCTCGGCAGTTCGAACTGAATGCATTCGTGTTGCACCAGGTCTTCCAGCGTCTGCGGTGTGCCAGCCTTTTTCAGATAGTCGGGAGACGCGACCACCACCAGTTTTGCATCCTCCAACAGGCGCGCGACCATGGTCGAGTCCGGTTGGGCGCGGACGCGGATCGCCAGATCGTAGCCTTCGCCGACAAAGTCGATATTGCGGTTGCCCAAGTGGATGTCGACGGTGACGTCAGGGTAGAGCGCACGGAATTTCGGCAGCAGCGGCAGGATGCGGTGATGGCCGTAAGTGGTGGGAAGGCTGATGCGCAACAGCCCTGAGGGTGACGACTGTGCGCCCATGACTTCTTGTTGCGCCTCGACCAATTGCGTCAGCGCCTGGCTGCACTGGAGAAAAAAGTTTCTACCGGCCTCGGTCAAGCGAATGCTGCGCGTGGTGCGGGCAAACAAGCGTGAACCCAATCTTTTTTCGAGGCGAAGAATCGACCGGCTCACGGCGGCCGGAGTTACACCGGCGAGCTGCGCGGCAGCGGTAAAACTGCCGGCTTCAGCGGCGAGGCAAAACAGTTCGATACTGCCCAATTGCAAGTCATCAAAATGGCGCTTCATGTGAGTACACCGAGGATCAACTGACGGTTCATTCTCAGGCTTATCTCATGAAGCGGCACCGCCGGTACACACCGACGGCGCTGCGGGGAGGTATCAATGGCCAGCGCTTTGACCACCATCGACATGGAGGATTTCGCCAGTGACGAAGTTCGCGCCGTCCAGGTACAGGATCGCCTGCACGATGTCATCGATCTCGCCCATATGTCCAACCGGGTGCAGGCTGCCGAGGGCGGCGTGAGTTTCTTCGCCGTGCATCGGCGTTTTGATGATGCCGGGCGATACCGCGTTGACCCGAATACCACGCTTGGCGTACTCGATGGCCAGAGACTTGGTCGCCGCGTTGATGCCACCCTTGGTCAGCGAAGCGAGCACCGACGGTACGCCGTCAATCGCGTGGTCGACTAGGCTGGTGGTGACGCTGACGATATGGCCGCTGGCGTTTTTCTCCATTTCGGCAATTGCCAGTTGCGAGATATGGAAGAAGCCGCTCATGTTGGTCGCCACGACCTGTGCGTAGTCTTCTTTGCTGTATTCGGTGAAGGGTTTGGCGACGAAGATCCCGGCGTTGTTGACCAGCGTATCGATACGGCCGAAATGTGCGACGGCTTCACGGATCACGCGCTCGGCGGTCTGCGGGTCGGCGATGTCACCGGCGACGGCGAGAATGTCCGGGTCAGTGGACGGTTTGATCGAGCGGGATGTCGCGACAACCTGATAGCCGCGCTCACGGAATCCCTTGACCAGGCCTGCGCCAATGCCTTGCGAGGCGCCGGTAATCACTACAACTTTCTTGGACGTGCTCATGATGTTTCCTCATGCAATCTGGATGGTTTGAATAAACGGATTTCGAAG
Organism: Pseudomonas sp. Irchel s3h9; assembly: GCF_900187475.1. Lineage (NCBI taxonomy): Bacteria > Pseudomonadati > Pseudomonadota > Gammaproteobacteria > Pseudomonadales > Pseudomonadaceae > Pseudomonas > Pseudomonas sp. Irchel s3h9. The sequence continues at coordinate 171,580 of NZ_FYDH01000003.1, read as the reverse complement.
GTCAGGCGTGAGCCGCAACCTGTGCTGCCTGACGTAACGCTTGCTCGTAATAAGCGACGGACTGGGAACCGGGGATGACCTGTTTGTCATCAAGAACCATGGCCGGAACCGAATCGATGCCGCGTTGCTGATAAAACCGTTCGAGTTCGCGCACTGCTTGGCTGAACTCAGCGGTGGCCAGCAGCTCTTGCGCACGCTGGCCATCGAGTCCGACTGCGCCTGCCAGTGTCACCAGCGTGGCGTGGTCATTCGGGTTCTTGCCGTCAGTGAAGTAGGCCTTGAGCAGCGCCTGCTTCAACTCACGCTGACGTCCTTGTGTGGCGGCCCAGAACAGCAGTCGATGGGCGTCGAAGGTGTTGTGGAAATGGCTGCGTTTTTCCAGGTCGAAGTGAAAACCGATCTGCTCGCCGCGTTCGATGATCATCGCGTTACGGTCCGCCACTTGCTCGGCGCTGCGTCCGTATTTGCGCATCATGTGCTCGATGGCGTGTTCACCTTCGGCGGGCATGTCGGGGTTCAGTTCGAACGGTTTGTAGGTCAGCTCCACGTCGACTTCGCCTGCCAGGTTGCGGATCGCTTGCTCCAGAGCGGTGGCGCCCAACGCGCACCAAGGGCAAACGACATCCGAGACGAAATCGATTTTCACGGCCCGGCTCATGACTGCGAGTCCGACAGCTGCTGGCGATACTCGGTGGTGGTGATGCCGGCATAACCCCAGTTATCGGTGTCGACTTCTTCGATCACGATGTGGGTGAGTTTCGGATCCTTGTGCAGCACCCGCTCCATCGTTTCGGTGATTTCCTTGATGACCTGGGCTTTCTGCTCCCGGGTCACGCCGTCACGGGTGATACGTACGCTGATGAAAGGCATTTGGGGTATCTCCAGTCGCTGGCCCGTCGGAGTGATGGGCGGCTGTTGGAGAGGACTTTAAGAGGCAGGCGGGAATTGATAAATGGGGCTTGAGGTACATCATTTGTGATGTGGTGTATCAAATGGCTGCGTGCGGTGAAGTGCGCAAGAAGTTGCGCAGTACCTGGCCTGTTTTCATCCGGAAAAGTCTGTGCAGGCCTTATGAACCGGGGCTTTCAGCCAAGTGCGCAACTTCTTGCACACCACTGCGCCAAAAGTTGCGCACTTTTATTTGTTTAATCTCGTTTATTCAAAGGTCGGCGTACGGGTCGTTTGTTTAAGGCGCTGAAGAATAATGGTTTTGTGATAGCTGGCATGGAGTTTGACAGCTCAAGCCTGCCCGGACAGGCAATGGTGCCTGTCCGGTTGTGTGTTTTAAGCAAGGAGAGCATCCCATGGCAACACCAGCGTACATGTCGGTTACCGGCGAAAAACAAGGTCTGATCACTGCCGGCGCGTTCACCGCCGATTCCGTTGGCAACACCTTTCAGGAAGGTCATGAAGACCAGGTCATGGTGCAGGCTTTCACCCACGACGTGATCATCCCGCGTGACCCACAATCCGGTCAGCCAACCGGTCAGCGCGTGCACAAGCCAGTGGTCATCACCAAGGTCTACGACAAGGCTTCGCCTCTGCTGCAAGCTGCGCTGACTTCCGGCGAGCGCATGAGCGAAATCGTTATCCAGTGGTACCGCACTTCGGCGCAAGGCACCCAAGAGCACTACTACACCACCAAACTGGAAGACGCGATCATCGTCGCCATCAACAACAAAATGCACAACTGCCAGGATCCAGGCAACGCGCATTTCACCCACCTGGAAGAAGTGCAGTTCACCTACCGCAAAATCACCTGGACCCACGAAGTTTCCGGTACTTCGGGTTCCGATGACTGGCGTGCTCCAGTCGTTTAATCGCGGCTGATGGTTGTACCGCCCCGGCTGGCATCGCTGGTCGGGGCGCACTCACTTTTAAAGAATTTATCGCGTCAGATTCTTGCAATCTGAGGCGCGTCGCAGCACTGCGCGAGGGACAAGGGAATGTTCTCACCGGCCAACCAGCCTCATTTCAATCTGACCGTCGATGGCGTCGACAGCGATTTCCAAGTGCTGTCGTTTACCGGTCGTGAGGCACTCAACACGCCATTCGAATTCGAGCTGGAACTGGTCAGCGAAAAGGCCTCGATCAACCTCGAAAGCGTGCTGCACAAACTGGCGTTTCTTCAGCTGTCGCCAACTGGCACTGGCATTCACGGGCTGGTCTACAGCATTGCCCAGGGCGAGGCGGGCAAGCGCCTGACCCGCTACAAGATTTCCCTGCGCCCGCAACTGGCCTACCTCGCGCACCGGGTCAATCAGCGCATCTTCCAGCAGATGACCGTGCAGCAGATCATCAGCCAGGTGCTGGAAGAACACGGCATTCTCGCCAGCGACTACCACTTCCAGCTCAGCGCGATTTACCCCGAGCGCATTTACTGCGTGCAGTACGACGAGTCGGACCTGGATTTCATCCAGCGCTTGTGTGAAGAGGAGGGCATTCACTACCACTTCCAGCACACGTCCAGCGGCCACAAACTGACCTTCGGCGATGACCAGACAGTGTTCCCGAAACTCGCGCCAGTGGCCTATCAGCAGGACTCCGGACTGGTCGCCGACAAACCGGTGGTCAAACGTTTCGGCCTGCGTCTGGCCACCCGCACCAGCCGCACCACGCGCCGTGATTACGACTTCGTCAAACCGAAGATCGAGCTGGAAAGCGATGCCAAAACCTGGCATTACAAAGCCTTACGCTCGAAGTTCGGCGTGTGGGCCTACTACGGCGCAAACCGCCTCGGTACAGGGCCTACCTTGTGTGGTGTGTGGAACCGTGGCGCCTAAAATGGTTGCTGATCACAAAGATGCCTTGGTGGTGGAGTATTATCGAACGGGCACTAACGATGTGACGCATCAGTCCTCGTTGTTGGCTGTGCAGTCACACTGCCCCGTCTGCTCAAAAAAACAGGGTGGGCATGCATCATCGTATTCAAAATGTATGAAAACCAAGCTGGGGATCTGATTTATGCAAAAGGCTGACGCTGTTTATCCGGACCAGGCGCAAACAGAAATCTGTAGCAAGTATGGAATGCCTGTGCAACCGCCCGAAGAGATGGTCGCGATCGCTATTGACTCGCTTGGCAAGTCGCCGATTTATGGCACAAGAGTTCAATTGCCGGAAGACGGCAATATCAGCTGGTTTATTCACTGTGGTGAGTTCTCTGACGCGGATGACTTCTACAAGCCTGTCCATGTTCACCACCTGAGTGAAATGTTGCCTCAGGTTGTGAATTATCTTTGTCTGCCCACTGGCGCAAAATTCATCATCGATACAGCCGACTATGAAGATGTCTGGATGGCTGAGTAAGGAGTATTGAAGCCGGTTCACCACCGGTTTCGCGTTTGATTGATCCCGTGGATCAATTGGAATATCAGCGGCTTGGTCAAAGGAGTGACAACATGAAAGACGCCATTCGCTTGGGCGACTCCACCACTCACGGTGGCAAGGTCCTCGAAGCCTTCTCCCGGACTGACCTCAATGGCAAGCCGATTGCCGGTGTCGGTCACAAGGTCAGTTGCCCGTTGTGCAAAGGGATATTCCCGATTGCCGAGGGCAGCAGCACCTACACCGTCGATGGCACGCCCATCGCGCTCGATGGCATGAAAACCGCCTGTGGCGCTGCGCTGATTGCCAGTGGCCCGAAGGGTGCGGTCGTCAGCTGAGTGCTGTAATGCCGCTGACGGAGAGCCAGCGGCGTGGCGTTTGACCTTAGTGAAGAAATGTAATTTGAATGCAGTGGGCGGTAGCGGCTGCGGAGGAAGGCAATGACGTCAGGGTTTTCAAGCGAACTCAGAACTCTCTCCGCCAGAGATTTACAACGTTATCCCTCAACTGTAATTCAAGGGAGGGCAGCATCACGTCACCGTCACACTTGGACTCCCGTTCAAGTGTGACGGTGACAAAAGCAAAGCCCAGGGACGAAAGGGCGAAGTGTTGACGTGAGGTCAATACCAGAATCTGGAAGCGAGCCTGCCCGCGGAATTGGCGCATGCGCACCTGCCGGCCACGGCTTCTCAAGCCAGCAACTGCGCGATCCACTCAGCCTGTCGCGTGATCTCTCGTACCTTCGCCTCGGGCAAAGCCTGCTGCGCCCGGGCGAACTGACCGAGGGTCTTTTGCTTTTCGTTCAGTATGCGTTGCCACTTGGCCAGAAACTCCGGACTGCGTGCCTGCATCTGTAGCGGGCCGAAGTACAGTTCTTGACCGGTGTAGGTCACTGGTTCAGCGCGTTCGGCCACGATGATTTCGTAGTCGAAGCGGTTCTCCCGCAGCAGCTCTTCGCTGAGGATGCGGTAGCCGTTTTCCATCAGCCATTGGCGCAACGGTTGCTCGCCGCCGTTGGGTTGCAGGATCAGACGTTCCTCGCCGCTGAGGTGGGCCTTGCCGTTGTCGAGGATGTCACGGATGGTTTCACCGCCCATGCCGCAGATGCTGACGGCGGTGATGCCGTCGTCGGGTTTGATCGCCGCCAGACCATCCGCCCGGCGCACGCTGATGCGCTGCTGCAGATCATTCTCGCGCACGGTGCGTTCAGCCGCGTGGAACGGCGTCGCCGCAACCTCGCCAGCCACCGCCGCAGTGATCAAACCACGACGCATCAGCGCCACCGGCAGATAGCCGTGATCCGAGCCGATATCCGCCAGTCGCGCACCGGCAGGTACGTGGGCAGCCACCCGCTCGAGGCGCATGGACAATGTCTGTTCGTTCAACGGCAACCCCTTGATGGCAGGCAAAGGGGTGCGACTCTGGCGAGCAACGCCGGGCCTGTCAAATCCCGGCGACGGAATTCAATGGCCCATTGGCCGCGCTTAATGGCCAATGGGCGCTGAGGTTTAGCCGGCCAACGTTGCGTTATCGATCACGAAACGATACTTCACGTCACCCTTGAGCATGCGCTCGTAGGCGTCGTTGATCTGGTCGGCGCGGATCAGTTCGATGTCGGAAACGATGCCGTGCTCGGCGCAGAAATCCAGCATCTCCTGGGTTTCCGGGATGCCGCCGATCATCGAACCGGCAATCGTGCGGCGCTTCATGATCAGATTGAACACGTTCGGCGAAGGGTGCGAGGTGGCCGGCGCACCCACCAGCGTCAACGCACCATCTCGCTTGAGCAGCACGAGGAATGCATCGAGATCGTGCGGCGCGGCGACTGTGTTGAGGATCAAGTCGAAACTCTTGGCGTGGGCGGCCATTTCTTCGGCATTGCGCGACACCACCACTTCATCGGCACCCAGCGCTTTGGCCGCTTCGCGTTTGGATTCGGAGGTGGTGAACGCGACAACGTGGGCACCCAGGGCGTGGGCCAGTTTGATGCCCATGTGGCCAAGGCCGCCGATGCCGACCACACCGACTTTTTTGCCCGGGCCAGCGTTCCAGTGGCGCAACGGCGAGTAGGTGGTGATGCCGGCACACAGCAGCGGTGCGACGGCGGCCAGTTGCGCTTCGGGATGACGGATGCGCAGCACGTAGCGTTCATGCACGACGATGTTTTGCGAGTAGCCGCCCAGCGTCCAGCCCGGTGCATCCGGGGTCGGGAAGTTGTAGGTGCCGATCATGCCGTCGCAGTAGTTTTCCAGCCCGCTTTCGCAGTCATCGCAATGTTTGCAGCTGTCGACGATGCAACCGACGCCGACCAGATCACCGACCTTGAAATCCGCGACGTGCGCGCCGACAGCCGAAACACGACCGACAATTTCGTGCCCCGGTACGCACGGGAACTGCGTACCGGCCCATTCCGCCCGTACCTGGTGCAGGTCGGAATGGCAGATGCCACAGAACGCGATGTCGATCTGCACATCATGGGCGGCCGGCGCGCGGCGGTTGATCTGCATCGGCTCAAGGGGTTTGTCGCCAGCGTGGGCACCATAGGCTTGAACAAGCATGGGAACATCCTCAATCGGTTTGTCGTAAGGCATTGTTGCTTGTTCAGCGCTGCGGGCAGTAGTGCATTCCTGTGCAATCCTTGCCTGATCCTGTGCGTCGTTGTGACATTGCGCGGACAGACGCTTGTGGCGTTTGCAGGTAATCTCCCGGTTCACTGACGACAACAAAATCAAAACAGGAGTCATTGATGCAACCAATCCGTCTCGGTCTGGTGGGCTACGGCAAGATCGCCCAGGATCAACACGTCCCGGCGATCAACGCCAATCCCGCTTTCCACTTGGTCTCCGTCGCCACTCAAGGCAAACCCTGCGCGGGCGTGGAGAACTTCCAGTCCTTGAGCGAGTTGCTGGAAAACGGTCCGCCGGTGGATGCGATTGCCTTCTGCACGCCGCCGCAAGGTCGTTTTGCGCTGGTGCAGCAAGCACTGGCCGCCGGCAAACACGTGCTGGTGGAAAAACCGCCGTGCGCCACCTTGGGCGAGGCGCTGGCGCTGGTCGATCAGGCTGCCGGGCAGGGCGTCAGCGCCTTGTTTGCCTGGCACTCACGCTACGCGCCCGGCATCGAAGCCGCCCGCGACTGGCTCGCCTCGCGTACCCTGCAAAGCGTGCAGATCGACTGGAAAGAAGACGTGCGCAAATGGCACCCCGGTCAGGCCTGGATCTGGCAACCCGGCGGCCTCGGCGTATTCGATCCGGGCATCAATGCCTTGTCGATCGTCACTCATTTGTTGGCGCTGCCGTTGTTTGTCGAATCGGCTGAACTGCGCGTGCCAAGCAACTGCCAGTCACCAATTGCCGCGTCGATCAAAATGTCCGACCCGCGCCGCCTCGATGTGCGCGCGGAATTTGATTTTGACCATGGGCATGATGAGCTGTGGAGTATCGAGGTGCGTTGCGCTGAAGGCGTGTTGCGCCTGGATAACGGCGGTGCGCTGTTGAGCATCGACGGTGTGCGCCAAGCAGTGTCGGAGGAGGGTGAGTACGCAGCGGTGTATCGGCATTTTCAGCAGTTGATTGGCGACAAGGCCAGTGACCTGGATGTGCAGCCGTTGCGCTTGGTGGCGGACAGTTTCTTTGTCGGCAGTCGGGTGTTGGTTGAGGCGTTTTACGACTAGTGCACCTTCAGCGCTCACCGCTACACACAACGAAAAAGGCCTGCCCTGAAAAGCAGGCTTTTCGTTTGTGGCGTGACCGTCAATGCGACGAAACATACTCCGACGCTGTGGTCGGCAATGGCAGTGCATACGTTGCCTTCATCCATTCAATCTCTGCCTGTGGCGTCCTGCCGAAGAAGCGTTTGAACTCACGACTGAATTGCGAAGCACTTTCATAGCCAACGTTGAAGGCGGCTGCCGAGGCACTCATGGCCTGGCGCAACATCAACAGGCGCGCCTGATGCAAACGCGTCGACTTCAAATACTGCATGGGTGAGGTGTCGGTCACGCTGCGAAAGTGCAGGTGGAAGTTCGGCACGCTCATGCTCGCTTCATGGGCCAGTTGCTCGACGTCGAGTCGCTGCTGATAACAACTATGGATCTTGCGGATCGCACGGGTCACTTTGCCGAAATGTCCCTGTCGGTTGAGCGCGGCGCGCATGGAGCCACCTTGCTCACCGGTCAGGATGCGGTAATAGATTTCCCGCAACAGGGACGGCCCGAGGATTTGCGCTTCGCCGGCAACGCTCATCGCTTCCAGAAAACGCAGGGTGGTTGCCCGCAGTGAAGCGTCCATCGGCGAGGCATACATACCTTTGGGCGGGGCATCGCTTGGGCCATGCACGTCATCCACTTGCAGCATCAACTCGCTGGCCAACTGGAAATCGAGGTGCATGTAGATCGCGAGCATCGGCTCGGTCTCAGTGGCATCGGTCTCCATGGTGAAGGGGATCGGCACCGAGACCACCAGATAGTGCTGGGCGTCATAGACGTAGGTATCCTCTCCCAGATAGCCGCGTTTGCGGCCCTGGCAGAGAATCACGATGCCGGGGTCATACAGCACCGGGGTGCGCGTCAGGGGGCGATTCGAACGCAGGAAGCGCACGCCTTCGAGGGCGCTGAGATTGTAGCCTTCGATCGGTGCGAGGGCTTTCATGAGCTGCACCATGCGCGCGGTGCCTGCATCGACCTGCGTCATCACATCCTCTCTCAATGATCGGTGGACCGGCTCAGCGCTTCCCATTGGTCAATCTCGCTGGCTGCATTTTTCAGTTTGTCACGGACCAGACGCAAGGCGTCACTGCCCAATAGCAAGTGGGCCGGTGGTGTCGGGCTGGCGATGATCTGCAGCATCGCTTGGGCAGCCTTTTGCGGGTCGCCGAGTTGCTTGCCGCTTTTCTCTTCGCGGGCTTTGCGGATCGGATCGAAACTGGCGTCATAGTCGGCAATGCTGCGCGCGGTGCGTTGCATCGAACGGCCCGCCCAATCCGTGCGGAACGAACCCGGTGCGACGGCAGTGACGAAGATGTTGAACGGCTGCAGCTCCTTGCTCAGGGTATCGGAGATCCCTTCGAGCGCAAATTTGCTACCGCAGTAGTAAGCGATGCCCGGCATGGTAATGGTGCCACCCATGGAGGTGATATTGAGGATGTGCCCCGCACGACGCTGGCGAAAGAAGGGCAGAAACGCTTTGATCACCGCCACCGCGCCGAACACGTTGACGTCGAATTGACGACGCATGTCTTGCAGCGGTGATTCTTCGCAAATGCCTTCGTGGCCATATCCGGCGTTGTTGACCAAAACGTCGACGGGACCGTGAGTGGCTTCGACTTGCGCAACGACGCTGTCGATACGCTCGAAATCAGTGACGTCCAGCACCACCCCGTAAGCGTTGTCCGGGGACAGTGCCTGGAAGTTTTTCAGGTCGGTTTCATTGCGCACAGTGCCGATGACACGGTGGCCGTTGGCAATAGCTTCTTTGGCCAGCGCATGGCCGAAACCGCTGCTGACGCCGGTGATGAACAGGGTTTTAGCGTGAGTCATGTCGAGCTCCCATTGGGTCAGGTCTGAGTCCATGGTAGCGATCAGCAAACGGGGGTACCTATGCCGGTTTATCTTCGAGCATTGCCTATTCCTATCGGGCGCTCTTGATGTTGAAAAAAAACGGCGGCAACGCAGCTACGCTCGCTCACCGTCGAACTTGCAGATCAGTGCCGTCAGAAACGCGCCAACCTATAGGGCTCGCCACTCGGCAATGCCGTTGCCGGAAAGGCGGACAGGCCCGCCATTCGCACCACCATCTCCGCCGTCACCGCCGCCTGCGTCAGCCCCAGATGCTGATGCCCAAAAGCAAGCAACACCTTGCCCCCACACACCTGATCAATCACCGGTAATGAATCGGGCAATGACGGTCGAAAACCCATCCACGGCGTCGCTGCTTCAGCATTCAGATCCTGGCGAAACAAACCCTGACTCAACCGGTGCAATTGCCACGCACGCTCCATGCTGGGTGGTTTCTCCAGTCCGGCGAATTCAACCGTGCCGGCCAGGCGCAACCCTTCGGACATTGGCGTCATGATGAATTTGCGCTCCAGCGAGGTCACGGGGAAGGGCAGTCGGTCGTGTTCCTGCGGCAGCATCAGGTGATAGCCGCGCTCGGTGTCCAGTGGGACTTTTTTGCCGGTGAGGGCGGCGGTGAGTTTTGCTGAATGTGCGCCGCAGGCGATCAGGACGCGGCTTGCAGTCAGGCCGCCATTGCCAGTGGTCAGCGTAACCCCGTGCTCCTGCACGTAGCCGCCCTGAACCTGTTGCTGGACAAAACTCACGCCGCTGGCCTTGGCCGCTTCGACCAGTTCGCACACCACGCGGAAGGGATCGATAAAGTGCCCGGTGCGTGGAAAGAACAAACCGCCCTGGATCTGTTCACTGAGTTGCGGCGCGGTTTCGCGGATGGCGCCGGCCTGCCAGTAATCGACCGGTACCTGCTGCTGATGCAGGCGAGCCTGTAATGCCTGGATGGCCTGACGCGATTCGGGGCATTCGAACACCAGCAGCGAACCATCGATCTTCAGCAAGTCCGGCCTCTGGATGTCGGCGAGCAAGCGCTGCCAGGCGTCCAGGCTGTTTTCATTGAGCGCGCGCAAACCCGCCACGGTGTTCTGAAAAGGCGTCGGGCGCAGATTCAGCAGCAGGCGGGTGAACCATGGCAGGGCGCGCGGCAGGTATTTCCAGTCCAGACGCAACGGCCCCATCGGGTCCATCAGCATGGCCGGCAGGCGCTTGAGGATGGACACGTCGGCAATTGGAAACACCTGCTCGGTCGCCAGATGCCCGGCGTTGCCGAACGAGGCGCCGTGGCCGGGTTGCTGCTGATCGATCACGACCACGCGCAACCCTTGGCGAGCCAGACGCAGCGCGCAGGCGACGCCGATGATGCCGGCGCCGACCACGGCGATGTCGTGGGAGCCGTTATTCGCCATGGTGCTGCGCTTCCCTTTGGCCATCGAGCAGACGGCGCAATTGCAGCGGATTGGCCTGTTTCAGTGCAGTAGGCAGCAAGCTGTCCGGGAAGTCCTGATAGCAGACCGGGCGCAGGAAACGCAGGATCGCCGCGGTACCGACCGAAGTCGTGCGGGCGTTGGAGGTGGCCGGGAAAGGCCCGCCATGCACCATCGCGTCACACACCTCGACGCCGGTTGGCCAGCCGTTGACCAGCAACCGGCCGGCCTTGCGCTCCAACGTCGGCAGTAATGCACGCGCCTGTTGCAGGTCTTGGTCATCCAGATGCAGTGTCGCGGTCAATTGGCCCTCCAGATGTTCGGTCACCTGGCGAATTTCCGCTTCACTGCCGCATTGCACGATCAGCGCCGCCGCACCGAACGCTTCGGCTTGCAGGCGCTGATCGGCGAGAAAGTCTGCGGCTTCGGTCACGAATACATGGGCCTGGCATTGATTAGGGCCGTTGCCGCTCAAACCAACACCTGTGATGTTCGCACTGGCATTTTCGGCCAGCGCATTCACGGCAGACTCGTAAGCACTGAAGATGCCGGGTGTCAGCATCGTCTGCGCGGGGCTGCGTTGAATCAGCTCGGCGGTGGCGGCGATGAACTTGTCCAACGCGGGTCCTTTCAAGGCAATCACCAAGCCCGGATTGGTGCAAAACTGGCCCGCGCCCAATGTTAGCGAAGCCACAAACCCTTCAGCCAACGCCTGCGTGCGATTGCCCAGCGCCGCCGGAAACAGCAGCACCGGATTGATCGAACTCATTTCCGCGTACACCGGAATCGGCTCGGGCCGCGCTTGCGCCGCTTGCATCAGCGCCAGACCACCGCTACGCGAGCCGGTGAAACCCACTGCTTTAATCCGTGGATCCGTGACCAGCGCAATGCCCACTTCGCGGCCGGAACCGTACAGCAACGAGAACACGCCTTCCGGCAAACCACAGGTTTTTACCGCTCGAGCGACTGCGCGGCCGACCAGTTCGCTGGTGCCGGGATGCGCACTGTGGGCCTTGACGATCACTGGGCAACCGGCGGCCAGCGCCGATGCGGTGTCACCGCCGGCCACGGAGAACGCCAGGGGGAAATTGCTCGCGCCAAACACCGCGACCGGCCCCAGCGCGATCTGCCGTTGACGCAGATCGGCGCGCGGCAACGGCTGGCGTTGCGGCTGCGCGCTATCGACACGCACATCCAGCCATTCACCGGCGCGGACCGTGCGAGCGAACATTCTCAGTTGTTGGCAAGTACGCCCGCGTTCACCTAGCAGACGCGCGTGCGGCAGGCCGGTTTCGGCGTGGGCACGGTCGATCAGTTCATCTCCGAGGCCTTCGATTTCTTCGGTAATGCATTGCAGGAATTCAGCGCGGACATTCAGGGTTGTCTCGCGATAAACATCGAACGCTGCCCAGGCCAGCGCGCAGGCCTGTTCGACATGCTCGGCCGCTCCACCGGCGTACGCCGGTTCCAGCGTTTCATTCGTAGCCGGATTGATCCCGCGAATGGCGCTGAGATTGCCGGCAATCATGTGTTGCCCGATCAGCATGTGGCCCGTCAAAGTCATGGTGTCTTCCTGATAAAAAGAGGGAGGCCTGCCGCGAATCACAAGGCTTCGCGGCAGGTGAGGGGGACGTGATCAGGCGAAGTTCTGTTCCGCCGACCAGTTCTCGTACCAGTGACGGAACAGCGAATACTGCTTCTCGGCATACCGCCGCTGCGAGTCGCTCAACGCATCGGTTTCGTTGAAGTGCAGGGTGTATTCCTTGTCGCCGTTGAGCACCATCAGGTGTTTGTAATACAGCACCAGGTCGCAGCCTTCATCGAACGACGACAGCACCGCCAGCGCCGATTCCAGTTCCCGCGCCTGACGCCGGGCCTTGGCGTCACCTTTGGCCGCTTGCTTGCTCAGGGCGACCAGTTGCAGCACCTCGCGGGGCAGGGCGTTGCCGATGCCGGTGATGGCGCCGGTGGCGTTGCAGTTGACGAAACCGTGCACCACTTGCGTGTCGACACCGACCATCAGGGTCACGTCATCGTCCTTGGAGGTGATGTTTTCGGCGGCGTAACGCAGGTCGGCGCCACCGCCGAATTCCTTGAAGCCGATCAGGTTCGGGTACTCGCGGCGCAGTTCGAAGAACAGATCCGCGCGGGTGGCAAAGCCGTAGTAAGGGCTGTTGTAGATCACCGCCGGCAAATTTGGCGCGGCTTGCAGAATCGCGGCGAAATGGGCCTTTTGCGCGGTGACCGAAGCGCCGCGAGACAGCACGCGGGGAATCACCATCAAACCCTGCGCGCCGACTTTCGCCGCATGGGCCGCGTGGGAAACCGCTTCGCGTGAGTTCACCGCGCCAGTGCCCACGATCGTCGGAATACCCGCCGCGACCAGACGCGCCACGCCTTCCTGACGCTCGGCCTCGGTCAGCAGCGGCCAGTCGCCCATCGAACCGCAATAAACCACGGCGCTCATGCCGATGTCGATCAGCTCGCGACCTTTGGCCACCAGCGCGTCGAAGTCCGGTTTGCGCTGGGCGGTGCACGGTGTCATCAGGGCCGGCATGCAACCGGTGAAGATGTTGTCGCTCATTGTTTTAACTCCTTGGCACATCATTCAAATTGAGGTGAAAAGTCAGCGTGGCGGTTCAGATGCCCCACGCGAACGGGTCTGCTTCGTCGATCAGCAAGGTGCTGTCGGCGGTCATGTAGGCGCGGCCGGTGATGTACGGGCGGATGCGTTCGCCTTGCCATTCGAAGCGACCTTCGAACTGGCTGCCGGTGATGCTTGCCTGCACCCAGGTTGCGCCGGGTTGCAGCTTGTCGTCGGCGGCCAGACAGGCGAGTTTGGCGCTGGTGCCGGTGCCGCACGGGGAGCGGTCGTAGGCTTTGCCGGGGCACATGACGAAGTTGCGGCTGTCGGCCTGATCGTCATCGGCGAACAGTTCGATGTGATCAATCACCGCGCCGTCCTCGCCGTAAATGCCTTGGTCTTCGAGGGCCTTGAGCATCGCCCAGGTGTACGCCGTGAGGTGTTCGACGTTGTCCATGGTCAGCGTCTGGCCGTGCTCGGAAACGAGGAAGAACCAGTTGCCGCCATAGGCGATGTCGCCCAATACGCGGCCGAACCCCGGCACATCCACCGACACTTGTTTGCGATGGCGATAAGCGGGGACGTTGCCCAGGGTGACGGTTCCGTCGTCATGCAACGTGGCGCTGACCGGGCCGACCGGGGTGTCGATTTTGTGCTCGCCCGGTTCGATTTGCCCCAGGTACTGCAGCGAGTTGATCAGGCCGATGGTGCCGTGGCCGCACATGCCGAGGTAGCCGGCGTTGTTGAAGAAGATCACCCCGCAAGTGGCGTCCGCCGAGACCGGTTCGCAATACAACGCGCCGACCAGCACATCGTTGCCGCGCGGTTCCAGCAGACAGGCGCGGCGCCATTGATCATGTTGAGTGCGCAGCGCATCGCGCTTCTCGACCATGCTGTTGCCGGGCAGCTCGGGGAAGCCTTTCATCACCAGGCGCGTCGGTTCACCGCCGGTGTGGGAATCAATCACGTGTACTCGTTTCATGAACATGTCCCGTTGGATGATTTCAATAGGCGCCGGCAGGGCGCGCAGAGACGGTCGAGGCGGGGGCAGCGATTTCGCTGTCCTCGTCGTCCTCTTCCAGGCGCAGCAGATGCGCCGGTACACCGGTCGCCGCGCCCCAGTAGTAAATGCCGGTGGCACACGCCGCGACGACAAGGGTGTCGAATGGATGGGCAAGGATGCCGAGGCCACCGAAGGTGCCGAGTTTCGACAGCACGATGGTCACCGCGTAGAAGGCGATCAGCCACGCCGAGGAACGCACTTGGCTGGCCAGATTCAGGTGAGCGGTTGGCACAAATCGACCGCAGAGCAGGTAGACCACGAACATCAGGATCTGCAGGCCGAGCAGCCACGACACGGTGCTCCAGCCCGACCAGTAGACGATCAGCGCGGCGATGATGAACGACACCGGCCCGAGCACGCCCATGCACTTGACCCGGAACGGCCGTGGCATGTCCGGCGCATTGCGGCGCAGCGCAGCCACCGACACCGGCGCCACGGCGTAGCTCAACACCAGCGCAGCGGAGACCACGTTGATCAGCGCCTCCCACGACGGGAACGGCAAGGTCCAGAACACCGACAGGGCGAAGGTCAGCCACAGCGCCGGGCGCGGGATGCCGGACTTTTCATCGATGTGGGTGAAGACCTTGAAGAAGGTCCCGGTCTGCGCCCAGCCATAGATCACTCGCGGGGTCGCGTTCATGTAGATGTTGCCGCAGCCGCTCGGCGAGATCACCGCATCGGCGACCACCAGATACGCCAGCCAGCCCACGCCCAGCGCCAGCGCGATGTCGCGATACGGCAGGGCAAATTCCTTGCTGATTCCGGCCCAGCCGTTGGCGAGCATTTCCGTCGGGATGCTGCCGAGAAAGGCCATTTGCAGCAGCACGTAAATCAGTGTCGACAGCAGCACCGAGAGGATCAACGCAATGGGAATGGTGCGCTGCGGATTCTTCACTTCACTGGCCACCGAGATGATCGGCGTCAGGCCCAGATACGCGAAAATGATGCCACCCGCCGACACGGCCATCTCGACGCCGGACAGGCCAAACGGGGCAAAGCCTTGCACCTCGAAGTTGGCCGGTTTGAAGAAGGTGAACAGCACCCCGATCACCAGCAGCGGCACGATGAACTTGAACACGCTGACCAGATTATTGGCCTTGGCGAAGGTCTTCACGCTGCGGTAGTTGAGCAGGAAGAACACGCACAACAGCCCGAACTGCACCAGCCAGCCGAGAATCGTCGGATCGCCGGTGCCAGCTTTGGACAGGCCGGGAAACCACGCCGCTGCGTATTGGCGCGAAGCGACCACTTCGATGGCGACCAGACTGGAAAACGCAATCAGGGTGATGAAACCCATTAAGTAGCCGAGCAGCGGCCCATGGGAGTAAACCGGATAACGCACCACGCCGCCGGCGCGCGGTAATGCGGCGCCCAGTTCGCAGTAAACGATGCCCAGCAACAACACGGCGAAGCCGCCCAGCAGCCAGGAAAAAATCCCCGCCGGGCCGGCAATGGCGGACACATGACTGGCCGCGAACAACCAGCCGGAACCGAAGATCGCCCCCAGCCCGATAAATGTGAGGTCGATCAGTGAAAGCTGTTTTTTGAACTTGCCTTGGCCTGACATGGCATCGCCTTCTTGTGAGTTATTGGATAGGCAGTTGTGTCACTGGGACGGCCAGACTTTGAACTCATCGACCTCGCGGCGATTGATGTTTTTTGCTGGCTTCGATGACGAAATCAGCACAATGACGCCGATAAAACATGGCCCTCGACACGCCGCGAACGATGCTGCAATCTGCGGGCGAACGGCGCATGGCGGGCATTTGGTCTGTCCACGTTACGAGGGGAATCTTTGATGCAGCAGGCGTTTTCGATCCTGGCTCAAGGCATGAATGGCCAGCGTCCGCAGACACTGGAGGAACTCTTGGCCGGCGCGGCGCTGTTGTTGCCGATGCTTGATGTGATCCCCAATGCGGCGATTTTCATCAAGGATGTGCAGGCCCGTTACGTGCTTGCCAACCGCACGCTGGTGCAGCGCTGTGGCTTGAAGGATTTGCGTCCGTTACTGGGCAAGACCAGCGCGCAGGTGTTTCCGGCGCAACTCGGGCCGGGCTACACCGAGCAGGATCGCAAGGTGCTGGAGGAGGGTTTTGTGCTGGAGGATCAGCTCGAACTGCATCTGTACGGCAGCCGCGAACCGGGGTGGTGCCTGACGCACAAGCAGCCACTGTATAACCGTGACGGGGTGATTATCGGTCTGGCGGGGATTTCGGTGGACCTGCAATCGGCCAGTGAAACCCACCCGGCATTCGAGCGGCTGGCGGCTGTCGATGAGCATATTCGCGCGAATTTCAATCGCCGCGTGACCCTCGGTGAACTGACCCGCATCGCTGGCATTTCCGTGGCGCAACTGGAGCGTTACTGCAAACGGGTATTCCACCTGACGCCACGGCAGATGATCCAGAAAGTACGCCTGGAGCACGCGCATCGATTGCTGCACACCGACCTGCCGATAACGGACGTGGCGCTGCAATGCGGCTACACCGATCACAGCGCGTTCACGCGCCAGTTCAAGGCGTCGACCGGGTTTACGCCACGCGAGTATCGGCAGGCCACTTCACCCTGATCAAGTGGCCATTGAAGATCAATGCAGGCGCTGCCGAACCTTCGGCAACTCCTGCGTCGGCCTGGGCCGACCTGCGGCGCTTGTCAGGAAAATCCTACAGGAGTACAAATGTACTCCATGACGAACCTGACTCCCCGCCGTACTGCCATTCTGACTTTTATCCGCGATCGAATCGCCGAACACGGTCAGCCCCCAAGCCTCGCTGAAATCAGCGAGGCTTTTGGTTTTGCCTCGCGCAGCGTGGCGCGCAAGCATGTGCTTGCGCTCACCGAAGCCGGGTTTATCGAGGTCAATCCGCATCAGGCCCGGGGCATTCGCCTGCTCGGGCAGCCGGCACGCCCGGAATTGCTCGACATCCCCGTGCTCGGCCGCGTCGCTGCCGGTGCGCCGATTGGCGCCGATGCCGACATCCATAGCCGCTTGCTGCTCGACCCGGCGCTGTTCTCCCGCACGCCCGATTACATGCTGCGGGTGCAGGGCGATTCGATGATCGAGGACGGCATTCTCGACGGCGATCTGGTCGGCGTGAAGCGCAATCCCGAGGCGCTCAACGGCCAGATCGTCGTAGCGCGCCTCGACGGTGAAGTCACCATCAAACGCTTCGAACGGCTGGGCGATGCCGTGCGCCTGTTGCCGCGCAACCCGGCGTATCAGCCGATTGTCGTGCGTGACGATCAGGATCTGGCCATCGAAGGGGTGTTTTGCGGTCTGGTGAGGCAAGGCTGATGGGCGCCGTCGTTGCGTTGGATACGCTGTTCAATGGCGGCCAGGTCTGGAAAGGCCGCCCTGCGCCACCGGCCGCCAGCCCGCAGCCGACCGGCCACGCCGCGCTGGACGCGGCACTGCCCAGCGGTGGCTGGCCGGAAGCGGCGTTGAGCGAAATCCTCCTGGCCGGTCCCGGTGTCGGCGAACTGCAGCTAGTCTGGCCGACGCTGGCGCGGTTGTCGGCGGCGGGCGAGCGCATCGTGCTGGTGGCGCCGCCGTTCGTGCCGTACCCGCAGGCGTGGGCAAGCGCCGGGGTCGATCTGCGCCAGTTGTCGGTGATCCAGGCCACCGAGCGCGATGCCTTGTGGGCGGCGGAACAATGTTTACGTTCGGGCAGTTGCGGCGCGGTGCTGTGCTGGCCGCACAAGGCTGATGATCGCGCGTTGCGCCGTTTGCAGGTGGCGGCGGAAACCGGTCAGACCCTGGCGTTTGCCTGGCGGTCGTTGAGCGAAGCGATCAACCCGTCACCGGCGGCGTTACGCATTGCCATCGACGCCAGACCTGCACAGTTGCGCGTACTCAAGTGCCGTGGCGGGCTGGCGCGTACGGCACCGATTGCCTTTGCTGTGGGGCACTGAGGTCACCATGCGCTGGGTGTGTATCCTGTTTCCGCAATTGGCTCTGGACGCCGTGCTGCGTCAGCGGCCCGATCCCGATGAACCGTTGGTGCTGCTTAACGGCCCGGCCCAGCGCCGGGTGTTGCAAGCGGTCAATCCGGCGGCGCGCAAGCTTGGTTTGCGCGCAGGCCAGTCGATGACCGCCGCCCAGGCCATGAGCAAAGGCTTTGCCACGGCTGATTACGAGGCCGCCGAGGTCGAACATTGGCAGCAGTTTCTCGCCGCGTGGGCCTACCGTTTCAGCTCGCAGGTCAGCGTGCATTACCCGCGCACCGTGGTGTTCGAGATCGAATCGAGCCTGGGTCTGTTCGGTTCGTGGGCGCAGTTCGAAGCACGACTGCGCCGGGAACTGACTGATCTGGGTTTCCGCCATCGCATCGTCGCGGCACCGAATCCCGTGGCGGCGCGGGTGCTGGCCAACGCCTATGACGGCTTGGTGGTGCCGGACGGCGAGGCCTTGCAGCATCACCTCGGTCAGTTGCCGGTCGACCGTGTCGGTCTGGAGCCAGCGGTGGCCACGGCGTTGTCGCGCATGGGCCTGCGCAATCTCAGTCAGGTGCAGAGCCTGCCGCGTCAGGCACTGGCACGACGGTTCGAAGCGCAGATGCTCAAGCATCTCGACACGCTGTTCGGCGCGCGGCCATTGGCGCTGGCGTTTTACCTGCCGCCGGATCGTTTCGACGTACGCATCGAACTCAACTTTGACGTGCAGTCCCATCAGGCACTGTTGTTCCCGTTACGCCGTTTGACCGGCGATCTGTCGGCGTTCCTCTGCGGGCGTGACAGCGGCGTGCAGCGTTTCGATCTGCACCTGGAACACGCCGGGCTGCCGGACAGCATCATCAAGGTCGGCCTGCTCAGCGCCGAACGTGATCCGGCGATGCTCTTCGAACTGGCCCGTGGCCGACTGGAACAAGTGCAAGTCGAGGCGCCCGTGCGCGGCTTTCGTCTGCGCGCCGAGGACCTGCCGAGTTTCGTGCCGCAGTTTCAGGAACTGTTCGACGACCGTCCGCAGCAGACCCTGCCGTGGGAGCAGTTGCGCGAACGCCTGCGTGCGCGCTTGGGCGATGACGCGGTGCAGGGGGTGCGTTTTCAGGCCGATCATCGTCCCGAGTGCGCGTGGCAGCACGGAGTCGACAAACAACGCTGCGCAGGCTTGCCGAACGTGCATCGTCCGGGCTGGTTGCTCGGCGAGCCACAAAGCGTGGCGGAAGGTTCGGCGCGGATTCTCATGGGCCCGGAGCGCATCGAGTCCGGCTGGTGGGACGGTGACGACGTGCGTCGCGATTATTACCTGATCCAGAACCGCGCCGGTCAGCAGGGCTGGGCTTATCGGGCGGTGGGTGAGGGCGGTCCGCTGTGGCTGCAGGGCTGGTTTGCATGAACGACGGTTATGCCGAATTGCACTGCCTGTCGAACTTCAGTTTTCAACGCGGTGCGTCCAGTGCGCTGGAACTGTTCCAGCGCGCAAAAAAGCACGGCTATCAGGCACTGGCGATCACCGATGAATGCACGCTGGCCGGGATCGTTCGGGCCTGGCAAGCGGCGAAATCGGTGGAGCTGCCGCTGGTCATCGGCAGCGAAGTGCGTATCGAAAACGGCCCGAAACTGGTGCTGCTGGTGGAGAATCTGGCGGGCTATCAAGCGCTGTGCGGCCTGATCACCCGCGCCCGACGGCGCACGCAGAAAGGCCAGTATCAGGTGCTGCGCGAAGACTTCGCCGAGCCGTTGCCGGGGTTGCTGGTGTTGTGGGTGCCGGACTCGCTTGATGACGTGGAGGAGGGGCGATGGCTGCAGCAGACCTTTGGCGAACGGTTGTGGCTGGCGGTGCAATTGCATCGTGGCCAGGACGATCAGCAGCGGTTGGCGGCGATGTTGGGGCTGGCCGCCGAGTTGCAGATTCCTGCCGTGGCCAGCGGCGATGTGCACATGCACGCCCGTGGCCGGCGTGCCTTGCAGGACACCATGACTGCGATCCGTCATCACGTGCCGGTGGCCGAGGCGGGGTTACGTTTGCACCCCAATGGCGAACGGCATTTACGCAGTGTCGAGGTCGTGCGCGAGTTGTATCCGCAGGCCTTGCTCGATGAGTCGGTGAGCCTGGCCCGGCGCTGCACCTTCGACCTGGGCGAGTTGCGTTATCAGTATCCGAAAGAACTGGTGCCGGAAGGGCACAGCGCCAGTTCCTGGCTACGGCATCTGACCGAAGAGGGCATCGCCTGGCGCTGGCCACAGGGGCCTCAAGCCAAAGTGCTCAAGCAGATCGACGATGAACTGAAGCTGATCGCCGAACTCGGTTACGAAAGCTACTTTCTCACCGTGCACGATGTGGTGCACTTCGCCCGCCAGCAGAAGATTCTGTGTCAGGGCCGTGGCTCTGCGGCCAACTCGGCGGTGTGTTTTGCCTTGGGCATCACCGAAATCGACCCGGATCGCACCACGCTGCTGTTCGAACGCTTCATGTCCAAGGAGCGCAACGAGCCGCCGGACATCGACGTCGACTTCGAGCACGAGCGCCGCGAAGAAGTCCTGCAATACGTGTTTCGCCGTTACGGCCGTGGTCGTGCGGCGCTGACGGCGGTGGTCAGCACCTACCACGCTGCCGGCGCGGTGCGCGACGTGGCCAAGGCCTTGGGCCTGCCGCCGGATCAGATCAACGCACTGGCTGATTGCTGCGGCCACTGGAGCGATGAAACACCGCCGGTCGCGCGTTTGCTCGAAGGCGGTTTCGACCCGGACAGCCCGGTGCTGCGCCGAGTGCTGAGCCTGACCGGGCAGTTGATCGGTTTCCCCCGGCACCTGTCGCAGCATCCCGGCGGCTTTGTGATTTCCGAGCAGCCGCTGGACACGCTGGTGCCGGTGGAGAACGCCGCCATGGCCGAGCGCACGATCATTCAGTGGGACAAGGATGACCTCGATGCAGTCGGCCTGCTCAAGGTGGATATTCTCGCCCTCGGCATGCTCAGCGCGATTCGCCGCTGCTTCGACCTGCTGCGCCACCATCGCAATCTGGATCTGAGCCTGGCGACGATTCCAGCCGAAGACAAACCGACCTACGACATGATCAGCCGCGCTGACACCATCGGCGTGTTCCAGATCGAGTCGCGGGCGCAGATGTCGATGCTGCCGCGCCTGAGACCGGCGAAGTTCTACGATCTGGTGATTGAGGTGGCCATCGTCCGCCCGGGACCGATTCAGGGCGGGATGGTGCATCCGTATCTGCGTCGCCGGAACAAGGAAGAAGAGGAAACCTACCCGTCACCAGAGCTCAAGGTTGTTCTGGAAAGAACCCTCGGCGTGCCGCTGTTTCAGGAACAGGTGATGCAGATCGCCATCGTCGCCGCCGATTACAGCCCCGGCGAGGCTGATCAGTTGCGTCGCTCGATGGCTGCGTGGAAACGCCACGGCGGACTGGAACCGCACAAGGAACGCCTCGCCGCCGGCATGAAGAAGAACGGCTACACGCCGGAGTTCGCCGCGCAGATTTTCGAACAGATCAAAGGCTTCGGCAGCTACGGTTTTCCCGAGTCCCACGCCGCCAGTTTTGCCTTGCTGACTTACGCCAGTTGCTGGCTCAAGTGCCACGAACCGGCGGCGTTCGCCTGCGCGTTGATCAATAGCTGGCCAATGGGTTTCTACAGCCCGGACCAGATTCTCCAGGATGCGCGCCGCCATCAGTTGCAGATCCGCCCGGTCGACGTGCGCGCCAGTGACTGGGATTGCAGCCTGGAAACCACCACGACGGCGCAACCGGCGATTCGCATGGGCCTGCGGATGATCAAGGGTTTTCGCGAGGACGATGCCCGGCGCATCGAAGCGGCGCGCGCGCGCGGGGCATTTGCCGATGTCGCCGACCTGGGCGAGCGGGCGGCGCTCGACAGTCGGGCGCAGGCGTTGCTCGCCGATTCCGGGGCGTTGCGTGGCCTGGCCGGACATCGGCATCGGGCGCGCTGGGAAGTCGCCGGGGTGCAGAAACAGCTGGGCCTGTTTGCCGGGTTGCCGAGTCAGGAGGAGCCGGAGGTGGTACTACCCAAACCCAGCGTTGGCGAGGATCTGCACGCCGATTACAGCACCGTCGGCACCACGTTGGGGCCGCATCCGCTGGCACTGTTGCGCGGCGAACTCAAAGCCCGGCGCTGCCGCAGTTCGCAGGAGTTGCTTGAAGTCGAACATGGTCGACCGGTGAGCATTGCCGGGCTGGTGACGGGACGGCAACGACCGGGCACCGCCAGTGGCGTGACCTTTGTGACGCTGGAAGATGAGTTCGGCAACGTCAACGTGGTGGTCTGGCGGGATCTGGCCGAGCGTCAACGGCAAGTGCTGGTGGGCTCGCAACTGCTGAAAGTCGACGGCCGCTGGGAGCGCGAAGGCGAAGTGCGCCACCTGATCGCCGGCCGCCTGAGCGACCTCAGCTCGCTGCTCAATGGCATCCGCGTGCAGAGCCGCGATTTCCATTAGCGCGCCCTGATCTGATCGTTCCCACGCTCTGCGTGGTAACGCCTCCCGTGACGCTCCGCGTCACAGCGGACGCGGAGCGTCCGTGGCTGCATTCCCACGCAGAGCGTGGGAACGATCAAGTCCGGAACAGCCAATTCACTGGCGTCAAAAAAACCTGTCACGAATGATGGCACTTTGTCATAATGCCGCCCCTTTTCAGCTCCCGCTGCGCATTGTCGTGCCGGGACATCCCCGTTTTTCAAAGGAATACTCAGTGAGAATGATCTCCCGGATGCTGGTCTCAGGCGTCGCGATTGCTGTGCTTGGCACGATGGCTGGCACACTCTCAGGTTGCGCGACCGAAAGCTCGCGCGCCTTGCCGGTGGCCAAGGTTGAAAGCGCCTCCCAGGTCTGGACCGGCGTTCGCGTGCCAATGGCCGTGGGCAAGTTCGACAACCGTTCCAGCTATATGCGCGGGATTTTCTCCGACGGCGTCGATCGTCTCGGCGGTCAGGCCAAGACCATCCTGATCACCCATTTGCAGCAGACCAACCGCTTCAGCGTGCTGGATCGCGACAACATGGGTGAAATCCAGCAGGAAGCGGCGATCAAGGGCCAGGCTCAGCGTCTGAAAGGTGCTGATTACGTGGTGACCGGCGACGTCACCGAGTTCGGCCGCAAAGAGACCGGCGATCACCAGCTGTTCGGCATCCTCGGCCGTGGCAAGACTCAGGTGGCCTACGCCAAGGTCAACCTGAATATCGTCAATATCAGTACCTCCGAAGTGGTCTATTCGACCCAGGGCGCCGGCGAATACGCCTTGTCCAACCGCGAAATCATCGGTTTCGGCGGCACCGCTGCCTACGACTCCACCCTCAACGGCAAAGTACTGGATCTGGCCATGCGCGAGGCGATCAATCGTCTGGTCGATGGCATGAACGCCGGTGCCTGGAAACCGGGCAACTGATCGACGCCCATTGCAAGGAGCAACACCCATGAATCTGACTTTGTCGCGCGCGCTGATGGCGCTGACGCTGGCCGCC
Source organism: Pseudomonas sp. Irchel s3h9 (assembly GCF_900187475.1). NCBI lineage: Bacteria > Pseudomonadati > Pseudomonadota > Gammaproteobacteria > Pseudomonadales > Pseudomonadaceae > Pseudomonas > Pseudomonas sp. Irchel s3h9. The sequence continues at coordinate 148,188 of NZ_FYDH01000003.1, read as the reverse complement.
AGCGCCTTGTTGGCCGGTTGTGCCTCCGGCCCGCAAACCCTGTACCAGTGGGAAGGTTACGAGCCCCAGGTCTACGAATACTTCAAAGGCGAAGAGCCGAAAGAAGCCCAGGCCGAAGCGCTGGAACGTGACCTGCAGAAAATCCGCTCCACCGGCAAGGCTGTACCGCCGGGTTACCACGCGCACCTTGGCCTGCTCTATCTGAGCATGGGCAAGGACGACCAGATGGTGCAGCAGTTCAAAACCGAGAAAACCCTGTTCCCCGAGTCTGGGACGTACATGGATTTCCTGCTCAAAAACGCCAAGACCGGAGACGCGAAATGATCGCGCGCACCTTGAAACTGCTGGCCGCCGGTCTGGCCCTGACCGTGCTGGGTGGCTGCGTTGCGCCCAAGACCGTGGATTACTCGGCCTACAAACAGGCGCGGCCGAAAACCATTCTGGTGCTGCCTCCGCTGAACACTTCGCCGGATGTGAAGGCGTCCTACAGCCTGTTGTCGCAGGTGACCTTCCCACTGGCCGAAGCCGGTTACTACGTGCTGCCGATTGCGCTGGTTGATGAGACGTTCCGCCAGAATGGTCTGAGCACCCCGGACGATATCCATCAGGCACCGCCAGGCAAACTTAAGGAAATCTTCGGTGCGGACGCTGCGCTGTACATCACCGTGACCGAATACGGTACGCGCTACATGGTGATCAGCAGCGAAACGGCAGTGACCGCGACGGCGAAACTGGTCGACCTGAAAAGTGGCACGACGCTGTGGACCGGTTCGGCCCGGGCGTCGAGCGAAGAGGGCGGCAATAGCAATGCCGGCGGTATCGTCGGCATGCTGATCTCGGCGGCAGTGAAGCAGATCATCAACAGCTCCACCGATGCCGGCTACCCGATTGCCGGTGTGGCGAGCAATCGTCTGCTCTCGGCCGGACACCGGGCAGGCCTGCTATACGGCCCGCGCTCGCCGAAGTACGGCACTGACTGAACCCGGTAAGATCTTTCCCACGCACTGCGTGGGAAAGATCAAATGTACGCGTGAGCCTGCTCACCGCCCCCTCCCGGCACATGTGTCCTGCTTGCAACGAGCAGGCAGGTAGCGCGACGCCGCCTCGATGGGTGATCCGCACTCAACGTGCAATCAAGACCCTGCATCTCGAAGCCGAAGGCTATATCCTGCGTGGCACTCAGTTGCTCGACGTTAAAGGAGTGCCCAAATGACCGAAAAGAAACCGGAAACCACGGTCGACCGCGTCTACCAAGGGGTTTACGAGGCGATCAGCAAGCGTTCGTTGCGCCCGGGGATGAAACTGGGTGAGGCCTCGCTAGCCGAATTATTCAATGTCAGCCGCACGTCGGTGCGCGCGGCATTGAAGCAATTGGAGGCCGATGGACTGGTCACCACCGAGCCGAATAAAGGGGCATCGGTGTCGCTGCCGAGCAATGAAGAGCTCCGCTCGCTGTTTGAAACCCGCCGGCTGATCGAGATCGGCATCGTTACCGAACTGTGCCGGCGCAAGGACAGCGCGGCGATGCAGGATTTGCGCGAACACCTGCTGCTGGAAGATGAAGCCCACGCGGCGGGAGATCACGAACGGCTGATCCATCTGCTCGGTGAGTTCCACATCAAACTGGCGTGCAGCCTGAATAACCCGGTGCTGCTCGACTGGTTCCAGAAACTGATCTCCCGCGCTTCGCTGTACGCTGCAGCGCTGGACGACGACAGCCATGAAGTCTGCCGCGACAACGAACACCTGCGCCTGATCGAATACATCGAGGCCGGCAATCAGAGCGCCGCCATCGAGCTGACCTGCACGCATCTGAACGGCATCGAGAAGGCCATTCTCGACGCCGCCGCCAAAATGAAAACCGGCTACCATCCGCTCAAGCACCTGATCGGGGTTTAGGTTCCGGGAGGGGATGAAATCGGCTATATATCATATGAAACCAATGCGACTGGAGGCGCTCGAAACAGACGGGCGTCGCGTCGTTATGGCGTCGCGATTTATCGGGCAATCACCACAGGACACTGAGTCAGTCGATGCAGTTTTTATCCGATAGCCATGGTTGTGACGGCTGGAAAGGCGAAATGGCCGGGCGCATCAGTGCGTTCGACTGGAGCCATACTGAACTCGGTCCGCTGAACAGCTGGCCGGCCAGCCTGTGCAGCGCGGTGCAACTGATGCTGGCGTCGCCGCTGCCGATGGTCATGCTCTGGGGCTATGCCGGGTACATGATCTACAACGATGCCTATTCGAAATTTGCCGGTGGTCGGCACCCGTATCTACTCGGTGCGCCGGTGGAGCTGGGCTGGCCGGAAGTCGCCGATTTCAACCGGAATGTGGTCGATACCTGCCTGGCCGGCGGCACCTTGTCGTTTCGCAATAAAGAGTTGGTGCTGTTGCGCGATGGCGTCCCCGAAGACGTCTGGATGGACCTGTATTACAGCCCGGTGGCCAATGATGACGGCAAGCCGGCCGGAGTGATGGCGATGGTGGTGGAAACCACCGAGTTCATGCACTCCGAACGCCGGCGGCAGGAAGCCGAAAGTGCTTACCGCGCCGACAACGAGCGGGTGCGTCTGGCGTTGAATGCCGGGGCCTTGCTCGGCTCGTTTGTCTGGGACGTGAAAAACAACACGTTGTCGGCAGACGAGCGATTCGCCCGCACGTTCTCCTATCCGCCGGATCAGGATCTTAGCGACCTCCCGCAGGACATCGCCGAGTCGCGCATTCATCCCGATGACGCCGCCTGGGTGCAGGAGCGGGTCGTCCATTCCGTGCAGACCGGTGAACCGTATAACGCCGAATATCGCGTGCGGCGCAGTGACGGCAGTTATTCCTGGGTGTTGGCCAGTGGCGCCTGTGAGTTCGACGAACACGGTGCGCCGTTGCGCTTCCCCGGCGTCCTGATCGACATTCATGAACGCAAGATTGCCGAAGAATCCCTGCTCAAATTTACCCGCAACCTCGAACAGCGCGTAGGCGAAGAAGTCGAGGCGCGGCTGGCGGCTGAAGAGCAGTTGCGCCAGTCACAGAAGCTCGAAGCGATTGGTGGTCTGACCGGCGGCGTCGCCCACGATTTCAATAATCTGTTGCAAGTGATCGCCGGCAATCTGCATCTGCTCGCGCGCCATGAACCGAACAATGCCAACGTGCAGCGCCGCGTCAGCGCCTCGCTGGCAGCGGTCGAACGCGGCGCCAAGCTGTCCTCGCAATTGCTTGCGTTCGCCCGGCGCCAGCCTTTGTCGCCGGCGGTGTGCAACCCGCAGCAGATTTTCGAAGGTGTCGGCGAATTGCTGCAGCGAGCGCTGGGTGAAACCATTCAGATCGACGTGCAACTGCCGCAAAAGCCGTGGCACATCAACGTCGACCGCAACCAGTTGGAAAACGCCATTCTCAACCTGGCGATCAATGCTCGCGATGCGATGAAGGGCGAGGGCACCATTGCGCTCAGCGCTGCTAACGTGCGGCTCGAACGCGAGTTCTGTGCCGGTAAAGGCATCGTTCCCGGTGAGTTTGTCCGCGTCGCGGTCAGTGACTCCGGCGCCGGCATCCCGCCAGAGATTGTCGAGCAAGTGTTTGAGCCGTTCTTCACCACCAAGGCTGACGGTCAGGGCACCGGGCTGGGCTTGAGCATGGTGTTTGGCTTCGTCAAACAGAGCGGCGGGCATGTCGAGATCACCAGCACCCTCGGCGAGGGCACGCGGGTGCAGTTGTACTTCCCGCGCAGTCTGCGGCCGATCCTTGATGAGGCGCCCAGCCTGCAAAGGCAGCAGAGCGGCGGCCACGAAACGATTCTGGTGGTCGAGGACAATGACGCCGTGCGCGCTTCGGCGGTCGAATTGTTGCGCGAGGAGGGTTATCGCGTGCTGACCGCCGGTCATGGCGATGCGGCCATGCAAATGCTCCTCGAAGGTGTCGAGGTGGACCTGATCTTCACTGACGTGGTCATGCCGGGGCTGATCAAAAGCTCCGACCTGTTCGCTTGGGCCAAGGTGCAGACACCGCCGGTGGCCGTGCTGTTCACCTCTGGGCACACCCGCGACATCATTTCACGCAATCACCAGTTAAGCCCTGACACGCACTTGCTTGGCAAACCGTACAGCCCGGAAGCCATGTTGCAGATGATTCGGGTGGTGCTCGGTAGCTGAACGTAGAACATTCCTTCACCAAGGCAGGTCGATGACTTCCAAACGCACCTCCAAAGCGCCCACCGGCATGGTCCGGGTACGTGGCGCCCGTGAACACAACCTGAAGAACGTTGATGTCGACATTCCCCGCGATGCGCTGGTGGTGTTCACCGGGGTGTCCGGGTCTGGCAAGTCGTCACTGGCGTTCTCGACCTTGTATGCCGAGGCCCAGCGCCGATACTTTGAGTCGGTGGCGCCGTACGCGCGACGGCTGATCGATCAGGTCGGCGTGCCGGATGTCGACTCCATTGAAGGCCTGCCGCCGGCCGTGGCCCTGCAACAGCAACGCGGCACGCCGAGTACGCGCTCGTCAGTGGGCAGCGTGACCACGCTGTCGAGCCTGATCCGCATGCTCTATTCGCGCGCCGGCAGTTATCCGCCGGGGCAACCGATGTTGTATGCCGAGGACTTCTCGCCGAACACCCCGCAAGGCGCGTGCCCCGAATGCCATGGCCTCGGCCGGGTGTACGAGGTCACCGAAGCGCTGATGGTGCCGGACCCGAACCTGACCATCCGCCAGCGCGCGGTGGCGTCCTGGCCGCTGGCGTGGCAGGGACAGAACCTGCGCGACATCCTTGTGACCATGGGCATCGATGTCGACATTCCATGGAAGAAGCTGCCGAAAAAACAGCGCGACTGGATTCTCTTCACCGAAGAAACCCCGACCGTGCCGGTGTACGCCGGGCTGACCCCGGAAGAAACCCGCGTGGCCCTCAAACGCAAGATGGAGCCGAGTTACCAGGGCACCTTCACCGGCGCCCGGCGCTACATTCTGCACACGTTTACTCACTCGCAAAGTGCGCTGATGAAGAAGCGCGTTTCGCAGTTCATGCTCGGCAGCCCTTGCCCGTTATGCGATGGCAAACGCCTGAAACGTGAGGCGTTGTCGGTGACGTTTGCCGGGTATGACATCGGCGAGCTGTCGCAGATGCCGTTGCTGCAAGTGGCCGAGGTGCTGCGGCCGGTGGCGGCGGCCAGCTACCTCGAACACGCTGAAGAAACCGGCGAGACCTTAAGTCACGCGCAAACCCGCGAGGCGCGCCAGCAGCGCGTGGCCCACGGTGCCAGCGGCCACGGCAGCGCGCCAGACGTGCGCCACACGCCAAACCTGTCGCTGGAGAAGCGCCTGGCGACGCAGCGCATTGCCGAGGATCTGCTGGAGCGGGTCAGCACCCTGACCGATCTGGGCCTCGGTTATCTGGCGCTGGAGCGCAGCACCCCGACGCTGTCGTCCGGTGAGTTGCAGCGCTTGCGCTTGGCGACGCAACTGGGTTCGCAATTGTTCGGGGTGATCTACGTGCTCGACGAACCCTCCGCCGGTTTGCACCCGGCCGATGGCGAGGCGTTGTTCGAGGCGTTGCAGCGCTTGAAGGCGGACGGCAACACGCTGTTTGTGGTCGAGCACGACGTGGAAACCATGCGCCGCGCCGACTGGCTGATCGACGTCGGCCCGGCGGCGGGCGAGCAGGGTGGGCAGGTGCTGTACAGCGGCCCGCCGGCAGGTCTGGCCGAGATCGAGCAATCGCAGACTCGCGCCTACCTGTTTGCCGAAGCGCAGCGCCAGGCACGCACCGCGCGCAAACCGACGGCGTGGCTGAAGCTCGACGGGATCACCCGCAATAACCTGAATAATCTCAGTGCTGAATTTCCGCTGGGCTGCTTTACCTCGGTGACCGGCGTGTCTGGCTCGGGCAAATCGAGTCTGGTCAGTCAGGCCTTGCTGGAACTGGTCGGCGCGCAGTTAGGGCGGCCGACGGTAGACAGTGAGCCGGAAGAACTCAGCCTCGAGGACGCCGCGCCGCAGGTCAGCAGCGGCCAGGTGACGTCGGGGCTGGAGTCGATCAAGCGACTGGTGCAGGTCGACCAGAAACCCATCGGCCGCACGCCACGCTCCAATCTGGCCACTTACACAGGGCTGTTCGACAACGTGCGCAAGCTCTACGCCGCGACCGACGCGGCACGGGCTGCCGGCTACGACGCCGGACAGTTTTCCTTCAACGTCGCCAAGGGCCGTTGCGCCACCTGCGAGGGTGAAGGCTTTGTCAGTGTCGAGTTGTTATTCATGCCCAGTGTTTATGCGCCGTGCCCGACCTGCCATGGCGCGCGCTACAACCCGCAGACCCTGGCGATTCTCTGGGAGGGTTTGAGCATTGCGCAGGTGCTGCAATTGACCGTCGAGGAAGCGGTGACGGTGTTTGCCGAGCAAGCGGGGATTCGCCGGTCACTCGAAGTGCTGCGCGATATTGGCCTGGGTTATCTGCGCCTGGGGCAACCGGCCACGGAGTTGTCCGGTGGCGAAGCGCAGCGGATCAAACTGGCCACCGAATTGCAACGCAACCAGCGCGGCGCGACCTTGTACGTGCTGGACGAACCGACCACCGGGCTGCATCCGCGTGATGTCGATCGGTTGCTGGAGCAGTTGGATACGCTGGTGACGGCTGGGCACACGGTGATTGTCGTTGAGCACGAAATGCGCGTGGTCGCGCAGAGTGACTGGGTGATCGACATCGGGCCGGGCGCGGGGGATCAGGGCGGTCGAATCGTGGTGGCGGGTACACCGCAGAAGGTTGCGGCGAGCAAGAAGAGCAAAACCGCGCCGTTTCTGGCTCGGGCCTTGAGCCGGTAATTGCGGCGTTCCGATTGGCACCATCAAGCGGGCGGCGAAGTTTTGAACGTTGGCGCGGGCCAGGCTTCGAATCTTTAACACCCGGCGGATGTGTGTCGGGCGTGTTTGACCAACGAGGTGGCCATGAACGAGCAAACGAAGCAGCAGAGCCAATCTGGCGAGCCGATTAACCGCAATGATCCAGCGATTGACCCGCAGGTGCCGGGGCAACCGTCGCCGACACAGCAGCAGGGCGAGGATGGTCAGGCGCAGAGCGCAGACCCGGCAGTGGATCAGAAGAACAAGCACACGGACAACGACAACGAGTTCAGCCCGGGTTTCAAACCGCAGCCGGATCGGGCGAAGCCGGGGGAGGAGACGGATGCTGATATTGATACGGATGGCGGTTGATGTTCGGTGGATATGACAAGGCCGCATCTTAGGATGCGGCCTTTTTTCGCTTGGATGTGGTGGTGTTGCTGACATCGATCCCCCTCACCCCAGCCCTCTCCCCCAGGGGGGAGAGGGGGAAGGGAGCCGATCTCGGTGCCTTTCAAAAGCCAGGTTCAACTCTAGATTTCAGATCGGTGTGACTCGAACATTCAACACGATCGGCTCCGTCTCGCTCTCCGGAAAGGCGAGGGGAAAGGGAGCCGATCGGGGGCAGTTCAAAATCGGAGTTGCACTCCAGTACCTGAGTTCGAAGCCGAAGTTTCAGGTCGGCGTAACTCGAACATTCACCTCGGCCGGCTCCCTCTCCCTCCGGGAGAGGGCTGGGGTGAGGGTAAAGCTTTTTACTTGCTCGGATGCTTGGCCTGCAATTCTTTGGCGGCGGCGAGGTGTTTCTCCAGCGCCGGCAACATTTTCTGCGCAAACGCCTTCAGTTCCGTCGCACCTTTGACCTTGTCATCGGTCACGGTATTGGCTTGTTTCTTGAACAGCTCGATGGTCTCTTCGTGCGCCTTCACCTGATTGTTGGCGTACGCCGCGTCGAAAGACTCATCACGCACTTCGAGGATTTTTTCCTTGGCCTGTTTGACCAATGTCGTGGTGTCCGGGACTTCGATGTCGTTAGCTTTGGCAATGGTCGCCAGCTCATCGTTGGCCTTGCCATGGTCGGTGATCATCATATTGGCGAAGGCCTTGATGTCAGCCGATTGGCTTTTTTCCAAGGCGAGGCGGCTGGTTTCGATTTCGGCAATACCACCGGCAGCGGCGTTATCGACGAAGTCATTGTCAGTCGCAGCGAAAGCGCTGCCCATGCCGCTGCTCAACGCGACAGCCAGGACCAGATGACGCAGGTTGAATCCGTCCATTGGTGTATCTCCACGCAGTTTTTGTTGGTGTTAACCAATGGAGGGAACACGGCGAGCAAAGGTTTGATCGCATTTGCGACAGGGCGACGAACGGGCACCGCTGGTCTGACAGGTGGTCGACAGAACCGTGCAACCGAGGCCATTCTGATAACTGGCCAGCGCAATCGGTCGCGTTGGCCAGCCGATCAACTGACGGAGGTGTTCCATGCCGGTTCCCCATGACCTGTTTCAGGACTTGAGTTACACGAAGGAAGAGATCCAGCAAAAACGCACCCAGGATCCACGATTGGATTCACTGATCAACAAGTATTCCCAAGCCGACGCCGATGTGGTCAAAGCCGAAACGGCCACCTCAGACGCTCCCACCGACGACGCATTGAAAAAGCTCAAAGAGAGGCGCCTGAAGGTCAAAGACGAAATCGTCAGCCATTTGCAGGCGCCGTCCTGATTCGCCATTGATCCGCCGACCTGCGGTTGCGGATTGACGGGAACGACTGCCACGACCGGCACCTCGAATGTACAGAGTCTTCCATCCGACTCATTGCGAGGTGCCTTATGAACGATCCCAAATTCCCCAGTGAAGAGCAGGGCGCATTCGACCCGGTTCCCACGCATCCCGAACCGAACAGCCCGGCACATACCACGGCCAATCCCGAAGAGCCGGATGAGGATCTGCCCGAAGACGAAGATCCGGACAAGTTCGACAAGTCCAGCAACTGACAGACCGCCTTCGGAGCAGGCTCGCTCCCACAGTGGATTGTGTTGAGCCCAAATGCTGTGGTCAGCAAATAACCCTGTGGGAGCGAGCCTGCTCCGGGCGGCGTTCCGACGAAGGCGTCAGCGCAATCACCACAAAGTTGCCAGATTCACTTCAGGGCCACATCCAACGGCATCCGCGCCATATGCGTCGCCTTCAACGAGCCAAAATATAACCACGGCCCATACTCACGCACCGTGGTAATCGGCGAGTAATTGCCACTGCTGGCATCCTGCAAATTGGCAATCACCTTGCCCTCCAGATCCAGCCCCAGGACAAACCCGCGCTTCTCCACCGGCTTAGGCAAAACCGCCAACGCCCGCACGATCATCTTGCGCACGAGCGGATGCCCGGCGGTATCGTCGAGCAGAGCATTGCGCGGCGCATACAACGCCACCCAGAACCGATTACTGCCATTGAACGCCAGGTTGTCCGGCAGCCCCGGCAAGTTATCGATAAACAGGTCGTGAGTGCCGGCTTTCGGCCCGGTCAGCCAATAGCGGCTGATGCGATAGGCGCCGGTTTCGTTGACTAGCACATAGGCGTCATCCGGGCCGAGGGTCACGCCGTTGGCGAACTCCAGCTTGTCTAGCAGGACACTGGTTTTGCCGCTCTGGAAGTCATAGCGCAGCAGGCGTCCATCGCCGCCGTGCTCGATGATTGCTTCGCCGTCATGGCCGTAGCCCCAGCGGCTGGAGGCATCGCTGAAATAGGCGTAGTGCCCGGACTTGTCGATGGCGACGTCATCGGTGAACCCGAACGCCAGACCATTGGCCGCCGTGGTCAAAGGCACCAACTGACCCTGCGCATCAAGAGACAGCAAACCCTTGACCGCGTCGGCAATCACCAGCATGCCGTTCGGATGCCGGGCCAGGCCCAGCGGGCGGCCACCGGTGTCGGCGAGTACTTTGCGTTGCTGGCCGTCGAGGCTGGTGCGGATCAGTCGGCCGTCGTGCAGCCCGGTGATCAGGAAGTCACTTTCCAGCAGCAATGCTTCCGGCCCTTCGATGTCGCTCGGCCCGACCTGCGCTGCGCCTTTGAGTTTCTGGTTCTCGGCGTAGAGACCTTCTGTCAGCGATGGCGCTGGCGGCGGCGTCCAGGCCACGGGTTCGACCTTGGTGGGCATCAACAATAAAAAGCCGATGACGATGAGGACCAGCAACAACAGCAGATGTCTCAGCTTCACGCGCTGGCCCTCGCCGAGGCCAGGTAGCGGGCGGCCATGTCGCGCAGCGCCAGCATCGATGCGGCGGATTCGCGCTCGATGCGCCGTTTGAGCAGCAAGCGATTGGCGATGCGCATGCCCAGTCCGTCGAAGCGATAATCCAGCGTGCGCACAAAACGCGTGCCGCTGCCCTCGGGGCTGCATTCATAGGTCAGCAGCAGCGACAAGCCATGATCACCCTGCGCCCGCGCGCACCAGCGCCGGCCGGGCAGGTATTCGGTGACTTCCCAGCGCAAATGGCCCGCGCGCCCGCCGGCATGAATGTCCTCTTCGAAGCGCGCGCCGGCATGCAACGGGCCTTGCGCACCGTCGATTTTCAGCGACGAGGGGTGCCACTCCGGCCAGCGACTGACACTGGCGGCATAGGCCAGCACGGCGATGGGTTCACCAGCGATATCGATCGGGTGTTGCAGGTGGGTCATGGGCATTTTCGAATCGCTCAAAGGGGTGATTTCCGGCTCCCGGTAAAGGGTGCCGAACAGGTAGTCCATCAACGGCAAAACGATGTTGAAATTGCGCTCCTGCATGCGCTCGCGGCGGTGATGCAGCTCGTGCAAGTGGCGCATCTGGCGGATCCACGGCAGGCGGGTCAGCGGGTTGTGTGGCGGCAGGTGTTCGCAGGCGTGGAATATCTCGTAAGTCAGATAACCGAGGACCATGCAGCCGCCAAACAACCCGGCCACGTTGGCGTTTACCTGTGCGATCAGCCACCACAACGGCAGGGTGATCAGCAGTGTGTGCAGCACGATCAGCCACGCGGGGAACAGAATCACTCGCCAGTCGCGGGCGCTGTCGTAGGTCATGTGGCCGGGGGTGAAGAAACTGTGATGATCGCCGGCATGCCGGGCGTAGAACATTTTCGCGAAGGTCTTTTTGTGGTGGCCGAGATGACGATGGACCATGTACACGGCGAAATTGAAAAACAGCAGGGTTAACGGCACCGTCAGCCATTCCAGCAGGCTGACCTGCTGCACGCTGCTCCAGAAACCACCAACGGCCAACACACCGAACAGCAGCACGAAGGCGCCGTGCAGCCACGGGTTGTACAGCGGATGAATGGCCGCACGATAGCGGCTGCGAAATGCCTCGGTGGTCTGCCTCACTGCATCACCTGCGGGATTGTTGTTGTACCCGGCAGATTAGCCGATCCGGCCGTATGTGCAGGCCGGACCTCAATGGCACATGCGCCATGATCGGCTGTGAAGCCGCCGCTTCAGCTCAGCGGGTTCCAGCGTTGCGACCAGTCATCATCGGTGCGGATCACTTCGCGCAGCAGATGGAAGGCTTGCTGCAGCGTCGCCGAATCGCGATCACGTGAGTAGACGAGGTAAGTCGGATAGCCGAACTCCGGGGCTTTGGTCACCGCTTCCAGGGCGCCGCTTTCCAGATACGTGCGGACCACGCGGGTGCGGAAGTAGCCGCTGCCGCCATGTTCGAGAATGTATTGCAGGGCCAACGGGCCGAGGTTGAAACTCAGCGCCGCTTTGGCTTTTTCCGGCAGGGCGGCGTCATGCTGGCGGCGGAAGTCCGGGCCCCAATCGATGTAGACGTAGGGATCGGGACGATCGGGGGCGCGCACCAGAATCAGTTTTTCTTCCAGCACTTGCTCGACCTGCAAACCCGGCCAGTATTCCGGCTGATAGACCAGCGCGGCGTCGAGCACACCGAGTTCGAGCTGGCGCAGGAGGTTTTCGCCGTCGCGAATTTCCATGCGCAGGGCATGCCCGGGAATCTTCTCGCGCAGTTCCGCCGCCCAACTGAGCATCAATGGGTTGCACAGGCTGACTTCGCCGCCGATGTGCAGCACGTTGTGATAGCCCTCGGGCAGCGGCAGGTCGCGGCGCGCGGCTTCCCAGGTTTGCACCAGTTGATTGGCGTAGACCACAAAAGCCTCGCCATTGGGCGTCAGTTTCGCCCCGGCGCGGTTGCGCACGAACAGCGTGCTGCCCAGCTGGCTTTCGAGTTTTTGCACCCGGGCGGTGATCGCCGTTTGCGTGACGAACAGCTTCTGCGCCGCCGCGGCGAGACTGCCGTGACGGACGATTTCCAGAAAGGTGCGAGCGAGATCGATGTCCATGGGCGGGCCGGTGTTTGAGGTGACGGGCATTGTAAAGGCAAAAGCCCCTCATCGGATCGCCGCCCGCCTAACCCTCTCCCGGTGGGAGAGGGGACTGACCGAGGTGTCTGGCGTCATACATCGACCTGAAAGACCGTGTCGATTATGAATTCAGAGCAAGACCCTCAGGTCGGTGAAGATCGCCAATATCCCCGGCTCGGTTCCCTCTCCCTTGGGAGAGGGCTAGGGTGAGGGGAAAGCAGTCACCGCCAAAATCAACTGGCCAACTCGGTCAACCGCACCCGCGCCCAATCTTCAATCAACCGCGCCGGCGTGCCACACACCTTGCGCTTGAAGACAAAATTTCGGCACTTCTCGGCAAACTGATTACGGTTGTACAGCATGTCTTCCTGCATCTCCTGCAACTCGGTTTCACGGCACTGCTGGATCAACACCTGATCAACCCGCACCTTGCGCTCGCGTACCGCCGCGTAAGTCGGATCGCTCACCACGCTGTTGGCCCGTTGCAGCAACCACAGGTCAAACTCGTCCGGGCAGCGCGGGCCGATTTCCTGAACCATGCCCAGTTGCCACGCCTGCACCGCGCTTACCGGCAGGCAAGCCTGGGTCAATTGCTCGGCCATTGCCGGGCCGACGGCGCGGGGCAGGCTGTAGGTCCAGTATTCGGAGCCGTACAAGCCCATGCTCTTGTAATGCGGATTGAGCACGATATCGGCGCGGGCAAAGACGATGTCGGCCGCCAGTGCGAGCATCACGCCACCGGCGCCGGCGTTGCCAGTAACGCCACTGACCACCAGTTGCCGGGCCGTCAGCAGTTCTGCGCAGACATCGTCGATTGCCTGAATATTCGCCCAGGCTTCGGCGCCAGGATCCTGCGCGGCCTGAATCACGTTCAAATGCACGCCGTTGGAAAAACTGCCGCGCCCACCCTTGATCAACAACACCTGGGTATCACGGGATTTGGCCCAGCGCAGCGCGGCGACCATGCGCTGGCACTGCTCGGTACTCATGGCGCCGTTGTAGAACTCGAAGGTCAGCTCACCGACGATGCCGGATTCCCGGTAGCGGATCGGTTGATAGGCTTCGTTACTGAACGGCTGCGTGGCGATCGACCAGTCCAGCACAGGCACCTCGGCCAGTTGCCCGGCCAGCACGTGCCGCGCCGGTTGCTTGAAGGTCTCCTCGCCTGGTTGCGGTTTGCGCCGTAGCGCGCCGATCCACAGGCTTTGATCACCGGCGGCGACCAGCACCGCATCGTCATGCACCGCGAGAATCTCGCCGGGCACGCCGCTGCGCGAATCCAGGTGCGCGTCGTAGACGTAATACTGACCGCCAGCGAGGCTCGCCAACACGCCGGGCTGGCCGTCGGCAGCATCGATGCAGCGTTTGATGAAGCGTGCGCAATCGTGCCAGCTGAAGCTGCGGTCGACCTGCTTCATGTTCGGCTGCAAGCGTCCGCGTACTTTCGTATCGGCATAGTCGAGGGCAACCGGTTCAAACCCTTCGATGAATTTCTCCACCACTTCGCGAATACAACGAATCGCCGCATCACTGACCTGGCCGTTGTACAGCTCGGATTTGCGCAGGCCCGCCGGCAGGTTGAATTCGCAGGTGGCCCACACCGGGCCGGCGTCCATTTCTTCGACCGCTTGTAGCGCAGTGACGCCCCAGCTCGGCAACTCGTTGGTAATCGCCCAATCGAGGGCACTCGCGCCGCGATCGCCGACGATGCCCGGATGAATGATCACCACCGGCCGTTCGGTGTTGCTCCACAGCGCCTGCGGCACGCGGTCCTTGAGGAACGGGCAGATCACCAGATCCGCGCCGCTGTGTTCGATCTGTTCGCACACGGCCTGTTCATCGGTAAACAGCACAACGCTGGGTGAGTGCCCGGCCTCGCGCAGTTCCAGCCAGGCGCGTTGGGTCAGGCCGTTGAAGGCCGACGACAGCAGAATGATGTTGAGTGGTCGCATGCTTGCTCTTCCTTGAGTGGGTTAAGCCGTGGGCTCTCGGTGAGCCGTCCCTGGCTTTCGATGGAGCCGCGAGATTAATCAGTGGCCGGCCACGCGCCAGTGATCGAGGTCAACGTTCTGTCAGCCAATGTTTCTGCGGCGACCAAGCGCCTTATGCTCAATGGTTTGCTTGTGCTGATTTTTTATTACTTCAAATGTCTTCGAGGCTATTGCACAGTCGCGCCTGATCAGAGCCGGACGATCCCGGCAGAACGATGGTTTTTCGCAGCGGGTGGGACCCGTTTCAGGGAGCAAGGCATGGGTGGGCACAACCCGCATTACCAGATCATCGGGCAGATGTTCCAAAAGGACTATCGCTGGCTGTGCGCTGCCGTTCGCCGCACGCTCGGTTGTCCGCACAGTGCGCAAGACATTGCATCGGAAACCTTTCTGCGGGTGTTGGCGCTGCCGGATCCCACAGCCATTCGCGAGCCACGCGCGCTATTGACCACCATCGCCCGGCGGCTGGTTTACGAAGGCTGGCGGCGCCAGGACCTTGAGCGCGCCTATCTGGAAAGCCTGGCGCTGGCGCCCGAGCCGGTGCACCCGTCTCCGGAAGAACGGGCGCTGGTGATCGAAGCGCTGCTGGCGGTCGATCGCTTGCTCAATGGGCTGTCGGCCAAGGCCAAAGCGGCGTTTCTCTACCATCAACTCGACGGTTTGACTTACAGCGAGATCGGCGAGCGGCTCGGCGTGTCGACCAGTCGCGTGCAGCAATACATGGTCGAAGCATTCAAGCGCTGCTATCAGGCGATGCAAGCATGAGGCCGGACGAGGCAGTGATCGACGAGGCGGCACAATGGCTGGCGTTGTTGCAGTCGGGCGAGGCGGGCACGGCTGAGCGCGCCGCGTTCGAGGCCTGGCGGGGCGCCGATCCACGCCATCAGCAAGTCATCGAGCAAATGGGCGGCGGCCTGAATTTGCTGCGCAACCCGAGCCTGCGCAGCGTGCCGCGCGGCAGTTTGTTGCACAGCCTCAATGCACCGTCGAGTCGTCGACGCTTTATCAGCGGCAGTTTGAGTGTGCTGGGTATTGCGCTGTTGGCCGGGTTGCTAGGGCGGCGTTACGGCTGGCTGCCGGAGGCGGGGGAGTTGTCGACCGGGACCGGCGAGCGACGTGACTTCACCCTCGCGGACGGCAGTGCGCTGACGCTCAATGCGCGCAGTCGTGTGGTGCCTTTGTTTGACAGTCAACAACGGTTGCTCGCATTGCGCAGCGGTGAGTTGCTGGTCGATGTAGCGAAAGAGCCGACGCGACCCTTTGTGGTCGAGACCGAGCACGGTCGCATGCGGGCGCTGGGGACGAAGTTTCTCGTTCAGTACAGCGAGGAGGCGACGCGATTGGTGATGCTTCATTCACAGGTCGAGGTGGTCACTACCGGTGGCGCGCGGCAAGTGGTGCAGGCCGGCGAGAGTCTGCTGTTCAACGGTGCCGGAGTGCTGTCGCTGGAGCGCAGCAACGGTCAGGAAAGTGCCTGGGTGCAAGGTCGCCTGGAAGTGCGCGACCGGCCTCTGCGCGAGGTCATCGACAGCCTGCGCCGCTACCGGCGCGGCATCTTGCACCTGAGTTCCGATGTTGCGGATCTGCGCCTCAGCGGCCTCTATCCGCTCGACGACAGCGACCGCACGTTGCAACTGCTGGAGCGCTCGCTGCCAATTCGCGTCACGTGGCACAACCCGTACTGGGTCAGCATCGACGCGCGGTTATAAACCCATAACTTCTTGGCCTAATCGCCGCCCTATAAAAAGCGCCGGCCCGCTGCTCATTCCCTGCAGATGCCTCCAACAGGGAAACCCTTCGATGTTCTCAATCAAACAACAATTACCTCGATTGACCCTCGCCGCTGCCTTGGCGATGGGCATCAGTCCATGGGCGGCGGTTGCTCAGGAACCTGCCGCAGCGGTGTTTACTTTCGACATCGCCACTGGGCCACTGGACGAAGTGCTGCTGGACATCTCGCGGCAGAGCGGTGTGCCGATTTCCTTCAGTCAGGAACTGGTGCAGGGCAAGCGCAGCGCGACAGTGCGCGGCGCGCTGGGCGGTCGTCAGGCAGTGGAAAAGGCCTTGCTCGGCAGCGGTCTGCAAGTCGAGCAAAGCGCTCAGGGTTTAACGGTTCGCGAAGCCGAAGCGCCGGCGAAAGTCACCGCCGTGGCGCCGGTCACCAGCGCCGATTACCGCATGGAAAAAGTCACCGTCACTGGCTCACGCATCGCCCGAGCGCAGAGCGATGGCGCCACACCGGTCAACGTCATCACCCACGAAGAAATGGAAGCGCGCGGCTACAAAAACGTCTACGATGCCTTGGCGACACAAACGCAAAACACCGGCATGACCCAAGGCGAAGATTACGGCAACACCTGGCAACCGGCGGCCAGCGCACTCAACCTGCGCGGCCTCGGCCCGAACCATACGCTGGTGCTGATCAACGGCCGCCGGGTCGCCGACTACCCGACGCCGTACGACGGCAAGGTCAACTTCACCAACCTGGCGAATATTCCGTCGGCAGTCATCGAACGTATCGAAATTCTCAGCAGCGGCGCCTCGGCGATTTACGGTTCGGACGCGATTGCCGGGGTGGTCAACATCATCCTCAAGGACAAGATCAACGGCGTCGACGTCAACCTCAAGGGCGGCACCAGTGAGCGCGGCGGCGGTGACAACCAGCGCTTGCAGATCAGCGGCGGCGGCAGTTGGGGGGATTTTGACGGCTTGTTCGGTCTGGAGCTGACTAACCGCGATCCGATCTGGGCCGATGACCGTGGCTTTATGCAAAACGGCCCGCTGGCGGACGTCGGTTACCGCCGCGACCTGAGCAACAGTCGTTATCTGGGACCGGGTTGCGGTGCTTATCAGGGCACCTTCGACAACAAACTGGTCAACAGCGGCGGGCGCTGCCGCACCGACCAGATGTACAACGATTACTGGACCGTGCAGACCCAGAAGGAAAACTACGACGGCTACACCCGTGGCACCTGGCATTTCAGCGACAGCGGCCAGGTCTTCGCCGACTTGATGTACGGCCTCGACCACATCCAGAACAACACGCGCGGGCCGACCTTCACCTCACCGGACTTCATCAACCAGAACAGCGGCAATCTGGAGCGCTGGTATCGCCGTTTCGGTGAGGAAGAAATTGGCGGGCGCACCAGCAACAACAGCAAGTGGCGCGATACCTCGTGGACCGGCACCCTCGGCGTCTCGGACAAGATCGCCGAAACCGGTTGGAGCTACGATCTGGCGGCCAATCGTTCGGAATATCGCAGCGTCAGGACCACGCGTTATACGCCACTGTCGTCGATTCAGGATTTCTACCTTGGCCCTCAACTCGGTGTCAGCGGCGGTTACCCGGTGTTTGCTCCGGATGCCTCGCGTCTCGACCGGCCGCTGACACCGCAGGAATGGCAACAGTTTCGCGGCAACCTGACCCAGAGCAGCAAATCGGTGTCGACCAGTTACAACGCCTCGGTCAACGGTGATCTGTTCGATCTTCCGGCCGGGCCCGTGGGATTCGCCGGGGTGCTGGAGGCGGGCAAGCAGGAGTATCGCGTTGACCCGGACGATGGTCTTAACGACGGCACTTTTTACGGCGTGAGCCCACAGCAAAGCTCCGGCGGCTCGCGCAAACGCTATGCGGCGGGCGGCGAGTTCAGCATTCCGGTCACCGACACGATTCTGGCTACCGCCGCCGGGCGCTGGGACCAATACAAATTCAGCGGCCGCACCGAACAACAGAAGACCTACAACCTCGGGCTGGAATGGCGCCCGGTGACCAGCCTGTTGCTGCGCGGCAGTTATGGCACCAGTTTCCGTGCGCCGGACCTGAACTACATCTATCAATCCGACAGCAACGGCTACTATCCGGCGCAGATCGATTACTACGGTTGCAGCCAGGGCGTGGAGGGCGCGTGTGATCGTGGACGGGTCGATTACACCCAGAGCGGCACCGCTAATCTGGAGTCCGAACGTGGCAAATCGTGGACCTACGGGTTCGTCTGGTCACCGTCGCGCAATTTCGATTTCTCCACCGATTTCTGGCGCGTCGAGATCGATGATCTGCTGACCACCGTCGATGAAAACCGCTTGCTGCAACAAGAGAACGAATGCCGCAATGGCACACAGGACATCAACTCGGCCAATTGCCAATCGACCCTGGCGCGCATCGATCGCAACGCTGGCAATGCCGCGGTCGATCCCAACCAGTTGCAGCGCGTTCGGGTCAATGCGATCAACGCCGCCAGCGAGCGGGTCAGTGGTCTGGACTTCAAGAGCAATATCCGCTGGGGTGCCGGGCAGTACGGCGCGTTCAGTTCGGCGCTGGGCTATACCCTGGTGCTGTCGCACTACTACAAGGAATCGGAAGAGGCGCCAACGCAAGACTGGCGCACTTCACGCACCAACTACGACTGGCGCAGCAAGGTCAACGCCAGCCTGACCTGGGATTACCAGAAAGCCACGGCGACACTGATGGGCATTCGTTACGGCTCGGTCACTAACGGCGCGGGTGACGGACGTCTGTCGCCGTGGACGGTGTTCAACGCCAGTGCGCGTTACAAACTCAATGACCGGGCGAGTGTCGGGCTGACCGTGAACAACGTGCTCAATCAGATCAAACACGATGACTCGGCGGGTTGGCCGTATTACCCGACCGGCAACTATGACCCGTACGGACGGCAGTGGTGGCTGGATGTGAGTTATCACTTCGGCGGATGATGGCAGGCATTTCGCGTTTTACGTCCTACGGAAAACGGCGGGTTTTGCGGCAAACAGGGGATATTTCCGACGACCTTTTCAGGTTGGTCGTCGGAAGCGCGATCTATAGCATCGGACCTGACATTGAAGTCGCTGAGCGGCTTGAACGCTCAGGCTCCCAGATCAAGGATCTATTATGCGTACCCCACACATCGAACATGAAACCCCTGTTTATTCCCTGCGCAACTTCTGGATCGACGATCGCGCCAGATGCCCCATGGAGGATGTCGCGATGCCCACATCAAAAGCACCCCGGCTGACGGTGCTGAAGAAGGCCGAGGGAAAACCTGTCGATTTGCTCGTGCACGGCCAGGACCTCGGTGATGATGCCATGCTGATTGTCCGCCTTACCGACGAGGGCTTTGAGCTGAGCGACGTCGTCAACATGCTTTCAACTTCCGAAATGTACCTGCGCGAAGACATGGTCAAACGCATCACCGGCAAATCTGTCAGAACCGTGCAGCGGCTGTTGAAGGAAGGCAAACCGGTACGGCTTGACTCGCAACAGAGTGTCGTCGCCTACCAATATGCGCTGGTGCTGGAGATGGCCACTCGGGCGTTCGGGGGGCTGCCACAGGCGGAAATATGGATGCAGAAGTCGACCCCTTACCTTAACGGCTACGTGCCGTTGGAATTGACCCGTCATCCACTGGGCTTCCAGATGGTCGAGCAATACTTGTGTCGGGTCCTGTACGGGGGTTACCCATGAATCCCTTGCCCTGGGAAGGACATTGGTATGGCTGGCGCCTGGATCAGGAGGCCTACGGAGACACGTGGGACAGCGGGATGGGTCCAAAACTGAAGGGCGGTCGATGGAATGCGCCTGGCCGGCGAGTCGTCTATGCATCTGTCGACCCGTCCTCGGCCATTCTGGAGGTGGCAGCCAATAACAGTTTTGATGCACTGGACAGAGAGCCTTATGTGCTGACGTGCTTTGAGGTCATCGGCGATGCACGGGTCAAAGTCGTTCAGCCCGAAGAGGTGCCGAATCCGTACTGGTTGAGTCCCGCGTGGCCGTCGCCCAATCAACAGCGGTTTGCCGACGCATTACTGGATGAACATCCGTTTGTCCTGATTCCCTCGGCTGCAACTCGCCACTCGTGGAATCTGCTGGTGAGCTGCGACCTCGCAGAGGGGCAGTTCAAAATGGTCTCTCAAGAACGTTTTGGTCTGGATACACGGTTGCTGAGGGACATGGCATCGGCTTGATATCGAGGCATGGCTTTTTTTTGCATAACCTCAGCACCCAACAGTCTAAATCGCCCTCTATAAATCCTTATTCGTCATCGCACATCCCTGCATAAACCAAAACGCAGGGATGGCTGTTCATGATTCAGTTTTCACCCGTCAAATCACCTTTGAGCCTGGCCTTGCTGCTGGCAATCAATACGCTGCCGGCCATCGCCGCCGATAGCACGGCAACCGAACCGACCACTCAACTGCAGCGTGTCGAAGTCACGGGTACGGCAATCCGCCGGGTCGATGCAGAAACGGCGGTGCCGGTGACCATCCTGCGCGTCGAAGAGCTGCGCGAGCAGGGCGTCACCACCACCGAGGAGCTGGTCAGTCGCATTTCTGCCAACCAGTCTTCGGTTGGCTCGGGGCGTTCGGTGGGGTCGAGCAGTGGCGGGGCGTCCTATGCCGATCTGCGTGGCATCGGCGCGAACAAGACCTTGGTGCTGCTCAACGGCCGGCGTCTGAGCAACAACGCCACCAATGCGATCAACGGCTCCGGTGTCGACCTCAACACCATTCCGTTCGCCGCCATTGACCGCGTGGAAGTGCTGCGTGATGGCGCCTCGGCGCTGTACGGCACCGATGCGATTGGCGGGGTGATCAACTTCATCACCAAGACCAGCCTGACCGAAGGGCAGATCAGCACCAACTACGACACGCCAACCCATTCGGGTGGCGGTGAAAGTCGTAACTTCAGCGGCAGTTGGGGCTTCGGTGATTTGCAGGATGATCGTTTCAACGTGTTCGGCGTGGTCAGTTATGACAAACAGCAACGCCTGGCCGCTGAAGACCGGGGTTACACCTACAACTATCAGCCGAACCGCGGACTCGATTACACCTCCGGCACCGCCTCGCCGGCCAACTGGAGTCAGGGCAGTAACGCTACCAATCCTTTGGCAGGCTCCGGCTGCAACGCACCGGGATTGCTGACGCGCAACGGCATCTGCCGGCAGAGCCTGTGGAATTACCTCGATCTGGTGCCGGAAACGGAGAAGACTTCGGCCTTCGCCAAAGCCACCGGCAAGCTGTCCGACGATCACAATGTCAGTCTCGAATACTTTTGGGCGCGTAACGAAAACCGCACGCAAATCGGCCCCGGCACGTTGATGGGCAATCAGGTCAACCCCGGCACGGCGTTCTATCCAGGTAACGGCATCACCCCCGGGCCGAACGGTTTCGCCCTCGATCCGACGCAACCGGTCGACGTGAACTGGCGCGAAACCGCCGTCGGCGCGCGTCAGCACGAAGACGACAACACCAGTCAGCGCTTGCTGCTGAATTTTGACGGCACGCTGGTCGGCTGGGATTACAACCTCGGCGCCTCATACAATCAGAACAAAGTGATCAACAGCATTCAGGACGGCTACGTCAATGACCGTGCCGTCAGCACCGGTATTGCCAATGGCGTAATCAACCCGTTCGGCCCGCAGACGGCTGCCGGTTCGGCGCTGTTGGCGGCCAACGCGGTGGACGGCGATTACGCCACGGCGGTAGGGCGGGTGAAGGCCATCGACGGGCGCATCAGTCGTGAAATCGGCGACTGGTTCGGTGCCGGCCCTTCGGCGTTGGCGCTGGGCGGCGAGTATCGCAAGGAAGACTTCCATCAGGATTTCGCAGCATTTGCCGGCGATGTGCAAAGCCTCGGCGTTGATCCGAATGGCAGCGTCGCCGGGGATCGCAGCGTCTCGGCCGAGTACGCCGAGGTCAACGTGCCGGTGCTCGACAGCCTCGAATTGTCTGCGGCCGTACGCCATGACAAGTACAGCGACTTCGGCAGCACCACCAACCCGAAATACTCGTTCCGCTTCCAGCCATTCAAGGAATTGGTAGTGCGCGGTGCCTACAGCGAAGGGTTCCGCGCACCGTCGTTGTATGAGTTGTACAACCCGACCTTTACCAGTTTTACCAACGCCAACTACAACGATCCGCGTTTGTGCGCGGGCGGTAATCCGAGCAATGGCGGCATTGCCAACCGCGACTGCGCACAGCAGTTCAATCGCACCAGCGGCGGCAATACCGACCTGAGCCCGGAAACCGCGCGCAACGTCACCCTTGGGTTTGTTTACCAGCCGTTCGAACGCCTGACTGCCGGGCTGGATTTCTGGTGGATCGACATCGCCAACCAGATTGCCGAGTTCCCGGAATCGGCGGTGTTCGAGAATCCTGAGCTGTACCCCGATCGCCTGGTGCGCAAGCCGGATGGCTCCATCGATCATATCGTCACCGGCCTGGCCAACCTCGGCAAGATCAAGACCAATGGCGTCGATGTCAGCTTCGACTATCGCTTGCCGAGCACGCCGTACGGTAATTTCGGCATTGGCCTGCAAGGCACTTACGTCACCCGCTATGACTATCAGCAACAACTCAAGGGCGATTACATCGACAAGCTGGGTGATTTCCGTGGCGGCGACTTTGCTTCGGCGGGCGCCGTGGCGCGCTGGCGGCACAGCCTCACCGGCAGCTGGAATTACGGCCCATTCGGCGCGGCCCTGACCAACCGCTACACCAGCGGTTACCACGACTCCGATCGCGACACCCACGATTACGTCGGCTCGTACAACGTCTGGGATCTGGCTGGCACCTACACCTGGCGCAAGACCTTAAGCGTGACCCTCGGCGCGAAAAACCTGTTTGACCGCGAACCACCGTTCAGCAATCAGACCTACACGTTCCAGAGCGGCTACGACCCCAAATATGGCGATCCGTTTGGGCGGACGCTGTACACGCGGGTCAGTTACAAGTTCTGAATCGAGCCCTGTAGGAGCTGCCGAAGGCTGCGATCTGATGATCTTCCAACGGCAAAAAATCGCAGCCTTCGGGAGCTCCTACAGACCAGGTTTTCGCAGTTGGTGCGGATTTTAGTCAGTTATTGATCTAAAGCCTGCTCTATAAAAATCGCCGGCCTGTTGCACATCACAGGTAGGCAGGATGTGTGTTGACTGTTCTGGTGCTATCGCGAGCAGGCTCACTCCTACATTGGATTTGTGTTCACCGCAGACCCTGTAGGAGTGAGCCTGCTCGCGAAGAGGCCAGTAGCAGCACCGTGTAAAAGGATCTGCCCATGTTCTCAAGGCTTATTTTGTTCAGCGCATGTGCGCTTTTAACGCCGTTCAGTTTGGCCGCCCCGCAAGTGGCGTTGACCGTCTACGGCGAAGCCGCCAAATACGCCCCCGACTTCCAGCACCTGGCCTACGCCAACCCCGACGCACCGAAGGGCGGCAGCCTGCGCCGGTCTTCCCTGGAAAGCGGCCCGTTCGATCACCTGATTCCTTACACCGACAAAGGCACTGGTGTGGCCGACATCGATGGCTGGCTCTACGCGCCACTGGCCTATCGCAGCAAGGACGAACCCTACAGCGTCTATGGTCTGGTGGCGCAGCAGATGGAGCTCGATCCGGATCGCCGCTGGCTGCGTTTTTACCTGAACCCAAAGGCACGTTTCGACGACGGTACACCGATCACCGCCGAGGACGTGCGCTACACCTTCAACCTGTTCATCACCCAGGGCAGCCTCAAATACCGCCAGCAGTTTCGCGATGTCGCCGAGGTCATCGTCGAGTCGCCGACGCAAGTGCGCTTCCTCTTCAAGAACAACGACAGCCGCACCTTGCCGCTGGACCTGGCGACACTGCCGGTGCTGCCCGAACATTGGTGGCGGACACGTGATTTCGCCGAGGGCGGCGGTTTCGAGATTCCGCCGGGCAGTGGCCCGTATCGCATCAGCGCGGTAGATGCCGGGCGCAGCGTGAAATTTCAACGGGTACAGGACTGGTGGGCCAAGGATCTGCCGATCACTCGCGGCCTCTACAACTTCGATCAACTGAGTGTGGAGTTCTTCGCCGACACCGACGTGTCACGGCAGGTGCTCAAGGCCGGCGGCTTCGATTACAACCGCGAGTTTTCCGCCACCAGTTTCACCATCGGCTACGCGGGCGCTGCACTCGAGCAAGGCAAATTGCTTCGTGAACACCTCGCACCCGGTGCTGCGCAAGGCGCGCAGGGCTTTGTGTTCAACCTGCAGAAACCGCCGTTTCAGGATCGTCGCGTGCGCCAGGCAATCGCCATGCTCTGGGATTTCGAATGGAGCAACCGGCAGATGATGCGCAACATGTACCTGCGTCAGCGCAGCTACTTCTCCCACAGCGCGCTGGCGGCCACTGCATTGCCGGATGCCGAAGAGCTGAAGATTCTGGAACCGTTGCGCGGACAGATTCCCGATGAAGTGTTCACCACGGTGTTTGAAGCACCGAAAACCGACGGCAGCGGCAACGTCCGCAGCGAACAGTTGCAGGCACTGAAGCTACTCGAAGCCGCTGGCTGGAAACCTCAGGGCGATCAGTTGGTGAACGTCAATGGCGAACCTCTGCACTTTACCTTTCTCAATGGCCAGAAAGGTTTCGAACGGCTGTTATTGCCGTTCAAACGCAACCTGGCGCAGATCGGCATCGGCTTTGATATCCGCCAGGTCGACACCGCGCAATACACCAACCGCGTGCGCAATCGCGACTACGACATGATCGTCGCCGGTTACCCGGTGAGTCAGGCGCCAGGGCGCGAGATGTTCAATTACTTCGGCTCCGATGGCGCCGCTGACCCCGGCTCGAACAATTACATGGTGCTGTGCGATCCGGCAGTCGATGCACTGCTCGAAGGGCTGGTGCAGGCCGACAATCGCCAGAGTCTGCTGCGCCACGCTCATGCGCTGGATCGGGTGTTGCAGTGGGGCTATTACTGGGTACCCAACTATTACCCGCCGGGAATTTCCACAGTGTGGTGGAACCGCTTCGGCCGACCGGCGATTGCCCCGCTCTACGACGCCGGTCTCGACACCTGGTGGGAAATCAGCCCGACTGCACTGACATCAGCGCAGATGCCCAAGGAGTACAGCCATGTGGGGCTATAGCCTGCGGCGTCTGCTGCTGATCGTGCCGACCTTGCTCGCGATCCTGTTGGTCAATTTCGTTATCGTGCAAGCCGCGCCCGGTGGCCCGGTCGAGCAGGCCATCGCGCGCTTGCAGGGCATTGGCGTCGGCGCGGCGGTGGGTTCCAGCCATGTCGAAACTGTTGGTGGCGAGTCTCGTGCCACCCGGGGGCTGGACCCGAAACTGGTGGCCGATATCGAGCGTCAGTACGGCTTCGACAAACCCGCCAGCGAGCGCTTGTGGCTGATGCTCAAAAGCTATGCGCGACTGGATTTCGGGCAGAGTTTCTTTCGCGGTGCCAGCGTCACGGAACTGATCTGGCAGAAGCTGCCGGTGACTTTGTCGCTGGGCCTGTGGGCGACGTTGATCACCTATCTGGTGTCAATTCCGCTGGGCATTCGCAAGGCTGTGCATAACGGCTCGGCGTTCGATGTCTGGAGCAGCGTGGCGATCATCATCGGCTATGCGTTGCCGGGATTCCTTTTCGCGCTGCTGCTGATCGTGGTGTTTGCCGGTGGCACGGCGCTGGACTGGTTTCCGGTGCGCGGGCTGGTCTCGGACAACTTCGCCGAGCTGTCGCCGTGGGCCAAAGTGGCCGACTATTTCTGGCATTTGGTGCTGCCGGTGATTGCCTTGGTCATTGGGGGGTTCGCCACGTTGACGATCCTGACCAAGAACAGCTTTCTCAACGAGATCTCGCGCCTGTACGTGGTGACCGCGCGCGCCAAAGGGCTGAGCCAAAGGCAGGTGTTGTACGGCCATGTGTTTCGCAACGCGATGCTTCTGGTCGTCGCCGGTTTGCCGCAAGCGTTGGTGACGGTGTTCTTCGGCGGCTCGTTGCTGATCGAAGTGATCTTTTCCCTCGATGGTCTCGGCCGCCTCAGTTACGAAGCGGCAGTCGCGCGCGATTATCCGGTGGTGTTCGGCTCGCTGTTTATCTTCACCCTGTTTGGCCTGCTGATAAAACTGCTCGGCGACCTTTGCTACACGCTGGTCGACCCGCGCATCGACTTCACCGCGAGGGCTGCCTGATGCTGACATTATCTCCCATCGGCCAGCGCCGCTGGGCGCGCTTCAAGGCGCATCGCCGTGGTTGGTGGTCGTTGTGGCTGTTTCTCGCGCTGTTCGGCCTGAGCCTCGGCGGTGAGTTGGTGGCCAATGACAAACCGCTGCTGGTGACGTATCAGGGCGAATGGTATTTCCCGGCGTTCAAGCGTTACACCGAGCAGGATTTCGGCGGCGAGTTGCCGTTTCAACCGGACTATCGTAGCGCGCAGGTGCGGCAATTGATCGAGGGGCAGGGCGGGCGGTTGTGGTTTGCGCCGATCCCGTTCGCGTTCGACACGGTCAATTACGACCTCACGGAGCCGGCACCGAGTCCGCCCAGTGGCGACAACTGGCTGGGCACTGATGATCAGGCGCGCGACGTGCTGGCGCGGGTGATTTTCGGCACACGTGTATCGCTGCTGTTTGCCTTGGCGCTGACCGCGGCGAGTGCGCTGATCGGCATCGCCGCCGGGGCATTGCAGGGCTACTACGGTGGGTGGGTCGACCTGATCGGTCAGCGCTTGCTGGAGGTCTGGTCGGGGCTGCCGGTGTTGTACCTGCTGATCATTCTGTCCGGGTTCGTCGAGCCGAATTTCTGGTGGTTGCTGGGGATCATGGCGCTGTTTTCCTGGTTGAGCCTGGTCGATGTGGTGCGGGCCGAGTTTCTGCGCAGCCGTGGCCTGGAATATGTGAAAGCGGCACGCGCGCTGGGGGTGGGCGATGCGCAGGTGATCGTTCGGCACATCCTGCCCAATGCCATGAGCGCGACGCTGACCTACCTGCCGTTCATTCTTACCGGGGCGATCGCGACGTTATCGGCGTTGGATTTTCTCGGTTTCGGCATGCCGGCCGGCAGCGCTTCGCTGGGCGAGTTGATCGGTCAGGGCAAAAGCAATCTGCAAGCACCGTGGCTTGGCCTGACCGCGTTCTTTGCCTTGGCGCTGATCCTTTCACTGCTGGTATTCATCGGCGAAGCCTGCCGCGATGCGTTTGATCCGAGGACTTGATATGCCCGAACATCTGATCGAAATACGCGACCTGCGCGTCGCCTTCAATGGCCAGTCTGTGGTGCACGGCATCGACCTTGATATCCGCCCCGGCGAATGTCTTGCGCTGGTCGGGGAATCCGGCTCCGGTAAATCGGTGACGGCGCACAGCATTCTGCAATTGCTTGACCCGGCCATCACGCAGATTGATGGCAGCATCCGCTATGTTGGCGAGGAGTTGCTTGGCGTACATGAGCGCTACTTGCGCCAATTGCGTGGCAACCGCATCGCGATGATTTTTCAGGAGCCGATGAGCTCACTGAACCCTTTGCACACGATTGAGCGGCAACTGGGCGAAAGCCTCGCGCTGCACAAGGGGCTGGCCGGGGCGGCGGCGCGTCAGCGAATTGTGCAATTGCTCGAACTGGTGGGCATTCAACGTCCGCGCGAACGGCTCAAGGCTTATCCGCATCAATTGTCGGGCGGTCAGCGACAACGGGTGATGATCGCCATGGCGCTGGCCTGCGAGCCACAGTTGTTGATTGCCGACGAGCCGACCACTGCGCTGGACGTGACCGTGCAACGCAAGATTTTGTTGCTGCTCAAAGAACTGCAGGAGCGCCTGGGAATGGCGCTGTTGATCATCAGTCATGATCTGAATCTGGTGCGCAATATCGCTCAGCGGGTGGCAGTCATGCGTGGAGGATTGATCGTCGAGCAGGCGCCTTGTGAACAGTTGTTCAGCACGCCGCAGCATCCTTACAGCATTGAGTTGCTCAACGCCGAGCCGGGTGGCGAGGCGTTGTGTCGGGAACCCGCTGAGGATTTGCTGGAGGTGCGCGATCTCAATGTGCGCTTCCGTTTG
Organism: Pseudomonas sp. Irchel s3h9; assembly: GCF_900187475.1. Lineage (NCBI taxonomy): Bacteria > Pseudomonadati > Pseudomonadota > Gammaproteobacteria > Pseudomonadales > Pseudomonadaceae > Pseudomonas > Pseudomonas sp. Irchel s3h9. The sequence goes on along the minus strand of NZ_FYDH01000003.1, from coordinate 120,207 downwards.
GGCGGTGGCTGGCTGCGCGCGAAGTCTTGGTTGCACGCGGTCAACGGCATTGATTTGAATCTTCAGCGCGGCAAAACCCTGGGCATTGTTGGCGAGTCCGGTTCCGGCAAGTCGACGCTGGGCCAAGCGATTCTGCGTTTGCTGGATGCCCAGGGCAGCATCCGCTTTCAGGGCGAGGCGCTGGAGCACTTGAGCGGCAAGCAACTCAGGCCGCTGCGCAAACGTCTGCAAGTGGTGTTTCAGGATCCGTTCGGCAGCCTCAGTCCACGTTTGTGCGTGGAGCAGATCATCGCCGAAGGTTTACAGGTGCACAGTGATTTGAACGCCGATGAGCGTGAGAGGGCGGTGATCGATGTGCTGCGTGAAGTCGGTCTTGATCCGGCCACCCGCCATCGCTATCCCCACGAGTTTTCCGGTGGTCAGCGGCAACGCATCGCCATTGCCCGGGCGCTGGTGCTCAAGCCTGACTTGATCCTGCTGGATGAGCCGACCTCGGCACTGGATCGCACGGTGCAAAAACAGATAGTCGCGTTATTGCGGCGTTTGCAGGCGGAACACGGCTTGACCTATCTGTTCATCAGCCACGACCTGGCGGTGGTGCGCGCGTTGGCCCATGACTTGATTGTGATGAAGGACGGTGAGGTGGTGGAGCGTGGCGAGACGAATGCGCTGTTTCATGCCGCGCAGCATCCGTATACCCGAGAGTTGCTGGCCGCTTCGTTCACCGGGTAACCCTGTAGGAGCTGTCGAGTGAAACGAGGCTGCGATCTTTTGACTTTGCGTTCTAAAAAGCCAGATCAAAAGATCGCAGCGTGCCGCAGTTCCTACAGGGCCGAAACGCAAAAATCCCGCCACTGGGGGCGGGATTCTTGTGTCACTGAACGCGCTATTACGACGGGAACAGCTCGGACAGTTTCATCGACAGCATCATGTCGCCTTCAACGCGCAGTTTGCCGCCCATGAAAGCCTGCATGCCGTCGGTTTCGCCGCTGACGATACCTTTCAGGGTTTCGCTATCCAGTACCAGCGTGCAGTTGGCGTCCGGGTTCTCGCCTTCCTGGATATCGCAGGTGCCGTCTTTGACGATCAGCGAGTACTGCTTGTCTTCGTCAGTGATGTTGAAACCGAAGACCAGATCCAGACCGGCAGCAGCGGCTGGGTTGAACTTGGCTTGCATTGCTTTTACGGCATCGGCTACGGAGGTCATGGTTCGATCCTTATGGGTTGATTACAGCAAGGTTCACAGTTAACCGGACTCAGCGGAAAGTGATGAGTTCCGGTGCCTTCAACAGCTGCAGGTGTGCATGACTGTTGAAGGAGGCCAAAGCCACCTCGCGACCGCGGAACTTCAGCTGGTTGAGCGAGGTGTTGACGATTTGCCAGTTCAATTCAAAGGCCTGTCTGGCAGGCATTTGCGTAATGAGGTGGAGCAGGGCGGTGATGGTGCCGCCGGAGGTGAACACGGCGATTTTCTGTTTGTCGCCGGCCTGTTCAAGGATTCGGTGTAACCCGGCCTGAACCCGTTCGACGAAACCCAGCCAGCTTTCCAGCCCCGGGGTGTCAAAAGTGCCGGCCAGCCAGCGCTCGATGATCAAGGCGAAAATCCGTTGGAATTCGCCACGGTTCTGTGCGGCGTTGCGCAGGATGTCGAGGGCTTCCGGCTCGTCCGCCAGCATGTCCGGGAGCAGCGCACGAATGACCGCGTCGGCATCGAATTCGTTGAACGCAGAATCGGTTTCCAGGGTCGGCACCGGCAGGCCTTTGGCGGCGTATTGCGCCAGCGCGCTGGTGGCCGTGTGCTGTTGGCGACGCAGGTCACCGGCGAGGCAGCGATCGAAGCTGATGCCCAGTTCAGCGAGGTGCTGACCGAGGATTTCTGCCTGACGCACACCGGTCGGCGACAGGACGTCATAGTCGTCTGCACCAAAGGAGGCCTGGCCATGTCGTATCAAGTAGATGCTGCCCACGTCCGCGTCATCCCGGTACGTTGAAGGTTGTGGCGAGGTTATGAGGATGACGGGTAGCTGTCAATGAAAAAACATACGCTTGTTTGAAATGCCCGTTACAGGGGTGTTGCCAGAGGTTTCACGGCTGGCCGACAAGCCGGCGCATGGGTATGCTGGAACCATCCCGCGTGTGTCTCACATCCGCGCATCGTTTAAGGAGTCTTTGTGGAGTTTTTCACCGAATACGCCAGCTTCCTGGCCAAGACCGTCACCCTGGTAGTCGCCATTCTGGTGGTGCTTGCCAGTTTTGCCGCATTGCGCAGCAAGGGCCGGCGCAAATCGGCCGGCCAGTTGCAGGTCAGCAAACTCAATGATTTCTACAAGGGCCTGCGTGAGCGCCTGGAGCAGACGTTGCTCGACAAGGATCAGCTCAAGGCTTTGCGCAAGGGCGAGGCCAAATCCGAGAAAAATGCGAAGAAGCAGAAGAAACAACCCGACACCAAATCGCGTGTGTTCGTGCTGGATTTCGACGGCGACATCAAGGCCTCGGCCACCGAAAGCCTGCGCCATGAAATCACCGCACTGCTGACGCTCGCCACGCCAAAGGACGAAGTGGTCCTGCGTCTGGAAAGCGGTGGCGGCATGGTTCACAGCTACGGTCTGGCATCCTCGCAATTGGCGCGGATCCGTGAGGCCGGCGTGCCGTTGACCGTGTGCATCGACAAGGTCGCGGCCAGCGGCGGCTACATGATGGCGTGCATCGGCGAGAAGATCATCAGCGCGCCGTTTGCGATTCTTGGTTCGATCGGCGTGGTTGCACAGTTGCCCAACGTCAACCGCTTGCTGAAGAAGCACGACATCGACTTTGAAGTACTGACCGCCGGCGAGTACAAACGCACCCTGACCGTGTTTGGCGAAAACACCGAGAAGGGCCGGGAGAAGTTCCAGGAAGATCTGGACATCACCCATCAACTGTTCAAGAACTTTGTTGCGCGTTATCGCCCGCAACTGGCCATCGATGATGTGGCCACCGGTGAAGTCTGGCTCGGCGTCGCGGCGCTGGATAAACAACTGGTCGATGAACTAAAGACCAGTGATGAATACCTGGCCGACCGGGCGAAAAAGGCTGAGGTCTACCACCTGCACTACGCCGAGCGCAAAAGCTTGCAGGAACGTATTGGCATGGCCGCCAGCGGCTCGGTCGACCGCGTACTGCTGAGCTGGTGGAGTCGGCTGACCCAGCAGCGCTTCTGGTAATTCGAGCAGGCATAAAAAAACGCCGGTCACATGACCGGCGTTTTTTTGTCCGCAGCAAACCTTCAGCGGCGACGGAACAGCGGCAGCGGTTCGTCGGTGGCGGCCTGATAGGTCACCGAAAAGTCCTTGAGACCTTCCAAAGCTTCGTACGGGTCTTTGTCCGCACGCACGGCAAAGGCGTCGAAACCACAGCGGTGCATGTAGAACAGTTGATCGCGCAGCACGTCACCAATCGCCCGCAGTTCACCTTTGAAACCGTAACGGTCACGCAGCAGGCGGGCGTTGGAGTAGTTGCGGCCGTCGGTGAACGCCGGGAAGTTCAAGGCAATCACCTGAAACTCGGCGACGTCTTCACCGATTTCTTCGGCTTCTTCGTCGGCGTCCAGCCACACACCCAGACCACCGTCGCGAGCCTTGAGCATGCGACTGTGTTCACGCCACAGTTGCAGCGGCACGATCAGGTCGTCGCAGTTGCTGATCTCGTCGATGTTGAAATCCTTGGGCAGCAAGTGCCAGGTTTCGTCGACGACCGCGTTATTCTTAATGATTCGCTGCATAGACGCGTTCCTTGAAGAGGTCGATGCCAATACGCTGGTAGGTGTCGATGAAGCGCTCGTCTTCGGTACGTTGTTCAACGTACACGTCGATCAGCTTCGAAATCACGTCCGGCATGGCTTCCTGGGCGAAGGACGGGCCGAGGATCTTGCCCAGGCTCGCATCACGGCTGGCACTGCCGCCGAGGGAGACCTGATAGAACTCTTCGCCTTTCTTGTCCACCCCGAGGATGCCGATGTGGCCGACGTGGTGGTGACCACAAGCGTTCATGCAACCGGAGATGTTCAGGTCCAGTTCACCGATGTCGAACAGGTAGTCGAGGTCGTCGAAGCGACGCTGGATCGACTCGGCAATCGGGATCGACTTGGCGTTGGCCAGCGAGCAGAAATCACCGCCAGGGCAGCAGATGATGTCGGTCAGCAAGCCGATGTTAGGCGTGGCGAAACCGCCTTCACGCAGCTCACCCCACAGGACAAACAACTGGCTTTGCTCGACGTCGGCAAGAATGATGTTCTGCTCGTGCGAGGTGCGCAGTTGACCAAAGCTGTAGCGGTCGGCCAGATCGGCGACGGCGTCGAGCTGTTTGTCAGTGATATCGCCCGGGGCAACGCCGGTTGGTTTCAGCGACAGGGTCACGGCCACGTAACCCGGCTTTTTGTGCGCCAGGGTGTTGCGGGTGCGCCAGCGAGCGAAGCCTGGATGTTCTTTGTCCAGCTCGGCCAGTTGCGCGGTCTGGTTGTCCAGCGCCTTGTAGTCCGGGTCGACGAAGTGCTTGGCGACGCGATGCAGTTCAGCCTCGGTCAAAGTGGTCTGGCCACCGCGCAGGTGTTCCATTTCCGCATCGACTTTCTGTGCGAACACTTCCGGCGTGAGCGCTTTGACGAGAATCTTGATCCGCGCCTTGTATTTGTTGTCGCGACGGCCGTAGCGGTTGTACACGCGCAGGATCGCGTCGAGGTAGCTCAACAGGTCCTGCCACGGCAGGAATTCGTTGATGAACGCGCCGACCACCGGAGTACGACCGAGGCCGCCACCGACCAGCACACGGAAACCCAGCTCACCAGCGGCGTTGTGCACCGGCTCAAGGCCGATGTCGTGAACTTCAATGGCCGCACGGTCAGCGGTCGAACCGTTGACGGCGATCTTGAACTTACGCGGCAGGTAGGCGAATTCCGGGTGGAACGTGGTCCACTGACGAACGATCTCGCACCATGGGCGCGGGTCGATCACTTCGTCGGCAGCGACACCGGCGAACTGGTCGGTGGTGACGTTGCGCAGGCAGTTGCCGCTGGTCTGGATCGCGTGCATCTGCACGGTGGCCAGTTCAGCCAGAATGTCCGGGATGTCTTCCACCGCCGGCCAGTTGAACTGCACGTTCTGCCGCGTACTGATGTGGGCGTAGCCCTTGTCGTAGTCGCGGGCAATCTTGGCCATCATGCGCGTCTGACGCGAAGTCAGCTGGCCGTAAGGCACCGCCACACGCAACATCGGCGCGAAGCGCTGGATGTACAGGCCATTTTGCAGGCGCAGGGGGCGGAATTCTTCTTCGCTCAGCTCACCTGCCAGATAGCGTCGGGTCTGATCACGGAACTGCTTGACGCGGTCCTCGATGATCCGCTGATCGTACTCGTCGTATACGTACATATAAGTCCTGTTCTCAGGCTTGGGCCATTCGGAGTAGCACTGCGTTTTCGCTTGCTGGAGTCCGATTGTGCCTCTGCAATTCTGCGCGCACGGCCGCGCACTCCCTAACGGAGCCGGGGCAATATACCCGTTTGCAGTTATGCGCAAAAGTGATGTTTGAGTATATGTAAAGAACCAAATCGCCTAACGAGAATGGCTGTCAACTAACCCACATTTGTCGTGCGGACAATCATCGTCTTAACTGTGGTCGAGTCTTTCTGCAATCACCGACAAAACCGACAAGAGGCGATGCAATGAGCAATCCGACCAAGGCAAGAAAAAGCGACAGCAGTGTCGATGCGTGGGCCATTTTGTTCCTGATCATTCTCGTAGTAGGGACAGCGGTATTCTGGGTCAGTCATCAGTAAACGACCCATCCGGGCCCGCTTCCGACAGATTGTCGGACAAAAAACGGGATCAGGCATCAATAGCCGGTGGAACGCGGGCTATAATGCGCGGCCATTTTTCCTTGGGCCTGGATGCTTCATGTTCAAGTTTGTCCACATCAGTCTTCTGTTGTTCGCCGCGCTGTTTCAGACCGGCGCGCGGGCAGAGTCTGTGCTGTTTTTGAATCCGGGCTCGACGCAGGAAGCGTTCTGGGTCAGCTATTCGCAATTCATGCAGGCGGCCGCTCATGATCTGGGCATCGATCTGCAAATTCTCTATTCCCAACGCCAACCCGAACTGACCCTGGCTCAGGCGCGCATTGCGTTGCAGGGGCCGAATCGTCCCGAGTACCTGGTGTTCGTCAACGAACAATACGTCGCCCCGCAAATTCTGCGCCTGGCCGAGAACAGCGGCGTGAAGCTGTTTATGGTCAACGCGGCGCTGACACCTGACCAGCAAGCGCTGGTCGGTGAGCGGAACGACCGCATCGGCAGCCTGGTGCCGAACGACGAGGAGGGTGGTTACCTGATGATGAAGGAACTGATCCGCCTGCACCCGCCGACGCCTGCTGCTGAGCCGATTGAAGTGTTGGCGTTCTCCGGGTTGAAGGTCACCCCCTCGGCACAATTGCGCGAGCGCGGCATGCAGCGGGCGTTGGCCGAACACCCACAGATGCGTCTGCGGCAATTGGTCTACAGCGGCTGGACCCAAGAGCGCGCCTATGAGCAGGCCAAACAGCTGTTTGCCCGTTACCCGAAGGTGTCGCTGGTGTGGTCGGCCAATGATGAGATGGCCTTCGGCGCGATGCGCGCTTACGCAGAGACCGGCAAAGTCCCCGGCAAAGATGCCTTGTTCAGTGCAATCAATACCTCACCGGCGGCCTTGCAGGCGTTGGTTGACGGGCGTTTGAGCGCGCTGGTCGGCGGGCATTTCACCCTGGGCGGCTGGGCGTTGGTCGAGTTGCATGATGTTGAGCAAGGCGTCGATTTGAATCACTACGGCGGCCGTGACCGGCAGATTCCCTTATTGCAATTGATCGACAAAGCGCACGCCCGGCAAATGCTGGCCATGGGCACGTCGCCTGACTACGGCGTGAATTTCCGCAAGCTCTCGGCCAAGGGGCAACCGGCGTCGTATCGCTACCCGTTCACCTTGCAGACCCTGATGCGCTGACCGCGTCAGACCCCGGCGAAATGCAGCACCAGTTTGACGATGGCAAACAGCGTCAGCGCAAACACCGCCGTGAACAGAATGCCCAGCATCACGAAATGGCTGGGTTTGCCATGGGTGAAGTCCCTTGCCCGGTTCTTGCCGCTCTGCACCCCGAACGCCGCCGCCATCACGCTGTGCAGCATCTGCCAGAAGGTCGGCGGTTTGTTGTCGACTGGATCGTCCATAAATCCCTCCGCTGAAAGTTGTGCCTCTCAAGCATAGTCAAATAGCGCTCGGCTGTTCGCAGACACGTCGTTACAACTGCTATAACCCTGTACCGCTCAACCCACCGATACAAGTGATGTGCTGTCGCTCCATTTATAGGAGCAATGTATGTCCCCCGATTTCCTTATTCCTCAAGCCACGGACAAGCCTGCACCACCGCCTGCTACCGAGAGCCTGCACGGGCCTTTTCTGGAGGCTGCGGTGCCGCCATGGCTGATCGGTGCTTCTGCCCTCAGAAAGGCCGAGTTCAAACAGGCGAGGACCGTCCTGCCGCACTGGTATAGCGCGATGGCACCGGCACAACGTCGTATTTTGCATGAAACCTACAGACACAGTTTCAGCACGCAAACGCGATTGGACCAGACCATGGCGGCGTTCAAGGACATTGATGCGTTCGCCCGACCCATGCTGATGCAGGCGCTGAAAAGCCGTTTTCAGGTCGAGGTTGATGTCGACAAAACCCTGTTATGCCTCCGGCGACCCATACGCGCCGGTATCCTCGGCGAGGAAATCGGAACTTACGAATCCTTGACGCTCCCTTTGCTGCAGGCTGCGCTGCACAACTTTGAAAGTGACGAATGTCGGTACGGGGCGTTTCACCACAGCTCCGGGTTTGCAATCCAGAACCCTGCCACGGAGGTCCACACGGCTGTGCCGGTAAACGTGTCGGTCAGAAACTTTCTTGGCCTGTGCCGTGAACTGGATATCGGTGCGAAGTATCAGGCCTATCTCGATTCGTTTTTCCATCCCAAAAAACCCAAGGCCGAGGCGAGGTTGCGCCGGCGGTTCATTGCCAGCCAAAAATCAGCCATGCGCGCGGCGGCTGATCGAGCTTTGTTGACCAAGGACATTCTGCCGGAAGACCACGCGATGATCATTTCTGTCATCAGAGGTGAGCGACATCCCAGAATCGGTCGCAATCAGGTCTGGTTTCAGGACCTGAGCCTGATGAGGCACAGGTTGGTGGGGTGTGTTGCGTTCAAGATCGCCGAAAGGAATCGCCCCACCGAGGCAGTGATTCTTTACGTGCCGAATGATCCCGTACATCCGCTGAAGCGCTATACCGGCACACAAATGCAGAGCACCTTCAAGCGGCTGCTTACCGCTCGCGTTCAAGGGCAGTCGCCAGACATCGGTCCGACGCCTTACCAGCGGTTTTTGAGCCAGTTCTTGCCCTACGAAAAACGTCCTTACTATTTCAGCCAGTTCGTGAAGGTTGCCGACTCTGCGGCCGATTGGCTGACGTCGCCCTGGCGCAAAATACTGGAAGTCACACTGACCGCTGTCGAGATCTGGAAAACCTCACCCAAATACGAGAAGAGGGTGCCGGAGCCCGATCCTTATATTGCCGCCACGTTGAGGCCTCACGTGCAGGCTTTTCCCTGGGCTGCCAATTCCGACCTTTGGACCTATCTCTACGAAAAGCACCGCGAGAAGGTCTTCGCGGATGCCCGCTGCCACGCGGTTCCAACCGCCGACGCGGACGCCAGTGCACGAAACGCCAAACTGTCAGGCCTGCTGCAATTCGGACTCCTGGCGCTGAATGTGGCGTCGATGTTTGTGCCGGTGTTGGGCGAGATCATGCTCGTGGTGATGGCTGGCCAGTTGTTGTTCGAAACCATCGAGGGCGTGGTCGAATGGAGCGAGGGTGACAGGCACGCCGCCAAGGCGCACTTGGTGGATGTGGCGGAAAACCTCGCGCAGATCGGTGTAATGGCGGCTGCCGGCGCGGGTTTCAGATGGCTGACGGCGGTAAAAGCGGAGCCGCTGATGGAGCAACTGCACCCCGTGACTTTGCCCAGCGGCGAAACCCGATTGTGGAAGCCCGACTTCACTGGCTATGAACAGCACCTTACGTTGAGTGGATCAGTGCGGCCGAATGCACAGGGGCAGTACCGGATCGACGGCAAAATCTGTTTTCGCCACGGCGGAAGGTTCTACGAGCAGATACTCGACGAGTCAACCGCTCAATGGCGGCTCAAACATCCCACAGATGCCGACGCTTACCAGCCCGTCCTGAGTCATAACGGTCAGGGCGCCTGGCGGCTGGCGCTGGAACAGCCGATGAACTGGGAGCGACTGACACTGCTGCGGCGCATGGGGCACATCACCGATGACTTCAGCGATGAATCCCTGCTGATGCTGGCCGATATCAGCGCCGTCAGTGACAACGCCTTGCGCAAAATGCACATGGATCATCTGCCGCCACCTCCCGAATTGCACGACGCGATGCGTCTGTTTCGCGCCGATAGGGGAGCCAGGCAAATGATCGAGCAACTGCGCGGAGCGAGGCCCATTGATGAGGGGTATCTGTACGCACTGCCGTTGGTCACCGAAATGCCACACTGGCCGGCCGATCGGATACTGGAGTTTTTCGTCGGTGCCGAGGGCGAAGGATCGTCGACTCGGTACGGTGCGCAGACAACCCTGCCCGGGTTTGATCCCAAACCGGTCATCCGTATCAGCCGTGCGCAGGTATTGAACGGAGAAATGCCTGCGCGAATTCTGGCAGCGCTGCAGGAAAACGAAGTAGGCCAGCTACTGGGCCCGGCCGACGCGCAGTTTCGTCCAGCGAGGCCAGACGCATTCAGTCGCAGGCTCGCCGATTATGCCCATACACGTCAGTCGGCCATTTTCGACAGTCTTTACAGAGGCAGCGAACCGCTCGGCATACGTGGGCGCATGCTGCAGCGTGAATGTCCCGGACTCAGCGATGCGGCCGCACAGGATGTGCTCGATCATGCAACGGCGGCGGAACTGGCCCGAATGGACGCTACCGGGCGATCCCCCTTGAAAATGCTCGAAGAGGCCCGCTGGCATGCTCGCCAAGGCCGCCAGGTTCGTGCGTTCGCCGGTTTGCACAGCGAGACCCTGGCTTCAGCAGACAGCCGAAGGCTGGCACTGTTTGCTCTGGAACAGTTGCCAGGATGGCCGCAGACATTGCGCCTGGAAATTCGCGAGGGCAGCACAACCGGCGCAGTGCTCGACAGCGTCGGTGAGCCAGCAGCACCGGTCAAACGCTCTCTGGTCAAGAATGGGCCTGCTTATCAGGCCTTTGGTGATCGCGCAGAAGCGCTCAGCAGGATGTCGGGTGCAGAGGACAGTTTCTATCATTCGCTCCTGCAGGCGCTGCCCGATGACATACGCCTGGCCATTGACTTGCCGGAAGGAAGCCCTGGCAGCGAACTGCAACATAAAATTATCGGCTCGGCCCATGCTCATCGGCGTCAAGCTGCGCACGTTCTCGCGCCGCAAGCCAAAGCGTTCAAACCACCGGTGCGGGTGAGCGCAAGGCTCAAGGGCTATTATGCCAGTGGCCGTGGCCCAAGCCTTGCGCCATCGCTGGAGTCACGGGTGGCGCATCTCTATCCGGAGGCGCGGCAGGCCGAGGCGTTCCTCACCCAGCAACGCGGCAGAAGTAATGCGCAGATCTTCCGCGAACTGGAATTCCGTCGGTTGGATTGGGAAAGACTCGATACCACCCTTGAGCAATGGCAGGCCGGCCCGACCGGGAGTCGGGCTGCGCTGCACAGGGCGCAAGTTGCTCAGGCACTCAGAAATGCCTGGCGCAATGGCCCGTTGGCCGGGCAAGTGGTGGAAGCCGGGCGTCTCTCGCTGGTATGCGATACGCCGTTGCCTGCGCTCTCCACACGTTTTGCCCATATCAATGAACTGTCCGTGGCGGGGCTGGGCATAACGGATACCCATGCGGACGGTTTTCTGGTGGCCTTCCCGAATGTCACGGATTTGTCGATCGGCGAGCTGGGGCAACAGACTGATCGCCCCACGTCTGTGGCCGGCGCGCTGACGACCCTGCCGGAGGCGGTCGGCCGGATGCCCGGACTGACCCGGCTGCGTTTTTCCACCGATGCGGCGTTACTGGCGCCAGGCTTTTCTCAACGGCTCAGCTCGCTTGTCAGGCTGGAAGCGCTGCGCATCGATTATTCAGGAGTCGACTCAGCCACCCTGCATGAACTTGACCTGACGCCCTTGACCCGCCTGCGCAGCCTGCGCATTGACGCGCCCCGTGCCTTGTGGCGATGGCCCGCGTACGTCGAGCGCCTTGAGCATCTTGAGCGTCTGGATTTGACGCATACGTTGATAGAGACGCTGTCCGAATCGCTGTATCACGATCACGAGCAACTTTGGGCCGGGCTGGCGCTCGACTGGTCGAGGGTGACCCCGGCGACCTTCCGGCGCGCTTACGAATACGTCAGCCAATATTCCGGCCCACTGGGCCACCTGCTCGATCTGCATCAGATGGTCGGCGAGTTCTGCCGCGCCGAGCTCGATACGATGGCGCCAATGCCGAGTTTCACTGACCCGTTATCCGAAGCGTTCAACGCGACCTGGGTGACACCGCAGGCAAGAGTTACCGCCATCGAACAGCTTCGGGCGGAGCATGAAGCCATTTTCGCTGCGTTCTACACACCTGCCTTGCGGCATGGAACACGCTATGCTGCCCTTCGGCGGCAATGGTCCATGGGGCCCAACGCCGACGTTGTGAACGCGCTCAAGACCAACTGGTATGGCACGGTTCGCCAACGGTACGGCCTGACCGCCAACGTGGCGACATTTGAACTGCCGGTTACCCGATCAGGCCAAGCCGTATTGACGGCTGCAGACTTGATCACCGAGTTGCCGCCACTGCCGGCAGGCAGTTTCTCCCACGTGCGTACACTGCGCCTGGGGAGGCTGGACGTCCCCATTGAACAGGCTCGGCACTTTCTCCGCGCATTCAGTCATGTCGAATCACTTGAATTCAGCGGTAATACCTTCACCGAGCTGCCCTTTGCGGCGGATGAGCTGTCAGCGCTGACGCATCTGGATGCATCGGGCAACAGGATTGAGGTAACGCCTGTTGTGCAGCGGCAGATCAACGGGTTGCAGCGTCTCAGTAGGTTGAATCTGAGTAACAACCCGCTGGGCAACATCGATGTCAGCCTGTTGAGCCGATTGCGTGCCCTGGGCCTGAGATCGACGCAGTTGCGTGCCTGGCCCGCCGGTGCCGAAAACCTGCCTCGGTTGGCGTGGCTCGACCTGCGAGACAACCGGATCTCGTCACTGCCACCGTCGGTGTTGACCCATCCCGACGCGCTGATGAGAGCCAACCTGGCCGGTAACGTATTCAGTCCTGAGGGTGAAGCAAGCCTGCACGGGGCGCTGCAGCGAATCGAGCAGCAAAGGGGCCTGGGGCCGGGCACGCTGGCACGATTCGCTGCAGAACCGGTGCCGGAGCTTTTCCCTCCTGCGGAAACAGGCTGGTCGTTTATCGACCTGATGTTATCGCTTCCAGAAGCCGCGACGGTGCTTCAAGGGCAAACGGGGCCCTCGGCGCAGTTGCAACGTTTGACTCGCATCATGCCGGTCGAGCAAGCGCGACTTCACTTGCAGAATCTGCGGGCGTCGGGGGCGAGCGATGCGCAGATCGAAGCACGGATCACCGAATGGCAGCACCTTTGCGAGGCATTGGTCCGTCGAGCGAATGACTGGCTGTATACCCGCGAAGTGCGCACGGACACGTACAGGATCAATGCGCGAGACCGATCGGTCGCGGCGAGGCGCCTCTTCGAAGCCTGGCTGGACGGACTCACAGAGCATGTCGACAGAGCCCGGCTGGACCTGGATTTCCAAGGCCTGCAAACCGGTGATTTGCCGGAGCTGGCAGTTCCGATCCCTGCAGTCAGAACGCTGGATCTGAGCGGTGTGGGCATGACCACACGGGGTTCGGACGGGTTTCTCAGGGCTTTTCCCCACGTCGAAATCTTGTATATCAGTGGCAATCCCCTGGTGTCGGTGCCTGGGCCGGTCCTGCGGATGCAGCATCTTGAACGCCTGGAGATGCAGTATTGCGATCTCGCGGACGCGACGGACCTTTACCCGTTGATGGCCCGTGCGCGCCTTCGCAGGCTGGATGTCGGCTACAACGAACTTCGGGTATTCAACCCGCCCGACTTTGGCGCCGTCCAGACCCTGGACTTGCGCTATAACCACCTGACCGCATGGCCTGGCCGTGTATTCGAGGCGCCGCAGTTGCACAGCTTGGACCTGAGCGGCAACGAACTCACCCACATTCCCGGGGAATTGTTCAACGGCGAACACGAGCGTCTGATCCAGGGGACCAATCTCTCCGAGAATCGACGCTTGTCCCTTTCTGCTTTGCAGGACATGCGCCGCTATGCGCGTGAGCAGTCGGCGTTGCACGTGCTGGGAATGTCACGCCGAAACATTGAGACGATGATCGACACACACCTTTTCGGCGATCTGTTCGGTGGCGCAGAACCGGTCGGCATTCCCGAAGACGCCGCCGGCAATGTGGACTTGGACGATCCTGACGCCGCTGTGCTGCCTGTCGAAGAGGTCCTGGATCCGGTCAACGATGTGGCACCGAGATCAAGAGATCCGTGGCTCCAGCACAGCGATGTGACGCTCGCGGCTCGCAGAGCGGACATTTGGGGGCAACTGGCGCGAGAACCCGATCACCAGCGTTTTTTTCAGCTGCTGCGTTTGTTGCGCGACACGGACGACTTCCGGCTGGTACCGGCCGACCTGACGCGCAGAATGTGGGATGTCATGCAAGCAGCCACGGAGAACAGCGAATTGCGCCAGTTGCTGTTTCTCGGCGCTGAAAGCCATGGCACGTGCCCGGACGGGCGGATTCTGACATTCAGCGATCTGGAAGTGCGGGTGTCGGTGTATCGGGCACTGCACGACATCCCGGTGCATCGGATGGCGCTAAGGGGCCGGGCGTTATTGCGTCTGTCCCGGCAATTGTTTCGTCTGGACAGGATCGAGACGCTGGCTGACGCCGCAGGGCGGGGCAGGGATCGTGCCGAGGTGCGCCTGAAATATCGCATCGGTCTGACCGGTGGTTGGGGCGATGGGGTGGATCTGCCCGGGCAGCCGACATACATGCTCTATGACGTACCCCTCAGCGGTGAACTGCTGAATCAGACCCGGGCCTCGATCCTCGAGGCGGAACGAACTGACGCACTGCCACTGAGCATGATCGCCCGCGATTACTGGATCACCTATCTGGAGGAACGCCTTCCGCTGGAGATGCAGGCGATAGACTCCGCGGTTGATCAGCAACGCCAAGAGCGCTGGAGTGTGTTGGATGATCGACTTTCTCGGGGTGAAATCGATGCGCGACAGTACGATCGGGAACTGGAAGATTTGGGCAAGGCGATGGAACGGCTGCTCACCCAGAAACGGCTCGAGCTGACACGTCGGGAGATCATCGATCTGCAGAGTTTTGCCGATGAGGCCGAAGAAGGTGATCGAGTCACGCCGAAACCGGGACCATCGAGCCGCCCTTGACGGGGGCAGACTGGCGTTGAAGATTGCGCCGTGAGTGATACATATCAGGTTACTCACGGCCGGACCGGCAATAACCGGATACCGCAAATCCGCTGACGGGATATGGTCTGCTGATCGCTCCATCAACTAGGAGTGATCATGATCGCTATCCCTTCCAACCCAGAGACGACGCAAGCTGCGCCGCTCGCTCGAGCTGCCGCTGACAACCAGCCGACAACGCTCAATACAACGCAAAGCCTGCACCGCGATTTTCTCGAAAAGTCGATCCCGCCGTGGCTGTCCAGCGCTTCGCCGCAACGGCGCGAAGCGCTCAAAACCGTTCCGACTGCGCTGCCAGCGTGGTACCTCGACGCGACGCCGGCACAACGCAAGACGCTGGCCGACAGCATGAAGGCCAGCGTTGTCGCCCAAAACGATCTTGATAGAACCATGGCGACCCTTCAGGACGTCGAGACATTTGCCAGGCCATTGCTGCTCAAAGCGCTCAAGGACCAGCATCAATTACAAATCGATGTCGACAAGACGCTCCTGTGCCTGCGGCGTCCCGTCGAACTGGGCGTTGAAAATATCGAGCTGGCGTCCTTCGAGGTCCTCAAACTTTCGATGCTGGACGCAGCGCTGCACAACTTCGAAGCTGACGAATGCAAGCAGGGCGCTTATCACTCGACGTCAGGTTTCGTTGTAGCAACCTCCACCCCTGGTACATTCGAGTACGTGAGCATCGGCCTGACGGTGATGCAGTTCCTGACGCTTTGCCGAGAACTGGATGTCGGCAAGCAGTATCAGACCTATTTGACGACATTCTTCCACCCGGCCGATGCTGTGGCAGAGGCGGTGCTCAGCGAGCGCTTCATTGCCAGCCAGAAGGCGACGATGCGCGCCGCAGCCGATCAGGCGCTGTTGCAAAAAGACATTGAGCCGGCGGATCACGCAATGATTGTGTCGGTGATCCACGGCAACATGCACCCGTGGATGGGCGAGAAACAGGTCTGGTTCAGTGACCTGGGCGTGATGAAAAAAAGGCTGACTGGCTGCGTGGTGTTTGTCATTTGCCAGAAGTACCGCTACAGCGACGAGCTGATCCTTTACATCCCTCACGATCCGGAGCACCCGCTCAAGCGCTATACCGTCCAACAGGTGCGCGATGAGTTCAAGCGCTTGCTCACCGCCCGCGATCCCGCACAAGCGCCAGGCGCGGAACCGACCGCGTACCAGCGTTTTTTGAGCCAGTTTCTGCCGTATGACCAGCGTGCGTATTATTTCAGCCAGTTCAGACAAAAAGCGGCCGATTCACCGGGCGATGCATGGGCAATATGGCGCTCGCCATGGCTGGCTGTGGCGCAGGTGTTGGCGGGCGGTTCGGTGTTTACCCGGATCCGTGAACTGCCACCCGAGCGTGAGATCAGGTGGGATCCTGTGCCTGATCCTTACATTGCGCCATCGACGTTCGGTCGCAGCGGACGGGGGATTTGGGCGCCCAATGAGGATCTCTGGCAATACCTTTACACCCAGAGCCGTGCCAAGGTATTGGCCGACGCACGAAGCCATGCCGTGCCAGCGGCAGATGTCGATGCGAAGGCCCGTGACGCCAAGCTCGCTCATCTGCTGCAGATCGGCATGCTTGGCCTGAACCTTGTCTCGATGTTCGTGCCGGTGCTGGGCGAGGTCATGATGGTGGTGATGGCCGGGCAGTTGCTGACTGAAACCCTGGAAGGCGCGATTGAATGGAGTGAGGGTGATCGTCGGGCGGCGAAGGATCACCTGATCGATGTCGCGGAGAATCTGGCGCAGATTGCGTTGATGGCGGGAGTGGGGGCCGGGGTACAGAAAATCTCCGGCGCCAGAGCCGTGCCGATCATCGAGCGGCTGCAGTCGGTGAAATTGCCCAACGGCGAAACTCGCCTGTGGAGAGCCGACCTTAGAGCTTACGAGTCCGCTGTCACGCTGCCAGACAGCCCCGGCCCGAACTCTGCCGGCCAGCATGTGCTGGAAGGTCAAACCTTCATACGCCAGGACGGCAAGGTCTACGAGCAGTTTTACGATGAGTCGATCAGCAAATGGCGCATCAAGCACCCTACCGATGCCAGCGCCTGGCAGCCGGTGCTGGAGAGCAACGGACGCGGTGCCTGGCGGCACACGCTGGAGCGGCCGCGGGATTGGGATCGTCTGACCCTGCTGCGGCGCATCGGCCACGCAACCGAAGCCTTCACCGACGCGCAGTTGATCAAGGCTGCCGATATCGGCGGTGTCACTGACGCCACTCTGCGCAAGATGCACGTCGATTCTGCGCTACCGCCACCGGAACTGACGCAGGCCATGCGCGTGATGCAGGCGGATAGCAACGCGGCACTGGTGGTTGAACAGTTGCGCGGGACAAAACCGATCGACGAACTGTATCTCTTTGCGTTGCCGCTGATCACCGAAATGCCGCGCTGGCCGGCGAACCGGGTGCTGGAAGTATTCGACGGCGAGCAACTGTCCGGCAAGTCGGTCAGGTATGGTTCCGTGCGGCGGTTTCGCGACTTCGGCGTCAAGGCACCGATTCAGATATCGCGGGCCGATATCCTCAGCGGTGGCCTGCCAGCACACATCCTCGCGGCGCTGGACGAGTCAGAACTCACCCGGCTCCTGGGCGAGCAAGGTGCACGCGTGCGCGATGCCCGGCCGGCAGAGTTCGGCAAGCAGATCGCCGACTACGCCGACACTCGTCAGCCGGCGATCTACGACAGCCTCTACAAGGGAACCGACCCCATCGATTCCCGGGTTGCGCGTTTGCAGAAGGCCTGCCCTGGACTCAGCGAACCCGCGGCACAAACGGTGCTGGCCCATGGACGCTCCGATGATCTGTTGCGACTTGACTCAGGCCATCGAGTGCCGCTACGCCTGCTGGAGGAGGCACGCTGGTACGCGCGTCAAAGCCGACAAGTCGCGGCCTATGTCGGTCTGCGCAGTGAAAATGTCGCTTCGGCGGACAGCCGGCGCTTGGCGTTGCACACGCTGGAGCAGTTGCCGGGTTGGGCCGACAGCGTTCGCATTGAAGTTCGCGAGGGCAATGACGCCGGCATGCTGCTTGACAGCATCGGCAGTGAAACAGCCAGCGAGAAGAAATACCTGATCAAGAAAGGCGCTCAGTTTCAGGCGTTCGACGAACGTGGTCTTGCACTCAACAGCCTGCCTCGCAACGGCGACAACTTTTACTCATCGATCATGTATGACTTGCCTGATGACGCGCGCCGCAGCCTCGGTGTGCCCGAGGTGGGGCAGTCCGCCCGGTTACAGAAAAAGATCATCGATCATGCCGATCGGCATCAGGCAGATACGCCTGCGCTGCTTGCGCCACAGGTCAAATGGATCAAGCCGCCCGTGCGTGTGAACGCTACGTTGATCGGTTACCCCGCGAGCGGACGCGGCGCCGGGTTGCAAATGAACCTGACCGCTCATGTGTGCGATGTCTATCCGCAGCTTACCTACGAACAGGCTAATGGTTTCATTCTCGAGCAGTACCGGACGGGTAAAGACGACAACGCGATTTTCCAGCTGTTGCAATCACGCCGCCATGAATGGCAGCAGTTGAATACGACGCTGGATGAATGGGCAGGCACATCCACGGCGGCGCCTTGGGAGCGTTCCGCAACGGATCACAAGTTTCGCGCCGCGCAAGCGCTGAAAACCTGCTGGCGCAACGCCTTGTCCACTGGAGTTTCAGGTGCCGATGAACTCTCGATATTCACGTATGACCCCCTGCCAGAGCTGAATGCAGACTTTGCCCATGTGCGTAAACTTTCAATTGGCGGCAATGGCATCACCGACGCCAATGCGGACGCCTTTCTGGCGCGATTTGCCAACGTGCAAAAGCTGTCGCTGGGGGAGCGTGGCAGTCTGTTTGGCGCCTACATGGCGCAAGAGCAGGCACTGACGACCTTGCCTTTGACTGTGACCCGGATGTCTGCACTGAAGAAGCTCAAGTTCAGGACGTCAGTCAGGGTGATGGCTTCTGATCTTTCGACAAAATTGAGGACGTTGACCGCCCTTGAGGAACTTCATCTTGATTTTTTCGACGGTCGGAGCCATGCCGCTGGCCTGGATCTGACGCCCCTCAAACGCCTGAAAAAACTCAGGATCGAAGCGTCGGGCCTGACGCAATGGCCGGCCTATGTGCAGCAACTGCCTGAACTGGAACGACTGGACCTGACGCAGACCGCCATCACATCCATTCCACAATCGCTCTATGTCGGACACGAAAAACTCTGGGCTGGCTTGTCGCTGGACTGGTCCAGGTTCTCTCATGAAGCGTTCAAACCCGCTTACGACTATGTGAAAAACTACATGGGGCAGTGGCGACATCTGGTTGATCTGGACTTGATGGTTCGCCGCTACTGTGCCGGAGAACTGCAGTTCCTGACGGGCGAGGCCGGCCGCCTCAATCCGTTGCCCGAGCGCATCATGACACTCTGGAATACCCCGGAAACCCGACTCAAGGCAGTGGAGATTCTGCGTGTGGAGCACACCGCAATTTTCCGCCAGTTCTACGAGCCCACCGCATCTGATGGATTGCGTAATGCAATTCCCGCCGCCCGCTGGCAAGCGCAGCCCAATGCACGGGTGGTACGTGCTCTGGAAAAGAACTGGCGTGCAGCCATACGCAGGCGCTATCGCTTGAATGACGACGTTCGTCCTTTCAATGGGACGAACTGGGCATCAAGCACCGAACTCGACGATGCCGGCGTGTTTGAACTGGTGGACACCGCATGGGTACAGGGCGAAGAGTCGGTCAGTGAACTGCCGCAATTGCCAACCGGTGCGTTTGCTCACGTACAGAGTGTGCGGCTGGATCGGTTGAATGTGCCGATCGACCAGATTCGCGATTTTCTCCGGGCATTCAGTGGCACCACGAGTCTGCAAGTCACCGCCTGCGGATTGACGGAACTGCCGATCCGGCCAGCCGATGCAACCCACCTGACGCAACTGGATTTGTCTCTCAACCTTATAGCCGTTACCCCTGAGGTTCAGAGCCAGTTCAATGCCCTGAACAAACTGGAACATCTCAATGCCCGGCTCAATCGCCTGGACACACTGGACGTTTCTCGCCTGAGCGGGCTCAAGACGCTGAACCTCAGCGTCAATGGATTCAATCAATGGCCGACTGGGGCGGAAAGCCTGCCGCATTTGCGAACGCTGGATTTACGTCATAACACCATCGGGTCGCTCCCCGAACAGGTGCTTGTCAACGACGCTGTGCTGCTGAAGACCCGCCTGCAGAACAACCGCTTCAGTACTACAGGCGAGGCGGACATGCGGGCGGCGCAGCGCCGGATTGAAATGTCCATTGGATTGCCGGAAGGCGCCTTGCAACGGTTCGACGCGCAATCGGCGTCATTGCCGGCCAATTCAAGCGGGACCCCGCCGGAAAGTGCACTGGAGCGCGCCGGTCAGTTGTTAGCACTCCCGCCTGTCTCTGCACCCGGCGACGGTTTCGACATGAATGCCCGTGTACTGGAGATATTTCCCTCGCTGACGCTTGAACAAGCGCAAGCCAGCGTTGCCCGATTGCGCGATGAAGGCCTGTCCCCGGAGCAAATGGCGGACAGGCTGACCCAGTGGCGAGCAAGTGACGAGACGCTGACGCGTGAGTTGAACGGCTGGATTTTCGGTGCGACGCAAGGGCCTGGTGAAAGCGTGTCATCGTCCACAAGGTTCTTCGACGCGACGAGGATCCGCACTTGCTGGCGGGACGGGCTCACTGCGCTTTCCGAGTCCGCCGGACAGACGCTGAGCCTTTCAGCGGGGGCCATGAGCGATCTGCCCGCGCTGTCAAACGTGTTTGCCCATGTGCGGACACTGAATCTGACAGGGATCAAGTTTTCAGTTGATAGCTTCAACCTCTTTTGCCCGGCGTTCCCTGAGTTGACCACCCTGAGACTCAACGGCAATGCCCTGGAACGGCTGCCGGAAGCTGTCGGTCGTTTGAACCGTCTGGAACGTCTGGAGTTGAGCGGTAATCGGCTGGCCGTGGCACAAACCGTGTATCAGCACGTGGGCGGGACGCAACTGCGCTGGCTCGACCTCAGCCACAATCAGCTGGAGGAGTTCAGCGCCATCGCCTTCGTCCGTCTGGAGACGCTCAATCTCAGCCAGAACGGTCTGGAATTCTGGCCTGACGGCGTGCTCGATCTGGCGCATTTGCAACGACTGGACCTGTCGGGCAACAACATCATGGTCTTTCCTGACCGACTGTTGGACGGCAACCATCAAGCGCTGGTGGACGGCACCGACCTGTCCGAAAACTCCCTGTCGCTCAATTGCCTGCAGCAACTGCGGGAATACAGTGCGGCCAACGCAGACCGTGATGTCATGGGTTATTCCCAGGCTTTTCTGCAGCGTGAAATTGCCGAACGCGAATTGGAGACCGACAGCGATTCGGATGCTGGCTCCGGTCAGGGATCGGATTCGGATTCGGGTTCCGACAGCGATGGCCCCAGTGGGGGTGGCGGTTCCCGGCGGGTTGATACGCATGCCATTGTGGAGGCAGCGGAAGTGATTGCCGATCCGGTGCAGGATGCGGCAGTGCCAGCGATGGCAATCTGGATGACGTACACACATGCAGATGCGCATGCCGCGCGGCAGGCGCTATGGCTGCAATTGGCTGATCAGGACAACCATGAGTCGTTCTTTCATTTGCTCTCGACCTTGCCCGATACCCTTGAATTCCGGTTGTCCGGCGCTGATTTGACCCATCGGGTCTGGCAAGTCATCGAGGCCGCCACGGAAAACGCCGAGCTGCGAGAGCTGTTATTTCTCAACGCCGAGACCCACGGCACCTGCGGCGATGGCCGGATCCTGTCATTCAGCGAACTGGAAACCCGCGTCTATGAATACAACGCCCTGCGCGATATTCCACGACACCGCCCGGAGCAACGCGGCAGGGCCTTGCTTGAGCTGACGCGGCGTCTGTTCCGCCTGGAAAGGGTCGACCGGCTGGCAGAAGCCGCGGCGAAGAACAAGGATCGGGCGGAAATCCGTCTGCAATACCGGATCGGCATGACCCGAGGCTGGCCGGACGGGCTGGATTTGCCGGCGCAACCGGAACACATGCTGTACGCCGCACCGATTCGCGGGCAGCAGTTGATCGACGCGCGCACGTCGGTGCTCAGGGATGAAGCATCCGAAATGTTTCTGGAAAATCTGATTTCACGCGATTACTGGATCCGCTACCTGCGCGATCGCCACAGCGAGGTGTTCGAAACGCTCGAACTCAACGCCAGGAGGCGGCAGGAGGAGGTGGAGGATACATTTGCCGACATACACAGCAGCGCTTATCTGGAAGCAGTGGATTCACTTCAGATCGAACTGGCAGAAGCTCGCATCGATGCACTGAAGGCAATGACGCGTACGGAGCTGGCTGCGCTGACGACAGTTCGCGAGGCGGAGCCGCACCCCGGCCCATCCTCACCACAACCCGGCCCTTCCTGGCGCCGTGACAGGTAATTGAGTGGACCTGAGAGCAGGGCGCTCTCAGGTCCATTGCGCAACTTAACTGTCGTAACCCAGATTCGGCGCCAGCCAGCGCTCGGTCACGCTCAGCTCCTGGCCTTTGCGCGAGGTGTAGCTTTGCACCTGATCCTTGTCGACCTTGCCCACGGCGAAGTACTGCGCTTGCGGGTGGGCGAAGTACCAGCCGCTGACCGCAGCCGCCGGGAACATCGCGTAGTGTTCGGTGAGGAACACACCACTGCGACCGGCGCGCATTTCTTCGGCTTGCGGATCGAGCAAGGCGAACAGCGCCGCTTTCTCGGTGTGATCCGGGCACGCCGGGTAACCCGGAGCAGGGCGGATGCCGCTGTATTGCTCTTTGATCAGCGCGTCGTTGTCGAGCACTTCGTCCTTGGCATAACCCCAGTGCTCTTTACGCACTTGCTGGTGCAGCCACTCGGCGCAGGCCTCGGCCAAACGGTCGGCCAGGGCTTTGACCATGATCGAGTTGTAGTCATCGCCAGCGTCTTGATAAGCCTTGGCCACTTCTTCGGCGCCGATGCCGGCGGTGGTGATGAAACCACCGACGTAGTCGGTCACTTCACTGTCCTTCGGCGCTACGAAGTCGGCCAGGGAGAAGTTTGGTTTGCCGTCGGTCTTGATGATCTGCTGGCGCAGGTGATGCAGCTTGGCCAATGGCTTGCCGTCATCGCCGTACAGTTCGATATCGTCGTCATGTACTTGATTGGCCGGCCAGAAGCCGAACACCGCACGGGCGCTGATCAGCTTCTCGTCGATCAGCTTGGCGAGCATCTCCTGCGCGTCCTTGTACAACGCGGTGGCGGCCTCACCGACCACTTCGTCTTCAAGGATGCGCGGGAACTTGCCAGCCAGGTCCCACGAAATGAAGAACGGCGTCCAGTCGATGTATTCGGCCAAGACCTTGAGGTCGATGTTGTCCAGTACCTTGCTGCCGGTGAAGGTCGGTTTGACCGGCTGATAATTGGCCCAGTCGAACTGTGGCTTCTTGGCGATGGCGGCGGCGTAGCTCAGGCGCTCGGTGCGGGCGCTGCGGTTCGAGGTACGTTCGCGCACATCGATGTATTCCAGACGCGTCTTTTCGACGAAACCAGCCTTCAATTCTTTCGACAGCAACTGCGTCGCCACGCCAACTGCACGGGAGGCGTCGGTCACGTAGACCACGGCATCGTTGCTGTACTTCGGCTCGATCTTCACCGCCGTGTGCGCTTTGGAAGTGGTCGCGCCACCGATCATCAGCGGCAGGTGGAAGTCCTGGCGCTGCATTTCACGGGCAACGTGAACCATTTCGTCCAGCGACGGCGTGATCAGGCCGGAGAGGCCGATGATGTCGCACTTCTGTTCTTTGGCGACCTGCAGAATCTTCTCCGCCGGCACCATTACGCCGAGGTCGACGATGTCATAGCCGTTGCAACCGAGTACCACACCGACAATGTTCTTGCCGATGTCATGCACGTCGCCTTTCACGGTTGCCATGAGGATCTTGCCTTTGGCTTCCGGCTTGTCGCCTTTTTCCAGTTCGATGAACGGGATCAAGTGCGCCACCGCCTGCTTCATCACTCGCGCGGATTTCACCACTTGCGGGAGGAACATTTTGCCGGCGCCGAACAGGTCGCCGACGATGTTCATGCCAGACATCAGCGGGCCTTCGATCACTTCGATCGGGCGCGCGAACGACTGACGCGATTCTTCGGTGTCTTCTACGATGTGCGTGGTGATGCCTTTGACCAGCGCATGTTCCAGACGCTTGTTGACCTCCCAGCTGCGCCACTCTTCGGTCTCGGCTTCCTTGACGCTGCCGTCGCCCTTGTACTTGTCGGCGATGGCGAGGAGGGCGTCGGTGCCTTCCGGCGTGCGGTTGAGAATCACGTCTTCAACGGCGTCGCGCAGTTCCTGCGGGATCTGATCGTAGATCTCCAACTGCCCGGCGTTGACGATGCCCATGGTCAGGCCCGCGCGGATCGCGTACAGCAAGAACACCGAGTGGATCGCCTCACGCACCGGGTTGTTGCCACGGAACGAGAACGACACGTTGGACACGCCGCCCGAGGTCAGCGCATACGGCAGTTCGTCGCGGATGTAGGCGCAGGCGTTGATGAAGTCCACCGCGTAGTTGTTGTGTTCTTCAATACCGGTGGCGACGGCGAAGATGTTCGGGTCGAAGATGATGTCTTCTGGCGGGAAGCCGACTTCGTTGACCAGAATGTCGTAGGAGCGTTTGCAGATTTCTTTCTTGCGCGCTTCGGTGTCGGCCTGGCCGGCTTCGTCGAACGCCATCACCACAACGGCGGCGCCATAGCGCTTGCACAGTTTGGCGTGGTGGATGAACTGCTCGACGCCTTCTTTCATGCTGATCGAGTTGACGATGCCCTTGCCCTGAATGCACTTCAGGCCCGCTTCGATCACTTCCCATTTCGACGAGTCGATCATGATCGGCACGCGGGAGATGTCCGGTTCACCGGCGATCAGATTGAGGAAGGTCACCATGGCCTTCTTCGAATCGAGCATCCCTTCGTCCATGTTGATGTCGATCACCTGCGCGCCGGCCTCGACCTGTTGCAGGGCGACTTCGAGGGCTTCGGTGTAGTTGTCTTCACGGATCAGGCGGGCGAACTTGGCCGAGCCGGTGATGTTGGTACGCTCGCCAACGTTAACGAACAGCGAGTTGCGATCGATAGTGAACGGTTCCAGACCCGAGAGGCGGCAAGCCTTCGGAATGTCCGGAATCTGACGCGGCGCGTAACCGGCGACGGCTTTGGCGATGGCTTCGATGTGCCCCGGGGTGGTGCCGCAGCAACCGCCGACGATGTTGAGGAAGCCGCTTTGGGCGAATTCTTCGATGACTTTGGCGGTTTCCGACGGCAGTTCGTCGTACTCGCCAAACTCGTTCGGCAGGCCGGCGTTCGGGTGCGCGGATACGTGGGTGCTGGCCTTGTTCGACAGCTCTTCCAGGTACGGACGCAGCTCACTGGCACCGAGCGCACAGTTGAGACCAACGGAGATTGGCTTGGCGTGCGCCACGGAGTTCCAGAACGCTTCTGTGGTTTGCCCCGACAGGGTCCGGCCGGAGGCGTCAGTGATCGTGCCGGAAATCATGATCGGCAGTTCGATGTGCAGCTCTTCGAACACGCCTTGCACGGCGAAGATCGCCGCTTTGGCGTTGAGGGTGTCGAAAATGGTTTCGATCAGGATCAGATCAGCGCCGCCCTCGATCAGGCCTTTGGTGGCTTCGGTGTAGTTTTCCACCAGTTCATCAAAGGTGACGTTGCGGTAGCCGGGGTTGTTGACGTCGGGCGACAGCGAGCAGGTGCGGCTGGTCGGGCCGAGCACGCCGGCGACGAAGCGCGGCTTGGCCGGGTTCTCGGCGGTCTTGGCGTCAGCGACCTTGCGCGCCAGACGTGCGCCTTCTACGTTTAGCTCGTACGCCAGTTCTTCCATGCCGTAGTCGGCCATGGAAATGCGCGTGGCGTTGAAGGTGTTGGTTTCGAGGATGTCGGCGCCGGCATCCAGATAGGCTTTCTCGATGCCGCCGATCACGTCCGGACGGGTGATCACCAGCAGGTCGTTGTTGCCCTTGACGTCACTCGGCCAGTCCGCGAAGCGTTTGCCGCGATAGTCCTGTTCTTCGAGCTTGTAGCTCTGGATCATCGTGCCCATGCCGCCGTCGAGTATCAGGATGCGCTCTTTGAGAGCTTGCTTGAGAGCTTGAAGGCGGACGCTGCGATCGGACATTTGGACTACTCGGAAAGACCATTACGAAGGAGCGGGATCATAGCAAACCTGTGCGCTTTTAGAGCATGTGAGGCTTTTGCATGAATATCGCTCATATTGGTACGAGCGTCATACTGTAGAATCGCGGCGTTTTTTTCAGGATCGGGATCAAGGGCATGTCGTACCGCGTCATCAGCATTTTATTGCTGCTTTTAAGCTGGGGCGCCGTTGCGCAGGAACCCACGATCTCATATAGCCGTGATATCCAACCGATCTTCACCGAGAAGTGCGTGGCCTGCCACGCCTGCTACGACTCGGCCTGCCAGTTGAATCTGGGCAGCGGTGAGGGCGCGGCCCGTGGTGCGAGCAAAATGCCGGTCTACGATGGCGAGCGCACACAAGCGGCACCCACCACCCGACTGTTTTACGATGCCTTCGGTAAACGTGCCTGGCAGCAAAAAGACTTCTATTCGGTGCTCGATGCCCAAGGCAGCCAGGCTGCGCTGATGGCGCGCATGCTTGAACTTGGGCACAAGACGCCAGTGACGCCGAACGCCAAGCTCCCGGAAGACATCGTCCTGGGTCTGAACCGCGAGAACCTGTGCGCGGCGCCCGCCGAGTTCGAAGGCTACGCCGGCGCGTATCCGAAAGAAGGCATGCCGCTGGCGGTGACCGGGCTGACCGATCAGCAATATCAGACGCTGCAGCGCTGGCTGGCCTCGGGTGCGCCGATTGACGAACAAAGCCTGGCGCCAAGCACCAAAGAGGCGCTGCAGATCGTCCAGTGGGAAAACCTGCTCAACACTCCCGGCGCGCGGCAAAGCCTGGTCGGTCGCTGGTTGTACGAGCATTGGTACCTTGCGCATATCTATTTCAAGGACGGCGAGCCGGGCCATTATTTCCAGTGGGTACGTTCGCGCACGCCGACCGGGCAGCCAATCGACCTGATCGCCACCCGTCGCCCCAACGATGATCCGGGCACTCAGGTGTATTACCGCTTGTGGCCGGTGCAAGGGGTGATCGTGCACAAGACCCACATCACCTATCCGTTGAGCGCGGCGAAAATGGCGCGGGTCAAAAGTCTGTTCTATAGCGGTAACTGGCAGGTTAATGCCTTGCCGGGCTACGGCCCGCAGAGCCGCGCCAACCCGTTCGCCACATTTGAAGCGATCCCGGCGCAGGCGCGTTATCAGTTCATGCTCGATAACGCCGAATACTTCGTCCGCACGTTTATTCGCGGCCCGGTGTGCCGTGGTCAGATCGCCACCGACGTGATCCGTGACAACTTCTGGGCGCTGTTCCAAGCGCCGGAACATGACCTCTATATCACTGACCCGAACTATCGCGGCCAGGCCACGCCGTTGCTGGCCATGCCCGGGCAGAACGATGACGTCGGCAGCGTACTGAGCCTGTGGCGCAACTACCGTGACAAACGAAACGAATACGAAGCCTTGCGCCGTGACAGCTACGCTGATTTGCCGGCGCCCAGTTGGTCGACCCTGTGGGCCGGCAACGACAACGCGCTGTTGAGCATTTTCCGCCACTTCGACAGCGCCTCGGTGACCAAAGGCCTGATCGGCGAGGTGCCGCAGACGATGTGGCTGTTCGACTATCCGCTGCTGGAGCGCACCTATTACCAGTTGGCAGTCAACTTCGATGTGTTCGGCAACGTCTCCCATCAGGCGCAAACCCGTCTGTATTTCGATTTGATCCGCAATGGCGCCGAGCAAAACTTCCTGCGCCTGATGCCGGCCGACTCCCGAGAGGATTACCTCAACGATTGGTATCAGAACAGCGGCCAGTTCAAGATGTGGCTCGATTACGAAGCGATCGACGACGACAAACCGACGGCACTGAAACTTGATGAGAAAGACCCGAAATACGACTTCGCCATGCAATTACTGGCGCGTTACGGTGATCTCAATGCGCACCCGGATCCAATCAACCGCTGCGATGGGGCTTACTGCTCGCGGCCGAATATTGACCCGGCCCTGCAAAATGCCGAGCAGGCGCTAAGCCGCCTGACCTCGCGCCCGGCGGCCGGTTTGAAGGTGATCGACCTGTTGCCGGAAGCGACGATGCTGCGCATCGAAACCGCCAACGGCAAACGCGAGGTCTACAGCCTGTTGCGCAACCGTGCGCACAGCAACGTGGCGTTCCTGCTCGGAGAGTCGCTGCGCTATCAGCCCGGGCTGGACACGATCACCATTTTTCCGGGCGTGCTCAGCAGTTATCCGAACTTCATGTTCAACATTCCGGCCGATCAAGTGCCCGAGTTTGTTGATGCAATGGAAAATGCCAAGGACGCCAACCGTTTCGAGAAAATCGTCGAACGCTGGGGAATTCGGCGCAGTCACCCGCAATTCTGGTTCTATTTCCACGATCTGAGCCAATACCTGCACGAAACCGATCCGGTGGAAGAGGGCGTGCTGGACATGAACCGCTACGAGAATCTTTGATCGTTTGAAACAGGCCGACTGTCACAGCTTCAGGTAACACACAAATCCCCTGTAGGAGCGAGCCTGCTCGCGAAGGCGGAGTGTCAGGCACCGAATACATTGAATGTGCCGTCGCTTTCGCTCCCACAGGGTGAAATGGTGTTTTTGGACTTGTGATCGGGAGCAGGTGATGTTGATTTCAGTGCAAGCCCTGCGTGCGCTTGCCGCGTGGACAGTGGTGTGCCACCACTTCATGCAGATTTTTTTTGACTTCAAGGCACGCGGGCCGGTCGGCCAGTTCTTTATCGACAAAGGCGCGGTGGGCGTCGACATTTTCTTTGTCATCAGCGGGTTGGTGATTTTCCTCTCGACCGAAAACAAACCGCTGCCGCCCGCGCGTTTCCTGCTGTACCGGCTGTTTCGCATCGTCCCGGCGTACTGGCTGTACACGCTGCTGATGGCGCTGCTGGTGGTGTTCGCCCAACCTTTGCTGCCGGATCAGACAGTGGACTGGGGCCATCTGCTTCTGTCGTTGCTGTTCATTCCTACCGAGAATCCTGGCGGCTACGGTATCTATCCGACGTTGAATGTCGGCTGGACACTGAATTACGAAATGCTTTTCTACGTGCTGTTTGCCTGGGCGCTGCTGTTTCGTTTGCAGGTGCGCCTGCTGGTGGTCGCGGCGCTGTTGTTTGCAGTGTGTCAGGCCTGGACCGGGTTTGGCTGGGTCAGCGCGTTCTATCGCTCGGACATCGTTTATGAGTTTCTGCTGGGGATCGGCATTGGCATGCTCTATCGGCGGGGCTGGATCGGTGCGGGACTGTGGCTGCCGCTGGTGGCCATCGTCGCGGCGTTGCTGACGATCTATCACTTGGCACCGGCGCCGAGGATGCTCAACTGGGGCGTGCCGAGCTCATTGCTGGTCATGGCGTGTATCTCACTTGAGCGTTATGTCGAGCGCAGTCGCGTGCTCAAACTGCTCGGTGATTGCTCATATTCGGTATATCTCATGCACGTGCTGGTGCTGTCGGCGGGGGGATTTATCGCGCAACGCTACGCGATCAACCCGTATTTGATGTTTGCCCTGTGCGCGCTGGCGATTGGCGTTGGCTCGTGGTTGAGCTACGAATGGGTGGAAAAGCGCAGCTACCATTGGCTCAAGGCGCGGGTTGACATGGAGCCGGACGAGAATCTTTCCCGACAAAAATACTAGGACTTTGTCCGGCGCAATGATTGGCGTAAACTGCGCCCAAGCCTGCGAGGAGTTTCCATGACCGCTATTACCATTACCGACGCCGCCCACGATTACCTGGCTGATCTGCTCTCCAAGCAGAACACCCCGGGCATCGGCATCCGCGTCTTCATCACCCAGCCTGGCACCCAGTACGCTGAAACCTGCATTGCCTACTGCAAGCCGGGCGAAGAAAAACCTGAAGACACCGCGCTGGGGCTGAAAAGCTTCACTGCTTATATCGATCACTTCAGCGAAGCGTTTCTCGATGACGCCGTTGTCGACTACGCCACCGACCGCATGGGCGGCCAGCTGACCATCAAGGCGCCGAACGCCAAAGTACCGATGGTCAACGCCGACAGCCCGGTCAACGAGCGCATCAACTACTACTTGCAAACCGAAATCAACCCGGGGCTGGCCAGCCACGGCGGTCAGGTCAGCCTGATCGATGTGGTTGAAGACGGCATCGCCGTTTTGCAGTTCGGTGGCGGTTGCCAGGGCTGCGGCCAGGCGGACGTAACCTTGAAGGAAGGCATCGAGCGCACCTTGCTCGAGCGTATCCCGGAGCTGAAAGGCGTTCGCGACGTGACCGACCACACGCAGAAAGAAAACGCCTACTACTAAGGTGTTCGCTGCGGACATGAAAAACGGCGCCCCGTGAGCGCCGTTTTTTTATGGGTGACATTCAGGAATGCATTCGCGAGCAGGCTCGCTCCCACATTTGAAATGCGATCAAATGTGGGAGCGAGCCTGCTCGCGAAAGGGCCTTTGATCGTTCCCATGCTCTGCGTGGGAATGCAGCCCGGGACGCTCCGCGTTCCAATTCATGGTCTGTAGAGGTGAGCATGCCCAGCGCGATACAACGATGACTCGCTGAACACCTCACTGCCCAGCACCCGGCCCACCAGAATCAACGCCGTACGCCGAAACCCTTTGGCCTCAACCTTTTCGGCAATATCCGCTAGCGTCCCCAGCACCCAATCCTGATCAGGCCACGTCGCCCGGTGAATCACCGCAATCGGGCAATCCGCGCCGTAATGCGGCAGCAGTTCCACCAGAATCTTCGGCAAATGGTTAACGCCCAGATGAATCGCCATGGTCGCGCCATGCTGCGCCAGACTGCCAAGCTCTTCGCCTGCCGGCATCGCGGTTTTGTCGGCATAGCGAGTCAGAATCACGCTTTGCGACACGTCCGGCAGCGTCAATTCCGCGCCAAGCAGCGCCGCACAGGCTGCGGTGGCCGTCACGCCGGGAATGATCTCGAACGGAATATCCAGCTCACGCAGATAACGGATCTGCTCGCCAATCGCGCCATACAGACTCGGATCGCCGGAATGCACCCGCGCCACATCCTGACCCTTGGCATGCGCGGTCTTGATCAATTCGATGATCTGTTCCAGATGTAATTCGGCGCTGTTCACCACCGTTTCGGCTTGATGGCCGTCGAGTACCGCCGCCGGCACTAGCGAACCTGCGTAGATAATCACCGGGCAACTGCGAATCAGCCGCTGGCCTTTGACAGTGATCAATTCCGGGTCGCCGGGGCCGGCGCCGATGAAGTAGACGGTCATCGTTGAATCCTGAGTAAAAGAGGGCACGACTGCGTTGCAGATGAACAACGCTCATGATCAATGGCGGGGATTATCGGGATTTTACGCCGCGCCGGCCAATGCCAGCGTTGCCTGAGCATATTTTTGCCGGGAGATCAGCAGTTTTGCCGGCGCTTGAATCAGCTGTTCAGCGAGCGCAAGCGCGGCACTTTCGGCGACGCCGTAGCAACCGGTGCGTTCGTAAGCAATCTGTGAATGGTGACTGAGCCGCTGTTGGTAGCTGGCCAGTTCGTCACTGCTGAAGTACAGCAGGGGCAGAGCCAGTTGTGCAGCAAGTTCTTGCAGGCCGGGCTCGTCGCGCTTCAAGTCGATACTGGCCAACGCTTTCACCGCCTCGAGCTCAATGCGATGCGCCTGTAACGCTTGATCGAGTAACGCGCGCAGCGTGCTGGCCGGGCAGCCGCGCTGGCAGCCCAGGCCGACCACGAAGGTCGGCGCTGCGCGGTCATCGGTCATGCGTGGTATTGACCAGCGCTGTTGCGGCGGAACAACCAGGCGCTGATCAGGCCCAGGGCCAGCCAGAACGCCACGTTGGTCAACTGCGAAGCGATTTTGAACTGAGCTTCGAGTGCTTCGGGGGCGAGCATCGAATGCACTTCCGGTTGCGGTGCGCCGATCACGTGGGGCACAGCGAGGATGGCCACACCGAGGACCTTCATCAGCCAGTGACGGCTGAACGCGATCAGCGACAGACCTACAGCCGTCGAAGCGGCCGTGCCGATCCACCACGTCTGCCGCGAAGCCAGATCGGCCGCAGCGGTGCCCGGCAGTTCTGGTGGCAGGCCCAAGGTCGGAGCAAGCACGAACGTCGCGTAACCGGCCAGGCCCCAGAGCAGGCCCTGCGAAGTTTTGGTCGGCGCGCGCAGGGTGTAGAGGCCGGCGAGCATCAGGGCGAAACCGACGGCTACGACCAGATTACCGCCAGTGGTCGAGACTACGCGCTGCCAGCCGTCTTCCGGCTCCCAGGCCTCGGCATCATGGGTGTGCGCAGCCACGCCAGCGGCGTGTTCGTGAACCGCCACCGGCTCGGACTTCTCGAAGGTTTCCGCCTGCAGAATCAGCGGCGAAACCCAGAAGCTTTGCAGCAGAGTGAGGAGCAGGGCGGCCAGCAGACCAGAGAATCCTGCAGTTTGCGCGATACGCTTGATCATGTCGGCAGGTCTCAATGGCACGGGAACGCGGCGCTGTGGCGGGTATCGTGGGCGGCGTTGTGCACCGCTTCGATGTGCGAGAAGCCGGCAAAGTAAACCAGACTGGCGCCGAGGATCGATGCAAAGATCGCG
Organism: Pseudomonas sp. Irchel s3h9; assembly: GCF_900187475.1. NCBI lineage: Bacteria > Pseudomonadati > Pseudomonadota > Gammaproteobacteria > Pseudomonadales > Pseudomonadaceae > Pseudomonas > Pseudomonas sp. Irchel s3h9. The sequence continues at coordinate 87,840 of NZ_FYDH01000003.1, read as the reverse complement.
GCGGTCAGGCGTTGGCTCAGGGTGGTGGTGCTGGCGATTTTGTCCGTGTTGCTGCCGGTGCTGCTGATGATCGACATGGCGCTTCCCTCTGGAGTGTCAGCGGGTGAATAGAGCGCATGAAAACCCCTGCGGGTCGGGCTCGCAGAGGTTCGAACAGCGCCCGCCCACCGCGGGTTTGTTATGTGCAGCGCCGCACAAATGCGGGCTGTGTGTTGCGGGCCGGTCTCCGGGCTCACGAGGGGTTGGCGTCAGGCCGACCTGCAAGCGTCACCTTCCCATACCGTATCGGCACAGTGGTTTTGACGCTTCGCTCGCTTACCGTTGCGGGGGCAGCACCGGACTGACATGGGCTTGAGTAAAGCACATGATTCACCGGTTTCCCGTTTCACCCTGTGAAGGGCACCCGTAACAAGTTGTGTAGGAGAGCATGGGCGGGGGATTTGAGTCAATCGGCGCCTAGCGCATGATCAGCAGGACGTACACCCCCAGCGCCATCAGGAACGCATAATAGGATTTGATTCGCGTCAGGCTCAGCAGCCACGCCAACGCCACCGGCAGGATCCATGGCATGGCCGCCAGGTGCTGGCTGGCCAAAGGATAGAGTGAGACCGCCAGCAGGCTGACGAGCATCGCCACCGATGTGTATTTTCCCAGACGATCGATGAAAGCGCGGGCAGTTGCCGAAAGCCGTTCGACATCGACGGCCAGCGGCAGCAAGCGGCAGACGATCGAAACCAGCGCGCAAATCAGTACGTACAGCCAGAAAGTACCAGGTTCAATCATAGACATAGCTCGTCAGAACGGTGATGGCTAGCACCAGCAGCAAGCTGACCTCGCCCAGCCACAGCAAGCTTGCGGCGGTGGCCAGGCCGGCAATCCATTGCGCATGGAAGCTGTGACGGTCGCGGGCCATCTTGCCAAGCGAAGCGCTGATGAAAATCGCGATCACCACACTGACGTGATCCATCACTGCGTTGTCGGCCACGCTGGCGAAGCAATACCCGACCACGGTGCCAAGCAGGGCGGCGGCGTACAGCAGAAAGCACACGGTGTTGGCATACGGGCGGCTGATCGGTTGCTGATCCTTGCGGATCGACATCAACGTGAAAGCCGCATTTGCCATCACCGCCAGGGCGGGGACGAACGCTTTGACCGGGCCCTGGAGGCTGGATTTCAGGCTCAGTGTGAAGACCAGAAAACGCAAGTTGATACTCAGCGCCGAGACCAGCACGCCAAAGGCGTTAAGCAGGTGCGCGGGGGTTTCCAGCAGCGTCAGTTGCAACGGCGAGGCCATTACCGTACCGCTGAAAACCACCATGGCCGGAAGATCCAGACCATGGCGGCGCCCGAGCATGCCGATCAGGGTGAAGGTCAGCAGCAGAGAGAAGACGAACGGTAGCGCATCGCGGATACCGGTCGCGATCTCGCTGCGCGACGCCGGTTTTGCCAGGTTCGACTCAACCAGCATGAGTGCTGTGCCGCGAGCCGGCCAGCAATTGCTCTACGCCGTTCTTATAGGCCAGGGCTTTTTCCAGGTAGTACTCGGTGGAGAAGCGCGGAATGAACTCTTCCACCACGGCCACACCCCGATAGCCGTTGACCGCGAAGCGATTGAGCACATCGCTCAGGCGCAAGTTGCCTTCGCCAATCGGCAGATGTTGATGGTGGGTGTTGTTGAGGTCGGCAATGTGCAGATGCCGGGTAACCGGCGCCAGATCGGCAATGGCTTTGAACAGGCTTTCACCATACGGCAGCAGTGAGCACAGATGCGTCACGTCGATGGTCACGAAGCACCCGGTCTCCTTGTGAAAGCGCAGGTGTTCCTCGACGGTGAAGACCGGGAATTTCGGCCGCTGACCGCCCATGTTCTCCAGGCACAGGGCGATGCCATCGGTGTTGCAGCGCTTGGTCACCTCGTTGATCGCTACTATCAGGTTGTCCAGCAGTTCGCCGTTTTCCAGTTGATCTTTGTAGCCGGGATGAAAAGTGACGCTGGTGGCGCCGGCCTCGTGGGAAAACTCCACGGCGGCACTCAGGCAGTCCACCGCTTGGGCACGTTCGGTCAAATCCGGGGAACACAGGTTGTACTGGCGACCCCACCATCCGGCGTGGACGGTCAGCGTGATGCCATTGTGTTCGGCGAAGCTGCGGATTTTCCCGGCAAGCTCAGACCGGTCTTCGGCGGTCAACGACCAGAAGGTTTTTTCGGCGTCTTCGCCGATCTCGAACTCGACCGCTTGGAAATGTCTGGCCAGATCGGTGATCGAACCCAGGATGTCTGCAGGGTTGTCGTAGACATTGGTGGAAAAGGAGATCATCGGGAAGTGAGCGCTGATCGGGCCTTCGATGTGATATAGCGGGTCTTTACGGGTCATTGCGCTGGTCCTTGCGTAGTGAACTCTGGGTGGGTGATCGCGGCGTTGAAGTCCGCCGGGTCGTCGGCGTCGCTGCAGCCCAGCAGCGTGTAGCCGTGGCGGTCTGCGGAACGGCTGATGCTCTGGCCGAACTTGTCGGGGTTGAGGTTCACGCGTAATGCAAACGGGTGTTGCAGCAGGCGTGCCTGGAGCTGTTGCGGATCGGCGGTCGGGGCCGCCTCGATGTAGCGGATCGCCATTTTGGCGTAGGTTTTCTCGGGCGTCGGCAGTGACGTGCCGGCCATCGCGGCGATGGTGCTGGCTGCCAAATGCACCCCCGTGGTTTTCCAGACCATTTCCCAGATCTGGTCACCGCCGAAGCGGGTCTGGGTTTCGATGAATTGCAGGCGTGAACCGTCCAGCTTGATTTCCGTGTGGGCCGGGCCCCAGCGGTTGCCCATTCGCCCGAGCAGCCACAGCACCGCTTCTTCGATCTGCGCGGCGGTTTTCTCGTCGAGCCCGGCAGGAAAGTCATGCCCGGTTTCGACATAACCGGGGGCACCGCTGGTGTATTTGCGCGTGATGCCGAGAATCCGGTGCTGGCCATCCAGGCTGAGGGATTCAACGCTGTATTCGTCGCCGCTGGCGAAGGCCTCGATCAGATTGTTTCCCTCCAGCGAGAGGTGTTCGACATCCTCGGGCCTGTCTATGGCATAGACGCCCTGACTGCCCGAACCGTTGACGGGTTTGACGATGGCCGGGCCATGGCGCAGCACGAAAGCGCGAGCCTCGGCACCATGGTTGATAGCGGCAGTGGGCAACTCGTAGCGACTGCCTTTGAGCAATTGGCGAAACAGCAGTTTGTCGCGACTGACTTCCACACTGCGCAGGTTGTTGTGGACGATGCCCAGACGTTCGCCCAAGCGTGACGCGGGCAGCAGGCCCAGTTCCGAAAACGAAACCACGGCATCGAATGGTGATTGCCGGTGCAGCCGTTCTACCATCGTGCTGTAGGCCGGCAGATCGGCGATGTCAGGCGTCAGCACTAGCGTTGCGCGCTCGCGCTGATAGTCAGATAACTCGCCGGGTTGCTGGACGAGAGTAAATCGAAACTGCCGCGCAGTATCCCAATCCAGTCCCGAATCACGCCCGCCGATGAGCAGAATGTGTTTGGTGTTCGCCGCCGTGGGCTGCTCGCCATAGACATCAATGTCGCTGACGGCGAGCAAGGATTGTCGCAGGCGGGCGGTGTCGGGTTGCCTGAACTCGATGTACAGGTAGTTCTGAAAACCGTTGCTGACCGGCCCGATGGCTTCGCCCGGAGTGACGTAGGCGTACCAACGCTGGAAACCTGGCAAGCGGCAGATCCGGTCGGCGCCGTGCAGTCCGTCATAGAGCCGGTCTGTGCGGGCGAAGGGGGTGGCGATGCCGAACGCATCCGGCGCTTCGCTGGCGCTGGGCAGAGGCTCGGCGGACAGCGCGCGGTGGTAGCAGACATCCAGCGCCAGCCCCCAGGCTTGACGAATCACATGAATCCGGCTGCCGCCGGGGCGTGCGCCGACTTCGAGAACTCTTGGCCCGCGGGGGGTGAGAATGAACTCGACATGGGCAAACGTGCCTTTGAGCGCTAACGCTTTCACGGCGTCATGGGCCAGACGATGGCAACGCTCCTTCAGCGCTGCGTCGGGCTCCAGCAGCGACGGCGTGTAGCGGGCGAAATGGTGAAAGTCGCCGCGATCGATATCGACGCCGGCAATCACATCGACGATCGGAAAACTGCTGATCGTGCCGTCGGCGGCAATCGTGCAATCGATGGAATGGTTGGAACCCTGGAGAAATTCCTCCAGCAGCAGTTGATCGGTTTCGCGGCTTTTGCCCGCCACATAGCGCTGCAGCGCCGGCCATTCATGACGGGCGTAGTCGAGCAGATCCTGCTGATCGTCGATGCAGCGTACGAACAGGCTGCTGTAAAGGTTCGCTGGTTTCAGGATGAACGGGTAGGGCAGCTCGCCCGGGCGCGCCAGCAGGTCGTCGATACGAACCTGGCGAGAGACCACGTGCAGATCCAGGTTACGCGACTGTTCGAAGCATTGGCGTTGCAGCACCTTGTCCAGCGTGTTTTCCACGTTACGGTGCAGGTGGGCCAGCGCCGGCAGCGCCGCACACAGCCGCCCCGTGATCGCGACATAGCCTTCACGGAAATTCAGGACACTGGTGAAGCCGTGCTCGTCCAGCAACTGTTGCGTCAGCTGGATCAGATCCGGGGTCAGCCCTCTGGAAAAGTCGTACAGCGCCACCGGCGAGATCTGTTTCGCATCGGCGATCTTGCTGGTTTTGCGACTATCGGCAATCAGCAAAGGGGTGATGCCCTCGGCAATCAGGCCCTCGTATTCTCCGTCACGAATATTGCCGATGATCAGGCAGGCCGCTGCACTCATTAGTCAACCTCCTGATCGAAGCTGTAGTGGACCCGGTTCAGGCGCTGGCAAATGTGAGCCAGACGAATCCGGTCCACGCCGTTGGCGCCACCGCTCAAGACATTGCGAATGATGTGCGCCAAGGCATCCAGGTCTTCGCTGCTGATGCCCAGACGAGTAATTTCCTGCAGACCGAAGCGCAGGCAGTCGCGGCCATTGATCTGTTTATTGTTGATCCGGATCCCCAGTTCATTGAGCTGCTGCGCCGCTTGCCGGGCCAGTTCGCCTTCGAGCAACAGCAGGTGCGTGTCGGAGGGGTGCAGCGTCCAGCCCGGCAGGTCAGCGAGTGCGTCGTGCAACTGGCGAGTATTGGCGCACATGCGTTGAGCGTAGGCCTGGCCGTAGCGCTGGGTTTCCAGCAGGCTGACGAACAGTTGCAGCAGACCGGGCAGATTGGGCGAGGACACCAGCGCACCGCTGAGCGTTTGCTCGATCCGCTGGGCCAGATCGGCACGCCGGCAGACGATCAGTGCCCGGTGCGGACCTGCCAGGGATTTGTGGGTGTTGCCTTGAAGAATATCCGCCCCCTCGTCAAGCGGGTTGGGAAAGGCCTTCCCGGCGATGAGGCCCAGAGTGTGCGACGCATCGTAGATGATCAGTGTCCGCTCAAAGCCCCGGCGGTTCAGCAGCGCGCGCAGTGGTTTAAGGGCGATTGCCCGTGTGGTCAGACCATGGTCGAGCAGTACGGCTGCCGGTTGTACACCGCACGCCTGGAGTTGCCGATCAACATCCCCGAGATCAATTTGTCCGTCAGCCGTCAGTTTCAAAAAGACGCTGTGCCGGCCCATCTTCTGCACCAGAGGCCCGGTTGCGAAATGCCCGCCGCTTTCGGGCGCCAGTGATAATACGCAGTCGCCCGGCTCGGTCAGGGCGGCCAGCACGCTCAGCGTGCAGTGCACGCCGGAGAGCACGCGGTATTCGACGAACGGCGCGTTAAACATTGCCTGCACGGCTTGGGTCGCCAAAGCCTTTAATGTTTCGACTTCGGGGAAGTGTTCGACCTGCATACCATTGAATTCGGCGGCATAGCATTGACCGTCAATGGCCTGTGCATTGAACAAGTAACGCTCGTAATGGCGATTCTGTCCTAGCGTGCGTGCAGTCTCGGACAATATGTTTTCATTAGCGGTCAGCGATAGTGTGGAAGTTCTTCGTGCGCACGCCTGTTGAAACTGTTCAATGATGAAGTTATGCGCGAGGGGGGTACTGACTGAAAGTGCATGAGTCGAATGATTCATTAGTAGTCCGCCAGGTCGAAGTCGATAATCAACATATCGCGACTGCCGCGATCCGAATTAATGCTCGATGTTTGCAGTGGGGAAACTTCATGCAGAAGTATTCGGTCATTCAAGACGACGGTTTCCAGATAGTCAGTCAAAATTGCACTGAATACTTGGCCACCTTCTTCATCAAATATCCGGCTTTCGCCACCGATGACATGCTGACGTTGAATCAGGTGTTGAAAGACAAAATCGTGCCCGTCGCGATGTCGGCCCTCAGGGGTGGCCTGGCCAGCATTGCCTTGATCGCAGAGGATACGGAACTGATGGCAGGTCACGAGCCAGTCGCGCGGGCCCAGCGCCATGTCCAGCAGTGCCAGGTCGGCGGCCAGCAGTGTCTGCAGAATCGGGGAGTCAATGAACGTCGCCTCGCAGCGGGTGTAGGTGCGCTGCACTCCGCCCAACAGCGGGTTGTCGGTCTCGGCTTGAAAAAAGTGGCAGTCTTGCAGCGCCGTCCATTGGCGTTCCTGTTGGCGATACTGGAACTTGCAGATGCGTCGTTCGCGAAGACCGTTCTCTGCGCTGAGATACGCATCGGTATGCAAATGATCCCAGGTCGCATTGAATGCCCGGCATGCTTCGCGTCCCAGCAGCGCAACATCCAATGCTGGATAGTGAACACTGTGCGCATAGTGGCAATTGCGCAGTAGTTCGGAAAGTTCCTTTAGTCCGGCATCACTTGAAAGCCGTAACGCGTTACCGGCACTCATGTTGTGGATACCCATGGGTGCAGGAAAGAAACAGGCAGGATCAAATACTGATAATAATCAGCCATGCAAGAAATCCTTTCTTGAGAGACTCATAGTCCTTGTGCGAACTCATCGTTCATATCTTGTATTGATTTATCAATTTGGTTTTTGTAAAGATATGTAATCGAATGCGCGCAGCCGCTCTATTTCAGGGTTTAACGCGGTGGTAGTTTTTTTATGTAACGGATAGGGCATGTAAGACATAACTTACAACTACTTTTTAAGTGAGAAGTGTTCGCGATCATTAGATGAAAAAGTTGCTGCCCTTATAACCACAATGATCCAGGCGTTGACCCGCCTGCCGTGCATGCGTAGCCTTGCGCATTCGAGGTTCTCCGGCGTATGTCGGAGCTAAGAAGGGAACGCGGTCAATGCCGCGGCTGCCCCCGCAACTGTGAACGGTGATGTTCGCTGCCATGCCACTGCCAGCTCAACTTATGAGCCCGCGGGAAGGCGCAGCCAACGCCAGGCCCAGCGCCTGAACGCCGTCAGCCAGGAGACCTGCCTCGTCACAGATTCTCACTACAACCGGGCGGGGTGATCCGGTGGCGAACTCTCCAGGCACGCACGCGCGTTGCCGGTTCTCGTCCCGTATGCCCGCCGCTTGCCAAAGGGCATACCGATGAAAACACTGGCCAAACTCCCCGTCACCATCGTCACCGGCTTCCTCGGCTCGGGCAAGACCACGCTGCTGCGCCACATGCTCGACAACGCTCAGGGCCGTCGTATCGCGGTGATCGTCAACGAGTTTGGCGAGTTGGGCATTGACGGTGAAATCCTCAAGCAATGCACCATCGGTTGCACCGAAGAAGAAGCCACCGGCCGCGTTTACGAGCTGGCCAACGGCTGCCTGTGCTGCACCGTTCAGGAAGAGTTCTTCCCGGTGATGCGCGAACTGGTTGCCCGTCGCGGCGATCTCGACCATATCCTTATCGAAACCTCGGGCCTGGCCCTGCCGAAACCGCTGGTACAAGCCTTCCAGTGGCCGGAAATCCGCAGCGCCTGCACCGTTGATGCGGTGATCACCGTGGTCGACAGCCCGGCCGTCGCCGCCGGCACTTTCGCCGCGTTCCCGGATCAGGTTGATGCCCAGCGCAAACTCGACCCGAACCTCGACCATGAATCGCCACTGCACGAACTGTTCACCGATCAACTGGCCAGCGCCGACCTGGTGATCCTCAACAAGGCCGACCAGACCAGCCCGGAAGATCTCGCTCGTGTCCGCGCTGAAGTCGCCGAAGAACTGCCGCCAGCGGTGAAAATCATCGAAGCCAGCAACGGCCGTCTGCCGCTGGACGTGCTGATCGGCCTCGGCGCCGGTTCCGAGGAGCACATCGACAGCCGCCACAGCCATCATGATCACCACCACGGTGAAGGCGATGACGACCACGATGACCACGATCACGACGCCTTCGATTCGATCTCCATCGAACTGCCACAAGCCGACGAAAGCCTGCTGCTCGACGCCCTGACGCAACTGGTGGTCAAGCACGGCATCCTGCGCGTCAAAGGTTTCGCCGCCATTCCGAACAAGCCAATGCGTCTGCTGATCCAAGGCGTGGGTACGCGTTTTGACAAGCATTTCGACCGTCAGTGGGGCGCTGATGAAGCGCGCGTCACGCGACTGGTGTTGATTGGTCAGGCGCTCGACGCCGCGCAACTCGAAGCGCAACTGCGCGCTGCGCTCAGCGTTTAAGCCATGCACCTGCTCAGGACTCAGCCCGGCGGTTTCGTCTCGGATGACAACATTGCCGACCTTGGCCAAACCCCCGCCGAGCTGGTGATCCTGTGCAGCGGCGACTCCAGTCTCGCGCTGCTCGCCGAAGCCGCGCAGCAGTTGCCGGAAGATTACCCGAGCCTGCGTCTGGCCAACCCGATGCAGGTGCAGAACCATGCTTCGGTCGATCTGTACGTCGACGAAGTGCTGCGCCACGCCAAGGTGATCCTGATCTCGCTGCACGGCGGCATCGCCTATTGGCGCTACGGCGTCGAGCGTCTGATCGAACTGTCCGAGCGCGGTGTGCAGGTGATTCTGGTGCCGGGCGATGACCGTCCTGATCCGGAACTCAGCGACCTGAGCACCGTCAACGCTGTGGATCGTGATCGCCTCTGGCAATTCCTGCGCCAGGGCGGCCTGGGCAATGCGCTGGACTTTTTCCGCTGCCTCGCCAACCGTTGGCTGGCTCGCGATTACGTCTGGGAAGAACCGCAGGCGCTGCCGCGCACGGCGATTTACCACCCGAATAAAACCAGCGCCGCACTGAGTGACTGGCAAGCCGATTGGCTGCCTGCACGCCCGGTCGCGGCGGTGTTGTTTTACCGCTCGCATTTACAAGCGGCGAACACCGCATTCATCGATGTGTTCTGCCAGCGCTTGCAAGCGGCGGGGCTGAATCCGCTGCCGATCGCGGTGGCCAGTCTGAAAGAACCCGGCTGCCTGACGGTGGTCGAGGACTGGCTGGACGAGGTTGAGGCCGGGGTGATTCTCAACACCACCGGGTTCGCTCAATCCAGCCCTGAGGCCCCGCACTTGCGGCCGTTTCGCCGCAACATTCCGGTGATCCAGGCGATCTGCGCGCAGGACAACGAGCCCGGCTGGCGTGACAGCGAGCAGGGCCTCGGCCCGCGCGATCTGGCGATGCATATTGCCTTGCCGGAACTCGACGGACGCATCATCAGCCGACCGATCAGCTTCAAGGATCTGGCCTGGCGCAGTGAGCGCAGTCAGTCCGATGTCGTCTGCTATCGCGCGCAGCCCGAGCGCATGGATTTTGTCGCTGAACTGGCGCGGCGCTGGATTGATCTGGCGCGGGTGCCGAATGGCGAAAAACGCATCGCATTGATCCTCGCCAACTATCCGACCCGTGATGGGCGCATCGGCAACGGTGTCGGTCTCGACACGCCGGCGGCGGCGCTGAACATCCTGCGTGCATTGCAGGCTGAGGGATATCCGCTCACCGCTGAACTGCCGAATAGCGGCACCGAGTTGATCGAGCAATTGCTCGGTGGCGTCAGCAACGATCTCGACACCATTGATCTGCGTCCGTGCCAGCAAAGCCTGGCCATGGACGCTTATCTGACGATGTTCAACGCGCTGCCCGAGGCTAATCGCAGCGCTGTGATCGAACGCTGGGGCACGCCGCAAAACGACCCGATGTGCCGCGACGGGAGGATGATGATCGCCGGTCTGCGCTTCGGCCTCACCTTCGTCGGTATTCAGCCGGCGCGCGGTTATCAGGTCGATCCGAGCGCGGTCTATCACGACCCCGATCTGGTGCCGCCGCACGCTTATCTGGCGTTCTATTTCTGGTTGCGCAACACCTACGGCGCCCACGGCGTGATCCACGTTGGCAAACACGGCAACCTCGAATGGCTGCCGGGCAAAGGCGTCGGTCTTTCGGAGAACTGCTGGCCGGATGCGTTGCTCGGGCCGCTGCCAAATATCTATCCGTTTATCGTTAACGATCCGGGAGAGGGCGCGCAGGCCAAACGGCGCACGCAAGCGGTGATTATCGATCACCTGATGCCGCCGCTGACCCGCGCCGAAACCTACGGCCCGTTGCGCAATCTGGAGCTGCTGGCCGACGAGTATTACGAAGCGCAGCTGCTTGATCCGCGCCGCGCCCGTGAACTGCAGCGCGACATTCTGCTATTGGTCCGCGAGACGCAGATCGACCGCGAACTGCAACTCGATGCCGCGCTGGACAGCGATGCGGATGCGGCGATCTGGCTGCCACGTCTCGATACCTATTTGTGTGATCTGAAGGAATCGCAGATTCGCGATGGCTTGCACATTTTTGGTGAATCGCCGAGCGGGCGTTTGCGCATTGATACGTTGTTGGCTTTGCTGCGTATACCGCGTGGCGATGGCAAAGGCGCGCAGTCGAGTTTATTGCGGGCATTGGCCAAAGCGTTCGAACTGGGTTTCGACCCGCTCGATTGCGCGCTGGCCGACCCTTGGACTGGCCCGCGCCCCGATCAATTGCAATCGATCGGCGACGAAGTCTGGCGCACCGCCGGCGACACCCGCGAACGCCTCGAACTGTTTGCCACTGCGTTGATCTCCGAGTCCCTGCAAATCCCTTGTGGGAGCAAGCCTGCTCGCGATGGCGGTGTGTCAGCCAACATTGAGTCCACTGACACACCGCTATCGCGAGCAGGCTCACTCCTACAAGGACCGCGTTGGGTGGAGGTCAGTGCAATCCTTGACCATCTGCGCGAAGTCGTCGCCCCACGCCTCGATGCCTGCGGCCCCGCCGAAATGCGCGGCCTGCTCGACGCCCTCAGCGGTCGCTTCGTCCCCGCCGGCCCCAGCGGTGCACCCAGCCGTGGTCGCCTTGACGTGCTGCCCACCGGCCGCAACTTCTACTCGGTCGACGTGCGCAACCTGCCGACCACCACCGCGTGGCGCATCGGTTTCCAGTCGGCGACGTTGATTCTGGAACGGCACCTGCAAGACCACGGCGATCACCTGCGCCAGCTCGGATTATCCGTGTGGGGCACCGCGACCATGCGCACTGGTGGCGACGACATCGCCCAGGCCATGGCACTGATGGGCGTGCGTCCGGTGTGGGCGACTGGCAGTCAGCGCGTTGATGATTTCGAGATTCTGCCGCTGAGCCTGCTTGATCGTCCGCGCGTCGATGTCACGCTGCGAGTTTCCGGTTTTTTTCGGGATGCCTTCGCCAATCTGATTCGCCTGTTCGACGCCGCCGTGCAAGCAGTGGCAGCGCTGGACGAGCCGGACGACCTCAACCCGCTGGCCGCGAAAGTGCGTGCCGAGCGCGAGGCGCTGCGGCAATCGGGCCTCGATGAGGACACCGCGCGGCGTCAGGCCGGATGGCGGATCTTCGGCGCCAAACCCGGCGCGTACGGCGCAGGCGTGCAGGGCGCCATCGACGGTCGCTTGTGGCAGAGCCGTGAAGATCTCGCTGAGGTTTATCTGAACTGGGGCGCGTACGCCTATGGTGGTGCTGATGAGGGCACCGCTGCACGCGAGCAGTTCGTTCAGCGCCTGAGTCAGGTACAAGCGGTGCTGCAGAATCAGGACAACCGCGAGCACGACCTGCTCGATTCCAATGATTACTACCAGTTCCAGGGCGGCATGCTCGCTGCCGTGGAAAGCTTGCGCGGCGAAGCGGCGGCGAGTTATCACGGCGATCACAGTCAACCGGATCTGCCGAAGATTCGCACCTTGAAAGAAGAGCTGAACCGGGTGATTCGCTCACGAGCGGTCAATCCGAAATGGATCGACGGGGTCAAGCGCCACGGCTATAAAGGCGCGTTCGAAATGGCCGCGACGGTTGATAACCTGTTCGCGTTCGATGCGACGACGCAGTTGATCGATGATCACCAGTACGCTTTGCTGGCCGATGCTTATCTGCTGGATCCGGCAACGCGGGAATTTGTTCGCGAGCACAATCCGCATGCGCTGCGGGACATGACCGAGCGGATGCTTGAGGCACAGCAGCGGGGGATGTGGCAGGAGCCTGGGGCTTATAAGGGAGCGCTGGAGAATCTGCTGCTGGATATTGAGGAAGATATGTAACCGGCCAAAAGCTACCCTCACCCCAGCCCTCTCCCGGAGGGAGAGGGAGCCGATTTGCGTTGCTGTCGAAGTCTGAGTTCGGCCCGACGTATCAGGTCGACGGAATTCGAAAGAACACCTAGGTCAGTTCCCTCTCCCCAAGGGAGTAAGGGGGTAAGGGAGCCGATTTGTGTTGGCTTTGGAGGCTGAGTTCAACTCGATAATTCAGGTCGGCGCAACTTGCAAGAACACCGCAATCAGTTCCCTCTCCCCCTGGGAGAGGGCTAGGGTGAGGGCCACCCCGACTGACACACCACAACACTCAAGCACACCCAAGACCACGACAGAGAAAACCCAAATGACCGACACCCCGCATTTCCCGCTCTCCGCCGTGGTCGGCGCCGATGACCTCAAGCTCGCCCTGTGCCTCACCGCCATCGACCCGAAAATCGGCGGCGTGCTGATCGAAGGCCCGCGCGGCATGGCCAAATCCACCCTGGCCCGGGGCCTGGCCGATCTGCTCGCCAGCGGTCAATTCGTCACCTTGCCGCTGGGCGCCACCGAAGAACGTCTGGTCGGTACTCTCGACCTTGACGCTGCTCTCAGCGAGGGCCGCGCACAATTCTCACCAGGTGTGCTGGCCAAGGCTGACGGCGGCGTACTCTACGTCGATGAAGTCAATCTGCTGCCCGATCACCTCGTTGATCTGCTGCTCGACGTTGCCGCCAGCGGCACCAATCTGATCGAGCGCGACGGCATTTCCCATCGGCATTCGGCGAAGTTCGTGCTGATCGGCACGATGAACCCGGAAGAGGGCGAGTTGCGTCCGCAACTGCTCGACCGCTTTGGCCTGAACGTCGCCCTCAGTGGCCACACGGCACCGACCGAACGCGGACAGATCATCCGTCGGCGACTGGATTTCGACAGCGACCCGCAAGCGTTCTGCGCACAGTGGCAAGCCGAGCAGCAAGCCTTGCGTGCGCGTTGCGAAAACGCTCGTCGTGCCCTGGCCGATATTCCGCTGGATGATGCCGCACTGGCGCAGATCACCGAGCGTTGTTTCGCCGCCGGGGTTGATGGTCTGCGTGCCGACCTGGTCTGGTTGCGCGCCGCACGTGCCCACGCAGCGTGGCGCGGAGCTGAGGTGATTGACGCAGAGGATATCGACGCTGTCGCCGAGTTTGCCCTGCGCCATCGGCGCCGTGAGCAAGCGCCATCGAATCCGCCGCAACCGGCCCAGTCGCCGGCCACGACTCAGGCATCACCGAGTGAAGGGCAGGGCCAGTGGGGCGACATGCCGGCGCCTGCGCTCGCCACCGGTGCCCGCCGCGAAGTGCCGAGCTGGCCAAAAAAGCTTTAGGCATTCGCCCCCGATCCGACGCGGGGGCGAATGCCAGACCCCGCGCCGGTCGGCTGGACAACGGACGCCAAGGCAAGCGCCATAAGGCGCGCAGCGGTACGGTGAATTGGCCGGGTTCGTTACTCAACGGGCGGCCTCGAACGCGCGAAGATCTGCTGTTTCAACTGCGCACGCGCTCACCGCATGAATTGTGGCTGGTGATCGTCGATGCCTCCGCCTCGACCCGCCGCCATCAGGCCTTGAGCGATGCCAAAGGTTTGCTCGCGCAGTTGTTCGATGATGCTTACCGGCAACGGGCGCGACTCGCATTGTTGACGGCCAGTGGCTCGGTGCCGAAATGGCAGGTGCAGGGATTGAAGGCGTCCAGCGGCTTGCGGGTGTGGCTGGAAGCTTTGGGTGCAGGCGGTGGCACGCCGTTGCTGGCGGCGCTGGAGCAGGCCGGGCAGTGGCTGACGGTGCGGCGCAAGCGCTTTCCTGTCGAGCAGCAACGCTTGCTGGTGGTGACCGATGGGCGTCTGAAACAGGGGGCGGGATTACCGGCGCTGGCGTGCCCGGGGTTGTTGATCGATATCGAGCGTGGGCCGATCCGGTTGGGCCGGGCCAAGGATCTGGCGACGGCATTGGATGCGCAGTATCGACATATCGATGAACTGATTTCCCTCTGATACTTTCTGTGTCTGGTCGGGCCTCATCGCGAGCAGGCTCACTCCTACAGGGGAACGCATTCCAAATGTAGGAGTGAGCCTGCTCGCGATTGCATCGACCCGGTCTAGAGCCGAACACTCAAAACCCGCATCACTGCTCTATGCTGCACCCAGCCCCAATCACAAGGAGTGAGCGATGCGCGTTGTGGTCAAAAACCCTCAGGACGATTTCCGTGTAAAGGCCTACGCCGGCACCAACGGCGTGCTGCTGGCCATGGATCTGGCCGAATCCCGGCGCAAAGGCCTGTTGGGTTTCGCCATCGAAAAGCAGCAGGGCGCCAAACCCTGGTTGTTCCTGTTCAACAGCCTGACCTTCCCTGGCAAGGCGCATACCTTCCCCCAGTTCCACGCCACCCCAAGCGATAAAGCCCCGCTGCAGAAATTTCGCTGGGCCGATTACGCGGTCAATCCGGGCATGACCCTTCACTATCGCGTGCATCTGGCCTACGGCACCGCGGATGCCGTGCAGTTGGGAGAGTCGTTGGAACTGACGATCACCTCCGATGACGGTCATCCGAGCAATCAAAGCGTGATATTCAACCGTGCGGTCGCCGCCAGTCAGGCATTCCAGCGCAAGTTTCCCGATCTCGACGCGCAGATCAGCGCCAACAAAAACATGCCCATCGAAGCCTGGCCCGATGCGCCGCGGCAATGGTTGGAAAACGGCTTGCTCACACGATTGCTCGGGTTTATCGAGCGTGCGGTCGATGGTCAGTGGGCGCTGGATATCGCGATTTACGAGTATCAGTTGCAGGCAATCGTCGATGCGGTGAACGCGGCGTTCATGCGTGGCGTAAAGGTGCGGGTGCTGTATCACGCCCGGCCCGATGATGAAGACACCACGATCAACGAAGCGAGCCTGGCGGCACTGCCTCCCGCGAGCAAACGCGGGCGAGTGACCCACAATATCTTTCACAACAAATTCATGGTCCTCAGCCGCGTTGATGCCAGCGGCACTCATCAGCCTGAAGCGGTTTTATGTGGCAGCACCAATTTCACCGCCAACGGAGTTTATCGTCAGGCCAACGTGGTGCATGTGCTGGACGATGCATCGATTGCCGCCAGTTATCTGCAGACGTTCGAGCAGATCTGGGCGCAGCCGGATGATATCGGCGTTACCCGTGACTGGATTACCGAACACAACCCGATGAATCCGCAGCAACCTTTGTTCGCCGGGTTCTCGCCGCGCACCGGCGGGGCCGATCTGCAGGCGTTCGTGCAGATCATCAGCGCGGCGAAAAAGGACGTGCTGTTCGTCACCGCGTTCTCGCTGCCGGACGCGATTCTTAACGCGTTACTCGGCCAGCCCCACGACGACATTTTGCGTTATGGCCTGCAGAACACTGCCAGCCGAATCACCGGTTTTCACGCCGACCGCAGCGCCGAATTCGCCGCCACCGCATTGCTCAACACCGGGCTGGAAGGCTGGCTGCGCGAGAACATGAAAGGCCAGAAAGGCAATCTGCTGGTGCACACCAAAGCCGTGGTCACCGACTTCACCACGGACACACCAACGATCATCAGCGGCAGCCACAACCTCAGCGCTTCAGCGAGCAATGGCAACGACGAAAACTACCTGATCATTCGTGGCGACACCGATCTGGCGGATCGTTACGGGCTGGAGCTGCTGCGGTTTTATGAGCATTACCGCTTTCGCTATTTCGCGAAAAAACTGGCGTTGAAGCAAGTGAGTCCGTTGGCGGTGGATGACCGTTGGACGAATGACTATTACATCGAAGGGGATTTGCGGCAGTTGTCCCGGCTGCGTTTTGCCGGACGCTGATACCGTACTGTAGAAGCTGCCGAAGGCTGCGATCTTTTGACTTTCGAATTAGAAAACAAGATCAAAGGATCGCAGCCTTCGGCAGCTCCTACAGTGGGTTTCGGTGTGGATTACAGATTTTGAAATGATTTGCCGCTGTAGGAAATGTTCCCAAAGCCTGTACGCTCCAAGGCCATTTTTCATTCAGGATTTGCATGAACACCCTCTCGGAGCCTCCCAGTCGCACCTTCCCCTCGCGCCATGGCGCGGTCTTGACGCACTCGCAGCATCCGGTTTTCCGACATCCGACTATCGTTGCTAACGCGGCCCTAAAGCCTTCGCGTTGCGCTTTGCCGTGTCCGGCAGCCTGAATTCATCGAGAGAGATAGAGACGTTTTATGGAATGGTTAGCGGATCCCACGGCCTGGTTAGGCTTGTTGACTTTGATCGTGCTGGAACTGGTGCTGGGTATCGACAACCTGGTGTTCATTGCAATTCTGGCAGACAAGCTGCCACCGCATCAGCGTGACCGCGCGCGGATTATTGGCCTGTCGCTGGCGCTGATCATGCGCCTTGGCCTGTTGGCGAGTATTTCCTGGCTGGTCACCCTCACGCAGCCATTGTTCGAGGTGTTCGACAAGAGTTTCTCTGGTCGCGACCTGATCATGTTGTTCGGTGGTGTGTTCCTGCTGTTCAAGGCCACCATGGAATTGCACGAACGCCTTGAAGGCCACATCGGTGAGCGCACGACCAACGCCGCTTACGCCTTGTTCTGGCCGATCGTCGCGCAGATTGTGGTGCTCGACGCGGTGTTCTCGCTGGATGCGGTGATCACGGCCGTGGGCATGGTCGATGAACTGGCGGTGATGATGATCGCGGTGATCATCTCGATTGGCTTGATGATTGTCGCCAGCAAACCGCTGACGCGCTTCGTCAACGCGCACCCGACGGTGATCATGCTGTGTCTGGGCTTCCTGATGATGATTGGTTTTGCCCTGACGGCCGAAGGTTTGGGCTTCCACATTCCGAAAGGTTATCTGTACGCCGCCATCGGTTTCTCGATTCTGATCGAGGTGTTCAACCAGATCGCCCGGGCTCGCCGCAAGCGTTCGATGCAGGGTTTGCGGCCGATCCGCGAGCGCACGGCTCATGCGGTCATGCGCTTGCTGGGCGGGCGCAAACTGGCGGCGGAAGAGGTTGGCGAGGAGATTTCCGATCTGCTCGACGACGGTGACGCGCCGAGTGCCGAACTGTTCGACCGCCGCGAACGGGTGATGATCAGCGGCGTGCTGCAACTGGCCGAGCGGCCGATCCGCCATTTGATGACCGTGCGCGCCGATGTCGACACCATCGACCTGGCGGATGACGCTGAGGCGATTCGCACGAAGTTGATGCACTCGTCCTACTCTCGCCTGCCGCTGATCCGCGACGGCGTAGTGGATGAACCGCTGGGCTTCGTGCACAAGAAGGAACTGCTCAAGGAATACCTGGCTGGCACTGAGCCGAACCTGGAGCATCTGGCGCGCAAGACTGTCAATCTTCTCGACAGCTATTCGATCCTCAACGCGCTGGAGCAGATGCGCGCAGCGTCGACCCACATTGCCTTTGTGGTCAACGAGTTCGGCGATTTTGTCGGCGTGTTGACCATGACCGACATTCTCGAATCGATTGCCGGCGAGTTGCCTGATGCCAGCGAAGTCGAAGGGCCGGATGTGGTGGAAGAGCAGGGCGGTTTCATGGTCAGTGGTGCGTTGAACCTGACGCGTGTCCGCCAACACACCGGTTTCGGCGCCGAGCCTACCGAGGATTATCAGACCATGGCCGGGTTGGTGATGAGCTTGCTGGATCGGCTGCCGATGATGGGTGATCGTCTGGAATATGAAGGCTGGCAGATGACCGTCAAGGCTGTTGAAGAACGGCGGGTGACGCGGGTGTTGTTGGTGCGTGAGGCCGCGTAAATCCAGGTCCGGCGCTGACAGTGGCGGCCCCTTCGCGGGCTTGCCCGCGAAAGCGATTTGTCAGACGCCGCAACGATTAGGGTAAATGCATTGCCTCAAATCATCCGCCGATGCGCACGCGTGATCGTGCAGAGCCTGCTCAACGTTCGGCGCAACCACGGCAGATCATGCCGTGGTTTCAAATGAGTACCGGGTGCCTTGGTCTTGCCAATATGCAAGGCGAAGTCAGCCGCCAACGTTTCTTCAGTGCCAATCCCCTTGAGCTTTTTCACCAGCCTGCCGTTCTTGTAGAACAGCACCGTCGGCGTGCCGGTCACTTGCGGATGACGTGGCGATTCGCTGGTTTTGAGCATGTAGATGTTGGCGCGATGCCGGTACGGCTCGGCAACCTGGCGAAACACCGGCCCGGCCCATTCGCAGGCGGGGCAGTGTTCGTTGGCGAAGTACAGAATTACCGGACGCCAGGTTTTCAGGGCTTTGCGGTAGGTAGTGGGTAGCGCTGAGTGAGGGGCTGGCGAACTCATTGAAAACTCCTTTTCACGATACTCGGCAATGCATTCACGAGGCGTAAAAGCGAGTCACCATTGAGTGGCGACTCGCTTGTCTGACTTCAGCGGTGTGTTAGAGCAACTTCGACAGCACCACATCGCCAAAATAAGATCCTGGGACACCAAACTCACCATCACTGGCTTCCAGCGTGACTTTGAACTTGAGGGTCGAGATCTGTACGTCAAATTTCTTCGACAGCACTATCCACTCTTGACCGCCATGAAGGTCAAGGTGAACTTTTTCGCCTGTTGGAAGAGGCTCAACAGTGATACGGGCAGCATGGCTAGGTAAAGTTTTCAGCCTTGCGGAGAGCATGAACTGCCCACCGCCGCCGCTGCCGGTGAGGACTTCCTGACTGATTGAGTCGGGGGCAGCGACGATGCAGTGACCGGTTACGTAGAGCACATTCTCCGGGTTGGTCGCCGTCCAATGCTCGCCTTGCTGAGAAAAGTCGTAGTTTTTAATGAGGTTGGCCATTACGAGTATCCTTATCGAGAGTGCTTTCAAGCCCTGATTGGCCAAGTCAGTAGGCTTGTAAATCTGCCCCTCGACAACTGTCAACTCTGACAGGTGTAGCCGTAAATCCGATGAGTGGTCATGGCTTGTCAAACGTCTTTTTCATCCCCGCGTTGGACCTTGATCGTGGATTTGATCAGGCATCCGGATGCACACAAATGTGACGTTACTTCCCACAGGGTTGCATTTGGTAGCGCGCATCAGGCAGCAGTCTTGTTTTCTCTTGATTCCGGCTTTCAACTAACCCTCTGAATAGGTTCGATTTTCTACACACGCATGTTTTTCAGCCAATCCTGTGGCACACTTTCTGCTGTCTATTCCGTAGTAACAAACCGTGTTCCGGTATAGCGGAATAAACACCATCCTGGAGTGCTTGCCATGCATCGCCGTCCTTCGTTGTTCAAAGCGTGTGTTTTTGTTCTTGTGGCTTCGTCCGCTGTCATGGGTATGGCCCAGGCAGCCGACAGCAAGCTCGACAGTGTTCTGGCCCGTGGCAAGTTGATCGTGGGCACCGGCAGCACCAATGCGCCGTGGCACTTTCAGGGCGCGGACGGCAAGTTGCAGGGGTTTGATATCGACATCGCCAGGATGGTGGCCAAAGGTCTGTTCAACGACCCGAGCAAGGTCGAATTCGTCGTGCAGTCGTCCGATGCGCGAATTCCCAATCTGCTCACCGACAAAGTCGACATGAGCTGCCAGTTCATCACCGTCACCGCCAGCCGTGCGCAGCAAGTGGCGTTCACCCTGCCGTACTACCGCGAAGGCGTCGGCCTGCTGCTGCCGAACAACAGCAAGTACAAGGAAATCGAAGACCTGCAAGCCGCCGGCGACAGCGTCACCGTGGCGGTGCTGCAAAACGTCTACGCCGAAGAGCTGGTGCATCAAGCATTGCCAAAAGCCAAGGTCGATCAGTACGACAGCGTCGACCTGATGTACCAGGCCGTGAACTCCGGCCGCGCCGATGCCGCCGCCACTGACCAGTCCTCGGTCAAATACCTGATGGTGCAGAACCCTGGCCGCTACCGCAGCCCGACCTATGCGTGGAGCCCACAGACTTACGCGTGCGCAGTCAAACGAGGCGATCAGGATTGGCTGAACTTCGTTAACACCGCACTGCATGAAGCGATGACCGGCGTTGAATTCCCGACCTACGCCGCCTCGTTCAAACAATGGTTCGGTATTGATCTGCCGTCGCCCGCCATCGGTTTCCCTGTCGAATTCAAATGATCCCGTGAGAGTGGGGCGATTAAAGTCGCCCCGCTCAAGGTACTGCTGACCATGAACTATCAGTTGAACTTTGCCGCCGTGTGGCGCGATTTCGACACCTTGCTGGCGGGGCTCGGTCTGGGCCTTGAACTGGCCTTGGTGTCGATCGCCATCGGCTGCGTGATCGGCCTGCTGATGGCGTTTGCCTTGCTCTCCAAGCATCGCGCCTTGCGGGTGCTGGCTTCGGTGTACGTCACGGTGGTGCGTAACACGCCGATTCTGGTGTTGATTCTGTTGATCTACTTTGCGTTGCCGAGTCTCGGGATTCGTCTGGACAAGATTCCGTCGTTCATCATCACGCTGTCGTTGTATGCCGGGGCGTACCTGACCGAAGTGTTCCGTGGTGGCTTGCTGAGTATCCCCAAAGGCCAGCGCGAGGCCGGGCTGGCCATCGGACTCGGTGAATGGCAGGTCAAGGCCTACGTCACCGTGCCGGTAATGCTGCGCAATGTGCTGCCGGCGCTGTCGAACAATTTCATTTCGCTGTTCAAGGACACCTCGCTGGCCGCCGCGATTGCGGTGCCGGAGCTGACCTATTACGCGCGCAAGATCAACGTCGAAAGCTACCGGGTAATCGAAACCTGGCTGGTGACCACGGCGTTGTATGTCGCGGCCTGTTACCTCATTGCCATGCTGCTGCGATACCTGGAGCAGCGTCTGGCGATCCGCCGATAGGAGGCTGCGATGTACGAATCTCCCAGTTGGTTACATGAATTGTGGGTCGCGCGTGAGCCGTTGTGGCAGGGCTTTCTGACCAGCGTGCAAGTGTCGGCACTGGCGATTCTGCTCGGCACGATGCTCGGCGTGGTCACCGGTCTGGTGCTGACCTACGGCAAATTCTGGATGCGCGCGCCGTTTCGTTTTTACGTCGACCTGATTCGTGGCACGCCGGTGTTTGTGTTGGTGCTGGCCTGTTTCTACATGGCGCCGGCACTCGGTTGGCAGATCAGCGCATTTCAGGCCGGGGCCTTGGGCCTGACGCTGTTTTGCGGTTCCCACGTCGCCGAGATTGTTCGCGGTGCATTGCAAGCTTTGCCGCGCGGGCAGATGGAAGCGAGCAAGGCCATCGGCCTGACGTTCTACCAATCGCTCGGCTACGTGCTATTGCCTCAGGCGCTGCGGCAGATCCTGCCGACCTGGGTCAACTCGTCCACGGAAATCGTCAAGGCGTCGACCTTGCTCTCGGTGATCGGCGTCGCCGAATTGCTCCTCAGCACCCAACAGATCATCGCCCGGAACTTCATGACCCTGGAGTTCTACCTGTTCGCCGGTTTTCTGTTCTTCGTCATCAACTACGGCATCGAATTACTCGGCCGGCACATTGAAAAGCGGGTGGCCTTGCCATGACTCAAGCTCAAGTTTCCCCTCAGACTCAGGCGTTGCTGGACATCCGCGGCCTGCACAAACAGTACGGCGCAGTCGAAGTGCTCAAAGGTGTCGATCTGAGCATGCAGCGCGGCAACGTGGTGACGCTGATCGGCTCCAGCGGCTCGGGTAAAACCACGCTGCTGCGTTGCGTGAACATGCTCGAAGAATTCCAGGGCGGGCAGATCCTGCTCGATGGCGAATCCATCGGCTATGACGAGGTCAACGGCAAGCGTGTGCGGCATGCGGAAAAACTCATCGCCCGCCATCGTGCGATGACCGGCATGGCGTTCCAGCAATTCAACCTGTTCCCGCATTTGACCGCATTGCAGAACGTCACCCTGGGCCTGCTCAAGGTGAAGAAAATGCATAAGGATGAAGCTGTGGCGCTCGCCGAGAAATGGCTGGAGCGCGTCGGCTTGCTGGAGCGGCGCAATCACTTTCCCGGTCAGTTGTCCGGCGGTCAGCAACAGCGCGTGGCGATTGCCCGGGCGATTGCGATGAACCCGAGCCTGATGCTCTTCGATGAGGTCACTTCGGCTCTCGACCCGGAGCTGGTTGGCGAAGTCCTCAACGTGATCAAGGGCCTGGCCGAAGACGGCATGACCATGCTGCTGGTGACGCACGAGATGCGTTTCGCCTTCGAGGTCTCGGACAAGATCGTTTTCATGAATCAGGGGCGGATCGAAGAGCAGGGGCCTCCCAAGGAACTGTTCGAACGCCCGCAATCGCCGCGTCTGGCTGAGTTTCTGAAAAATACGCGGTTTTAATCTTACGTTTTCACATCAGGAGAAACACCCATGAGCATTACGCGTTACGGCACCGGCAGCACCGCCGCTGGCGGCCAGCCACGTCCCTTCGCTCGCGCCGTTGAAGCGGATGGCTGGCTGCATGTGTCCGGCCAGGTACCGGCGGTGGATGGCGAGATTATTGTGGGCGGTATCGTCGAGCAGACCCATCAGACCATGAAAAACCTGATCGCGATTCTCGAAGAGGCCGGGTATGGCCTGGAAGACGTGGTGCGCGCTGGCGTGTGGCTGGATGATCCGCGGGATTTCAGCAGTTTCAACAAGGTCTTTGGCGAGTACTTCAAGCCTGAGCACGCACCGGCGCGCGCCTGTGTGCAGGCGAGCATGATGGTTGATTGCAAGGTCGAGATCGATTGCATCGCGTACAAGAAAAAGGCCTGATACACCGCGGCTCTTGTAGGAGCTGCCGAAGGCTGCGATCTTTTGGCATTTTTGGATGCGCCAGAAAGGCAAGATCAAAAGATCGCAGCCTGCGGCAGCTCCTACAGGGAATATTGAGTGAGTAATGACATGACCGAAGACACCATCAAACGCCGGGCCCGCGGTCTGGACCGGGCGTTCGATATTCTCGATTTCCTCAAGGAAATCGGCCAGCCGCTGCGCCCCAACGACATCGCCAACGGCATCGGCAGCCCGAAATCCACGGTTTACGAACTGGTCGCTTCATTACTCGAACGACGGATTCTGGAGCCGGTGGGCAAGGACGGTCATGTCTACCTGGGCCGGCAGTTATACTTCCTCGGTCAGGCACATTTGCGTCATTTCGACCTCAGCCGCGAGGCCGATCATGCCTTGCAGGAGATCGTCAGCCAGACCCGTGAAACCGCGCAGATGTGTCTGCTCAACGGGCGTAAATACACCGTGGCACTGATGAAGGAGGGCGAGCGGCATTTCCGCATTTCCTCCGACATCGGTGAAAACGCCCCCATCCCGTGGACCGCCTCCGGGCGCCTGCTGCTTGCGCATTTAAGCGATCAACAAATCATCGACCTGATCGACGAAAACGACTTCATCCTGCCCGACGGCGAGCGCCTGCCGCTGGAGCGTTTTCTGGCGGAAATCCGCCAGGCCGGCATCGATGGTTTCTTCTCCTTCGACAGTGTTGCCGACACCTTTACCCATTGCTTCGCCGCGCCGGTCAAAGACCCGCAAGGCGTGGCCATTTGCACCTTGTGCATCGTCGCGCCACGGGCCGATGCGAAAAACAATTACAACGACTATCGCCGGGTGCTGATCGAGAGCGCCAACAGCCTCGCCCGGCGCATCAACGAATAACGGCGGCTGGCTGCAGCCGCGAATGTGAGGAGTTCGACCATGACCACTGCCATCAATACTGCTGGAGAAAAGGGCGACGCTGCCATCGGCGCGCACCTGGTACGTGACGTCAGCCTGCCGGCGCTGGTGCTGCATCGTGCAGCGCTAGAGCACAACATCCACTGGATGCAGAAATTTGTCAGCGACAGCGGCGCGGAACTGGCGCCCCACGGCAAAACCAGCATGACCCCGGCACTGTTCAAGCGTCAGCTCGACGCCGGCGCGTGGGGCATCACCCTCGCCAGCGCGACCCAGACCCGGGCGGCTTATGCCCATGGCGTGCGTCGGGTGCTGATGGCCAACCAATTGGTCGGCACGCCGAACATGGCGTTGATTGCCGACCTGCTCGCCGATCCGTCATTCGATTTCTATTGCATGGTCGATCACCCGGACAACGTCGCTGATCTCGGCGCGTACTTCGCCTCGCGCGGGGTGAAGCTCAACGTGATGATCGAGTACGGCGTGGTCGGCGGGCGTTGCGGTTGCCGCAGCGAGCAGGAAGTCATTGAGCTGGCCAAGGCAATCAGCGCGCAACCGGCGCTGGCCCTGACCGGCATCGAAGGTTACGAAGGGGTGATCCACGGCGATCACGCCGTCAGCGGCATTCGTGAATTTGCCGCGTCGCTGGTGCGCCTGGCGGTGCAGTTGCAGGACAGCGGCGCATTCGCCATCGGCAAGCCGATCATCACCGCCTCGGGTTCGGCCTGGTATGACCTGATTGCCGAGTCGTTTGAAGCGCAAAACGCCGCTGGGCGTTTCCTCAGCGTGTTGCGCCCGGGCAGCTACGTGGCCCACGACCATGGCATCTACAAAGAGGCGCAGTGCTGCGTACTCGACCGTCGCAGCGATCTGCACGAAGGTTTGCGTCCGGCGCTGGAAGTCTGGGCGCACGTGCAGTCGCTGCCCGAGCCGGGTTTTGCGGTGATCGCGCTGGGCAAGCGTGATGTTGCGTTCGATGCCGGTTTGCCGGTGCCGTTGCTGCGCTACAAGGCGGGCGTAGTGCCGGCGCTGGGCGAGGATGTCAGTGCGTGCAAGGTCACGGCGGTGATGGATCAGCACGCGTTCATGACGGTGGCGCCGGGCGTTGAGTTGCGCGTGGGCGACATCATTTCCTTTGGTACGTCGCACCCGTGCCTGACGTTCGACAAGTGGCCTGTGGGGTTGTTGGTGGATGAGCAGTTGTCGGTGATCGAGAGCATGGAGACTTGTTTCTAAGGCTTCAGACCGAGTTGCGGCCAATCGCTGGCAAGCCAGCTCCCACAGGGTTCAGTGTTGATTACAAAATCTGTGAGCGACATGAATCCTTGTGGGAGCTGGCTTGCCAGCGATGAGGCCCGCCCAGACACCCGCGAATCAACAGAGACACCACAAGATGAACACCCTCAGCCCCCTGGGCCCGAACATTCCACGCATCGCCCTGATCGGCGAATGCATGATCGAACTGCAGCAACGCGCCGACGGTAGCCTGCAACAAAGCTTCGGCGGCGACACCCTGAACACGGCGGTGTATCTGTCCCGCGCCATGGGCGAGAAGGCGCAGGTCGATTACGTCACCGCACTGGGCGATGACAGTTTCAGCGACGCCATGTGCCAGATCTGGACCAGCGAAGGCATCGGCCTGGATCTGGTGCAACGTCTGCCGGGTCGCCTGCCGGGCCTGTATTGCATCCAGACCGATGCCAGCGGCGAGCGGCGTTTTCTCTACTGGCGCAACGAAGCGGCAGTTCGCGACTGTTTCACCACCCCGGCCGCCGCGCCGATTCTGGCGGCGTTGCCGGATTACGATGTGCTGTATTTCAGCGGCATTACCCTGGCTGTGCTCGGTGCGTTGGGCCGGGAAAAACTTATCCAGACTTTGATCGAAGGCCGTCAGCGTGATGCGCGCATCGTCTTCGACAACAACTATCGACCGCGCTTGTGGGCCTCGGTCGAAGACGCGCGGGACGCCTATCGCAGCATCTTGCCGTACGTTGATCTGGCGTTGTTGACGGTGGATGACGAACAGGCACTGTTCGGTTTTGCCGATTGCGCGGCAGTGTTTGCCGCTTATGCGCAGTTCGGCACGCCGGAAGTGGTGCTCAAGCGTGGCGCCGAAGCTTGTTTGATTCAGTGTGATGGTGAAGCGTTCGAAGTGCCGGCGCAGAAGGTCGAGAAGGTGGTGGACACCACGGCGGCGGGGGATTCGTTCAGTGCGGCGTATCTGGCCAGTCGATTGCTGGGCGGCAGTCCGGTGGAGGCTGCCGAGGCCGGGCATCTGCTGGCCAGCAAGGTGATTCAGGTGCCGGGGGCATTGATTCCCAGAACCTGAAATGCAACACCTGTAGGAGCTGCCGAAGGCTCGGGCCGCGATCGGACGATCTTTTGATCTTGATGTTAAAAAACAAGATCAAAAGATCGCAGCCTCGTTTCACTCGACAGTTCCTACAGGGCTGCAGTGTTTAATCGCGGTAAAACACCTGCACTAGGTGATAACCAAACTTGCTCTTGATCGGCCCATGCACGGTGCGCAGCGGCTTTTTGAAAATCACCGCATCAATCGCCCCGACCATCTGCCCCGGCCGCACTTCACCCAGATCGCCACCACGCTTGCCGGACGGGCAGGTCGAGAATTTCTTCGCCAGCACATCGAACGCTTCACCCTTGGCGATGCGTTGTTTGAGCTGTTCGGCCTCTTCGGCGGTTTTCACCAGAATGTGGCGGGCTTGGGCTTTCATCGTGCGATACCTGATAACGGGGTGACGGCGGGTCGCGGATTATGCCTCAAGTCACGGGGTTTGGCTGATCATCGTGTGGATCTTGCTGGCCAGCAGCTCAATGGCAAACGGTTTGGCAACCATGTCCATGCCGTCCTCAAGAAATCCCTGACGCTCGGCGGCTTTCTGCGCATAACCGGTCATGAACAACACCTTGAGGCCCGGCCGATGCTGGCGGGCGATCTCCGCCAGTTGCCGGCCGTTCATGCCTGGCAGGCCGACGTCGGTGACCAGCAGATCCACGCGTAGATCGGACTCCAGCAGGGGCAGGGCGGTCTTGGCATCTTCGGCTTCGTGGGCCTGATAACCCAATTCCCGGAGCAGATCGAGCACCAGCATGCGCACCGCCGGGTCATCCTCAACCACCATCACGGTTTCACCGGTCGCCGTCGCCGACGGTTGTTCAACGGCGACGATGGCCGGCCGTTCCGGTTCGACGCCATACAAGCGCGGCAGGTACAAGCGCACGCAAGTGCCCTGGCCCGGCAGGCTGTCGAGGCTGACATGACCACCCGACTGCTGGGCAAACCCATAAATCATCGACAGCCCCAGCCCGGTGCCCTGGCCGATGGGCTTGGTGGTGAAGAATGGATCGAAGGCCTTGGAACGCACCGAGGGCGTCATGCCGGTGCCGTTGTCGCTGACCGCCAGCATCAGGTAATCGCCGGCCTTGACCGGTTCGAGCGTGGTGATGTCGCTGCCGTCGAGGTAGACGTTGGCCGTTTCGATCACCAGTTCACCGCCATCGGGCATCGCATCACGTGCATTGATGACCAGGTTGAGCAAGGCGTTTTCTAGCTGACTGACGTCGGTACTGACCGGCCAAACGTTCTCGGCCAGACGCAGGGTCAGTTCGATCGGATCGCCCTTGGTACGGCGGATCAGATCTTCCAGCGAATGCACCAGTTCATTGGCGTCGAGGGTTTTGCGATCCAGCGACTGGCGCCGCGAGAACGCCAGCAATCGATGGGTCAGCGCTGCCGCACGGTTGGCCGATGACACGGCGGCTTCGGTAAAACGGCCAATTTCGTCAGCCCGGCCGTTGGCGATGTAGCGCTGCATCAAATCGAGGCTGCCGATAATGCCGGTGAGCATGTTGTTGAAGTCGTGGGCGATACCGCCGGTGAGCTGGCCGACAGCCTCCATCTTCTGCGCGTGGCGCAAGGCATCTTCGGCGCGCTCGCGTTCGAACATCTCGTTCTGCAAACGCTGGTTGGCCTGGGCCAACTGTTCGGTGCGGGCGCTGACCCGTTCTTCCAGGGTTTCGTTGAGATTGCGCAAGGCTTCTTCGGTTTTCTTGCGCTCGGTCTCATCGAT
Organism: Pseudomonas sp. Irchel s3h9; assembly: GCF_900187475.1. NCBI lineage: Bacteria > Pseudomonadati > Pseudomonadota > Gammaproteobacteria > Pseudomonadales > Pseudomonadaceae > Pseudomonas > Pseudomonas sp. Irchel s3h9. Next base: position 59,780 of record NZ_FYDH01000003.1, on the reverse strand, counting down.
CACAAAGATATAGAAACCACTGATCGCGCCGTCGGCGGCGTAACGCGGCAGGTAATTCATCAGCGCGTGGCGATTGCTGCCATCGCGGTGCGGGGTATACAGGCTGAATGAGCACGGTCTGCCGGCCAGCGCCTCGGCAATGTAGGGCAGGCGCAGGAAATACGCTTCTTCACCGATGACTTCGCGAATCGTGCGCCCGTAGAGTTCCTGTGGCGTGAGGCCGTACCAATCCAGATAGGCCGCGTTGTTGAGGCGAAAGCGCTCTTCACAGTCGACATAACTGATCAGGATCGGCATGGCGTTGATGATCAGTTGCAGTTCGGTCTGGCTCTGGCGCAACGCCTGTTCGGTGTGTTTGCGCTCGGTCAGGTCCAGCGCCGCGCCGAGAAAACGCATGGGCCGGCCATGATGATCCTTGTAGCAGCGCCCGCGGGCGAATACCCAGCGCACCTCGCCATCGCCTTGCTGCAAGCGATATTCCTCAGCGTATTCGGTGCCGTGGGTGATGCAGTGCTTGATGCTGCGCGCAATCATGGCGCGGTCTTCCGGGTGCACGCCTTGCAAGTAATCGCTGATCGGCAACCGACCGGCGAGGCTGGGGTCGACGCCATGCAATTGGGCGAAATGCGCATCGGCGATAAAGCGGTCTTCGCCGATGTCCCAATCCCAGGTGCCGACAGCATCGGTCGCAGCCAGGGCCAGTTGCAGGCGCTCCTCGGTTTCCCGTTGGGCTTTGAGGCTTTCTTCCGAGCGTCGCTGCAGTTCCAGAGCGATGCGGCGGCGTTCGTTGGTTTCGATCGCGGTGACGAGGATTCCGGCGACTTGCGCGGTCTCATCACGAATCGGGCTATAGGTCAGATCCAGCCAGAAGTCGGATTCTCTGCCGTCTCGTTGCAGGGTGAAGCGTCTTTCGCTGTAGGTGCGAACCTGGCCCTGTAGGACGGCGCTGTAAATAGGGTCGGTAAAGTCGCGAAGTTCCGGCCAGATCTGGTGCGCAGGCTGTCCGAAAGCGTGCGGATGCTTGTGGCCGGCAAGCAGGGCGAAACCGTTGTTGTAGATCTGCGTGAGCTGCGGCCCCCACAACAACAGCATCGGCATCGGCGAGTGAATCACGATGTCCACCGCGGTGCGCAGGCTCTGCGGCCAGTTGCCGGCAGCGCCCAGGGGGCTGCGGCTCCAGTCGGTACGGGCGATCAGTGCCTGTGCGTCGTCGGTGTTCGGTACAGCATTCATTACATCAATCCTGAGCGTGGTTCGTTGAGGCGACGTCTATCATTGTTGCAGTTGATCTGCGCCAGGCGCAGGCCGTTGTCTGTTCATTGAATGCTTCGCGGGTGCTTTTTGCCATGGAAATCGATGCGCTGTTGTCAATTTTGTCCAATAAAAACGGTTCGGACCTGTTCCTCTCCACGGGAGCACCGCCCAGTGCGCGCATTGACGGCGTGCTCACAGTGTTGAGCGAACGCCCGTTCAAAAACGGTGAAACCGCGGCCATCGGGGCCTCCCTGATGGACGCCGAGCAACGACGGGAGTTCGACCGGGATCTGGAAATGAACCTGGCGATTTCGCGAGCGGGTATCGGGCGTTTTCGCGTCAATATCTTTAAGCAGCGCAATGATGTATCGATCGTCATTCGCAATGTCAAACTCGACATCCCGCGTTTTGCCGATCTGAAATTGCCGGCAGTACTGCTTGACACCGTCATGCTCAAGCAGGGCTTGATCCTCTTTGTCGGGGCCACCGATTCGGGCAAGTCGACCTCGCTGGCCGCGCTGATCGACCACCGCAACCGCCATAGCAGCGGGCACATCATCACCATCGAGGACCCGATCGAGTACATCCATCGCCACCAGCGCTCGATCATCAATCAACGGGAAGTCGGGGTCGATACACGCAGCTTCCACGCGGCCCTGAAAAACACCCTGCGCCAGGCACCGGACGTGGTGCTGATCGGCGAAATCCGTGACCGCGAAACCATGGAACATGCCCTGGCGTTCGCCGATACCGGGCATCTGGTGCTCTCGACGTTGCACGCGCACAACGCCAATCAGGCACTGGACCGAATTATCAATATGTTCCCGGAAGAACGGCGACCGCAGTTGTTGCATACGCTGGGAAACAACCTGAAAGCATTTATCTCGCAACGCTTAGTCCGCACCGTCGATGGGCAACGCAGGGCAGCTGTCGAGGTGCTGTTGGGCACGCCAACCATCGCAGATCTGGTTCGGCGCGGACAGTTCGAGGAGCTGAAACCGATAATGGAAAAATCCACCGAACTGGGTATGCAGACATTTGATGCGGCGCTGTACGCATTAGTCGCTGAAGGTGCAATCAGTGCGCAGGAAGCTTTAAAGAATGCTGATTCGGTGAATAATTTGAAGTTGCGGATGAAACTTTCTGAAGAGGCAAATGCTGGTAACGATACAACGTCCGAAGAATGGGGGTTGATCGATTAATGTTTTCTTGATTGTTTGTGGGGGCGGAAACAGTTATTCATGTTTTTTAGATGGATTGGTCGTATCAAAGAAAGTAGAACGTCATCGCGCTGAAGTTGTCAGCTAATTACTTGGTGAGGTTCTAGTGTGAATGATAAGGCCCGGAATAAAACGTTCTGGTCTTCGGCTGTTGCTCTTTCCGAATGGAAGAGCAGGGATGAAGCCGATGCCGTTGAGCGTCAATTGGTTTTGACTCAACTAGAGGCGGCGTTAAGCCAATACACGGATGATCAAAAGATCAATTGGTATGGGCATGAAGTAGAGTTGCAAGCCGGATCGTCGTTGTTCGAGATCTACAATCCCGGCAGCCTTTTGCTTAATGAGTTACTTGCTACCGGCCCGGTATTCGGTGCGATTGCCAGGGAAGGCGCAAGCGATCATGACGGACTTCTGCGCGTTACGCCCGACGGCAAGATGGAAGTCCGTGCGGTCAGGGGGTGGGTGGATCTGGTCGCGGCGCGGCACTTTGAATACAGTGTTCCGACACAATCTGCACTGACGTTGATTTCGGATATAGCTACAGTGGCCGGTGGTTATATATGGCCTGATAACGATATAACTCTCGATCAATGGTTTCGCTTTCATGACATAAACTTGCCGGACAACAAGGCGAAGGTCAGGAATTTGATCGATTTGTTCAAGTTTGATCCGCCAGTGCCAGAGCCGGGCAACTACTGGGAGTGTTTTCAAACCGAAGATCCGGCATTGGTCGTATTAAGTGAGGAGCAGTTTTCAGCTATTCGTAATGCGACTGCCAAGTTGATGCCCAACAGAAAACTTCTCACGGCCCTCTACAATGTTACCGGTCGCGCCGCCGTCACACATGAGAGTGCGGCTCAACGGGTCATTGAACTCGTCAATCATCCGATTGCTCTTAATCTCGCCGGTGACTACCTGAAAGAACTGGGCTGGTTCGGTGTGAACGAGGGACAGCAGGCTTCCGATGACATTCTTCGGCAATTGCTGATGACGGCGATATTGCTCGACCTTGATCCATCGATTGGTCACGGCATACAACGTAATCGTGTGGTCGGACTTGATCTGTATGCGCCGAAAAATGTTGATCGTCACCCCTCGGTCATACTTGAGGCGCTGACGGCTGTGCTGCGAACCCGACAATGGCTTGAGGCTGGTCTGGAGCCGTTGGTTGCCCACTTGCTGTTGGCACGCAACGCACCCGAGTTTCTGGTCAGGGAGATTCCTTCGTCGGTTACCTTGGGTTCGATTGGATGGATCAATTTCTGTCGCGCCGTCATGCTGGTCGAGACACTGAAAACCGGTGCGACGCGTGGCATGACCTATGCGCAGGTCATGGCGTATGGCGAACTTGAACCGGTCAGTGAGTCGCAGAAACACAAGCGTGACCTGGCCATGATTGACCCAATCGTTGATTGGGCATTGATCAACCAGATTGTGACCGCCGCTGAACTTGAGCAGGCCGAGCAAACCACTACCCGACGTGCAATTGATGCATTCGAGCGCCACTCGGAAACGTTCGCTCAAATCGCCAAGGCATTTTCGACGCCGTTACCCGACAGAGCGAAGATTGCCCGATCCGCTTTGCAAGTCGCCGCGCCTGGTTGCGACAGCCTGGACGAAAAAGCACTGTCCGAGAAAGGCGGACAGCAAGTCATGTCGATGGTCGACTTGCATCAATCAGGTGATCTGGTCACTGGCCAGTGGGATAGACGTACCGTGCGCCTGGTCACTAACGGTGTCCTCAGGCCGGCCATCAACTACAACCCGTCCGGTGTCAGCCTTTACGCGCGTTACCCGAACTTGTTGAAGCTAGGATCCTGTGACGAGGAGATGGATCGTCAGTTGGCTGTGCATTTCAATGATTTGAACAGCGCCATGTTGTCTAGCGTGAAACTGGCTTTGGCGCAGATGCCAGAGGCGGATTTGCAAGTCTTCATGAATGCCGATATTCACTTCCTGACCGTACGCGAGTCCGCCATTTATTTTAAATCGCGCGGCCTGGGCGGGCCCCTGAAAATTGATCTTGACCAGGAAACAATGCAAAGCAGAGATGCCGCCACGGGACGTTTTGGCATTGTGATGTATGCGTCTCACGAGAATGCGGACATCTGCTACGAACTGTTCACATCGCGCGCAGAGACTCGAAAAAATGACGCCTTGGCGGCTTTCATCAAGCGAGAGCGAAAACTGCGACAACGTTCAAGAATGAGTGCCAGCGCGGATCTAACGTTTCCACTGAGCATCACCGCGACGCAACTCCTGCCGCTCGATGTAAAACGCTATACCCATGCGGCTGCCGAGGACTCTTCGATCACCAGCAGCATGGCCATCATCGATAATTTTGGCATGCTCAACGCGCCGCAAGCATCGTCGACGCCAAAGTCAGGGTTCTATCAAAAATTCAACGACCCGAATATCGAACGTATCGCCACGTTTCTGGTTAAAAATCGACCTTATCTGAACAAGAGCGAACTGAGAGAACTGGTGCGCGTACCGACTCCGCTTGAACTTTCCAGGGAGGAGGGCGAGCGATTGCTGACTTATTTCATCGACCTGGTGGTGCCTTTCAAAAAATGCATCGAGGATATTGCCTCGGGTGAACATGACAAGGTCGTCGACGGAGTTTACGGATGTCTGATGGATGGCATCGGCCTGGTGGGCACGGTGGCAGGAGCCACCTCCAAAGTCTTGAGCATTTCGGCGAAGGCTATTTCAACCACATCCAGGGCGGCGCGTTTTACCCGATTGGCATTCACCTCGGCCGTTTCCCTTCTCAACCCGCTGGATGGGGTGCCCTCTGGCATTCAGGCGGGCGGAAAATTGGTGAATAAGGGCTTGTTGCGTTTTAGCAAAAACAGCCATGAACTGGTTGCCAGGGCCAACAGCCAATTGCACAAACTCAGTGGCCGTCGGCAGTCCTATGATTTGCTCGGTGCGTCGCAAAGTACCCATTTGGGGTTGGGTCACTGGCAACCTCGCGGCACGCCTGGCAACGTTGTTGCTGTTCTGGCGGCCCGCAGCGGCAACCAATGGTACGCCTTGAACCGGCGTGGCAAGTTGTGGGGTCAACCGCTGAGCGGCTTCGCCTATCAAACACCCTTGCAGTTGCCGTATTCAACCAAGACACTTCCCGCGAGCTACACGTGCAACTTCATCGAAACAAGTCTACCTCGCGCTCGGGCGAAGATTGACAACGCTATTGCTGTGATCAGCCGACATGAGTTCAAGCGAGACGGCGATCTGCTGATGAAGGCACTGTTCGGTAACACGTCGCAGGTAGCGACTGATCGACTGGTGAATTATCTGCGCTTGATTCGCTTTGATTTCGCTGGCTTCTCAGTGAGCAACACGCTTCTCGATGCAGTGAAGCATAACGAGACACTCGCTTCTTTTGATGTGAACAACTACAAGCGTTGGAAAAGTGCCAGCTCCAACGACGCATCGGGTATTGCGTTTATCGAGATTTATACTCAAAACCTGAACAAACACTTCGTCAATCTGGGCTTCAACCATGACGTGGTGGCCGATGACCTGATCCACGAACTGTTTCATGGCAGTGCGCAGACCGTGGATGTCGGCTACGCCACGGACACAGAGCATGCAAGCCACAGCGGGCAGCGACTGGATGTAGCGCAGCTGCTGAATCTTGCGTCCGGCAACCTCCCTGTCGCGGACTCGATCGCTGGCAATCATGCGGTATCCAAGGCCTTTGAGAATGCCGACTCGCTGGCAATTGCCACTTCGTTACTGAGTCAAATGGCTACGGGCAAAACGACATTCGACCGCAACATGACGATCATTCGCAGGGCACTCGATGCCAGTGGCGGTAGAGCGATTGGTCAGCCGGTTGTGATTACGCTGAACAAACCCCTCTGACGCCATGCACCGTCGTCAACGCTTGCCGTAAGCGTATCAGCGCCGGGTTCAAACGCTCAGTTCCAGCCGATCCCGAAACTGCTCCAGCGCTTCGGGATTGGCCAACGCATCGGTGTTTTTCACCGGCCTGCCGTGCACCACCTCGCGCACTGCAAGTTCGACAATCTTGCCGCTGATGGTGCGCGGAATGTCCGTCACCGCAACGATCTTCGCCGGTACATGCCTTGGGGTGGTATTGGCGCGGATCTCCTGACGGATGCGTTGCTCCAATGCGTCATCCAGTGCCAGCCCTTCGCGCAACTTCACAAACAGCACAACCCGCACGTCATCCTGCCACTGCTGACCGATAGCGACGCTGTCCAGTACTTCGCTGACTTTCTCGACCTGCCGATAGATCTCCGCTGTGCCAATGCGCACGCCACCCGGGTTGAGCACTGCATCAGAGCGGCCATGGATCAGCATCCCGCCGTGAGGCCGTTGCTCGGCGTAATCGCCCTGTGCCCAGACCCCGGGAAACAGGCTGAAATACGATTGCCGCAATTTTGCGCCGTCCGGGTCATTCCACAGGCCAATCGGCATGGCCGGGAAATGCCGGGTGCAGACCAGTTCACCTTTTTCACCGAGCACCGGTTGGCCGGCGTCATTCCAGACTTCGACCGCCATGCCCAGGCTCTTGCCCATGATCTCGCCGCGCCGCACCGAGGACAGCGGATTGGCGTTGACGAAGCACGAAACGATATCAGTGCCGCCCGACATCGACGCCAGGCATACATCCGCTTTCAAGTCGCGATAGACGAAGTCATAGCTTTGCGGCGATAACGCTGAGCCCGTGCACAGCAGCGTCTTCAGGCTGCCCAGATCATGACTTTCCCGGGGCTTGGCGCCGCTGCTTTCCAGGGTGGCGAGAAACTTGGGGCTGGTGCCGAACACACTGATGCGCTCGTCGTCGATCAAGTCGAGCAAACGCTGGTTGTCCGGGTGAAACGGCGAGCCGTCGTACAGCACCACCGCGCTGCCGACCGCGAGCGCCGAGACCAGCCAGTTCCACATCATCCAGCCGCAGGTGGTGTAGTAGAAAAGTCGATCGCCGGGGCCGAGATCGCAATGCAGGCCGTGTTCCTTGACATGTTGCAGCAACACGCCGCCGGTGCTGTGGACGATGCATTTCGGCACGCCGGTGGTGCCGCTGGAATACAGCACGTACAGCGGATGATGGAACGGCATCGGGACAAAATCCGGTTCGCCGCCGACCTGATAAAAGTCATCCCACAAAGTCACTTCGGCGTGAGTCTTGTATGCCTCGACACGGGCCTGCGGCTGAGCGTAAGGCACGATGATCAACTGCTTCAGCGTTGGCAGTTGCTCAAGTATTCCGTTGATCTTGTCGGTCTGCTCGATGACTTTGCCGGCATAGCGATAACCGGCGCAGGTGAGCAGCACCTTGGGTTCGATCTGGCCGAAGCGATCGATCACCCCATGGGTGCCGAAATCCGGCGAGGAGCACGACCAGATTGCACCGAGGCTGGTGGTGGCGAGCATCGCCACCAGGGTTTCCCAGGTATTGGGCATGCAGGCGGCGACGCGATCGCCAAGACCAACACCGGCGGCGCGCAAACCGGCTTGAAATCCGGCGACATGCTCGGCGAGTTCGGCCCAGGTCAACTGCTCGCGTTGACCGTTCTCCGCCACGCTGATCACCGCCACGGCATCGTCACGCCGCCGCAGCAAGTGTTCGGCGAAGTTCAGCGTGGCGCCGGGAAACCACTCGGCGTCGGGCATCTTCGAGCCTTCGCGCAGCACGGCATCGGGTTGCGTGTGGAAGCGGATATCGAAGAAATCGACAATCGCCTGCCAGAATTCCGCGCGCTGCTCGACGCTCCATTGGTGCAGGGCAGGGTAATCGTCGAGTTTCAGTGAATGGCGTTGATTGACCGCACGACGGAAGGTGTCCATGCGCGACTGGGCGATACGGTTGGCGTCGGGTTGCCAGAGGATGTCGGACATTGTTTGCCTCTTGTTTTATTCATGCACAAGGTCGAGCGCACACATAGCACCTGTGGGAGCGAGCCTGCTCGCGATAGCGGTGTGCCAGAACGGTAAAATTTAACTGACACAAAGCTATCGCGAGCAGGCTCACTCCTACCGGGACGCAGCATTACTGCGCCAACCACCCACCATCAATATTCCACGCCGCGCCGCGCACCTGGCTGCCAGCCTCGCTGCACAAAAACAACACCAGTTCGCCCAGATGCTGCGGCGTCACGAATTCCAGCGATGGTTGCTTCTCGGCCAGCAAATCATGCTGCGCCTGCTGCGGATCGACCCCCTTGGCCGCACGGTCGTCGATCTGCTTCTGCACCAGTGGCGTGAGCACCCAGCCCGGGCAGATCGCGTTGCAGGTGACATTGCTGGTCGCGGTTTCCAGGCCCACCACTTTGGTCAAGCCGATCACGCCGTGCTTGGCGGCGACATACGCCGCTTTGCCGGTCGAGCCGACCTGGCCATGCACGGAGGCGATATTGATGATTCGCCCCCAGCCTTTGGCGCGCATTCCCGGCAAGCTCAGACGCGTGCTGTGAAACACCGAAGACAGGTTGATGGCAATGATTGAGTCCCAGCGCTCGACGGGAAAATCCTCCACGGCGGCGACGTACTGGATGCCGGCGTTGTTGACCAGAATGTCGACACCGCCGAATTCGCGCTCGGCGTAATTGATCATGTCGGCGATCTGCGCCGGGTCACTGACATCGGCCGGATGATGGCCGACCTTGCCGCCGAACCGGGCGACTTCGGCGATGACTTTCGACGCATCGCCAAAACCGTTGAGAATCAGATTCGCGCCAGCCTTGGCCAGGCTTAGTGCGATGCCCAGACCAATGCCGCTGGTGGAACCAGTCACCAGCGCGGTCTTGCCGGAAAGAGTCGTCATGAATACCTCACACAATGCCAGTGGCGTAGAAAGTGCCGATCACTACGAAAACCGCCAGGGTCTTGATCAGCGTAATACAGAAAATGTCTTTGTAGGCTTCGCGGTGGGTCAGGCCCGTCACCGCGAGCAAGGTGATGACCGCGCCGTTGTGCGGCAGGGTGTCCATGCCGCCACTGGCCATCGCGGCGACGCGGTGCAGTACTTCCAGCGGAATATTCGCGGCGTGGGCTGCACTGATGAACTGCTCGGACATCGCCGCCAGCGCAATGCTCATGCCGCCCGACGCGGAGCCGGTGATACCGGCCAAAAGGGTCACGGTGATGGCTTCGTTGACCAGCGGATTGGGAATCTGTTTGAGCCAGTCCGCCAGCACCAAAAAGCCTGGCAGCGACGCGATCACCGCGCCGAAGCCATACTCCGAGGCGGTGTTCATCGCCGCCAGTAATGCGCCGCTCACGGCACTTTTGCTGCCTTCGGCGAGCTTGCTGCGAATCGCCTGAAAGCCAAACGCCAGCACCATCAGAATGCCGACCAGCAAAGCCGCCTGCACGGCCCAGATCGCCGTCAGTTTGGCGATCTCGGTGGTCACCGGTGCCGCCATGCCCGGCAGCGCGAGGCTGTGGGTCTTGCCGTACCACTGCGGAATCCATTGGGTGAAGAGCAGGTTCATGATGCCCACCGCCAGCAATGGCGACAGGGCAAGCCATGGGTTTGGCAGTTTCAGATCTTCAGCGGTTTCCGGCTCGTTGCGCAATTCAGTGCCGTAGCCTTCGCCAGCACGTTGCGCCTTGTTGCGTTGCCGCTGCAGAAACAGCATGCCGGCGCAGAACACGAAAATCGTGCCGATCACGCCCAGCCACGGCGCCGCCCATGCGGTGGTGTTGAAAAAGGTGCTGGGGATGATGTTCTGGATCTGCGGCGTGCCGGGCAGGGCGTCCATGGTGAACGAGAAAGCGCCGAGAGCGATGGTGGCCGGGATCAGCCGCTTGGGGATATTGCTCTGGCGGAACATCTCGGCAGCAAACGGATAGACCGCGAAGACCACCACGAACAGCGACACGCCGCCGTAAGTAAGCAGAGCGCAGACCAGCACGATCACCAGCATCGCTTGCTTGGTGCCGAGCAAGCGAATGGCCGCCGCGACAATCGAACGGGAGAAGCCCGACAGTTCGATCAACTTGCCGAACACGGCACCGAGCAGGAATACAGGGAAATACAGTTTGATGAAGCCGACCATTTTCTCCATGAACACCCCGGTGAACGCAGGGGCGACGGCGGAAGGGTCGGTGAGCAGAACTGCGCCGAGGGCGGCAATCGGGGCGAAGAGGATAACGCTGTAGCCACGGTAGGCGGCCAGCATCAGCAGCGCCAGGGCTGCCAAAGCAATGATCACACTCATGGTGTGTCTCTCCAGAATTGTTATTTTTGTGGGTAGAACGGGTGTGGGAGAGGCTATAGCGAGATCTGTGCCAGATGTCTAACTAATTGAAATATAAGAATTTTATTGATTTGCTTGAGGGGTTTTCAGGTATTTTGTCTCATTTTGGAGACCGGGTTAAGCCGAAAAGATCGCAGCCTTCGGCAGCTCCTACAGTGCGGACGCGAATTTCCCCTGTAGGAGCTGCCGAAGGCTGCGATCTTTTGATCTTCAAACAATCGATCTACAGAAAGAGATCATTGTCTCTATTTAGAGACTCAGGCAATCCCCAACGCCACCATCTTCTTGTACAACGTCGACCGCCCAAGCCCCAATCGTACCGCCGCTTCCGGCACGTTCCCCGCACATTTCGCAAGAGCTGCCTGAATCAACTGCCGATCAAACCGCTCCCGCGCCTGAGCAAAAGTCTCGTCAGCCAGCGTCTCCATCGTCGGCACCGAGGCACGCTCAACTGGCGTCAAGGTGCCAATCGCCGCACGAATATCCTGCTCAGTCAGCATCAAGTCATCACTAAGCAACGCCGCCCGTTCGAGCACATTACGCAGTTCGCGAATGTTCCCCGGCCAGGCATGCTGGCCGAGCAACGCCAGCGCATCCCGGTGCAGTTCGTGTTGGCTGCGCAGTTCTTCCAGAATCGCTTCACTGAGTGCCGGTAAATCATCAAGGCGTTCACGCAATGGCGGCACCTGAATCGGCAACACATTCAGGCGATAGTACAAATCGGCGCGGAACTCGCCGCGCTTGATCGCCGCTTGCAGATCGGTCGAGGTGGCAGCAATCACGCGCACGTCGCTCTGAATCACCTCGTTGGAGCCGACCGGTTCGAACTCCTTTTCCTGCAACACGCGCAGCAGTTTGCTCTGCAAGGGCAGCGGCATGTCGCCGATCTCGTCGAGGAATAACGTGCCGCCCTGAGCGATCTGCAACTTGCCGGTGCGACCCTTGCGGTCGGCGCCGGTGAACGCGCCCGGTGCCGTGCCGAAAAATTCCGCCTCCAGCAGTGCCTCGGGAATTGCCGCGCTGTTGATGCTGACGAATGCTTTGTGCGCCCGTGGCGAGGCACTGTGAATGGCTTGGGCCAGCAGCTCTTTGCCGGTGCCGGTCTCGCCGAGCAGCAGCACCGGCGACTCCGCGCTGGCGCTGCGCCGGGCGCGGCGTTTGACTTCGAGGCTGGCAGCGCTGGTGCCGATGAAATGGGCGAAGTTGTATTTGGTTTGTCGGGCGCGCAGCAGAGAACGGGTCGAGGCCAGCTCTTCCTGCATGCTTAAGTAGCGTTTGAGCATCGGCGACAGCGTGCGCAACTCGTCGAACAGGGCAAAACCGATCGCGCCGATGACCGTGCCGGCGTCGTCGTGGATCGGCAGGCGCATCACCACCAAAGGCTCCTTCGGCGTGTCCTGCATGTCCAGAAGAATAGGGCGACCGGTGCGCACGACTTCGCGCAACAGGCTGCCGGGAATCACGCTTTCACAGGGTTTGCCGATCGCGCCTGCAGCCGATTCAAGACCGAAACGCCGGGCGTAGCGCTCGTTCATCCAGACGATGTTGGCATCGCGGTCGACAATCACCGTGCCCTCGCTGGATTGCTCGATGATCTCGAACAGCGAACGGATCGCCAGGGTGCGCACCCGTTGGTAGTCCTTGAGGCTTTCGGTGGTGCTCATGGAGGCTGATCCTGATTGTGTATGGCCTGTGCCGGCCCCTTCGCGAGCAGGCTCGCTCCCACAGTAGATTGGGTCTTTCCCAAATTTTGTGTCCGGCGTGAACCTTGTGGGAGCGAGCCTGCTCGCGAAAGCCTCGACCCGGTTTCACGCCGAACACATATGACGCCTACCCCGGATGCGCCGCCGCCAACAGCTCTTTGGTGTACGGATGCTGCGGTGCAGCAAACACCTCATGGCTGGCGCCACGCTCGACCACTTTGCCGTCCTTGATCACGATCATGTCGTGGGCCAGCGCGCGCACCACCGCCAGGTCATGGCTGATGAACAGATAAGTCAGACCGTGTTTTTCCTGAAGCTGGCGGAGCAGCGCGACCACTTGTTTCTGTACCGTGCGATCCAGCGCCGACGTCGGCTCGTCGAGCAGGATCAGCGCCGGTTTCAGCACCAGAGCCCGCGCGATAGCGATGCGTTGGCGCTGGCCACCGGAGAATTCGTGGGGATAGCGATGGCGACTTTGCGGGTCGAGACCGACCTCTTTGAGTACGCGGATGACTTGTTCATCGCACTCGTCAGCGCTTGACTCGCAATGCACTTCCAGGCCTTCGCTGATGATCTGCGCGACTGACATGCGCGGGCTGAGGCTGCCGAACGGATCCTGAAACACCACCTGCATCTGTCGGCGCCATGGGCGCATTTGCTTCTGATTGAGACCGTCGAGTGCCTCGCCCTGAAAGCGGATACTGCCTTCGGAGTCGAGCAGACGCAGGATCGCCTGACCCAGCGTCGATTTGCCGGAACCAGACTCGCCGACGATGCCCAGCGTCTTGCCACGCTGGATGCTTAGGCTGATGCCATCCACCGCACGCAGGTACTGCTTGCGCTGGAACAGACCGCCACCGACGACAAACTCAACCTTGAGATCGTCGACCTCCAGTACGTTTTCGCGCTCATCCCGAGGCAGTGCTTCGCCTTCGGGCTCGGCGTTGAGCAGCACGCAGCTATAAGGATGCTTCGGTTCGGTGAACAGGGTTTCGCAGGGCGCCTGCTCGACGATTTCCCCGGCCTTCATCACGCACACCCGTTGCGCGATGCTGCGCACCAGATTGAGGTCATGGCTGATCAGCAGCAGCGACATGCCCAGGCGCTGTTGCAGGGATTTGAGCAGCAGCAGGATCTTGCGCTGCACGGTCACGTCGAGCGCGGTGGTCGGTTCATCGGCGATCAACAGCTCCGGTTCGCAGGCCAGGGCCATGGCGATCATCACCCGTTGTCGTTGTCCACCGGAGAGTTGATGCGGGTAAGCCTTGAGGCGTTCCTTGGGTTTCTGGATGCCCACCAGTCCGAGCAGTTCGAGGATCCGCGCCTGCGCCGCTTTACCGCCGAGGCCACGGTGCAGCAGCAGGGTTTCGCCGATCTGTTTTTCGATGGTGTGCAGCGGATTCAGCGAGGTCATCGGCTCCTGAAAAATCATGGCGATGCGGTTGCCACGCAGTTCGCGCAAGACTTTGGGATCGGCGCCGATCAGTTCCTGTCCGCGATAGCGAATGCTGCCAGTGGTTTGCGCTTCGCTTTCGGGCAGCAATTGCAGAATCGAATGGGCGGTCACCGATTTGCCCGAGCCCGACTCGCCAACCAGGGCCAGACACTCACCGGGGCGAATGTCCAGGCACAGGTCGCGGACCACGCTCTGGCCATGGAAGGCAACGTTGAGGTTACGGATTTCAATCAGGTTGTCAGTCATGGCCACGCTTCAGGATCGAGGGTCGAAGGCGTCACGTAACGCTTCGCCGATGAACACCAATAAAGAAAGAATCAGCGCCAGGGTGAAAAACGCCGTCAACCCGAGCCACGGTGCTTGCAGATTCTGTTTGCCCTGGCCGATCAACTCACCCAGCGAGGCGCTGCCGGCGGGCATGCCGAAACCGAGAAAATCCAGCGCGGTGAGGGTGGAAATCGCCCCGGTCAGAATGAACGGCAAGTAGCTCAATGTTGCATTCATGGCGTTGGGCAGAATGTGTCGGAAGATCACCTTGCGATCGCTCAGGCCCAGCGCGCGGGCGGCTTTGACGTACTCCAGATTACGTCCGCGCAGAAACTCGGCGCGCACCACATCCACCAGCGCCAGCCATGAGAACAGCGCCATGATCCCCAGCAGCCACCAGAAATTCGGCTCGACGAAACCAGAGAGGATGATCAGCAGGTACAACACTGGCAGCCCCGACCAGACTTCCAGCACGCGCTGCCCGAGCAAATCGACCCAGCCACCGTAGTAGCCCTGCAATGCCCCGGCGGCGATGCCGATCAGAGCGCTGACAAAGGTCAGCATCAAGGCAAACAGAATCGACACCCGCGCGCCGAATATCACTCGCGCCAGTACATCCCGCGATTGATCGTCTGTGCCTAACCAGTTGACTGACGTCGGCGGGCTCGGCGCCGGTTTGGTGAGGTCGTAGTTCGGTGTGTCGTCACTGAACGGAATCGGCGGGAACAGTAGCCAGCCGCCGTCCTTGCGAATCAGGTTCTGCACATAGTCGCTGCGATAATCGGCCTGGAATGGCAGTTGTCCGCCGAACTCCTGTTCGGTGTGGCGCTTGAACACCGGGAAGTACCACTGGTCCTGATAGCTGACGACCAGAGGCTTGTCATTGGCGATCAACTCACCACCCAGTGTCAGCACAAACAGGCCGATAAACAGCCATAACGACCACCAGCCACGGCGGTTTTTCTTGAAGCGCTCGAAGCGCCGACGCCCTAGAGGGGAGAGCTTGAACATCAGGCGTTCCTCGCGGCGAAGTCGATACGCGGGTCGACCAGCGTGTAGCACAGGTCACCCACCAGTTTTATCAGCAGGCCGAAGAGGGTAAAGATGAACAGCGAACCGAACACCACCGGATAATCCCGCGAAACTGCTGCTTCGTAACTCATGCGCCCAAGACCATCGAGGGAGAAGATCACTTCGATCAGCAAGGAGCCGGCGAAGAACACACTGATGAACGCCTGCGGGATGCCGGACACCACCAGCAGCATCGCGTTGCGGAACACATGGCCGTACAGCACGCGACGCTCGCTCAGGCCTTTGGCGCGAGCGGTCACCACATACTGGCGGGTGATTTCATTGAGAAACGAGTTCTTGGTCAGGATCGTCAGCGTGGCGAAACCGCCGATCACCAGTGCCGTCACCGGCAGCACCAAGTGCCAGAAGTAGTCGGCAATCTTGCCGAGGGTCGACAGCGATTCGAAGTTATCCGACACCAGGCCACGCACCGGAAACCAGTTCAATGACGTGCCGCCGGCAAACACCACGATCAGGAACATCGCAAACAGAAACGCCGGCATCGCGTAGCCGATGATGATCGCCGTGCTGCTCCAGATATCGAAATGACTGCCATGGTGCACGGCCTTGCGGATCCCCAGCGGGATCGACACCAGATAGGTGATCAGCGTCGCCCACAACCCGAGGGAAATGGTCACCGGCATTTTTTCCAGGATCAGATCGGTGACCGTCGCGCCACGGAAAAAGCTTTTGCCGAAATCCAGTTGTGCGTAGTTCTTCAGCATCAGCCACAGGCGCTCATGGGCCGGTTTGTCGAAGCCGTACTGTTTTTCGATGTCCTTGATCAGTTGCGGATCGAGGCCGCGACTGGCGCGGGAAGTACCGCTCATGGTTTCGCTGGCACCGCCGCCGACACTGGCGCCGCCGATCCCTTGCAGGTGGGCGATGGCCTGTTCCACCGGACCGCCGGGCGCGGCCTGGATAATCACGAAATTGACCAGCAGGATGATCACCAGCGTCGGGATGATCAGCAGCAGGCGCCGCAGTATGTAACCCCACATCAGTGCGGCCCTCCGGGTCTGCCACGGGCAATTTTTTCCGCGGTCATCTGCTGATTGGTCAGCGGTGTGCTGCTGATTTCCCACCAGCTCTCGATGGCTTCGTCATTGCTGGCTTGCACCGACGGTATGCCGAAGCGGTTCCACCACACGGTCGAGGTGCCCGGTGGATAGTAGTTGGGAATCCAGTAGTAATTCCATTGCAGGACCCGGTCCAGGGCGTGCGCGTAATGCAGCATGTCGGACTGGGTGGAGGCGCGGATCAGGCCGTTGATCAACGTATCCACGGCAGGATTTTTCAACACCATATAGTTGTTCGCGCCTGGGTCGTTGGCCGACGCGGAGGCGAAGTAATTGAGCAATTCGCCCCCCGGCGAGGTGCTGACCGGGTAGCCGGTGACGATCATGTCGTAGTCGCGGCTCATCAGGCGATTGACGTATTGCGAGGAGTCGATACGGCGAATGTTCAGATCGATGCCGATCTGTTTCAGCGTGCGCTTGTACGGCAGCAACAAGCGATCCATGCCGTTCTGGCTGACCAGGAAGGTGAAGCTCAGTGGTTCGCCCTGGGCGTTCACCAACTGATCGCCATCCGGTTTCCAGCCCGCCTGTTCGAGCAGTTCGAGGGCCTGCAACTGTTTGTCACGGATGACACCGCTGCCATCGGTTTTCGGCGCCTCGAAGACTTTAGTGAAAACCTCTTCGGGAACCTGGCCGCGCAGCGGTTCGAGGATTTTCAGTTCCTGCGCATCGGGCAGTTCGCTTGCCGCCAGTTGTGTGTTGGAAAAGTAGCTCTGCTGGCGGATATACATACCGCGCATCATCTGCCGGTTGCTCCACTCGAAATCCCAAAGCATGGCCAAGGCCTGGCGTACGCGGCGATCGGCGAACATGGGTTTCTGCAGGTTGAACACAAAACCCTGGGCTGACTGTGGCGCCTCGGTGGCCAGATGCGCCTTTTGCAGGCGTCCGTCGCTCAGTGCCGGGCTGTCATAGCCGATCGAGTAGCCAGTGGCCGAAAACTCGCGGTTGTAGTCATAGGCGCCACCGCGCAGCACTTGGCGGGCGACGTCGGTATCACCGAAGTACTCGATGCTGAAATGATCGAAATTGTACAAGCCACGACTGACCGGCAGATCCTTGCCCCACCAGTCGGCGTTGCGTTCAAACGTGATACTGCGCCCCGAATCGACCTTGCCGACTCGATACGGGCCGCTGCCCAAGGGGGCTTCATAACCGCCGCCGCCGGCGAAATCGCGACTCTTCCACCAATGCTCGGGGAATACCGGCAGGGTCGCGATGTCCAGTGGCAGGGTGCGGTTTTCATTACTCTTGAAATCGAAGCGCACGGTCAGCGGCGCTTCGACTTCGACGCCTTTGACGTCGGCAAACTGGGTGCGATAACGCAGGCTGCCCTGGGTCATCAATAAATCGTAGGTGTAACGCACGTCTTCGGCGGTGATCGCTTTGCCGTCGGCGAAGCGTGCCTTGGGATTGATATAGAAGCGCAGCGACAGACCATCATCCGAGCGTTCCATCTTTTGCGCGACCAGACCGTAGACCGTGTAAGGCTCGTCGAGCGAACGCTGGGCCAGCGGCGAATAGAGCAAGCCATCGATCTGAGTGACGCCGATGCCTTTGTCTAT
Organism: Pseudomonas sp. Irchel s3h9; assembly: GCF_900187475.1. Taxonomy (NCBI): domain Bacteria; kingdom Pseudomonadati; phylum Pseudomonadota; class Gammaproteobacteria; order Pseudomonadales; family Pseudomonadaceae; genus Pseudomonas; species Pseudomonas sp. Irchel s3h9. Next base: position 41,922 of record NZ_FYDH01000003.1, on the reverse strand, counting down.
ATAAGGAAGGACATGGTCGAAGTGGCCGATCTCGATGGCCGAGCGGCGCATTGTCCCGCCCTTTGGCGCTTGCAGGTTGGTGTAGTCGAAATGACTGAAGCCGGCAGGATACTTGGCAGGCTCGCCATAAACGGTCAACGCGTGTTGCGGTGCAGCGTTTGCGCCGGTGGCGCCCGTCAACAGGGCGAGGGCGGTGAGCATCAATGTGGGGAAAACCAGTCGCATTGTCAGCCTTGGAACCGGGAAATCGATAAGCGCAAGTTGTACGCGAGAGGCGCGTCAGTCGCCAGCCGTATATGTAACTGAAACACAACGGCCCACCAGAAGGCGGGCCGTTGGCGAGCAATCAGGCGACGGATCAGTCCTGACGGCTGGTGACTTCCAGCAGGTGATAACCGAACTGGGTTTTTACCGGACCTTGCACGACGTTGATTGGCGCGCTGAAGACCACGGTGTCGAATTCCTTGACCATCTGGCCAGGACCGAACGAACCCAGATCACCGCCCTGACGGCTCGATGGGCAGGTGGAGTTGGCCTTGGCGACTTCGGCGAAATCAGCGCCGCCTTCGATCTGGGCCTTGAGTTCGTTGCACTTGTCTTCGCTGGAAACCAGGATGTGGCGGGCAGTGGCTTTAGCCATGGGGAAACTCTCCAATCTATTTCAGTAAAAGTGTGGAGCCTACCGGATTCAGTGGGCGAATTCTCGGCAAAGTTCCGTTCGGTTGTCCGTGGCTTTGATCAGAGATTCGCGGCTCGCAGACGTTCAGCATGTTCGACGTACAGCTCAATCGGGTCGGGCAGTGCGGTTGCCGTGCTGGCCGTGCGGCGCAGGCTGCCCAGATGATCCAGCGGGTAGTCGGAGCGGATCACTTGCCCCAAGTGAGAACTGAAGCGGCCAACGAAGCCGTCATTCTGCTGCGTTTCGGTCATGAAGTACTGCGATAACGCGTGGCAAATGCTTTGGGTTGGATCGAGTGTCGACGGGCTGTTGGCCGGCAGGACGCCGCTCCATGAGTAATAGCGTACGCCGTTGACCTGTTCCGGGCCTTGTCCGCCCCAAGTGCTGGGCAATCCCTGCGGAAACTTGTCGTTGAACTCGCCTACGCCTTCAGTCGTCAGTGCATTGAGCGCCGCCAGTGCGTTCTGCGGCAAGGTGACACTGCCACTGAGCAACGATAGAAAATCGGCAAATAGCGTCGCTACATTTTGGGCGACGACCTCCGGTAGCCGCCCGGGTATCAGGGCCTTACGCAGAAAGTCGGCCAGTTCCGAACCGTGATTCGGGCCGCTGACGGAGGTTACGGAAGCGACGGCGTGTGGCGCGAGCGCCGCAGCGTATCGAGCAGCCAGTGCTCCCTGACTGTGTCCTATGAGGTTGACTTTGTCTGCACCTGTGCCTCGCAATACACGATCAATCTGTGCAAGTAATTGTTCACCCCTGGTTTCGTTTTTATGGGTGGCAGACAGGTGCGGAACAAACACTCGGCTGCCGGCCGTTTTCAGAGCGTCCTTTACGTCATGGAACAGCTCGAAGTGACCGATGCGCTCGAATCCGAACAGGCCATGTACCAACAGGACGGGATAGCGAGTTGAAGCATTCCGTTGCATGTTCTTACCTTTTTCGCAGAAGTTCATCGGGGAATCCGGAGGCCACTCTAAAACACTCATCCAGCCGAAGAAGTAAGAAGGGGCTTCTCTTGGCCGTTGAATCTGGACTAGTGGCTGTACGAATTTTCAGATACTTATGAAATCCGAATCGGAAGTTGAGGACATCTTTCGCTCGGTTGATGGCGTTTTTGCGTAGTTTGCCTACCCGGTGGGAGGCCTTTGCCGGATGTTCGCGGCGGATGAGGCTGACATCGAAAGTGTGCGCAATAGCGTTCAATGTTGGCTGTCGACGCCGCCCATGAAAGCGGCGTTCTTTCCAAGGAATGGAGCCACTAATGCACACGCACGAAGTCGAGTTTTGCTACCGGATGCGCCACCCCGCCAGCCCCTGTGTTTCGAACGAACTGCTGCCAGCGGCAACCGTTGATAGTCTGAAGGGGACGGTGCTTGATCCATCACTGGGCAAGGTCGTTGTCCGTATTGCTCCTTATGCAAACATGAGCTGCGGCGATCAGTTGCTCTTGAGTTGGGACGGTCTGGACATAGAGGGCTTTGCTTATCAGCATGAAATGGTTCGCTATGTCAGCGAAGCCCAGGTCGGCAAAGACATCGTTTTCGTGATCAAAGGCCTGCATATCGCTGCACTGGATGGCGGTTCGCTGGCGGTCTACTGGAAACTGTTCAGTGCGCGCTCGGCTGAACCGGCGGTGTCTGCCCGTGTGCATTTGTCCGTGGGTGATGTGCGGCCACAATTGCTTGCGCCGATTGTCGAGGGTGCGGTCGGAGGGACGCTGGATCCGGCGCGGGTGCCGGACGGCACGCTTATTGTGCTCCAGCCTTATGCCCGAATGGCGGCGGGGGATCGAGTCACGTTGCTGTGGGGCGCTGACGCATTGTCCGCAACGTTCAGCGACAGTTTGAAGGTCGAAGCCTTTGCTGTCGCAGACGTACTGTCATTCTGGGTTGAAGGGGCGCACATCGCTGCTCATCTCGGCGGCGAGGTAGTGGTGCGCTATCAGGTCGAGCAGGCGGGCGGAGTCATTCGCGAGTCCGAGGCGGCAAGAATTCTCGTTACCCCGTTCCTGCGGGGAGAGCTTGAGGCTCCCGATGTACTTGAAGCTGAAGACGGCGTGCTGTTGAAAGAGGACTCCGTCGATGGCGTCACCGTCGTGATCGGTAATGCCCGGACGCAGGAAGGCGAGTTGGTCTATCTCAAGTGCGACGGGGAACTGTTCAATCATCGGGATGACCGTGAAATCACTCGGGAGACGGCGGGGAAGCCGCTGATCTTCATTGTGCCGCACCGATTCTGGCGTGAGCACCATGGCACGACCGTGCGGGTGGCCTACACGGTTGAACGTCTGGACGATGTCAGTCAGACGTCTGCGGCCACACAGGTGCGAGTGGAGGGGTAACGCGGCGTGACCAGCCCTGCGGTTTGCGATAAATCCGCGGGGCTGGCCGGATAATCAGCCTTTTGCCTGGGCACTGAGACGTTGAGATGCGTCCAGCAGCAAACGCTCCGTTGCGCTGAAACCGAGGCAGCCATCGGTAATCGAAACCCCGTAACGCAGGGATTCGCTCAGCGGTTGGCAGCCCTCGAACAGGTGAGACTCGATCATCATGCCGATCAGAGAACGGTCACCTTGCAGGCGTTGCTCAAGCACTTCGTTGAAGACGCCAGGCTGGCGTAGCGGGTCCTTGCCACTATTGGCGTGGCTGCAATCGACCATGATCCGGCTCGGAATCTTCAGGCGATCCAGGTCGGCATGGATTTTGGTCACGCTCTCGCGATCATGGTTCGGCCCTTTATGGCCGCCGCGCAGAACCAGATGGGTGTCGGGGTTGCCTGGCGTTTGAATGATGGCCGGATGGCCCTGACTATCGACGCCGAAATGCCGGTGCGGATGGGCTGCCGAACGCATGGCGTCAACCGCAATGGCGGCACCGCCGTCGGTGCCGTTCTTGAAGCCGACGGGCATGCCCAATCCACTGGCCATCTCCCGATGGATCTGCGATTCAGTGGTACGCGCGCCAATGGCCACCCAGCTCAACAAGTCATCGAAGTAACCGGCAGCCATGGGTTGCAGCAACTCAGTGGCCACCGGCAGGCCGAGGCGGATCATTTCCAGCATCAGCTCACGCGAAAGCGTAAGGCCGCCAGCCATGTCATCACTGCCATCCAGATGTGGGTCGTAGGCCAGACCTTTCCAGCCGACCGTGGTGCGCGGTTTTTCGACATAAGCTCGCATCACCAACAGCATTTCGCCGCTGACTTCCTCAGCCAGTCGAGCGAGCTTGCCAGCGTATTCGAGTGCGGATTGCGGATCATGGATAGAGCAGGGCCCGACGATGACCAGCAGGCGCTGATCCTGGCCGTTGAGAATGGCGCGAACTGCCTGACGGTGGGCGGTGACTTGCTGACTCAAGGCATTGCTCAGGGGCAATTGCTGTTTGAGTTGCAACGAGCTGGGCAGACGCAGAGTCAATGCTTCGTTGGCAGGATTCAGGGTGGACAGCGGCAGAGCAGAAACGGACGAGTTCATATTCGGTCTTCCTGGGCTGGCGGCGGGTTCTCCCGCTCGCTCGGCCCTACTGGGGTGTTCGACAATTGGCCGTATTGGCTACGTGGGTGTGCTTGCCACCTGTAGGTGACCGATCGGAGGCGGCAGGCTGTCCCGAGCGGAAGCTGGTAAATCGCCAGGCGTTAAAGCTGTCGTAACGGTAATAAGTGGCGTAGTTCATTTCGTGAATCCTCAAAGTGTCTGGTGTGTTGCTGAAAAGTTTGGGGCTGAAAAAACAAAACCCCCGGTCGGGAGGCCGACCGGGGGTTGAGAATTCTCTGGTAGGCGACCCGTTGTTATGGGCGCCGTTTGGGTATCAGGCGCGCCAGTGGCTAAACCAATACCCAAAATAAAAGCTGACCGGAGCGCAAACGTCATTCACCCGGGCAGCCGCAACCGAGCGCAAGGCGCTGGCAGTACGAAGCTGTGAGAGGGCGTTGAACATGGTCTGTCTCCAATGAATGGGCCGAGCTTACTAGAGGCCGATACGCCTCAGCAATCAGAAATTGCTATCGCGTAATCAACGAAACATCTATTGCTAGCGTCGCGCTGGAGTTGTGACATTCTGCACTTCGCTTGATGACCAAGGATGAACCGTGTCGACACAAAACATTGCTGCTGCCCATTCTCTGCTCATTGCCGGTGAGTTTTTACACTGTCGCTTTATCGAGGCCGCAGCGGCCGGGGCAGGTGATCTGTTGGTCATGGCCGAGCGCGTCGTGGGTGCATGGCTGGGGCGAATTGTTCCTGTTGTGCAAGCCTGATGACATTCCACTTACGATTGGCGGTTCCAGAAGATCTGGCGTTTGCCCGTGATCTTACCTGTCAGAACATGCTGCGCTACTACATTCGCCATGACCTGCTATGGCAGGACGAAGCGTTCGACGTGGCGTGGTTGGGGCGGCAAAACTGGCTGATAGTGAAGGGTGATGTGCCAGTGGGCTTTCTCAGTCTCAGTCGGGATATACGCGCGCTGTACATTCGTGAACTGCAGATTGCTGAAACGTATCAGGGGCAGGGTGCTGGTTCTTGGGCGATCGATCAGGTTATCGACATGGTCCGCAAAGAAAGACGCCCGGCTCTACGCCTGACCGTATTTGAAAATAATCCGGCGAGAAACTTGTATGAGAGAAAAGGACTACAGGTTCAGGGCGAGGACGAGTGTTTTCTGCGAATGCAGCTTGATATCGGTACACATGTGCTCTGAAACCCACGGCCGGCAAGCCTTCAATGATGAATTGAAACTTTTTAAATGACGCTTTCCGCTAGGTCTGCGTGGCACTTTTTGCTAAGGTGTCCGGCATCCCAATATGACCATATCGCGAGGTGTCTGCTTGATTAGGGTGCTAGTGGTCGATGACCATGATCTCGTTCGTACAGGCATTACACGTATGCTGGCCGATATCGATGGCTTGCAGGTGGTTGGCCAGGCCGAATCCGGGGAAGAGTCCCTGATCAAGGCCCGAGAGTTGAAGCCCGATGTGGTGCTGATGGACGTCAAGATGCCTGGCATCGGCGGCCTGGAAGCCACGCGCAAACTGTTGCGCAGTCATCCGGATATCAAGGTGGTCGCGGTCACGGTGTGTGAGGAGGATCCTTTTCCGACACGCTTGTTGCAGGCCGGTGCTGCGGGTTATCTGACCAAGGGCGCGGGTTTGCCGGAAATGGTTCAGGCGATTCGCCTGGTATTTGCCGGCCAACGCTATATCAGTCCGCAGATTGCCCAGCAATTGGCGATCAAATCCTTCCAGCCCTCCAACGACTCTCCCTTCGATGCCTTGTCCGAGCGCGAAATTCAGATCGCCTTGATGATTGTCGGCTGTCAGAAGGTACAGATCATTTCCGACAAATTGTGCCTGTCGCCGAAAACCGTGAACACCTATCGCTATCGTATTTTCGAGAAGCTTTCGATCAGCAGCGATGTCGAGTTGACCCTGTTGGCGGTTCGTCACGGCATGGTTGATGCCAGCCTCTGACCATGACTGAAACATTCGATTCCGGCGCGTTTCTGTCGACAGTCAGTGGACGCCCAGGCGTCTATCGCATGTTCGACAGCGATGCACGCTTGTTGTACGTGGGCAAGGCCAAGAACCTGAAAAAACGCCTGGCCAGCTACTTTCGCAAAACCGGCCTGGCGCCGAAGACTGCCGCGTTGGTGGGGCGCATTGCGCAGGTCGAAACGACCATCACCGCCAATGAAACCGAAGCGCTGCTGCTTGAGCAGACGCTGATCAAGGAGTGGCGGCCGCCGTACAATATCCTTCTGCGCGACGACAAATCCTATCCCTATGTTTTTCTGTCCGACGGCCAGTTTCCGCGCCTGAGCATTCATCGCGGGGCCAAAAAGGCCAAGGGCAAGTACTTCGGCCCCTATCCGAGTGCCGGCGCCATACGTGAAAGCCTGAGTCTGCTGCAAAAGACCTTCTTCGTTCGGCAGTGTGAAGACAGCTACTACAAGAACCGTACCCGCCCATGTCTGCAGTATCAGATCAAGCGCTGCAAGGCGCCTTGCGTGGGGCTGGTCGAGCCTGACGTGTATGCCGAAGACGTGCGCCACTCGGTCATGTTTCTTGAGGGGCGCAGTCACGCGCTGACCAACGAGCTGTCCACGGCGATGGAGGAGGCGGCGATCAACCTGGAGTTCGAACGAGCCGCCGAGTTGCGTGACCAGATCGCGCTGCTGCGCAGGGTTCAGGATCAACAAAGCATGGAAGGCGGCACAGGGGACATCGATGTCATCGCGGCATTCGTGAACCCGGGTGGCGCCTGCGTGCACTTGATCAGTGTGCGTGGCGGACGCGTGTTGGGCAGCAAGAATTTCTTTCCGCAAGTCGGCATCGAAGAGGACGTGTCGGAAGTCATGGCCGCGTTTCTTGGCCAGTATTTCATCAGCAGCCCTGAGCGCGATTTGCCGAGTGAGCTGATCGTCAACGTGGTGCATGAAGATTTTCCAACGCTGATCGAAGCGATCCATGAATTGCGTGGTCGCGAGCTTGCCATCAGTCATCGGGTGCGCGGTACGCGGGCACGCTGGCAGCAACTGGCCGTCACCAACGCCGAGCAGGCATTGGGTGCACGCCTGGCCAACCGCCAACACACCGCCGCGCGCTTTGAAGCCTTGGCCGAAGTGTTGAATCTGGATGAACCGCCGCAGCGCCTGGAATGCTACGACATCAGCCATTCCAGCGGTGAGGCGACGGTTGCTTCCTGTGTGGTCTTTGGCCCGGAAGGCGCGATCAAGTCGGACTACCGGCGCTATAACATCGAAGGGGTCACGGCGGGTGACGACTATGCCGCCATGCATCAGGCCTTGACGCGACGCTTCAGCAAACTCAAGGAAGGCGAGGGCAAGTTGCCAGACATCTTGCTGGTGGACGGTGGCAAGGGCCAGCTGTCGATGGCTCGCGATGTTCTCAACGAGTTGGCCGTACCAGATCTGATTCTGCTCGGTGTCGCCAAAGGCGCTACTCGCAAGGCGGGCTTCGAAACGTTGTATCTAAATGATGCGGCGCATGAGTTCACCTTGCGTGGCGACTCGCCGGCGCTGCACTTGATTCAACAGATTCGCGATGAGGCGCACCGCTTCGCGATTACCGGACACCGCGCACGCCGTGGCAAAACCCGCCGTACGTCAACGCTGGAAGGCGTTGCCGGCGTTGGGCCGACCCGACGTCGCGACTTGTTGAAACATTTTGGTGGATTGCAGGAGCTGACTCGTGCAAGCATCGAAGAGATCGCCAAAGCCCCGGGGATCAGTAAAAAGCTCGCAGAGTCGATTTATGCGAACCTGCATAGCGAGTAGAATGCCCCTTCACCTCGTAGCCAGTTGTGCCGATGAATATCCCTAATCTGATTACCGTTCTACGCGTCCTGCTCATTCCGATCTTCATTTTGCTGTTCTATCTGCCTTATCAGTGGAGTTACATGGCCTCCGCCTCGGTGTTTGCCTTTGCGGCAGCGACGGATTGGCTGGACGGTTATCTGGCTCGCCGTCTGGAGCAAAGCACTCCGTTCGGGGCGTTTCTCGATCCGGTAGCCGACAAGCTCATGGTTGCGGTGGCACTGGTGCTGCTCGTTCAAGAACACGGCAATCTTTGGCTCACTCTGCCGGCTGCTGTCATCATCGGTCGCGAGATTGTGGTGTCGGCATTGCGTGAATGGATGGCCGAGCTTGGTGCTCGTGCCCACGTAGCCGTTTCAAATCTGGGCAAGTGGAAAACTGCGGCGCAGATGCTTGCGCTGGTCATTCTGTTGGCCAACCCGAAGGACTTCAGTTTCTGGGTTATCTTGGGTTATGCCTTGCTGATGGTCTCTGCCGGCCTGACCTTGTGGTCGATGGTGCAGTACCTGCGCGCCGCCTGGCCGCACCTGAAGACTGATGTTGAAAAGAAATAAAACTTTTTTGAATCAAGGGGTTGACGGAGCTTCTTAATTCTATAGAATGCGCATCACCAAGCGGGAATAGCTCAGTTGGTAGAGCACGACCTTGCCAAGGTCGGGGTCGCGAGTTCGAGTCTCGTTTCCCGCTCCAAGTTTGTACAGTGTTTGTTGTTGTGCTACTGACAGCAGATACTTTGAGGCCGAGTAGCAAAATGGTTATGCAGTGGATTGCAAATCCACCTACGCCGGTTCGATTCCGACCTCGGCCTCCACTATAAACAAGCTCCGTAGATCCATGATTTACGGAGCTTTTTTATTTGCACTGCGCTGCAAGATTTAGTCTTGAATAACGGCCATTGCAAACTTGCTTCACCGGGAAGTGATGTATATATTTCCCGCACTGCTGTTCAAGGCTTGATCCTGTCAGGATCGCGACTGTGCAGCAGAAGATAAGCAGCACCGCGCTACCGCCCGAATGGCGAAACTGGTAGACGCATGGGACTTAAAATCCCCCGCTCGTAAGGGCGTGCCGGTTCGATTCCGGCTTCGGGCACCATCTTAAATCAAGGGTTTGCGGGCGAAAGCTGATGCAAGCCCTTGTTTGTTTCTGGTCAGCAATCATTTGGTTGGCATTGCTGTTTGCCCTTGCGATTCCTGATGTATTGCTCGGTCATTATCACGGTCGTACACTCAAGTTGATTCCCCGCCTGCAAAATCTCACGCTGGACTCTGCCTTGTCTGTACTCGCCTTGGCGCGCAAATCTCGCCTCTGAAACTCAGCCTTAAGCCATCCGTTCCGCTGGTTGCCGTTGGGCGCGGAGGGGAGTGCATTCAGGTGGTGTGCCAGCGGTTTGATACGAGGCGGTTGTCATAGCTCGCAGTTTCATCCAAATCCCTCGATTGCCCAGCGGCTAATATCTGCAAGCTGCATGGCGTTACGAAAAGATGCCCGGACGTAGCCGGGCTTTTAGGGAAGAGTTCAGCGCGAATCCGCTTCTTTCGGAGAACGAGACGAAGTTTTTTTACTTCGTCTCCCAAGCCAGCTAAAGAACGCGTGCACCGGATGCAGGAAGGCCACAAGCACGCCGATGAGCATGATGATGAAGATGGCCACAAGCGGGATGCTTTCGTGCGAGAACATGGTGGGTTACTCCTGTAGTCACTATGTCGGAACCCGCAGCCTAGACGCATCAAACCATGTTTTCGATGAACGTATATTCATCCTTCAGCGCTTCGGTTGTGCTACAGCGGGGCTCACGAGTCAGGCGGTATCTGGAAATCAGCGAGCAACCAAAAAGACCCTCCCGAGTTGGCTGGGTTATTTGAAATTTGGTTCGTAAAACATTCGCTGTATCGCCGCGCAACCGCCAGACAAAACCATTTGCTCAATGCTAAACCCGCTCGTGAAGTGCCTATTCGGGTATTAGCACCCGGCAAACTGTGCGTCAGCCGGGAACCAGGCGCGTTTAAGGCATCAAGACAGAGTCGACAACGTGGATCACACCGTTTGACTGCATCACGTCTGCGATGCTGATACTTGCGTTACCGCCTTTGGCGTCCACCACCCATAACTTGCCTTCGTACAGCTTGATACTCAGCGACTCACCTTGAACGGTTTCCAGCATAACGGTGCCGCCGTTCTTTTTGGCCTCGGCCATTATTTGTGCAGATGTGTGAGTGCCGGGCACAACATGGTAGGTCAGGATTTTGGTCAGATCGGCTTTGTGTTCAGGCTTTACCAGTGTGTCGACGGTGCCTGCCGGAAGCTTCGCAAACGCTTCGTTTGTCGGGGCGAAGACGGTGAATGGACCTTTGCTGTTGAGCGTATCAACCAGCCCGGCAGCCTTGACCGCCGCTACAAGTGTCGTGTGGTCCTTCGAGTTGACTGCGTTCTCAACGATGGTTTTAGTGGGGTACATCGCTGCGCCTCCGACCATCACCGAGTTGGCGGCAAAGCTGAACGTTGCAGTTACGCAGAGAATGGCGAAGCAGGCTGCTGCAGCAATTTTTTTGTAAAAGGCATGCATGATGTATCTCCTTGGCTCTTGTGCCCTCCGAGTGAGGGTATTGAATCTACGAGCCAGCGATCAAAATGGATGCATCGGTTGTTGAAATGATTTTGTGAGTGCTTCCCGTGTCAGGCTTTTGTCCTGTAGCAACTGGCTGCTCGTAAGGGCGTGCCGGTTCGATTTCCGCTTCGGCCACCCTGAATAGCAAAGGCCTGCATGAGTTTCCTCATGCAGGCCTTTTTTGTGCCTTGCTTATACGCGCTGCTAGACGAATGCTTGCCCGCTAAAGCCGCGAGGCAAGCGCTGAAGACCGGCCATTGCAGTGAGGCGCTCGATCCATTCTGCGCGCCAGTTGGTCGCGCCGTGGGAGGTCTTGGCCTGACGGGCCATGCGGCGGGTGGCGTTGCGCTGATCCTTTCGCGCCTGTTTGTAGGCATCGGTATTGCGGCAACTGCGGCACTTCACGCGATTGAGTTCGCGGCTTGCCGACAGTTGTTTGCCTTTATGGCCGCAGGCCAGATGCCCGTCGACGTTGAAATGGATAACCATAACTGTCTCCTTTTCGACATGTATAAGTTATGACAACTCATGCACGGCAACCGTTCGCCGTTTGGACGCAGGCAAAAAAACACCCGCATGCGGGCGGGTGAGGGCGTTAGTTTGCAAAGGAGTGGCTTCACTGTAGACGCGCAGATGTAGTCGTCACGTGAAAAACTGGAAAAATAAACATAACGGCCAGACACAAGCGCGGTGACTCATGTGTCACCGCTAATGAGCAAACTCCTGAAACCCTGGCCGGGTCGAGTTCATCTGAACCGAGGCAGTGGCCGATCAACAGGCTTTAGCGCCGACAGCGTATTGCGAATCAGCGGAGCATCCTTCTCGATGTCGTTCAGCCGGTCTCGGATGCGCAGGGCGGTGGGGTGTCCACCTTGGTGATCGACCCAGTCGGCGATCTCTTTGCAAGCGGCGGCGAGGCGCGCTTGTCGAGCGTCGAGCAGGGCGAGGAGGGTGGTGATGGACTCTTTTTCGGACATGGAACACCTCCGTTCTATGAAACCTGGGCTGCAGCAAAAAGCCCGCGTGTTGCGAGCCTTCTGCCGTGGGGCGCTGCTCCTTCAGCTGGTTTCAGTATAGACCCGCTTCTGATCGGCATCAGCCTGAAGACTGGCGGGCCGCTGATGGGGAACTCGCTGCGTTGAGGCGTCTGCATTCACGTCGTGCGTCCTCTTCCGCGTCATAGCCATCGCCGATGAAACCGCCAGTACGTGTGTCGCAGATGCGAAACCAGCTAGTGGCTTTCGCGGGATCATGCTGGCTGTCTTCGGCACGTCGACCGTAAATAATGATCTTGTTGCAACGCTTCACGACGAAAATGTCTTCCATGGCGTCACCGCAGCTGATTCGTGTCAGATCAACTATAGAAGCCCTCGGCAATCGTGCAAAAAATAGGCAGGTCAGCTCGTCGGTTGCCAGCGCCAGCCTTCGGGGTGCCAGGTCAAACAATGGCTTGGGTTTAACGCCTGTAGAAACGCTTGATCGTGGGAAACCGCGACAATCGCTCCGGGAAATGCCTGCAAGGCGTGTTCGAAAGCGTGCACCGACGCCAGGTCAAGATGATTGGTGGGCTCATCCAACAGCAGTAATTGCGCGGGCGTCTGGCGCCACAACGCCAGCGCAAGGGCTGATTTCAAGCGTTCGCCGCCACTGAGTGAGGCGCACGGGCGGTTAACGCGTTGTGCGTCGAGTTGCAGATGAGCGAGAAAGCTGCGCAACTCACCTTCGCTCAAAAGTGTTTGCTGTTCCTGCAACTGATCGACAATCGATGTGTGCTCATCCAGCAGCTTCAGTTGTTGGTCGAAAAAAGCAAAAGGCACGTGCGTGATGCACTCGCCACTTACCGGCGCCCATTCACCCGCCAGCAATTTCAACAGCGTCGATTTGCCACAACCGTTGTGACCGCTGACAGCGATGCGCATCGGCCCTTGAATGGCGAGGTCAAGGCGGGTGGTGGGCGCATCTGCCGGTAACCCTGGCAAGCACGCGTCGATCAGCGTGCACACCCGCCGATTGCTCGGCACCACGCTGCCCGGCAGATTGATCAGCACGCCGTCGGCGGGCAGGACGTTTTCGTACGCCTCGCGAACACGCTGATCCAGATCGGCCTTGCGTGCCTGGTGGCCGACTTTTACCTGCCCCATGATGTCCCGCGCAGCGGCTTTCAACGCTGCCCGCTCGAAGCCCGAAACGTTGGCACTTTGTGCGTGGCGACGGCTGCCGGCGGCATGGCGCTGGATCGTGTTGTGCTCGCGTTGCAGCCGCGTACGTTCGCGCTGACGTTCGATACGGGCCTGATCGAGCTGTGCCTGCGCCGCCTGTTGATGGATCCTGCGTTGCTCGGTGAAATCCGAAAACCTTCCGCTGAAAACTGTTACTCCCAACGTCGTGAGTTCGACAAATCGCTGCATCTGCTCCAGAAGCTGGCGGTCGTGACTGACGATAATCAGGCCGCCACGCCAGCGCTCAAGCAGGCTCATCAGCCATTGCCGACCGCCGCTGTCGAGGTGATTGGTGGGCTCGTCGAGCACCAGCAATGGCGCCTGACTCAGCAGTGCGCCGATCAAAGCGATTCTGGCTTGTTGGCCACCGCTGAGGTGCTCCGTCAGATCCGACCCGGTGAGGTCGGTCAGCCCGGCCCCATCGAGCATCTGGCGCAAGCGCTCGGCCAGATCCCAGCGTTCATCGATGAGGTCGAAGTCGTGCGCAGTGGCAGCACCGCATCTTAGTCGCTCCAGTGCGCTGAGCGCCGGGGCCGTCCCCGTTGCATCGGCGACGGTTTGCCCGGGTGTGGCGATGAACGTTTGTGCGACGTAATGCACGCAAACCGAGCGTGCCACGCTGCCGGTGCCGGGTTGTAATTGCCCGGCAATCAAACGTGCAAGCACGCTTTTGCCAACACCATTGCGCCCGACGATCGCAGTCGGTTGATGATCGAAAGTCAGGTTCAGGTCTTCAAACAGTGTTGCGCCATTGGCGAACTGAAAGCCCAGTTGATTCAGGGAAACGAGTGCGGGTGTACGCGAGACGTGAGTCATCGGCACCTCCAAAAAATGTCGTGAAAACTGACAAGCGCCGAGAACGGCGTGTCGCGATTACATTTTTAGAAGGCTGGATTGTTCACTGCTGCGGTCGTCCGAAGGAGGGGAAGGTGGCTAGCCTAGTTGACGATGTGCGGCGGATCAAGGTGCGTCGGTCATCTCGCTCATTCGCTCGAGAAACATCGCCAGCGCCACTTCCTCCGCACGCAGGCCTTTGCGCACGCGCGGGCGAGGCAGTTCAGCGAGGGCGCCGAGCATGAATTTCTCCACCACGGCGGGGTGGATGTAGCATTTTCGGCACACTGCCGGGGTGTTGCCCAACTGCTTGGCGACGCCTTTGACCATCTCCACCACATGCCGCTTGGCCTCGGTCTCGGACTCCCATTGCAACTCGCGCAATACCGCCAGCGCCAAGGCACTGCCGGCCCAGGTGCGGTAATCCTTGGCGGTGAAATCGGCACCGGTCAGGGTTTGCAGGTAGGCGTTGACGTCGGAAGAACTGACGGTGTGTCGCTCACCGTTTTCATCCAGATACTGAAACAGGTTCTGCCCGGGAATTTCCAGGCAACGCTTGATGATGCGTGCCAGACGCCGATCCTTGACGGTGATCTGGTGTTCGATGCCGCTTTTGCCGCGAAACTGGAACAGGATCGCGCTGCCGTTGACTTCGACATGTCGGCTGCGCAGGGTGGTCAGGCCGTAGGAGCGGTTGTCGCGGGCGTATTGGGTATTGCCGACCCGGATCAATGTGGCGTCGAGCAGGGTGATCACCGTGGCCATGACCTTGTCACGACTGAAGCCGGGCGCGGCCAATAGCGCCTCCAGTTGTTTGCGCAGTTTCGGCAACGCGAGACCGAACTCACGCAGGCGCGAATACTTGTCGGCATCGCGCACTTCGCGCCAGCGCGCGTGATAGCGATATTGCTTGCGGCCACGGGCATCACGGCCGGTGGCTTGCAGATGACCGCGCGGATCCGGACAGATCCACACATCGGTATAGGCGGGTGGTACGGCAAGGGCATTGATGCGTTTGATTTCATCCGGATCACTGATGCGCTGGCCTGACGGCTCGAAATAGCTGAACTTGCCACGCAGCTTTTTGCGGGTGATACCGGGCTGGGTGTCGTCGACGTAATGCAGGTCGGATGGCAGGTCGGCAGTCAGCACGGTGTCGGGCATGGCAGTTTCCTTTGATGGCGCGGCGGTCTGTAAAACGATTGACCGCACGCCGTTGCCGTGGTGCCGAATGATTTAAGCGAGGACTGCTACCGCTTTGATCTGCGCCCATAAATGCTGGCCCGGATGCACGCCCAACTGGTCCCGGGAGTAGCGTGTAATACGCG
Organism: Pseudomonas sp. Irchel s3h9; assembly: GCF_900187475.1. Classification (NCBI taxonomy): domain Bacteria; kingdom Pseudomonadati; phylum Pseudomonadota; class Gammaproteobacteria; order Pseudomonadales; family Pseudomonadaceae; genus Pseudomonas; species Pseudomonas sp. Irchel s3h9. The sequence goes on along the minus strand of NZ_FYDH01000003.1, from coordinate 26,920 downwards.
CGAGCAGCGGGGTGCCGCCAACATCCAGGCGAATCAAAACGTGGGCGGCGTTGTCCGCCGATTGTTCGCTGACCACCGTCACCGGCAGTCGATTGAGGATGCTGCTGAATTCGCTGTTCTGCAGGCTCAGGCTGATATCCCGCGCGTGTACTTTGCAGCGCAGGGTCTGACCCGGTTCCATCGGCGCGTGCGTCACACGGATGCTCATCTCGGTGGCCGGCAATTGCAGGCTCAGCAGTTGATACTGCGCATCGTAGGCGCTGACCTGCCCTTCAATGATCACCCCGGCGTCATCGCCCATCGCCATCGGCAGGTCAAGACGTGCGAGGGTTTCGCCAATCGGGCCGCTGGCCAGCGCTTTGCCTTCGCTGAGTAGCACCAGATGGTCAGCCAGTCGCGCCACTTCATCCTGGGCATGGCTGACGTACAACACCGGTGTGTCCAGTTCGTCGTGCAGACGTTGCAGGTACGGCAGGATTTCACTTTTGCGCTGGCTATCGAGAGCGGCCAGTGGCTCGTCCATCAGCAGCAGTTTCGGGCTGGTCAGCAGGGCACGGGCGATGCCGACACGCTGGCGTTCGCCTCCCGACAAATGCTGCGGATGACGTTCGAGCAAATGCTCGATGCCCAAGAGTTCGGTGGCCTGCGCCATGTCGACCCGACGCTGGGACTTGGCGATGCGCTTGAGGCCGAACTGCAGATTGGCCAGCACCGACAGATGCGGAAACAGGCTGGCTTCCTGAAATACATAGCCGAGCGCGCGTTTGTGTGGCGGGACGAAAATGCCGTTATCGCTGTCCTGCCAGACTTCATCGTTGATCTGGATGAAGCCATGTTCAGCGCGCTCAAGCCCGGCAATGCAACGCAGACAGGTGGTTTTACCCGAGCCGGAGTGGCCATAAAGCGCAGTCACGCCACGGCCTGGCAAGTGCAGGTCGACATCGAGACTGAAGTCCGTATAGACCCGTTTCAAACGCACATCGATCATCGATCAGCTCCAGCCTGCACGGGTCTTGCGGCTGGAATACAGCGCCAGCAACACCAGAAACGAAAACACCAGCATCGCCCCGGCCAGCCAGTGAGCCTGCGCGTATTCCATCGCTTCGACGTGGTCATAAATTTGTACGGAAACCACGCGGGTCTTGTCGGGAATGTTGCCGCCGATCATCAGCACCACGCCGAACTCACCGACGGTATGCGCGAAACCGAGTATCGCTGCGGTGATAAAACCGGGGCGCGCCAACGGCACAATCACGCTGAAAAACGTGTCCCACGGATTGGCGCGCAAGGTCGCGGCCACTTCCAGGGGGCGGGTGCCGATCGCCGAGAACGCGTTCTGCAACGGTTGCACCACGAACGGCATGGAATAGATCACCGAACCGATCACCAGCCCGGTGAAGCTGAACGTCAAAGTGCCCAGGCCCAGCCATTGGGTGAATTGGCCGAGAAAACCGTGCGGCCCCATCATCAGCAACAGATAGAAACCGATTACGGTCGGAGGTAGTACGAGGGGCAGGGCGACGATCGCTCCGATCGGGCCGCGTAGCCATGAATCGGTGCGCGACAGCCACAGGGCGATCGGCGTGCCGACCACCAGCAAGATCACGGTGGTCAGGGACGCCAGTTTCAGGGTCAGCCAGATCGCCGCGAAATCGGCGCTCGTCAGTGACATTTTAGAGCTGGTAACCGTAGGACTTGATCACCGCAGCGGCTTTCGGGCCTTTGAGGTATTCGACCAAGGCTTTGGCGGCGGCGTTGTCTTTGCCTTTGTTCAGAATGACCGCGTCCTGTTTGATCGGGTCGTGCATGCTCGCAGGGACGATCCATGCCGAACCGCTGCTGACTTTGCCGTCCTTGTAGATTTGCGACAGGGCAACAAAACCCAGCTCAGCGTTGCCGGTCGAGACGAATTGGTAGGCCTGAGTGATGTTCTGGCCTTCAACGATCTTGGCTTTGGTGGCGTCGGTCAGTTTGAGTTTTTCCAGCACTTGCGTGGCTGCCAGACCATAGGGCGCGGCTTTCGGGTTGGCGATGGACAGGTGCTGGTATTCGTTCTTTTTCAGCACTTCGCCTTTCGCATCGACATAACCTTCTTTAGCCGACCACAACGCCAGCGTGCCGATGGCGTAGGTGAAGCGCGAACCTTTGACGGTCTCGCCTTCTTTTTCGAGTTTTTCCGGGGTGGTGTCGTCAGCGGAGAGGAACACTTCGAACGGCGCGCCGTTCTTGATCTGAGTGTAGAACTGGCCAGTGGCGCCATAGGCTGCGACCAGTTTGTGCCCGGTGTCTTTTTCGAAATCGGCGGCGATGGCCTGGATCGGCGCGGTGAAGTTGGCTGCCACAGCCACCTGCACTTCATCAGCCTGAACTGCGCCGACGGCGAAGACGGCGAGCAAAGAGGCCAAGCAACCAGGGGCAAGACGTGAGGCACGAATAGTCATGTAACAGCTCCGTTATTGGCGAGTGCAGCGGGCAGCTATTGTTTGAAGTGGGCTGCGCCGATGCGAGAGGTGAATTCGCTATATAGCGAAATATATAGCGAAATGCCGCCAAACAGGAAGTGTTGGTTAAAATCAGCGCGAGGATGTTTGAATCTTCGCGCTGTGCAGCTTCAGCGGCTTGCGAGTTTTGCCAGTGCGCCTTCGGCCAATTGTCGAGTCAGTTCAGCGCTACCGAGGTCTTTGCCCAAGGTGAATGCCTGACCGGCCCAGAGGTTGGCAAACTCTGCTTCGTTGATCGCTCGCAGCGGCATCAGCGCACCCCCAGCCAAGGGAAATGCTGGTGCCTGGTGCGAAATCGGGCCCAGCTCACGCATGACGCGATTGAGAATGCCCCGTGCCGGCCGCCCGGTAAAAATATTGGTGATCGCTGTTTCGCTTTCCTTGGCGGTGCGCAGCGCCTTGTGGTGAGCGGCGCTGACTTTTGCTTCCGGCGTGAACAGATAGGCGGTGCCGACCTGTACCGCTGAGGCCCCCAACATAAACGCCGCCGCCATGCCGCGCGCATCGGCAATTGCCCCGGCGGCAATCACCGGTACGCTCACCGCATCGACCACCTGAGGCACCAGGGCAAACGTGCCGACCTGACTGCTCAGATCATCACTGAGAAACATGCCGCGATGGCCGCCGGCCTCGTAACCCATGGCGATAATCGCGTCGCAGCCGTTCTGTTCCAGCCAGATCGCTTCGTCGACCGTCGTGGCCGATGAGAGAATTTTCGCCCCGGTTGCCTTGACCCGCTCGAGCAAGGATTTCTCTGGCAGACCGAAATGGAAACTCACAACTTCAGGTCGAAATTCTTCCAGCACTTCACAGGCTGCGGCATCGAATGGCGCGCGGTTGGATACCGGAGTCGGTGCAGCGAAATCGGCGCCCAGTTCACGATAGTAAGGCTCCAGCAAATGCTTCCAGTCACGTGCACGTTGCTCATCGGCTGCCGGTGGCTGATGGCAGAAGAAGTTCACGTTGAAGGGCTTGTCGGTGTGCTGGCGGATGGTTTTCAGCTCTTCGCGCAATTGCTCGATGCTCAACATCGCCGCCGGCATCGAACCCAGGCCACCGGCGTTGCACACGGCGATGACCATGGACGAATTCGTCGCACCGGCCATCGGGCCCTGGATGATCGGCAATTCAATGCCGAGCAGATCAAGAAGACGGGTGTCTGGCCATTGGCTCATGAGGGCGGTTCTCCGAACGGTGCAGCGGGCAGGGGGCAAAACCGGTTTTTAGCAGCAAAACCGGATTCGGGGCCAGTTCGAAATTCAGAACAACCCGTGCAGTTTTTCAGCGTCGATGACATCCGCCGCTCTTCGGCCTCCAGAAGCGTGATGAAAATTGCTGGTACGCCGGTGGTCGCGGCAGTGGCGAACTCTTTAAAAAACTCGGCGAAACCACGACCGTCGAAAAAGCATAGACGCGGGCCATCGAAATACCCGGCCGATTTGCCGATTGGCGCAAAGTCGAATGTGGCAGGGTGTTGCGATGTGCTATTTCAAGGCACGACATTCTGAAAACAGTCCAGCGAGGCAGTCATGTTTAACGCCATTGTGATCGACAAAGACGACAGCGGTTACCGCGCCAACCTGCAACAGGTCAACGAGGAGCAATTGCCTGAAGGCGATGTCACCGTGGCTGTTGCGTACAGCACGCTGAACTTCAAGGATGGCTTGGCGATAACCGGCAGCAGTCCGGTGGTGCGCAAGTTTCCGATGGTGCCGGGGATCGATCTTGCGGGCACCGTGGAAGCCAGTTCACACCCCGACTATAAGGTGGGTGATCAGGTGCTGCTCAACGGCTGGGGTGTTGGCGAGAATCACTGGGGCGGTCTGGCGCAGAAGGCGCGACTCGATGGCGATTGGCTAATTCCATTGCCCAAGGCCTTTACGGCGGCGCAAGCGATGGCTGTCGGTACGGCCGGTTATACGGCGATGCTGTGCATTCTGGCGCTCGAGCGCAATGGCGTGACGCCGGAGCAGGGTGAGGTGTTGGTCACGGGGGCCAACGGCGGTGTCGGCAGTTTTGCCATCGCCCTGCTGAGCAAACTCGGCTACCGCGTCGTCGCGTCCACCGGCCGGGTCTCCGAGCATGAATATCTGCAGCAGTTGGGCGCCGGCGAAATCATTGACCGTGCGACGTTGTCAGCGCCCGGCAAGCCACTGGCCAAAGAGCGTTGGGCGGCGGTGATCGATTCGGTTGGCAGTCACACCCTGGCCAATGCCTGCGCGAGCACCCGCTCTGAAGGCACCGTCGCCGCCTGTGGTCTGGCCCAAGGTATGGATTTCCCGGCGTCAGTGGCGCCGTTCATTTTGCGCGGTGTGACCCTCGCCGGCATCAACAGCGTGACCCAGCCCAAGGCCCGCCGGCTGCAAGCGTGGGAGCGTCTGGCCAAGGATCTGGATTTCTCGCTGCTGGCATTGATCAACCATGAAATCGGCCTGAGTGAAGCCATCGAGGCGGCGCCAAAACTGCTCGCCGGGCAACTTCGCGGACGGGTTGTGGTGGACGTCAATCGCTGAGGTTTTCAGGTTGCGTAGCTTCCATTGACCGTTCACGCCGACGTCTCGCGCTCAAGCAACTGACGCTTGCGCTCGACCCCCCAGCGATAACCGGAAAGGTTGCCATCGCTGCGCACCACGCGGTGGCAAGGGATCGCCACCGCCAGGCGGTTGGCCCCGCATGCCTGAGCCACTGCGCGCATGGACGTCGGCGCGCCGATGCGCTGGGCAATCTCGGCATAGCTGGCGGTGCTGCCGAGCGGAATCTCCCGCAAGGCTTGCCAGACACGTTCCTGAAACGCCGTCCCCCGCACGTCCAGTGGCAGATCCAGGCCAATGGCCGGTGCTTCGATAAAACCCACGACTTTGGCGATCAACTGTTCAAACCCGCTGTCTGCGCCAATCAGGTTGGCGTTGCGAAACTGATCCTGCAGGTCGCACACCAGTTGGTGCGGGTCGTCACCCAGCAAAATCGCGCACACCCCACGCTCGCTTTGCGCCACCAGAATCGCGCCCAGCGAGCATTGGCCTACGGCAAAATGGATGTCGTTGTTTTGACCGGCAGCGCGGTAGTCGCCAGGTTTCATACCCAGCAGTTGGTTGGCTGATTCGTAGAAGCGGCTGTTGGAGTTGAAGCCTGCGTCGTATAGAGCGTCCGTCACCGAATTGCCGTCCGCGAGACGTTCCCGCACTCTGCGCGAACGATGGGCGGCGGCGTAGACTCTTGGCGTGAGGCCAGTGGCGGCTTTGAACACGCGATGAAAGTGAAACGGGCTCAAACCGGCCGCCTCTGCGAGCTCGTTCAGGGCGGGCGGATTTTCGGCCATCTCGATTTGCCGGCATGCCGCGGCAACGGTCGCGGCATGCTGCGCGGCGACATCACTTTGATCCTTGCTCGCACGTTTGCTCGGCCGATACCCCGCGGCTTCGGCCTGTTGGGCGGTGTCGAAAAACTCGACATTTTGCGGTTTCGGCAAGCGTGCCAGGCTGCTCGGGCGGCAGTAGATGCCCGTGGTTTTTACCGCATAGACAAACTGTCCGTCCGCCTGCGGATCCCGTGCGAGCACGGCGGCCCAGCGTGGATCATGTTCGGTATCAAACGGGGTCGAAAGCGTTTTCATGATGAGTAATCCGTTGACCTGTTTGATTCAGGTTAACCAGCCTCGCCAGGCACAACACTCCGGGCCTTGCGGTCAAATTTTTCGGGTTTAGCGAGCCAGCCGAAATGTCAGATTGATCCGCTGTTGACCCAAGCGCGGATGCTGACCTTGCTTGATTGGCAATACGCCGTGGTAGCGCAATCGGTCGACGCCGCCCCAGACCACCATGTCACCGTGCAGCAGCGAAATTCGCCGGGTCTTGTCGCTGCGCGCAAAACCGCCGAACAGAAATATGGCTGGTAATCCGAGTGACAGGGAAACGATCGGCGCGGCGTAGTTCTTTTCGTCTTTATCCTGATGCAATGACATTTTTGCGCCGGGGACATAGCGATTGATCAGGCAGGAATCTGCATTGAAGCCAGAGAAACCAGCTCGCTCGGCTGCCGAATGCGCCAGAGCAGCGAAGGATTTCGGCATCTGCGGCCAAGGCAGCCCGTTGAGCGGGTCGACAGCCGAATAACGATAGCCGCTGCGATCAGTGATCCAGCCCCGCTCACCGCAACTGCTGGTGCCGACAGACATGCTGAAACCGCCCGGTGTGACCATGTGGCGCAAGGGGGCCACTGCGAGAACGGCGTCCAGTGCCGGCAGCAATTGATCGACAATCGGCAGGGCGAAGCCCCGCAATAGCCAGGATTGTTCGCCAATCTGTTCGGCTCGGGCTTGTTGTTCGGGTTCGTGGTCAGCGAACAGGTCGAGAGTTGTTGAGGACATGGCCATCAGGTTGCGTCGTGAAAGATGATGCCTAGGGTATGCCTTTTTCCACTGTGCAGGCGACTGACACCGTGGCGCATGGTCACCCGATAATCACCGCGCACGCCTTTGACGAGGCGCTGATTCACGGCAAAGATCAGCGCATCACCTTTCGTCAGATCGAGTACGTGCGGGCGAGATTGCATGCGTGGGCGCTGCTCGGTGAGAACGAACTCTCCGCCGTTGAAGTCTTGCCCGGGTTCTGACAGAAGAATCGCCACTTGCAGCGGAAAAACCGATTCGCCGTACAGGTCCTGATGCAGGCAGTTGTAGTCCTGCGGGCCGTACTGCAACAGAAGAGGGGTAGGGCGTCGTTGACCGGCGGCATGGCAGCGCTGAAGAAACTCGGCGTGGTTCGCCGGAAAACGTTCGGGCAGGTGCATGCGTTCGTACCAGCGATTGGCCAAGGGGACCAAGCGCGGATACAACGCGCAGCGAAGGCGTTCTACCGGTGTCGGCAGCGGATATCGAAAGTATTTGTACTCGCCGCGACCGAAACCGTGGCGGGCCATGATGACCTGCGATCGAAACGGTTCGGTCTGTGGATACAGCGCACTCAGGTGATCGCAGGTTTCGGCCAGCAGCAGCGAACGGATGATCGCGTAGCCGTCCTGATCCAGTTGCTGCGCAAGGCTTGCCCAGTCGAGCGAATCCAGACGCGAGGGTGACATCGACATGCTGACTCCTTGACGCTTGGTCGAAGAAAGTCAGTCTAGGCAGGACGTAGCGGCAGAACACTCCGCCGCTTGCGGTCGAATTCCTGTCGATGCTTACAGCGCTTTGCTGACGGCGATCTCGCTGATCACATCATCTTTGCCGTGGATCGCGTCAAGCGCAGCCTTGGCTTCTTCTTCAGTGCCGTTTTCCAGCTGCGCGAACTCGAAGCGGCGTTCACCGTTGAGTTTGTACTTGATGACATATTTGGTTGTTTGGGCCACGGTCATGCTTTCCTTTCTGGTCGGACGGCGTGTCTCAGCTGAGTTTGGTGCTGGAGCGACGGATGATCTTGATCGAGTGGGTCAGCGTCGGCTTGCGGGTTACGCTGATCGCACGGCGGTTGACCGTGTCTATGGTGATGTTCCAGAAACCGGTGCTCGGCGCGGTGATACGGGCCGGGAAGGTGTCGAAGGCGCCGCCGTGATAGGTGTGACGGCCGCCATTTTTGAAGCTGCGGAAGTTAGCGTCGTTCATCAGACGGATATTGCACATTTGCGAGCATTGAATGACGACGATGTCGTCTTCGTTGAGGTGTTCGCGCTGGTGAATGAATTTCATGGGCGCCTCCAGAAGGGCTTTTTCTACAAAATCAAAACGATAGCTTGTAATTGCGCGCAGTTTATCAGCCTGCACAGGTTATTATCTGGCCGTCGGGCGTTGGTTTGACAATTTTGAACAGATATTCGCAATCGGATGCGGGTTAAATGCAGAAGGCCCCGGAGAAAAACGGCATTTGTGCTGTCGGACGGTCTTTAACGGAGGTTTTGTATGAAGTGGGGTGTGGTGTGTCTGCCGTTGATTCTGGCTGTGGGTGGTTGTGCGAGTGTTTCCGAAATCAATGAAACGCTGCCGACCATGAGCGTGATCTCCGGCAAGAAACCCCATGAATATGCCCAGTGTCTGGCCGATAAACTGGCAGACAGCCGCGGCGCGCTGCAAGTACAGCCGCACAAGGACGGGGTTCAGGTCATCGTACCGGGGAAACTTTCTACCGGCGCAGCTGCGGTGTTTGATATCGAAGATCGCTCCGGTGGCAGCAGCATCAAGTTGCATGAGCGCATGTCGAACGTGCCGGTTCGCCCGCGTGACGTGCAAAAGGCCGCCAATGCGTGTATTTCCGGCTGATAGACTGACCGTCATCAGCACCGATGCCGTCGCAGTCATGCTGTGACGGCATTTTCATTTCTGGAGTCGCGATGAAGCGAGAGCAAGTACGGGAGCGCCACGTAGAGGGCCTGATCTCTGCCACCCATGTCATCCAGAACCCGGCGAATCCGGGTGAATGGATCGTGTTTTTCAAGAAGAGCGCCGGGCGCAGCTACTTTCTGGTCGACGATAACGACGAAGTCGAATCCTTCAACCGTCTCGACGATCTGATCGAAGTCGTTCGTGGACTCGGGATCAAGTTCGCCGAAATTCATATGTAAGGTCTATTTGCAGACCACGACAACGCTGCGGTTCTTGTAGTTGCCGACATCAACGCCCAGGGTTTTGTCACTTTCCTTGGGCTGGGGTGTGCCGTCGGTGCCAACGATTCGGTAGCCAGTGCCCGCGCAGGAGGCATCGGCTTTTTCATAGCAGGTCGCCCAGGAATTCGCTTCACCGGAGCAATCGATCGACAGCCCCTGTTCACCATTGTTCAGGTATGTGGGTTGGGAGGTGGCGCAACCGGCCAGTGCCAATACCGCGATCAGGGGCAGCCATTTTTTCAGATTCATGTTTGTGGTCTTCAGCGAGGGAGGGACTAGACGCTCTGACAGCGCCGGTGTGAAAAGGTTATAGCGTTTGGCCACTTGTTTGTAGGTGGGCACAAAAAAGCCCTGCGCAAGGGCAGGGCTTGGGGTGTCGCAGTCGATCAGTCCTGATCTTTGCCACGGCGCTTGGCCGATGCCGGAGTGTCGGTGAACACTGCCGCTACATCGGTCGCCATTTGCTCGCTGTCGAAAGGCCCGGCGATGTGCTCGCCATTGGTCGTGGTCAGCGTCCACTTGCCGTCTTTCTTGTCGATCACATACCCGTTGACGATTTTTACCGCGGCCATCTATCTGTCTCGTTCGCTGGTTCAAAGGCGCCATGATACCGGCAAATGCTCGCATTGGGGGGCGATGAGCGTATGGTGATTCAGTTTGTCGACTGCTTTGAGCTACGCTGATCTGGCTGCGCCAGGATGTCGATGGAACTATCGGCGAGAATATTTCTCTATGTTGGCATCGGTTAGCCAGTGCGGGGCATTGTAAGGTGCACGCCGCCTGATTAGACTGCGCCGAAACTCGTACACACAGCCCTTTCAAGGACTTATATGATCAAGAAATGCTTGTTCCCAGCAGCCGGTTACGGTACTCGCTTCCTGCCAGCGACTAAAGCCATGCCTAAAGAAATGCTGCCGGTGGTAAACAAGCCACTGATCCAGTACGGCGTTGAAGAAGCTCTGGACGCTGGCCTGACGGAAATCTCCATCGTGACCGGTCGTGGCAAGCGTGCTCTGGAAGACCACTTCGACATCAGCTACGAGCTGGAAAACCAGATCAAAGGCACCGACAAAGAGAAATACCTGGTCGGTATCCGCAAACTGCTCGACTCGTGCTCGTTCTCCTACACCCGTCAAACCGAAATGAAAGGTCTGGGCCACGCGATCCTCACTGGTCGCCCGCTGATCGGTGACGAACCGTTCGCCGTGGTCCTGGCGGACGACCTGTGCGTCAACCTCGAAGGCGACGGCGTACTGACCCAGATGGTCAAGCTGTACAAGCAGTTCCGTTGCTCGATCATCGCCATCCAGGAGGTCGATCCGCAGGAAACCAGCAAGTACGGCGTTATCGCCGGCGAGATGATCCGCGACGACATCTACCGCGTTCACAGCATGGTCGAGAAGCCAAAGCCGGAAGACGCGCCGTCGAACCTGGCTATCATCGGTCGTTACATCCTGACTCCGGACATCTTCGACCTGATCGAACAAACCGAGCCAGGCAAGGGCGGCGAAATCCAGATCACCGACGCCCTGATGAAACAAGCTCAGAACGGCTGCGTGATGGCCTACAAGTTCAAAGGCAAGCGTTTCGACTGCGGTGGCGCTGAAGGCTACATCGAAGCGACCAACTTCTGCTTCGAGAACTTCTATAAGACTGGCAAGGCTTACTAAGAGCGCTTGATTGGTCTGTAAGAAAAACCCGCTTCGGCGGGTTTTTTCATTTTGCGCCCCCATATGACTGGCAGCGCTTGCCCAATGGGTGGCTGCAGGTATGCTGATCCCCTGCCGAGGAGATAGAAATGGCCTACGATTTTGACCTTTATGTGATTGGTGCCGGTTCCGGCGGTGTGCGCGCTGCGCGTTTTGCGGCCGGTTTCGGTGCGAAAGTGGCGGTGGCGGAGAGCCGTTATCTGGGCGGGACCTGCGTCAATGTCGGCTGTGTGCCGAAAAAGCTGCTGGTGTACGGCGCGCATTTCGCCGAAGACTTTGAGCAGGCGTCCGGTTTTGGCTGGAGCCTGGGCGAAGCGAATTTCGACTGGGCGACGCTGATCGCCAACAAGGATCGTGAGATCAATCGCCTCAACGGCATCTATCGCAATCTGCTGGTCAACAGCGGCGTGACCTTGCATGAAGCGCACGCGAAGATCGTTGGCCCGCATGAAGTTGAAGTGAATGGTGAGCGTTTTACAGCGAAAAACATTCTGATCGCTACCGGTGGCTGGCCGCAGATTCCGGAGATTCCGGGGCGCGAGCACGCGATCGGTTCCAATGAGGCGTTCTTCCTCAAGGAGCTGCCAAAGCGTGTACTGGTGGTTGGCGGCGGTTACATCGCCGTCGAATTTGCCGGGATCTTCCACGGCCTTGGCGCGAACACCACGCTGCTGTATCGCGGCGATCTGTTCCTGCGCGGCTTCGATGGTTCGGTGCGCAAGCATTTGCAGGAAGAGCTCACCAAGCGTGGTCTGGACCTGCAGTTCAATGCCGACATCGCGCGTATCGACAAGCAGGTCGATGGCAGTTTGAAAGCCACCCTTAAAGATGGTCGTGTGCTGGAGGCGGATTGCGTGTTCTACGCCACGGGTCGGCGTCCGATGCTCGACAATCTGGGGTTGGAAAACACCGATGTGCAGCTCAACGACAAAGGCTTCATCAAAGTCGACGAGCAGTATCAGACCAGCGAGCCATCGATTCTGGCGCTGGGCGATGTCATTGGTCGTGTGCAACTGACGCCGGTGGCGCTGGCTGAAGGTATGGCTGTGGCACGACGTCTGTTCAAGCCAGAGCAATACCGTCCGGTGGATTACAAGATGATCCCGACGGCGGTGTTCAGCCTGCCGAACATCGGCACGGTCGGTTTGACCGAAGAAGAAGCGCGCGAGGCTGGCCACGACGTGGTGATTTTCGAAAGCCGGTTCCGGCCTATGAAGCTTACCCTGACCGAATGCCAGGAAAAAACCCTGATGAAACTGGTGGTCGACGGCAAGACCGACAAAGTCCTCGGCTGCCACATGGTCGGCCCGGACGCTGGTGAGATCGTCCAGGGCCTGGCGATTGCCTTGAAAGCTGGCGCAACCAAGCGCGACTTCGACGACACGATCGGGGTGCACCCGACGGCCGCCGAGGAGTTCGTCACCATGCGTACGCCGGTCGGCGCTTAAGCGTCTTTCGGCTTGGCTGAGTCTGGCGCTGCCGCAACGGCAGCCGCCAGACGCTGGCTTTCTTCCAGGCTTGCCTGAGCCTTATTCAATTCCTTTTCCAGTGACTGGTTGAGCAGCGTCTGCTCCTCGATGCTCTGTTTGAGTGTCTGGCTTTCCAGCGTGGCCACGCGCAGGCGTTCCTGGAGGAGGGTGCGTTCGCTGTCGACGCGGGTCGCTTGCTCCAGCAATTGGTCCTGACGCTGATTACTCTGCTTGAGCTGATCCTGCAGCAGACTCAGTTCGCGCTGCGTGCCACGGTTTTCCGTGAGCAGGCGTTCGTTGTCGCGGTGCAGTTGCGTGATCTCGTCCTGACGAACCAGTGCGCTTTGCTGCGCCTGACGCAGTTCGGCCTGAATCTGTTGCACCTGCGCTTCGTGGCGGCTCTGTTCCTGCTCGCGCTGCTCTTTGCTGGCGTTGCGGTAGTGCTCCAGCGCGTCACGGGCATGCAGGTGTTTTTCTTCCAGCGAGCGGATCTGCTCGTCCTTGTCCTGCAAGCGCAACTCAAAGTCGGCCAATGCCTGATTCAGCCCGGCATTGCGGGTCTGCTCGGTTTGCAGCATCGAGCGTGTGTTGTTCAGCGCTTCGGATTCACGTGCCAGTGCAGCGCCTTGAATGTCGTGCTCGTGTTCGAGCTTTTCCAGTGCCTGACGCGTCTGTTGCAGCTCCGACTCCAGTGCTTCGCGCTGCTCCTCGAACTGCTCGCGGGCTTGCTCGATGGGCTCTTGCGCTTGTTCTTTGAGGCGTTGGGCGAGCCTGGAGACGAGGGCGGTCAATTCGTCATCGATAGGCTCAGCCGAGGCTTCAACGGGCTGAGCGCCGTCATCCAGTTCTTTCAAATAGCGATGGATCGTGGTTTTCGAGCCGGTGTTGCCCATTTCAATGCGTACTGCATCGATGCTCGGGTGTTCGCCACGGGCGAGGATCGCTGTGCGCGCGATCTGCACCAGTGCTTTGGTAATGCCGCCACGGGCCATGTGAACTCCTACGGTTACGTACTGTGGTACATGCCACTAAAGTACGCAGTGTACCATCTCAAAAATAAAGATAAACCTTTGATAACAAAGGCACGGGATATACTGGTATTACCCAGTGTCAGACGGCAAAATGCGTTTCTGCATCCCTGTCTCAGTACGCCAGCGAGAAAACAGCCCATGAGCGATCTGGATCGCTATCTGCAAGCCGCCACCCGTGACAACACGCGCCGTAGCTATCGCGCGGCCATCGAGCATTTTGAAGTGAAGTGGGGCGGGTTCTTGCCGGCGACGGCCGACAGCGTCGCGCGGTATCTGGTGGCGCACGCCGAGGAGTTGTCGATCAATACGTTGAAACTGCGTCTGTCGGCGCTGGCGCAGTGGCACAACAGCCAAGGGTTTGCAGACCCGACCAAGGCGCCGGTGGTGCGCAAGGTTTTCAAAGGGATTCGGGCTTTGCATCCAGCGCAGGAGAAACAGGCTGAGCCGTTGCAGTTGCAGGATTTGCAGCGCGTCATCGACTGGCTGGAGCATGAGGCGCAAACCGCAAAAGAGCAGCAGGATCGTCCGTCACTGCTTAAGGCTTATCGTGATCGCGCCTTGATCCTGCTGGGATTCTGGCGCGGCTTCCGCAGCGATGAGTTGTGTCGCTTGCAAATCGAACACGTGCAAGCGCATGCCGGCAAAGGCATCACCTTGTATTTACCACGCAGCAAGGGTGATCGGGAAAATCTCGGGCAGACCTATCAAGCGCCGGCGCTGCTCAAGCTGTGCCCGGTGCAGGCCTATATCGACTGGATCACCGAAGCGGCGCTGGTACGCGGCCCGGTTTTCCGCAGCATCGACCGCTGGGGCAATCTGAATGAGGAGGGCCTGCACGCCAACAGCATCATTCCTTTGCTGCGCCAGGCGTTGCAGCGTGCCGGCATTGCCGCCGAAAACTACACCAGCCACTCCCTGCGTCGCGGCTTTGCCACGTGGGCACACCAAAGTGGCTGGGATCTGAAATCGTTGATGAGTTACGTCGGCTGGAAGGATATGAAGTCCGCGATGCGCTATGTTGAAGCCAGCCCATTCCAGGGGATGGCTCGGATTACGGATAAACCGGCTACGTCGTAGAGATCGTTTTCTTCTATTAATACAGTCAGCTAATAGCGAAAACAAATCAGCAGCATCAGGTTTGCCAATGAGCCATCCGTCGAGTGAGTGGGTAGGATTCACCCATCGAATTCACAACCCTGACGGAGAGTCATCAATGCCTATCATCAACAGCCAAGTAAAACCGTTCAAAGCTACCGCGTTCAAAAACGGCGACTTCGTTCAAGTCTCGGACGCTGACCTGAAAGGCAAGTGGTCGGTTGTATTCTTCTACCCAGCCGACTTCACCTTCGTTTGCCCAACCGAGCTGGAAGACCTGGCTGACAACTACGCTGCTTTCCAGAAACTGGGCGTAGAGATCTACAGCGTTTCCACCGACACCCACTTTGCCCACGCTGCCTGGCACAACACTTCGCCAGCCATTGGCAAAATCGAATACACCATGATCGGCGACCCGACCCACGTCATCTCCCGCAACTTCGACGTGCTGATCGAAGATGCTGGTCTGGCTGACCGTGGCACCTTCGTGATCAACCCTGAAGGCCAGATCAAAATCGTTGAACTGAACGATGGCGGCGTTGGCCGTGACGCTTCCGAGCTGCTGCGCAAGATCAAGGCTGCTCAGTACGTTGCTGCTCACCCAGGCGAAGTTTGCCCAGCCAAGTGGAAAGAAGGCGAGGCCACTCTGGCGCCGTCCCTGGACCTGGTCGGCAAGATCTAAGTCTGTGACACGCAACTCAGGGCGGTACGCCGCACCTTCTTAAGTACGCTGCACCGCCCAATAAAAATGCCCGGGCGAGATTCGCTCGGGCTTTTTTTCGCCTCAAATAAAGGAAATCGCCCGTATGTTGGACGCCAATCTTAAAGCCCAGTTGAAATCGTACCTGGAACGGGTCACCCAGCCGATCGAGATCGTTGCCTCCCTCGACGACGGTGCGAAATCCCGTGAAATGCTGGAACTGCTGAAAGACGTTGCCAGTCTTTCGAGCCAAATTACCTTGATCGACAGCGGTGACGATACACGCAAGCCATCGTTCTCGATCAACCGCCCGGGCGCCGACATCAGTCTGCGTTTCGCCGGCATCCCGATGGGCCACGAGTTCACCTCGCTGGTGCTGGCCCTGCTGCAAGTCGGCGGCCACCCATCGAAAGCCAGCGTTGAAGTGATCGAGCAGATCCGCTCGCTCAAAGGCCAGTTCAGCTTCGAGACGTACTTCTCGCTGTCCTGCCAGAACTGCCCGGACGTGGTCCAGGCGCTGAACCTGATGGCCGTGCTCAACCCGAACATCCGCCACGTCGCCATCGACGGCGCGTTGTTCCAGGACGAAGTCAACGATCGCAAGATCATGGCCGTGCCGAGCATCTACCTCAACGGTGAGAACTTTGGTCAAGGCCGCATGGGTCTAGAAGAAATCCTCGCCAAACTCGACACCGGTGCCATCGAGCGCCAGGCTGAGAAAATCAGCGCCAAAGAGGCCTTTGATGTGTTGGTCGTCGGTGGTGGCCCGGCCGGTGCGTCGGCAGCGATTTACGCTGCACGTAAAGGTATCCGCACTGGCGTCGCCGCTGAACGTTTCGGCGGGCAGGTGCTCGACACCATGGCCATCGAGAACTTCATTTCCGTACAGGAAACCGAAGGGCCGAAACTGGCCACGGCGCTGGAAGAACACGTCAAACAGTACGACGTCGACATCATGAACCTGCAACGCGCCGACAAGTTGATCCCGGGCAAAAACGGCGAGCTGCACGAAGTCCGTTTCGCCAGCGGCGCGACCCTCAAAGCCAAGAGCGTGATTCTCGCGACCGGTGCGCGCTGGCGTGAAATGAACGTGCCGGGCGAGCAGGAATACCGCAACAAAGGCGTGGCATACTGCCCGCACTGTGACGGTCCGCTGTTCAAAGGCAAGCGCGTGGCGGTGATCGGCGGCGGTAACTCCGGCGTTGAAGCGGCCATCGATCTGGCCGGCATTGTCTCGCACGTCACGCTGCTGGAGTTCGACGTACAGCTGCGCGCCGACGCCGTATTGCAGCGCAAACTGCACAGCCTGCCGAACGTCACGGTGATCACCAGTGCGCAAACCACTGAAGTCACCGGCAATGGCGAGAAGGTAAACGGCCTGCGCTACAAGGATCGCAACACCGATGAGTTGCGTACCGTCGAGCTGGAAGGGATCTTCGTGCAGATCGGTTTGCTGCCGAATACTGACTGGCTGAAGGGCACCATCGAGTTGTCGCCGCGTGGCGAGATCATCGTCGACAACCGGGGTGAAACGTCGATTCCGGGCATCTTCGCTGCCGGCGACGTGACCACCGTGCCGTACAAGCAGATCGTGATCGCGGTGGGCGAGGGCGCCAAGGCTTCGTTGAGTGCTTTCGATCACCTGATCCGCACTTCGGCTCCGGCGTAAGCGTCCAGCCAGAAATGAAAAAACCCGTGAGCGATCACGGGTTTTTTATTGCATCTGAAAAGCTGCCCCTCACCCCAGCCCTCTCCCGAAGGAGAGGGAGCCGACCGAGGTGTCTGGCGCTGTCCGTCGACCTGAAAGATCCAGTCGATTATGGATTCAATGCCAATCGTTCAAGTCGGCGTAATTCTCCAATATCCCCCAATCAGTTCCCTCTCCCTATGGGAGAGGGTTAGGGTGAGGGGCTTTTCAGTCTTTACAGCGGCGCAGGCTGAATGATCTCGACCCAGTAACCATCCGGATCCTTGATGAAAGCCAGGCTCTTCATGCGGCCATCGGTCAGGCGCTTCTGGAAGTCGCAGCCCAACTCTTCAAAGCGCGCACAGGCCGCGACGATATCCGGCACCGAAATGCAGATATGACCAAAACCACGCGGGTCGGTATTGCCGTTGTGATAGGCAAAATCCGCATCGTTTTCGGTGCCGTGGTTATGGGTCAATTCGAGAATGCCCGGGATCGATTTCATCCACTCAGTGCGGGCAGCCGCGTCGGCCGGGATCTGCGCTTTGTCGACCAGTGCGAGGAAGTACAGGCTGAACTCGGCTTCCGGGAAATCGCGTTTCTCCACCAGCGAGAAGCCCAGGACGCGGGTGTAGAAGTCCAGGGATTTAGTGATGTCTTTGACGCGCAACATGGTGTGGTTGAAAACGAAGTTGCGGGTTGCGCTGTCTGGGGTGGCGGTGACGCCGGGGAACGTATTGAGTTCGTGCAGGCTCATGGGCCCTCCAATAACTATGGGCGAGTGAATGGACGCAATGATACGCATGCCTGTCGGCATCGCCAAATGAAAGGGCAGGCTTGCCCTGCGTGCGGGCGAGCCTCAGACTTTACGGCTCAATCTGCGAGTGCGTCCGGCAATGATCCGACTGTTCAAATCCGTGTTTGTTTTTTTTGTGTTGTCGCTTGTGGCGGTCTGCGCGTCAGCGGACGAACCAAGCATTACCTGGCCAGCCGGTTGGCAAGTCGAGGCGCTGCCCGAGGCAGCTGCACAGGTTTCCCGTCAGCGCGCGGTCAAGAATGACGCCGATGGCAATCAGGTGATGGTCATGGAATTGACCATGACTCATGTCGAAGCAGGGCATCAGGTCAATTTGCAGGGCGTGCTGCTGGAGATGCGCAAGTCGATACAGAAGGACTTTTTCCAGAGCGGTTACCAAAGTGTCTGCAACAAAGTGCATCCGGCGACGCTGGGTACTTTGCCGGCACTGGAAACCACTTGCACCATCACCGAAAACGGTCGGCATGTGTTGTCGCAAACCCTAGTGGCGGCAGTCGAGGCGGACAAGGCTTATGTTCTTTCCTACGCCGGGCAAGCTGAGATTTATAAGGCCAGCGCAGACGAGATAGTGGCGCTGAGAAACAGCTTGAAACTTTAAGGTGCTGTACTCTTCACGGAGAAGGTTAGATACCCGAACGGATTAAGCACAAAGTTTAATGGCGGCCTTGATCGCAACATCGCGCCGCAAAATGTTTAGCTTTATGACTCAGCAACGTTACAGAAAACCCGCAACTTGTTCGATGAAATTCATTTCATTTGTTAGATATTGTCAACAAAAAAGCCCTGCGTCATGCAGGGCTTTTTTGTTGGCGTTGGATTAACCGCGCAACCAGGAATCAACGGTGGCTGCACCGTATTGTTCCTTCCAGGCTTTCAGGCCACGGTGATTGCCGCCCTTGGTTTCGATCAGTTCACCGGTATGCGGATTCTGATAAACCTTGACCACGCGAGCGCGGCGGGTTTTAGGGGCTGCAGAGGTCTGCAAAGCGGATTTTGCCGGGTTCGGATCGAGGATGGCGACGATGTCCTTCAGGCCTTTGCCGTAGGTTTTCATCAGCCCCTGGAGCTTTTCTTCGAATTCGATTTCTTTCTTGAGCCCGGCATCGTTCTTCAGCGATTCCAGCTGTTTGAGCTGTTCCTGAAGGGCCTTTTCAGCTGCACGAAATTCAGCGAGTCTGGACAATATCTTTACTCCAATAGTGTGTTTGGCTGATACCAACCGCAAACAAAGCTAATAAGCCAAGAGCCTTGAAGCGACTCGGTGATAAATGGCTCCCCTGCCAATCTTGCTCAGGTTGAAAAAATTGTAGTAGTTAATGCGCCAAGAGTAAATCCTGATGTTGTCCTCATGTAACAACAGCGGTCTTTTGTATCAATTTGGTGCGCCTGGCCGGTACGCTCGTCTTAATCCGGCTTAGTTAATGGTGAGTTAATGCGCTGATGAATTCCGTAGCCGGCATCGGTTTGCCGAACAGATACCCTTGCAGGAAGTTGACGTGATGTGCGGTCAGATAATCGGCTTGCGCCTGAGTTTCGACACCTTCGGCAACAATACCCAGATCAAGCTTGGCCGACAGGTCGATAATGGTATCGAGAATGTGTCGGGACAACGCATCGACACCGATCATGGCGACGAAACTCTGATCGATCTTGAGGAAATCCACATTGAATTTGCGCAAGTAGCCCAGGCTTGAGTGGCCGGTGCCGAAGTCGTCAATCGCGATCTTCACGCCCAGCGCGTGCAGTTGCTCGAACAGCTGGCGAGTGATGTCGGTCGGCTCGATCAATTCGCGCTCGGTCAACTCCAGCACCAGGTTGATGCTGTCGGCGGCGAACGCGGCGAGAAACGTTCGACAATCCTCCACCAGTTCCAGGTCTTTGCAATGGCTCGCGGTGATATTGATGCCGATATGAAATGGCGCGGTGAACGTTGCTGATAGCGGCCCCAGCAGCGCGGCAGTTTGTTGCATCAGGGCGCGGGTCATCGGCACGATCAACCCCGAATGCTCGGCGAATGGAATAAACAGATCCGGACGTACCAGGCCTTCTTTCGGGTGAGTCCAGCGCATCAACACTTCAGCTCCCGACCATGCCTTGCTGTCGCCATGCACCACGGGCTGGAAGTAGGGAATGAACTCGCCAGCCTCGAGCGCGCGGAGCATTTCGTGGCTCGGTGAAGTGGAGCGCTTCTGCAGGACATGGCCGATGGCCCCCGACACCACGCCAAAAAAAATCAGCAGACTGAACAGCGGCGGATATTCATCGACCATGTAGCGCCAGGTTTCGCCCTCGGGAAACCCGGCAGAAACACTGAACGCATAACGGGAGGAGGCCAGGGTGTTTTGCGCTATCGGCAGCGTGGGGAGGGTACCGGTGTGGACTTTGCCGTCGCCCGATAGCCAGTTATCGCCCACTTGCAGCACCAGCAACATGTGCCGGCCGATCAAACGCAACATGTTGCTTAGATGGTAACCGTCCAGTGTCGTCAATGCGCCGCCGCGACCTTCGCTGAGCCGATAAACCAACAGCGCGGTGTTGGGGGTGACCGGATTGCCGTTCATCAGCCACAACTTGCCCTGGTTGTAGTCGCCCGCGTTGACGGCTTCCTTGAAGTCGCCAAACAAAGAGCTGCAATAAAGGTTGTCGTCCCACACCAGATTGGTCGAGCGCACGAACGGGCGGCGGGTTACTTGCTCGCGCAAGGCGAGTTTGACGTTTTCGCAATTCTGGCCGGCCAATGGCAGCAATTCGCGCGCCGCTTGCGCGGTGTTGTCGAGCATCAACTCGAACTGGTGCAGCGCCTCTTCGGCGGTCTGTTGTGAACCTTGCTCCAGCGTGCGTCCGGCCTGCATGTAAAGAATGGCGCTGCCCAGCAGCACCGGAAGCAAACCGCTGAACAGCGTGACGGCGATGCGGGTGCTGCGTTTGCGGCGGGGTCTGACGGTCAACGGCATGGGCGCATCCTGTTGCGGGGGGAGTGGGACTCTCGAACGCAGGCCGGATAACGGCGCGCCGCTGAAAAGCATAGTGCAACAAAGCCCTTGCGCCGGGCGCCAAAAAGCGGATTTTATAGGGAGGGCAGACAAGCCTATTTACGCTGTGTAGAATCGGGTTACGCATACAATAATAATCGTCTTCTGGCAGCAGAAGCCTCGCCCGCAAGAGCCTTGGGTCGACAATGAAGATATTCGGGTTTCAACTGATCTACGGTGACTTCCTCGCCCGCAGTGTGCGTGGCATCTCCTGTGCGCCACCCACCGACCTCGCATGACTGACAAATAACCCTGGTTAATTGATAAGAAATGATGAGGCGCCACCATGGCAGATTTATACGAAAACCCAATGGGCCTGATGGGCTTTGAATTCATTGAGCTCGCATCGCCGGTGCCGGGCACCCTGGAGCCGATCTTCGAGATCATGGGCTTCACCAAAGTCGCGACCCACCGCTCCAAGAACGTGCACCTGTACCGTCAAGGCGCAATCAACCTGATCCTCAACAACGAACCGAACAGCGTGGCGTCGTACTTCGCCGCCGAACACGGCCCATCCGTGTGCGGCATGGCGTTCCGCGTCAAGGATTCGCAAAAAGCCTACAACCGCGCACTGGAACTCGGCGCTCAGCCGATCCATATCGAAACCGGTCCGATGGAGCTGAACCTGCCGGCGATCAAAGGCATTGGCGGCGCGCCGCTGTACCTGATCGACCGTTTCGGCGAAGGCAGCTCGATCTATGACATCGATTTCGTGTTTATCGAAGGCGTTGATCGCAACCCGGTTGGCGCTGGCCTGAAGATCATCGACCACCTGACCCACAACGTCTATCGCGGTCGCATGGCCTACTGGGCGAACTTCTACGAGAAGCTGTTCAACTTCCGCGAGATCCGTTACTTCGACATCAAGGGCGAGTACACCGGCCTGACCTCGAAAGCGATGACCGCACCGGACGGCATGATCCGCATCCCGTTGAACGAAGAGTCGTCCAAAGGCGCTGGCCAGATAGAAGAGTTCCTGATGCAGTTCAACGGTGAGGGCATCCAGCACGTTGCGTTCCTCACCGATGACCTGATCAAGACCTGGGATCAGTTAAAGAAGATCGGCATGCGTTTCATGACCGCGCCGCCAGATACTTACTACGAAATGCTCGAAGGTCGCCTGCCGAACCACGGCGAGCCGGTTGATCAGCTGCAATCGCGCGGCATCCTGCTCGACGGCGCCTCGGAGCAGGGCGATAAGCGCCTGCTCCTGCAGATCTTTTCGGAAACCCTGATGGGCCCGGTGTTCTTCGAATTCATCCAGCGCAAAGGCGATGATGGTTTCGGCGAAGGCAACTTCAAGGCCCTGTTCGAGTCGATCGAGCGCGATCAGGTGCGTCGTGGTGTGCTTGCCACTGAGTAATCCGCCACTGAAATGAAAAATCCCGGCCTGCTGAAATGCAGAGTCGGGATTTTTTTGTAGATCAAAAGATCGCAGCCTTCGGCAGCTTCTACAGGAAAAACGCATTCCAAATGTAGGAGCTGCCGAAGGCTGCGATCTTTCGCTTTTAAGGACGGCGTTGGCGCATCAGGTGTTTGAAGCCTTCGAAGACCAGCACCACTACCGCCAGCCATATCGGAATATACGTCAGCCACTCCCCGGACTTGATGCTCTCACCGAGCAACAACGCCACACCGAGCAACAGCACCGGTTCAACATAACTCAACAAGCCAAACAGACTGAACGGCAGCAAGCGGCTGGCAATGATGTACACCACCAGTGCCGACGCACTGATCAATCCCAGCAACGGAATCAGCCACATCAGCCCCGGGTACTGATCGAACACGCCGAAGCCTTGCTCGCCACCCTGCACAAACCAGTACGCCACCGGCAGCATCAGGGTCATGTCGACCCACAAGCCACCCAGGTTGTCAGTCTTGAGGTATTTGCGCAGCACGAAGTACAGCGGATAGCCGACCACGACCACCAGCGTCGCCCAAGAAAACCCACCGACCTGATACAGCTCATTGAGCACGCCCAAACTGGCGAAGAACACTGCAATTTTCTGCAAATAAGACAGGCTCTCGCCGTAGGCAATGCGCCCGGTCAGCACCATCGCCAGTGGCAACAGAAAGTAGCCCAGCGACACGTCGAGGCTGTAGCCATTGAGCGGCGCCCACATGAACAGCCACAGTTGCACGCCGAGCAGGGCAGAGGAGACGAGCAGGCCGGCGATCAATTTCGGCTTTGCCGCCATCAACCGCACCAGCTCCAGCACCCGCCGCCATTCCCCGGACACCAGCATGAACACGGTCATGCACGGCACCGTCAGGAGCATCCGCCAGCCAAAGATCTCCACGCCGCTCAACGGTGTGAGCAACGAGGTGTAGTAATACATGACGGCAAACAGCACCGAGGCCGAAACCGATAGAGCGATACCTTTAGACAAACTGTCCTCGCGGGTTGATGGTCAAACGGGGCGCGAAGGATACGTGGTTTTTGTGCTGAATATTGGGCAGATGCTCAATATTCTTCACACATATACAGTCTAGGCGTTGCCGCAGGCTGCGATCTTTTGGTCTTGCCTTTAAAAGTTGAAGATCGCAGCCTGCGGCCATTCCTCCACAAGCGTAGTCAGTGCCAGGAAAACATCACTGAGCAACCTTCAACGGATTACCGAAGCGCTTGAGGTACATCTCGCCGAACTTGTAAGAGGCGTAATCGGTGACGTGACCAATATCACGATAGACCGGCAAGCCATCGACGGTGGTCATACACGCGTCGTCTTTGCATTGCACGATTTTCGGGTCAATGACGATCAAGCCGGGATATTCAGCCTTCAGGTCATTGAAGAGTTTTTCCAGCACCGGCTCTTTGGCACCTGACCATGGCGCTGTGGCGCAGAGACTGCTTTGCTCGGCACTGCCCATCAAGCCGCGCAACTTGACCTGTTGCAGCAGGCAGGTGTTGATCCCGGCAGGCATGGGCAGCGTGTTTTCCAGAAGGACCGGCGTAGCGCCTGACTCGACAATCTTGTCCAGCGCCTTGCGGATCGCGGTGCCGAGGCGTTGTTGCGACAGTTCCGGGCTGCGCGGGTCGTCCCGTCTGGTGACGATGTCGTCGTCGAGATAGGCCTCCCAGAACTGACCCACGATCACATACTTGAAATGCTGCTTCGCAATCATCTCGTAATAGCGTTGAGTGGCGTTATGGCATTTTTGATACAGCCCGTTCGTGTATTTACTCTCGTCATAGAGGTAGATCCCGGGCAAGGCCAGGCACGCCGGGTAACCCTGTGTGAGGACGGCAAGGTTGGCATCCCTGGCCAGTGTTTCAACGAAACCCCAGTAATGATTCGAAAACGAATCGCCCATCAGCAATATTTGCGGCGCGGCCTGCACGGCGCCTGATATGCAGCCAGGATCGGCGCCATCGCTGACGCCCAGGCATCCTTCCCGATTGGCTGGAACAGAGGCTTTCAAGCCATTGAACACCTCGTTATAGCCTTGGTTGAAACGGTCGGGCCAGCCTTCATGTCTGACGCTGGCAGCGTGGAGCAGCGACAGACCGATAGCCGGTACGATCATTAGCACGACCAGCGTTTTGGCAAAGCCGAGCCTGGCCTTTCGAAACCGGTTTTCGACCAGCACATAGCAGAGCCAGGCCAGGACGAACGTCGAAACAAAGTAAAAGATGATCATCGGCGGGGTGAGGGCGATGCCCATGTAACTCATCACCGCCAGGATCGGCCAGTGCCACAAATACAAGGAGTACGAGAGCGTGCCGATAAACACCAGCGGTTTGAAGGCCAGCAGTTTCGAGGTGATGCTTGCATCACCAATACCCTGGAACAGCAGCGCTGCAGTGGCCAGGCACACGGCAATGGCGTGGTACTGCGGGAAGCCCGGCAGGATATCGTCGAGGGTGGCGCAATAGATAATCGTGACAAGCGCAAGTGCACAGACCAGAGAGGCGCTCAGGCGATTGAGCCTGAACTTGCCTGTGCCGAAGATGACTGCGCAGGAGCCAATCATCAATTCGAAAATTCGCGCGGTGAAGAAGTAGTAATTTTTTTCTGGATTGGTGTAAGACAGGTACAGCGCGAGCGCCATTGCCGCCAGGGTCAAACCGAGCACCGCCGCTTTGAAAACGCTTTTTGCCAGATAGCGGTTAAGCAACCAGAGGCCCAGTGGCAGGGCCAGATACCACTGCCATTCGATGGCCAGTGACCAGGTGTGCAGCAGTGGCAGGCTCGCCGTATCCGGCGTGGCGTAACCCGTTGTCACTTTGGAAAAGTATTGGTTGGAGATGATTAACGACGTGTACTTTTCGCTTTTGAGAAAATCGACATAGTCATCGGGCAAATACAGCAGCGTGCTGACTATCAGCGTAACGACCAGCAACGCAATCACGGCCGGTTGCAAGCGCCAGATTCGACGCGTGTAGAACCCCGAGAAAGTGAACGTGCCGTTGTTCAGCGATTTCATGATGATCGCGGTCGTCAGATAACCCGAGATCACGAAGAAGATATCGACGCCAATAAAACCGGACGGAAAAAGCGCCAGACCGCCGTGAAAAATCAATACCAACAACACCGCGATTGCGCGCAGTCCGTCAATATCCGCACGGTATTCAATCGATGGTTTGCGCTTGCCGCTAGTCGCGTTTGCTTGCGAGGAAGAGGGATCGCGCAGCTTATCGCCTGGCAGTTTGAACAGCAGACTGCGCAAAAGCTTGCTGGAAACCGCAACGGGGCGATTGGGCATTTATCAGTCCTTGGTTATTTCTGAACGATCAATCAACTCATTCCGTTTGATCGCGCTTTGATCCGCTGAAAAAACAGCCGAGGGTGTCGGCTGTCGAAGAGAGGCGGGCAAACTCAAGCCTGGTGCGGTTTACGCCCCGACACAAAATGACTCACATCGTTGAATCCAGGTGTCGATGAGTGCCCTGGCGTGACCAGCGAATCGATAAATGCCTCATCTTCAGCGCTGATCTTCACGGTCTGCGCCTTGGTGTACGCATCCCATTGCTGCTCCGTCCGCGGGCCGACGATCGCCGACGTCACGGCACTGTTGTTCAACACCCAAGCGATTGCAAACTCCACAATTGCGACGCCGCGCTGCTCGGTGTACTGCTGAATCTGTTGGGCAATACGCAGCGACTCGACGCGCCATTCGGTTTCCAGAATGCGCTTGTCCTGACGTCCGGCGCGGCTGTTGGCGTCCGGTTTGGCGTCCGGTGCGTATTTGCCGCTCAGCACGCCCCGGGCCAGCGGGCTGTAAGGCACCACACCAAGGCCATAGCTTTGCGCTGCTGTGATCTGCTCGGTCTCGGCCTGACGGTTAACGATGTTGTACAGCGGTTGGCTGATCACCGGGCGGTCAACACCGAGTTTATCGGCGATACGAATCACCTCGGCGATCCGCCAGCCGCGATAGTTGGACAACCCCCAGTAGCGAATCTTGCCCTGACGGATCAGATCGCCAATCGCCGACACGCTGACTTCAAGCGGTGTGTTGTGGTCTTCACGGTGCAGGTAATAAATGTCGAGATAGTCGGTGCCGAGCCGGGTCAGGCTGGCATCGATGCCATTGAAGATATGTTTGCGGCTCAAGCCGCTGCGGTTTGGCACGCCGTCCACCGGGCCGAAACCGACCTTGGTCGCCAGCACCCATTCATGCCGATGCCGGGCAATTGCTTCACCGACGATCTCTTCGGAGCGGCCGTTGGTGTAGACATCGGCGGTGTCGATGAAATTGATCCCCTGATCCCAGGCTTTGTCGATGATGCGCAGCGAATCCTCTGCGCTGGTCTGCTCGCCAAACATCATCGTGCCGAGGGTGAGGGTGGACACCTGTAACCCTGAGTGCCCGAGAGTGCGAAAGCTCATGCCGAAATCCTTTTGTCGGTGGGAAAGCCCTAATCAAATACCAGAAGCGCGTGACGCGGCAAAGTGAATTATTAGCTCAATACAACCCTCACCTTAACCCTCTCCCGGAGGTAGAGGGGACCGACCGAGGTGTTTCAAAGAGGTACGCCGACGTGCAATACCGAGTCGAATTCAGATCCTGAATAGCCCGGCAATCGGCTCCCTTTCCCCCTCGCCCCCCTGGGGGAGAGGGCTGGGGTTGATCTGGCTTAATGATTCTGGACACCCCTAAAGGGCGTTAATCTACGCCCAACGATGAGGTGTGATTTGACCAGACGATATTTTTCAACAGATTTCAAACGGGATGCGGCTTGCCTGGTTTTGGATAAAGACTATTCGGTGAGTGAAGCCTGCGAAGCAATGGGCGTGGGCCCTACAGCTCTGCGTCGCTGGGTTGAGCAACTGCGTGCGGAGC